>NZ_CP094669.1:710000-1384000 GCF_022827545.1 Hymenobacter tibetensis
GTGCAAGTGGTAGGGGAGCATTCTCGTCAGCGGTGAAGGTGCCTTGTAAGGGGTGCTGGAGCGGCGAGAAAAGCAAATGTAGGCATGAGTAACGATAAGGCGGGTGAGAAACCCGCCCCCCGATAGACTAAGGTTTCCTGCTCAACGCTAATCGGAGCAGGGTTAGTCGGGACCTAAGGCTACGCCGAGAGGCTACGTCGATGGACAGCTGGTTGATATTCCAGCACCTAGGATTTGGAGTGATGCAGTGACACAGTAGTGAAAGTACCGCGAGCGGACGGAAGTGCTCGTTAAAGGGTGTAGGTATAGAGACGGTAGTTAAGTACGCCGACTTTGCTGAAACCCGATAGTACCCTACGGCCTCGGCCACGGGGATAGTGTACCTAATCAGACTGTCAAGAAAACCTGCTAAGCGTTTACTGAATTCTAGCCCGTACCGCAAACCGACACAGGTAGTCAAGGAGAGTATCCTGAGGGGCTCGAGTGAATCACAGCTAAGGAACTCGGCAAAATGGTCCTGTAACTTCGGGAGAAGGGACGCTTCCTCCTAGCAATAGGAGAAGCCGCAGTGAAAAGGCCCAGGCGACTGTTTAACAAAAACACATGACTTTGCGAACGCGCAAGCGGAAGTATAAGGTCTGACACCTGCCCGGTGCCGGAAGGTTAAGAGGGGAACTTAGTCGCAAGGCGAAGGTTTGAATCGAAGCCCCGGTAAACGGCGGCCGTAACTATAACGGTCCTAAGGTAGCGAAATTCCTTGTCGGGTAAGTTCCGACCTGCACGAATGGTGTAACGATCTGGGCGCTGTCTCAGCTGTGAGCTCGGTGAAATTGTAGTCTCGGTGAAGATGCCGAGTACCCGCCACGGGACGGAAAGACCCCGTGCACCTTTACTATAGGTTGACATTGACGCTGGACAACACATGTGTAGCATAGGTGGGAGACGTTGAGCCCGGGCCGCTAGGTCTGGGGGAGTCGCCGTTGAAATACCACCCTTGTGTTGTTTGGTGCCTAATCTAGAAATGGAAACAGTGTCTGCTGGGTAGTTTGACTGGGGTGGTCGCCTCCAAAAGAGTATCGGAGGCTTTCAAAGGTCCGCTCAGTCCGCTTGGTAACCGGACGTAGAGCGCAATAGCAGAAGCGGGCTTGACTGTGAGGCCTACAAGCCGAGCAGGGTCGAAAGACGGATATAGTGATCCGGTGGTTCCGCATGGAAGGGCCATCGCTCAAAGGATAAAAGGTACGCCGGGGATAACAGGCTGATCTCCCCCAAGAGCTCATATCGACGGGGAGGTTTGGCACCTCGATGTCGGCTCGTCACGTCCTGGGGCTGGAGAAGGTCCCAAGGGTTCGGCTGTTCGCCGATTAAAGTGGCACGCGAGCTGGGTTCAGAACGTCGTGAGACAGTTCGGTCCCTATCTGTGGTGGGCGTAGGAAATTTGACAGGACCTGACTTTAGTACGAGAGGACCGAGTTGGACTAGCCGCTCGTGCACCGGTTGTGGCGCCAGCTGCAGCGCCGGGTAGCGACGCTAGGATGAGATAAGCGCTGAAAGCATCTAAGTGCGAAACTCACCTGAAGATGAGATTTCCGATATAGGAAGAGTCGTGGGAGATGACCACGTTGATAGGCGGGAAGTGTAGAGGCCGAAATGCCACAGCTGACCCGTACTAATGACTCGAACGCTTCGTATATACACCCTTACCTCTTTTCTTTTTCTCGCTCGTCCTTGTGTCAATGATTTTGCGTTGGCTGTTCTTCCCGCAGTGGGGGGCCGCAGCCGACGGCACCAGTAATGGTGGCTTTAGCCCGGGTGTTCACCTCTTCCCATTCCGAACAGAGTCGTTAAGCCCCGGAGCGCCTATGGTACTGCCTTCATCGGTGGGAGAGTCGGTCGCCGCCAACCTTACTGTTATGAGTCCAGCGCCCCTCCGGCTTCGTGCCGTCGAGGGGCGTTGGCCGTTTATCCCTATCCCTTCTGAGCTTTATGTAAGAAATAGCTTCACTGCCATCTGTGCCATCTGTTTTTAGCGAAGTCATTTCTATATGATAAAATACTGACACAAATACGTTTTGGGAATATCATAGATAGGCTGAGCACAGTGAAGCACACAAAGCAAAAAGGGGCACCATATGGTGCCCCTTTTTGCTTTGTGTGCTTCACTGTTCGCTATGGACCAGCAACTACTTCGATCATGTCTTCTGGAGATAAATATTGCTGAGCAAGAGCTAGTAATTGCTTAGAGTCGACACTGTTGACTTCTTCTATAAAATGCGTGTAGTAATTCGATGGCAGATCGAAGAAAATAATTGCCTTGTACTTGTCACACTGCTCAAACACGGTGCTTAACTCGTTGGCAAACTTGCCAGTCATGTAGTTTTTGACAGTTTGCAACTCCTCAATTGAAATAGGAGTGGTTTGTAGCAAGCGAAGCTCATGATGGATTTCATGGATAGCTGCTTTGGCACTTTCAGCGTTTACATCGGTGCCAATAGCGAAGGAGCAGGCGTATTCCCTAGGGCCTACGCTTGCATAGATACCGTAGGTGAAGCCTTTGTCTTCTCGGATATTGCGCATCAAGCGTGATCCAAAATAGCCACCTAGCACCTTAACCAAGACTTGTAGCTTATGGATATCAGGATGGGTAAGCGCAGGCCAAAGGCGACCGATACGCAAAGATGCTTGTAGGCTATCGGCAACCTTCTTATAATCTTGTGGAGATGCGCTTTGGGGGGTGTATTTTGCTACGGAAATAGGAGCCGTTGGTTTGTTGACACGCCCCAAAGAATCAGCTACTGTGTTTTCATCGGTTTGGCTAACGTCTCCACATAAGAAAATCTCGGCTTGTGAGAACTGGTAGGCAGCTTCATAGTATGCCTGTACAGTTTCTTGGGTAGTGGAAGCGAAGACAGATTCGTCGAATACGTTTCCGTACGGATGAGAGGAACCATATAAGTTACGCGAGAAAAGCTCGGCAGCTAGATAGCTGTTCTTTTGACGCTCAATTTTGATGTTCTGGATAGTGCGCGTTTTGAGTGACTCTAGTTCTGTGATTGGGAACGTTGCTTCGGTTAAGACGTCCTGAATGAGGGGTAAGAGGTTTGACAAGTGGCGTGTGAGACAATACAGCGTGAGAGTAGCTCGGTCGAAGCCTTGCTCGCACTCGATAGAAGCGCCGTAGAAGGCCACTTCATCGGCAATCTGACGGGCTGTGCGGCTACGCGTGCCTTCAAGTAACATACGCGCTGTAAGCAACGATAGGCCTGATGAGGGCTCATACCATTTACCGGCGCGGAAGACAACTTGAAGACGTACGACTGGCTGTGCGCTGTTGCGCATCACATGTAAACGGGCCCCATTAGGGAGCATAAACACGTCAGCCGCCGGCAGTGTGACACTGGCCAGCGGCTGAACGGGAGGAGCGACTTTGCGGTCGAGCATTAGAGAAGATTAATTGACAGGTGTGTCGGTTCCATCGCCGAACGCCTGATCTAGTTTGTTGAAGTTGAAGTGAAGAGAAACCCGAATGGTTTGAGCCAGGGGATTGTTTTTGGAATTAGGCACTAAATAAGCACCGTCTACTCCGAAAACTTGATACCGAACGCCTAAACCAAAACTTAGATAGTTACGGTCGCCTTTCACAGGGTTTTCATAAAAGTAGCCTACGCGAGCCATTAACAGGTCATTGTAGACGTATTCAGCTCCAGCTGATATATTGATTTCGCGGAGTTCTTCCTGAAAGCCTCCTGGAGCATCACTAAAAGAGCCAAGAGCACCATTAACAGGTGTCTTGCCTCGGCGGCTTTGATTCTCGTCATCAATACGTTTCCGGCGCGCCTCTCGCTCAACCGGATCCGTAGGAATAGGCCCTTCTTCATAGTACGGGCTAGGTACTAAAAGTTTTGCTACGTCAGCTGTTATAGTAATTTTATTGAAGGCATCTAGCTCACGCGTGAAGGCAGTTCCAAGCTTAAGTGTAGTGGGCAAGAAATCAGCTTGCTCAGGGTTTGTGTACGTTATCTTGTTGCCGATATTGGTGATAGCAGCACCAAAAGCCATGTTGTAATCGGCAGCACCAATAGCTATGTCCTTGTTGTAATACGCACCCAGGTCTACAGCAGCGGCGTTACCGGGCTTGGAATCGAGCCCACTCACTGTGAGGTTAGAACGGATATATCGTGCGGCTACCCCTACACCGAAATTTTCGGATAGTCTCTGGCCATAAGCTACGCTGAAAGCATATTCTTTCGGGTTGACCGTAGGCCCTTCCACGTTGTTCTGATCCCGATATTGAATCTGACCTAAGTCGAAATACATGAGCGAAGCCGAAATAGCCGAACGCTCTCCAATCTTAGCGTAACCAGACAAGTGAGCCAGGCCCATATCGTCTGTGATGGTGCCCAACCATGGGGTGTATGAGGTGGAGACACTGTATTTGTTTGGTGCAAAGCCTAGTTTGCCTGCGTTGTAGTAGGCGGAATTAGCATCAGGCGAAATGGCTACCCCTGCTTCACCGAGCGCGGCCGAGCGAGAGTCGGGGCTGATGGTCAGAATGGGAACCGCAGTGGTGATAGTGTTGGGAGAAGACTGGGCAAATCCGAGCAATGGCAGGCCTAAAAGTCCGGAGAGAAGCGCAGAACGCACGGGCACCTTCGAAAAAGTCATAAAGACAAAGAAAGATTGGAGAAAGTAGGCGAAGAAGCGTGATGAATTAATTTAGGATAACCAGCTTTTCAAACTTGGATGTAGTGGACTGGTCGCTCTTAACACGGACACTGACCCGATAGACATACACACCACGTGCTAGTTGGTCGTTGTATTCGTCGCGGCCGTTCCAAGAGAGAGTATTGTCGTTCAGACTTTGCGGAACGTGGGAGCCACTACTCGGAATATTAGCTTGCAAGGTGCGAACCAAGCGTCCGGCAACCGTAAATATCTGTACTTGCACGTCCAATTCTTCGCCTTGGCGGTTGTGGTCGAAATGAAACGTTGTGTGCTTGGCGAAGGGGTTCGGATAGTTTAACACATGGCTTAATGCCAGCTTGTCGGTTTGTGCTGCAATGAACTCAACGTCTTTGATAGAAGAGTTATTGAAGGTATCCCAGGCTTTTAGGTGGAGCACATGAGGGCCAGTGCTTAGGTCTTTGAACTGATAGCGGATGTTACCAGACTGGAAACTATCGACGTTGGCGGTATAGAAATCGTTGAGGATAGTGAGACGAGCAGGGTCATTGTCGAGAGTCGCCGTGATTTCGTGACCTATGCCAGAACCGGCGGTATTGATACCACTCTCATCAAAAAGACGGGCGAGTAGCGTGGGACTAGTAGCTGTGAGGCCGCCGAAAACAAAGGCGGTATTGTCCATATGAAGCGTGATTTTGGGTGGGATGGTGTCCCGGTTAGCTAGAAGGGCAACGCCACCAACCGGCACATTGCGGTAGCCATGAGCATCCACCACCTGCACGGTGTCTTTCGCATAAAGACTGACCTTTCCGAAACCAAGACTATAGTTGATGTCGCGAGGAACTACGAACTGCAAAGAAAAGCGTCCTGCTCTTACCGTGGCTTGGCCTGAATAAATGATGTTTTCCTGAATCGTGATTGTTTTCTTCACTCCATCAGGACCAGAGCCAAGGGTCGTTACGGTATTCGGTTTCTCGTATACCGTAACTTGGGCTGTACCAGAGAAGCTGGTGTTGACAGGTGCTGTGGATAGGGTGCCGGTCCGTACGGAGCCAGCTAACTGCACTGTGGAAAGCGCCTTGAGCGTATCCGTGACTGGCGTGTTAGGGCCCAATGGTTGACCATTAACGGCATCCAGCGTCATGGTTAGATCGGGGTGCGCTAATTGAGCGGTAGGGTCCCCGAGCAATACATAATTCCGGTTGAGGGGGTCAGTTGCTCCTTGGTTTTTGGAAAAACGCGTGGCCTCCCCAATACGAGCAACCCGACCGCTACGCACTGACAGTATAGAATCGTAGAAGGGCGTGAGCAACGTATTTTGGGCAAACACCAATCGGGTGGTGGTATATAAGCCAATAGCTCCGCCATCTACGTCTGTGAGTGCCATCTCACCAGCCGAATCCTTGGTATAGTCATCATAATAACTGAAATCACAGGTACCTGTGACTAGGAAGGTAAGGCGGTTCTTGTTAAGCAGACGAAGGATGGAAGCTCTACTCAGAATTTTTTCATCAGCCAATGCATCGGGCCCGCCGTGGCCATTGTAGTTGATAATTAAAGAGCCCTTTTCAAATGACTCGTCAACGGCTCGCTCAGCATCCGGTGATTTCTGCCCAGATGCACCATTAATTTGCTGGTACATGTCCAGATACACCTTATGGGTGTTGAACACGGGCTGTTTGGAAGCTATGCTTTGGATCAGTGGCTCCGCTTGGTTCATGTGCAAGCCACCATCTTCGTCATCGGTGACGAACGTAAGGCGGTTGCGCCAGTTGCTCATTGCAACTCTCGAATCATAGGCAATAAGCTTGTTTACCACTCTGGTGGCTTGTGCCATTGTTGCTTGGCCGCTTGGTGTGCGAACCGGTAGGCGGCCCACCGCGACATCCATCGTTTCAGCTATACCCGAATAATTTTCGGCCCATTCGCCTTCGTTTTCGTCTAGCAGAGCATAGTAGTCATCGGAGCAGAAGGTCTGCGGACCGAAGCCGTTGGTGTCGCGGCCGTAAATGGGTGCGAATGACTCCCGTGATTCGTACGTAGGTACAAAATTCTGAGCAGTGGTACCGGGCGCTTTGTAATTGTATGAGGCATCACCAAACAGCAGTAAATACTGTTGCCGGTCTGGCGTGCCACGCTGGTCAAACACCATCTTCATCATGTCTCGAATGGCACTAACATCCTGACCACCCGACCCGAATTCATTGTACACCTGAGTGGTAGTTACCACTTCCACCTTCAGCTTATCGTGTGTGCGGCGGTGGTTTGCTAGCCGCTCCGCTTCCGTCACAAACAGTGGATGCGTAACGATAACCAAATCCACTGGAAGCGTGAGGCGAGCATGCAGGTTCTGATTGGCTACTTTACCGAAGTTGACCGGTTTGTCGAAGGTGCCAGTGGGCAGGAATGCTACAAACTCACGTAGAGAGTCGGTGGGGGCAACGAAAGAGCCCGCGTTAGATGGGTATGATTTGGCTCGCCGGGGGTTGGTAACATCCCAGATAAGAGCGCCCGTGCTGTTGGCAATAGTGAACTGGCTGATACGGCCCGCCTGTACATTCGCAAACGACCGAAACTCCAGTACTGAGCCGGTTAGCTGAAGCGGCTTGATGGCGTTTACTTCCAGATAATCCAGGTAGCCGGTATCTGGTGCGTCGGAACCCGAGTAGGTCAGGCCGACACGCAGGGCTGTTGAAGCTGTAGGAGCCGCAACAGAGAAGGTTTGGATGCTGGTATTTGCATACTCTACATACCCACGGCCTGGGTTAACGCGCGGCAGCACCTGACTACCGAGTTGGTTGTCGTTGAGGGAAAGCTGAAAAGAGTGAGTGCCTTTGGAAGTGCCGGCTAGCGAAGCTGTGATTTGTACCGTGGTACCAGGAGCCAAGTCAGTGATTTTGCTGAAAGAAAAAGACTGAGAAGTGCCGTTGCGTAAGCCTTCGCCTAACCACTGCCGTCCTGATTTTGCTAGGTTTATTAACTCTTTCTCGTAGAACTCGCGCTCAGCATACTGAAAAATAGCAGGTGCATTGGGGGCTCCTACTGCGGGTGCCGCCTGCACCCGCAGTCCTTTGCGGGGAGGTGTGGCTACCGTGACAAAGTAATAAGCCGTATCGGAGTAGATGTTTTGAATGTGGCGGAAGCGCTGCGTTCCGGGTGTCCGCTCCCATGTGTGGGGGCCGCGAGCATAAAATAGAAAGTACTCGTTGCTCTCAAAGGTGGGGTTTTGGTCGCCAGAAAAATAGATGGCATTCTCCACCAAGTCGTCGGGACGCGGAGTGCTGATGGGCTGGGGGAGCAACCCAGTGGCATTGCCGTATACTTGAATACGGCTAGGGTCAATGGTTGCTATGTCTGTGAGGCCAAGCTGGCGCAACCCTTCGTAATCGAGCTTGAAAATACCGCTACGCGGCACCCCAATCTTGTACCAATTACCGGTAGCCAATACAGAGGTGCTAGCATGAAAAATCTGCTGGGTGCGGCGGGCAGTTGGTGCACCAAGTACGTAGCTATAGTCTGCCGATAGTAACTTCTCGTACTGTCCGGTTTGCGTGCTGCGGCGTACTGCGGGCACCGTTATGATACTGATTGGCTGGCCGCGCTCCATAGCTTCGCTTACAGCAAGTGTGGTAGCTACAGGTTGGGAGGGAGCTTTTAATAAGGCCGCATCGGCAGCAGAAAACGGCTCATAAACGGCATTTAGCAACTGACCCTCGGCAACAGAGCCTTGCACGTGCAGGATGTAGTGACCAAACAGTGAGCCGGGTTGGAACTGGGCTTCCGCAAAAGTAGGCACCCTCCGCAGCTTGTAATCTGAACCTGGTATTTCTTGCTGCCCTAACCAACGTAACCGAATAGGTGTGGTGCGCCTGCCATCCTGCGCTTGTGCCGCAAACGACACTAGCAAGCTGCAACTTATCACTAGAAAAGTAAAGAAGCGCATAAGGGTGTGTTCAATAAGCAATTAAGATGAGTAGGCTAACAATGGGCAATGAACAAGCTCGACATAGCCGGGGTTCATAAGTGCCAATTGATTTAACTCATCAGGTATTCAATATATTGTAGGAAGACCCGCAAAAATCAGCTCACAGAAGGCCGCACCATCGACATCAACACATAAAGCAACACTACCAGCGGAATAGCGGTGGCTTGCAGTACTAGCAGGAGCGCTACAGTTAGCAGCAGAAATACAAACTGCACCCCGTTGTCCTGCCAGCGAAGATTTTTGAATTTAAGAGCAAACAGCGGAATTTCCGCAACCAACAGTCCAGAGAGTAGCGCGGTTAAGCCCAGCAGCACCCACGGATTGAGAATGAAGTTGGTGACATGAAACGAGTCGTGGGCTAAGATGAGGGGGAATGAGGCAACTACTAATGTACAAGCCGGCGTAGGCAACCCAATAAACGAAGTTGTTTGGCGGGTATCATTGTTGAACTTGGCGAGCCGCAGTGCCGAAAATATCGTGACCACAAAGCCTGCGTAAGGCAACCAGGCCGGAGTGCCCGCGCCCGCCTGCATAAGCAAATCAAACAGAAAGGCGCCCGGTACCACCCCAAACGAAACCATATCGGCCAACGAATCTAGGTCTTTGCCAATGGGAGAGGAGGCGTGCAGTGCCCGCGCTAACAGGCCATCAGCAAAATCGAAGGCTGCCGCCAAGCCTACGAGGTAAGCTGCTATTTCGAGGTTTCCGGCAAAAATCTGCGTTAGTGCCAGACAACCAGCAAACAGATTGAGACAGGTAACCGCGTTAGGGATATGGTTCTTCATGGAGCTATAGAAATTAAGAACGAGGAAGTAGAAATCGAGAAATGAGCAACCCCGATGCTACACGAATAGGTAGCAGGCGCATTTGCTTCTTCTATTCACTGCTCTTAATTAAGGAACGGGTTCGTGCGGCGCTCGTCGCCGATGGTGGTGGCTGGGCCATGACCGGGATACACGGTCACGTCGTCGGGTAGGG
Organism: Hymenobacter tibetensis; assembly: GCF_022827545.1. Taxonomy (NCBI): domain Bacteria; kingdom Pseudomonadati; phylum Bacteroidota; class Cytophagia; order Cytophagales; family Hymenobacteraceae; genus Hymenobacter; species Hymenobacter tibetensis. The sequence continues at coordinate 719,647 of NZ_CP094669.1, forward strand.
TGAGCAGCTGGGTTTCAATGCTGCGAATAAGCGTAGCATAGTCGCCGCCTGGTAAGTCGGTGCGGCCAATACTGCCCCGAAATAGCACGTCGCCGCCAATAACAGTAGCAGTGGGCGCGTGGTAGAACACTACATGGCCAGGCGCATGACCAGGCGCAAAACGGACTTCCAGTTCGGTGTCGCCGAAATGTACAGGCACGCCGGGCGCTAGAAAGCCAGTAGGTTCAGCGGGAGAGTAAGTCGGGAATCCGTAGCTGCCTGCGTAAGTAGGCACGGACCGTAGCGTAGCCAAATCCTCTTCATGAAGTAGAAAAGGAACCTTGTAAGTATCGACGACAAACTGGTTGCCTAGTACATGGTCGATGTGGCAATGCGTGTTGAGCAACAAAACTACCTGCAACTGTTGGGCCTCTACAAAGCTGCGAAGCGCCTGTTGTTCGGCTCGGTCGTAGCAGCCAGGATCCACGATAACGCACTGGCCAGTGGCATCATGAAGCAGATAGGTGTTCTCGGAAAAGGCGTTGAATGTAAAACCGGAAACGGTCATGCAGAGAGGAAAAAACAAGGCAACGTGGAACCGGGTGGTAAGTTACGAGTCTTATCAGTAGAACGCAGATGCACTAGCTGGTTCGGTGAAGTTAGAGGCTAGAAGAAAGTCCTTCGTCGGCCTATGCGTAGTGGTATGAAGCGGCTGAGTTTGTCTTGTGCTTACTTTACTTTATGAAAGAATACGATTACCTGATTCTCGGGCATGGCATTGCGGGCGCCACCTTAGCGTGGGAGCTGCGCCGGCGGGGCCGGACGGTGCTGGTACTAGACGCAGACCGGCCTGATTCGGCCTCGAAGGTGGCGGCGGGCCTGATGAATCCGGTGGCGGGCAAACGGTTTGCGTTAGCTTGGCGGGCCGACGAGTTGCTTACCGCCGCCAGTACTTTGTACCAGGAAATAGGCCAGCATTTCGGGCAACAGTTCTTCGTTGAGTTACCAATCTGGAAGTTGTTTTCGTCGGTGGCGGAGCAGAACACTATGCTGGCCCGCAGTGCGGATATGCCCTGGCAGGATTTTGTAGAAGATGCGGGATCCGCCTTGCCCGCAACGGCTGGCGTCCGCGACGATTTTGGGGGGCTGCGCATCCGGCGGGGCGGCTACGTGCGGCTGCGCGAATTGCTGGCTGCTCTCACCTCCGAACAACTTGCTAATGGCGGGCTGCAGCATGAAACTTTCACTTGGGAACAACTCGTTATCGGCCCGGCTGGGGTTACCTATGCCGGCCGTGTGCGGGCGCGTCATCTGGTTTGTTGCGAAGGCGCAGGGGCCGTTGCAAACCCGTACTTTCATTGGTTGCCCATCACCCCAAACCAAGGAGAGGTCTTAGACGTTGTATGCTCGGGTCTTACAGAAAATCAGGTGCTTAACAAAGGCGCTTACGTGGTACCTCTCGGCAACGGAAGGTTTCGGGTAGGGGCTACGTACCGCTGGCCCCCGTTTGCCCCGGATACCACACCAGCGGCTCGCCAGGAGCTAAGCGAGCGGCTGGCGGCTACCACCAATCTGCCCTTTGCAGTGCAGGCACAGTGGGCAGGTGTTCGGCCCGCCGTGCGCGACCGGAAACCGCTGCTGGGGCGGCATCCGGAAGTGCCGGATTTGAGTATATTTAATGGCTTCGGCTCGAAGGGTGTAATGCTGGCTCCGCGGCTGGCCATTCTGCTAGCTGACCATCTCGAGAATTCAGCCACAGAATTGTGGCCCGAAGTCAATATTAAGCGTTACCAAGCGTTGTATACTACGGCTCCTGGAGCCGTGCATTTCTCTTCTTGACATACAGCGGCCCACGCCCTGCTTTGGCGCCGCCTTTTTGCCTACTGCATTCGTTGACTATGAAGCATCTATTCTTTTCACGGTGGTTCCGAGGGCTGGGCCACCACACAGTGGCAGGTGCCACCCTCATGCTCCTACTGCTGTTGGTAGGTGGCTCGGTGCGAGGCCAGTCGGCGCAGGAGGAGTTTGGTCGGGTTCGGATTCAGTACAAGAACTTCGACTGGCAGGTACTGAACACCCAGAACTTCAACGTGTACTACTACGGGGGCGGCGACGTGAGTGCCCGCCGCGCCGCCGAATACGCCGAGAAGGAGCTACAGCGCATCACCGCGTTGGTGGGTTACTACCCGTACTCGAAAACCACCATCATGCTCTATAATTCCGTGGGCGACCTACGGCAGAGCAACATCGGGCTCGATTCCGATAAGTACCAAACTGGTGGGGAAACCAACCTGCTGCGCATGAGCAAGGTGCAAATTGCCTTCAGTGGGCAGCAAACCCAGTTCAAGCGTGATCTGAGCTTCCAGATTACCCGGGTGCTGCTCAACGATATGATGTACGGTGGCTCGCTGAAGGAAGTCATCCAGAGCACGTACTTGCTGCAACTACCTGATTGGTTTGTGAGTGGTGCTTCGGCGTACGCCGCCGAGGGCTGGAGCGTGGACATGGACGACTACATGCGCGACATGACCAAGGAGTACGAGGGTAATCGTGCCGCACCGTTCTTCCTGCGCAACCCGCAGTTGGCTGGCCAAAGCCTCTGGAACTACATTGCGGAGCGCTACGGCTACACCACCATCCAGAATATTCTAAACCTGACGCGCATTACCCGCGACGTGGAAGTTGGCATCAGCTCTTCGCTGAATGTGCCCTACAAGGTGTTTCAGAAAGACTGGCTTGCTTATTACCGTCAGTTGAACGCCCAGCCGCAAACTCCTTTTGTGGAAGCTGATCAGGAGCGTGCCGTTACCAATAGCAACCGCAAAAACATTGTGTACTCGCAGTCGGTGCTGAGCCCGAATGGGCAGCAGCTAGCGTATGTGAGCAACGACCGGGGCCGCTACCGGGTGCTAGTAGTGAACCGCGATGGTTCGGGCCGTCGCACTATTCACCGGGCTGGCTACAAAACTCCAGGCCAGCAAGTGGAAACCCGGCTGCCGGTGCTAGCGTGGCGCGGCAACAGCCAAGTAGCCGTAGCTGAAATGACCAAAGGTGCTATGAGTCTGCGACTACGCCCAGCGGACGGCGGCGCGGCTGGCTTGCTGTCAAGAATAGGAGAGGCCTTGCCTTTCATTGGAGAGAAAGGGTCTGCCATCTTCGCGCCGTTTCAGCAGGTAATGGACCTGAGCTATTCGCCTGATGGCAAGGCCCTGGTATTTAGCGGCGTACAAAACGGGCAAAACGACCTGTATGTGCTACGGGCTGGTAGCCGCCGCCCCGAAAAGTTAACCACCGACGTATTCGATGATGTGCAACCTGTATTCCTGCCCAATGGCAGCGGCATCGTGTTCAGCTCCAATCGGTGGCTGGACTCGGCGGGTACCGCGAAAGGCAACTTTGGCGGTGTCGTCAACAACTACGACTTGTTCCTATACCACTTAGATGGTCGGGCGCAGCCGATAGAGTCGTTGGTTAGCACCATTTCCAACGAAGGTCGGCCACGTGCCATTTCCAACGAGGAAATTGTGTATCTAGGTGAAGAAAGCGGCGTTCGGAGCGTGTACCGTTACTCGCTAACCACGCGCCAGCGGACGCCCATAAGCAGCTTCCGCTCCAACCTCAAGGATTTCGACTACAATGCTACCACTGGCACGTTGGGCTTTGTAGCTTCCAACCGGGCCCGGGACTTCGTGTATTTGTACCCGACCTATCCGATGCCGGAGAATCTGACGCTGTCCAAAACGGCTCGTCAAGAAACGCTGGAAGATCGGTCGAAGCCTACTGCATCGGTGGCGCCTAAGCCAGCCCCGGCTCCAACCACCGAGCCGGTGGTTGTGCCAGCGCCAACCGACGACACCACGTCACCCGCCCCGCAGCAGCAGCCCGCCAATACGGCCAACAAGCCCGTTAACACCAATAATTACGAGTTTGACGAAGACCTACCCGCCGACCGGACCACTACCCGCCGGACTGCGCGCGTGCCGTCGCCTACAGTAGCTGCTCCTCAGCCCACCGTGGCACTCGCCACCGAGGTAGCGGCACCTCTCGTCCCGTACCGCTATGACACTCGCTTCAGCGTGGATAATGTAGTGTCGTCGTTGGCCGTTGATCCACTGCTTGGTTTTGGTATCATTGGGCAGGCAGCTATGTCGGATCTGTTTGAAAACCACCGAATCCGAGCTGGTATCTTCGTTCTGACGGATTTGCGCACCAGCAAGATATTCGCAGAATACACCAACCTCGAGCACCGCTACGACTGGAGTATCCGCTACGACAAACAGGCTATCTTCTTCGATAACATTCCGATCAATAGCGTATTAGGTAGAGTGCGCTATGGGCGTCATGAGATTTCGCCTACCATCACGTACCCGCTCACCAATAGCCTGAGTGTACGGGCTGGCCCGCGTTTCGTCAACGTGTCAAGCAACGCATACATAGATCTGTCGGAGAGGAATGATATCAACCGGAATTACCTTGGCTTCAACGGGGAGTTGGTGTTAGATAACTCGGTAACCACCGGCGTAAACATGTTGGAAGGCACCCGCATGAAGGTGGGTATGCTGCAACTCAATGCGTTGAATTCCGGCAAAGACTTCGGCAAGATCTACATTGACTTGCGTCACTACCAGAAAGTACACCGGCAGATTGTGTGGGCAAACCGCGCTAGCTACGGACAGTTTCTGGGCAACTCGCCCCAAACCTTCCGGCTTGGTGGCATGGACAACTGGCTGAACAACGACTTTGAGGGCGACAGACTGTTGACGCCTACCCCCGACCCAGCCGAGATATTCTACCAGCAGTTTGCTACCAACTTGCGGGGTTTCAATTACAGCAAGCGTACTGGCCCACGCTATCTGCTCTTCAATTCCGAGCTACGGGTGCCGATCATCCAGTACCTCTCGCGCAACCCTATTTACTCGGGCTTCTTCCGTAACCTTCAGTTGACCGCCTTCGGCGACGCTGGCACGGCCTACTCAGGCAACAACCCGTTCAACGAAAACAACTCCTACAACACTCAAATTTCGCAGTTGGCCGGTAACTCGTTCTCGGCTACGGTTATCAACTTCCGTAACCCATTCCTAATTGGATACGGATTCGGTGTCCGGTCTACCATCCTAGGTTTCTACGGTAAGTTCGACATTGCTTGGGGCCAGGAAGACTACGTGCAAAAAGATCCTAAGCTCTATTTCACCTTGGGCTACGACTTCTAAGTCCAGATCAGCCACCCAGTACAGCTAGGCTTTGCAGCTTGTTTGTTGAAAAGCCAAGTCCGGAAGCCACCCAGAATATCTGGGTGGCTTTTTTTATGTGGTTTTTATACCTTCTGCGTAGCAAGTGCTTTCCCTTGGCTCCACCCTACTTATCTGAAAAGCATGAAACAGAAGTTACTCTTGCTCATGGCTGCTGTGTACCTGTTGCCAATGTGGCACGCGCACGCGCAATACAGCACCCCCGGTACCGGCCAGCGCTACACCCTCACGCAGCTAGCGGCAGCTTCTGGCGGCTACGTAACCCGTACTGCCGGCGCCTGGCTCATCAACGATACTATTCGGCTGGCCGCCACGGATACCCTGCGGATCAATACCAATGAGCTAATTCGAGCAGCTGACCGAGTGCAGGTACTTATAGATGGGGTGTTGCAGGTCACCCCACCCGACTCGGTGGTGTTCACTGCCCAGAATGCCGGGGCACCGTGGGTCGGTTTGTCGTTGAGCGGTACTAGCACGGGGTCGGTGCTGCGCCACACGGTGGTGGAGCGTAGTGGCGGGCTGCGTGTGCTGGACGCCAATGTGGAGCTAACCGATTGTGTGCTGCGCTACAATGTGTCCACGATTGGAACTCGCTTGATTAACAGCGGGGCGCTGAGTTTGTCGGGAAATCGGGCCCTGATACAGCGGTGCCGGTTTGTGCGCAATGCGCGTGCTGGTATCAACTCTCCTTCCAACCGCCCGACGTCTCCCATCATCGAGGACTGCACCTTTTTGGAGAACGACACCGAAAATGGCAACTATCCGCAAATCAACCTGGGTACTGGCAACCCCACTTTCCCTATCCAAATTGAGGGCTGCACAGTTATCGGCAACCCTGCAACCAACATGGCGGGTGGTATTGGGGTATCCAACCTGCTGGGCGGAACGGCTGTCACAACAGTTATTATTCGCCGCAATACGGTGCGCAACAACCGCTACGGCATTGCCGTCATTGGAGCTAACATCACTTCCTATGTGACGGGCAACGTGGTGGAAAACAACAACACCAATCCTAATGCCCAGACCGGTGGAAGTGGCCTCAACTTTCAAGGCAACCAAACGCAAACTGGGGTGGTGTCGCGGAACGTGTTGCGTGGCAACTTGTGGGGCGTGACGCTGCTCCGCACAGGTACGGCGGGCGGGCCGGTAGTCAGCTTCGGCAACATAAGCAGCCGCGACACCACCGATGTGGGACTGAACCGTCTTGCAGGCAACGGCAACGGTGGGCAGACCTACGATTTCTATAACAACACGCCCGACGCAGTGAAAGCAGAAAACAACGATTGGGGTACGGCAACGGCCAGTCTCATCGAAGCCCACATCTTTCATCAGCCCGACCAAGCTAACCTGGGGCTCGTTGATTTTCAACCTTTCCGCCAGCCTTTGGGCACGCACAACCGCCGTAGTGCCGCGGCGCCCAGTGTGTATCCTAACCCGGCCCACGCGGCTGTCACGTTCAAGCTAATCGGAGCCTCCCCGGCCCGTGTGCTGCTGCATGATGCTGCGGGCCACCTCGTGTTAAATGAGCTCCTGCAGCCCCTTGGTGGGCAGGCAGTGCTCCGCGCGCCGCAGTTGCGTCCAGGCCTGTATTGGTATCAACTCACGCAGGCAGATGTGGTTAGCACTGGTAAATTGATGATAGAATAACGGTAGAGCCGTCTAACAACGGGTGTCTCGGTTTGCTTCTCGATTTCACCTGCTAATCCGGGAGTTGGGTTGTATCTTTGCGGTCCTGTTCACCAGCCGTCTTGCCGTGTTGCTTGTTCGTGAGATTTGGTATTTGATGCTCAAAGACTTCCGTTTGGAATGGCGTCAGCGTGCGGCACTCAACGGGATGCTGCTGTATGTGGGCAGCACGGTGTTCGTATGTTTTCTGAGCTTCTCGTTGAAGGGTGGTTTGCCGCCTGCACCGGCTTGGAACGCACTTTTCTGGATTATCCTGTTGTTTTCGGCGGTGAATGCCGTAGCCAAGGGCTTTCTACAGGAAAGCCGCGGGCGGATGCTCTACTACTATACACTGGTACCCCCACAAGCGGTTATTTTGGCCAAGATTGCCTACAACGCGCTGCTGCTGCTGGGCTTGGCGCTAGCGGGTCTCGGATTGTACATGATTGTGCTGGGCAATCCGGTGCAAGATCCCACGCTGTTTGTTGGTAATGTAGCCTTGGGGGCATTGGGTTTCGCCTCTACGCTCACACTGGTATCGGGCATTGCAGCCAAAGCCACCAACAGCAATACATTAATGGTAGTGCTGGGCTTTCCGCTCATGATTCCGATGCTCCTGCTGCTCATTAAAGTTTCAAAAAACGCGCTGGATGGATTGGAGTTTGAAGCCAGTGAAAGTGCCTTGCTGACCTTGGTAGCCCTCAACCTAATTGTGGGGGCGGTGTCGTATCTGCTGTTTCCTTTTCTATGGCGAAGCTGATTCAACTACAGGAAAGCCAGCGCCACTCTGCCCAGGCTTTAAGAGAAAAAACATTTTCAATCGGTTGAATAACTTATCAGTTGAATTTGTTATTCCATGAAAAGTATAAGAGCAGGCTTTAGCAACGTATCGTTTCTACCTCTCAATTTCTGATTGCTCATGAAAAATAATTGGTGGAAGGGCCTGGCAGCTATCCTGCTGCTTTACACAGCAGTATCAGGCTTTCTGTTGCCAGTGCCGCGGTTGGCCATCCTAAACGAAACAATTCGTAACCTCTACTTCCACGTGCCGATGTGGTTCGGGATGACCTTCATTCTGATAGCCTCCGTGTACTATTCTATCCGCTACCTGCGTACGCCCACTCCCCAACTGGATGTGCTGTCGCACGAAGCGGCCAAAACCGGAATCTTGATGGGTATTGTGGGGCTAGCAACCGGCAGCATCTGGGCTAAATACACGTGGGGAACCTGGTGGACCAACGACCCCAAGCTCAACGGCGCAGCCATTGCCATGCTTATTTACGGCGCTTACCTAGTGCTGCGTTCCTCGTTCACCGACGAGCAGCAGCGGGCCCGAATTTCAGCCATCTACAACATCTTCGCCTTTGCCACGGCCATGCCGTTGTTCTACATTCTGCCGCGCCTCACCGACTCGTTGCACCCTGGCGCGGGTGGCAATCCGGCTTTCGCTAAGTATGACCTCGACGATAACATGCGGTTGGTGTTCTACCCAGCCGTAATTGGCTGGACGCTGCTAGCCTTCTGGTTGGCACAGGTAGCCACCCGCATTTCTTTGCTTAAACTGAAAGTGTATGAAAAACAGCTTGTTTAACCAGAGCAAGAGCCTTGCAAACTCGGGTGCTTTGCAGCTCAGGCTACGCAAAAGTGCTTTGTTGCTGCTCGCTTTGTTGTTGCCAGCGCTTCAGGCGGTTGCCCAAACCACCGACACACCCGAAATGGCCGATGCCTTCCGGAGCGACGGCAAGATATACGTGGTAGTAGCCGTGGTAACGGTGGTACTAGCCGGCCTGTTGGCGTTTTTGGTGTCGCTCGACCGGAAAGTAACTCGCTTGGAGCGGGAGTTGAAAGACTAGCGAAGCAGCTGGACAGGGAAGTTCAAGATTCAACCTAGTTGAATATTTACTTGGATTCTCTGCCACTCAGTTGCCTTCTCGGGACCCTTCTGGGTGTTTTCTTTGTTACAATAATCCCTGGCTCGGGCTGAGCCGTTAGGTTTCTTTTACAACATGAAAAAAGCACACATTCTGGCTATTGCTGTCATTGCTGTGGCCATTGGCATCATCATGAGTGCCGCCGGCGACGCCAGTGTATACGTTTCTTTCAAAGAAGCTCGTGAGCGGGCTACCGAAGGAAACCTAACCAAGGTGCATGTAGTAGGGCGTTTGCCCCGCGACAACCAGAAGAACATTCTGGGTTTGGAGTACAACCCGGTCCTTGACCCTAACTACTTTGCTTTTACGCTGGTAGATACCAATAGGGTTGCCCAGCGCTGCATCTATTTCAACCCCAAGCCCCAAGATTTCGACAAGTCGGAACAGGTGGTGATTACGGGAGCCATGCGCAACGACATTTTCGTGGCCGACAAGATTCTACTGAAGTGTCCTTCTAAGTACGTCGAGAAAGATCTGAAAGGCGCAACAGCAGGCATCAACTAACATAAGACAATGAACAACCAGCAACTGAAAGCCCCGCCACTGAATGCGCATTTGCGCTTCTGGCTGCGCGTTTTCGTTGTTCAGTTGTTCGTTCAGCAGCAGTTGCTGCTGCGTGCCGAAGCCCAAGTCGCCAACGATGACATCAAGCATCGGCAGGTGCTGCGCGCAGAGCAGCCCATCAAGTCTAGCACCACCAACTGCACGGTGCAGTGGAGTGCCGTGGACGAGAAGCTGACTGGTAAGTGCATCGAGTACCACAACGACCAGTGGTTTGAGTTTACGCCGCAGGTTTCGGGGCGGTACTACGTGAACGTTGGCGGTCAGCAGTGCCGCGACACCCGCGGGGTGCAACTGGTAGTGCTGACGGGTACACCGGGCCAACCAGATACCTACAACATTCTTTCCTGCACGTCGCTAGGCAGCCAGGATGATGTGTTTGTGACGTTGGACGGGTTGCGCGCCGGGCAGCCCTATCTGCTCGATGTGGATGGCTACCTCAAGGATTTCTGCGAGTTCAGCTTGGCCGTAAGCCGCAAGCCGCAGGGGCTACCAGCCGTGGCGGCCCCGCTGCTCTCGACGGTGGCCGCTTCCAACAACAAGCTGTTCACGCTGCGCTGGAGCCTGTCCGACACGCTGGCTGCGGTTCAACAGTTTCGGGTGTTGCGGCGGGAAGCAGGTGAATTCCGTGCTTCTGCGCAAGCCACCCTGGAAGTAAGCCGCACCACTTTGGGTGGCAGCAGCACTGAGTACAGCTGGACGGATACTCTTTCAACTCCTGGTCGCTACCTCTATCAAGTGGTGGCTGAAGCGTCCGACAATGCGGCGCCCGTGGTGGTGCAGCAGCAGTGGTACGCGTTCAGCCAACTCCTACCGGAGGCTGGCTACTTTTCTGGTATCGCCAGCCAAGCAGCCCAACGCGCCACCAAAGCGCAGCAAAGCTGGGAAAGACGCAGCCACCGGGCCCGCATGAAACGACTGGCTGGGCTGAAACGGCGACAACCTAAATCTTAAAACAAGTTCTGGTTGACCGGTTATATCCTGGCAGGTCAGCTTCTTCTCTTACAATGCATTCAATATGCTAAACACCTTCATTGGCGACGCTGGACACTTAAGTGTCATCGTGGCTTTCGTGGCAGCCACGGTGGCAGCGTATTCCTACTATATGGCGTCCCGCAACCAGCCCTTGGGGCAGTCGGATGCCAGCTGGCTGCGAATTGGCCGGGGCGCATTCCTCGTGCACGGGGTGGCGGTAGTGGCCGTGATTGCCTGCTTGTTCGGTATCATCCACGGGCACCGCTACGAGTACTACTATGCCTGGAGCCACTCCAGCAACCACTTGCCGGTGTACTACATGATTTCCTGCTTCTGGGAAGGGCAGGAGGGTAGCTTCCTGCTATGGATATTCTGGCACGTTGTGCTAGGCCTCATCATCATGCGCTTCAACAAGATGTGGGAGGCCCCAGTAATGGCCGTATTCGCGGGGGTGCAGTTGTTTTTGACGTCCATGATCTTGGGCATTGTATTGGGTGGCGTGAAGATTGGCTCTTCGCCCTTCATTCTGCTCCGCGACTTCCTGACCGACCTACCCGTGTTCAAGCTGAACCCCAACTTCATTCCAGAAGATGGCACGGGCCTGAACGCGCTATTGCAGAACTACTGGATGGTGATTCACCCACCGACACTATTCCTGGGCTTCGCTCTCACGTTGGTGCCTTTCGCCTTCGCTGTAGCCGCCCTCTGGAAAGGCGAGTTCACGAAGTGGGTGAAACCAGCGCTACGGTGGTCGTTGGTGGGAGGCTTGGTACTGGGGGTAGGCGTTATGATGGGGGCCTACTGGGCCTACGAGACGCTCAACTTTGGCGGCTATTGGAACTGGGACCCGGTGGAAAACGCCGTGTACATTCCGTGGCTGGTGCTGGTAGCCGGTATTCACGCGCTGGTGCTCTGGAACCAGCGCCGGACGGCCCTGCGCACGTCTTTCGTGCTGGTGGTAGCCACCTTCTTGCTTATCCTCTACGCTACGTTCCTAACCCGTAGTGGGGTACTGGGCAACGCCTCTGTGCACTCCTTCACTGACCTTGGGTTATCGGGCCAGCTGATGATCTATCTGGGAGCCTTCGTGGTGCTTGCCATTGTGTTGCTGGCGAAGCGCTGGAAGCAGATTCCGGTTTCCGAAAAAGAACTGACTACGTACAACCCGGAACTGTGGGTGTTTGTGGGAGCCACTGTGTTGTGTTTGGGGGCCTTCCAAGTGCTGGTGACCACCAGTATTCCAGTGTACAATGCCTTCTTAGGCTTCGTGGGTATCAAGTCCAACTTGGCTCTGCCTGCCGACCAGATTGCGCACTACACCAAAATTCAGTTGTGGATGGGTGTGGGAGTAGCCTTGCTCTCAGGCTTAGCGCAGGTGATGTGGTGGCAGCGCAACGACAAAACCACTATTGTTAACTCGCTTACCAACCCTGGCGCCCTGGCACTGTTGGGCTCGGCGCTGGTTATTCTGCTGCTACGCTACAACAAGCTTACGATTTCGCCTACGTACATCGTGCTTCTGACGGCCGCGCTGTTCGGCGTGCTGGCCAACTTAGGCGTGGTGCTGAAAATGTTGCTGCGTCGTGCGCAGCTTTCCGGCGGTGGTGTAGCCCACTTAGGTATTGCGTTGATGCTGCTCGGCATTCTGGGCTCAGCGGGCTATTCCAATATCATTTCCAAGAACATGTCGGGCATGGTGTATTCCAAGGAGTTCGGCGAGGAAATGAACCGCGACAACGTGCTGCTGTGGCGCAACGATACCACCCCCATGGGCGAGTATGATGTAAGCTATACCGGCCAATACTTTGACGTGCCCGGCGTGCCTGAGTACGTGAACAAAGACATTCTCTTCCGCCTCGAAGACGAATACAAGGCCTTGGCTCGCGGTGATATCAAGTTTGGTGATAAGCAGTATTATAAAGCGGGCGATACTGTAGACATCCTGCCCGAAAACACCTACTACCGCGTCGAGTACAAGAACCGGAAGTCTGGCAACGTCTTTACACTGTACCCCCGGGCCCAGGAAAACGAAGAAATGGGTGGCCTCTTGGCTTCGCCGGATATCAAGCGTTTTGCTTCGCACGACATTTATTCCCACATCAACGCCGTGCCGCCGATGAAGGAAAAAGAGTGGAGCGAGCTGAAGGAGTATCAGCTGGCAGTTGGCGACACCATTTTCTTAAATGACTATTTCGCCGTGTTCCGCGCTATCGAGCCAGCACAGCAAACGGCCGGCCTCGGCCTTGGTAAGGACGATTTGGCTATTCAGGCCGACGTTATTGTGTTTGGCGAGAAGCAGCGGGAATATCACGTACACCCCATCTTTGTTGTTCGCAACCGCCTCATCGGGCGTGTGCCCGATGAGATTGAGGACCTGGGCCTGCGCTTGAGCTTGAACGCGGTGGACCCCACTGCCGGCAAGTTCACTTTCGGGGTGAGCACCACACAGAAAGACTACATCATCTTGAAAGCGGTTGAGAAGCCATTTATCAACCTGCTATGGAGCGGCACCTTGCTGATGGCTGTTGGCTTTGGCTTGGCATTGCGGCAAAAGAAAACCAAAAAGGAGCCGGCAGTAGCAACCATACCGACGCCTGCTGTTCGTGTATCCACCAAAAAGCCTCGTCCCGCACAGCGCGTAGCGTAGCAAGCTAAAATCCTCACACACAAAAAGGGCAGCCGAGGAGGCTGCCCTTTTTGCATAGATACAAAGTGAGTGCGCTTACTTAGCGAGCACGAGTTGGCGGGTGGTATACTCGCTGCCAGTCTGCACCTTAAGCAGATAGATGCCGTTGGCCAAAGTCGAAAGGTTGACTTGGTTGATGAAGTTGTCTTGCAGGCTGTGGTGTACATGTTCGTCATGGAGTAAAGGATCGAGAATGAAGAAGGAGTTTAATGGAGTATTTTAAATATTATAATAAAAATAATATATAGCTCAACTATTCGCTCTTGATAAGTTACCTGCTCTTATGCAGGCTTACCTGCACGAAGGCCATAAAAACTGTGTATGGCCTCTTATTCTGATAATGCAACCTGTTTGGTTTTTTCAATGACACCCGATTTCCTCTCCCTGCGTATTGTTCTGCTTGGTGCCGGCCGCGTAGCTAGCCAACTTGGTCCGGCTTTGCAGCAAGCTGGGCATCAGATATCGTACGTCTGGAATCGTAGCCAGGCAGCAGCTCACGCCTTAGCAGCCACGCTGCCCGGTGCCCAGGTGCTGCCTGATCTGAATTTCACCACCTTGCCGGCTGCGGACGTGTATCTGGTGGCTGTGTCTGATACGGCTGTGCCAGCGCTACTGGCACAAGCGCAGTTTCCGGTGGGCGCCGTAGTGGCACACACCTCCGGGGCCGTTCCGCTTTCCGTTTTCAGTGCATATTCGGGTGTTCGGGGGGGCGTATTCTATCCGCTTCAGACATTCAGTGCGGGCCGCCCTGTGAATTGGCAGACGGTGCCTTTCTGCATAGAAGCGGCTGACCCTGCCGCCGAGGCCATGCTCCTGCGCCTAGCGGGTACTCTCAGCAGCAGTGTGCAACGCGTTGCTACCCCTCAGCGGCAGGCCATACATGTAGCAGCAGTGTTTGCCTGCAACTTTACCAACCACCTGTTTGGCATCAGCCACGCCCTTCTGCAAGAGCAGCACTTGCCTCTTTCGCTACTGGCCCCCCTCATCCAGGAAACAGTAGACAAAGCCCTTGCAGCTCCGCCCTTCACGGTTCAAACTGGTCCCGCAGCTCGCCAAGACGAGCCCACGCTGGCCCGCCACCAGGCTGCGCTACGTGCGTATCCGGAGTGGCTTGAGCTATATAAAGCGCTCAGTAACAGTATAAAGCAACAACAAGCAGCACTCAGTGTAAACAACCAACGTGTCTAATAGCTTTGAATCGGGAGCGGGGGTGCGTACCTTCGTGCCCTTGTTTTTGCCTCGTTTGAAGATTCCTTTGTGAAAGCTGTCAATATTACCTTCCAATTTCAGGACGGCCAGCCCGCCCAGACCCATGTAGCCGCCGAAGGCGAGTCGGTGCTGGACGTTGCCCTCAACAACGGTATTCAACTGCAGCACAACTGTGGTGGTGTATGTGGCTGTAGCACTTGCCATGTATACGTGCTGCAAGGGGAAGACCAACTCCCAGAAATCAGCGATAAAGAAGAAGATTTCATTGACCGTGCCGTAAACCCGCGCATCAATTCGCGTTTGGGGTGCCAGTGCGTGGTGCAAGACAGCACGCAGGACTTGATTATTCTTATTCCACCGCAGGAGTTCCTAGGACACTAAGGTCCAAGTTGTAGCAGCCGGCCATTGGTGGTAGCTACGCTGGTGCCGCTGTTTTGTCCGTAAGCATAAGTGCAAACACTCATCTAGTAAACTTCCCTCATGGCCCATTTCGAGCCCCCGATGCACTGGAACGACCACGAAGACGTGGCCATTGCCCTCTACGAAAAGTTTGGCGACGACTTCACGGAAGCAAAAATTTACCGCATCCGCTTCACGGAACTGCTGGAGTGGGTGCTGAGCTTGCCCAACTTCGAGGGTACAAAAGAAGAATCCAACGAAGGACACCTAGAGCAGATTCAAGCCAAGTGGGTGTACGAATGGCGCGACAACCAAAAATAAAATCTCCCTGCCAAGCCTAGCCTGAAGACCAACCTACCACCCTTATGTGTAGGGAAGTTTCCAAGCTAGGCTTTGTCATTTCAATACCCAGTATGCTGCCCGATTTATCAGCTATTAAGGCGTTTATATTCGATGTAGATGGCGTGCTGACGGATGGCACTCTGCTGGCGCTCAATTCAGGTGAGCAAGCCCGCACCTTCCACATCCGCGACGGTTACGCCATTCGGCACGCCCTGAAACAAGGCTACCGTATTGCCATCATTTCGGGCCGGGAGGAAGAAGGGGTGCGCAAGCGCTTGGAGTCGTTGGATGTGCGTGATATTTTTCTGGGGGTAGACGACAAGATGAAGATCTTCAACACCTACATCAACACCTACCGCCTCGACCCAGCCCAAATTGCGTATATGGGCGACGATATGCCCGACGTGGAAGTGATGCGCCGCTGCGGCTTAGCCGCCTGCCCCGCTGATGCCGCTGCCGACGTCCTCGCTGTCAGCAGCTATATAGCCGAAAAACCCGGTGGCTACGGCGCTGTGCGCGAGCTACTGGAAGCAGTGCTCAAGGCCCAGCAAAGCTGGTAACCAGCCCCGAAAAGCAGCGCTACACCATCTTGATTGCGAGCAATAAAGGCCTTTTTGAGCCGGGTTGCGCTTTTCCCAATTACCTCTATCTTTACCCGATCATCTATTCACCATTTTCTTTATTACATGAAAACAGGAACCGTAAAATTCTATAATGAGTCGAAGGGCTACGGCTTCATTACAGATGACGAGACGAAGGAAGACTTCTTCGTGCACGTGACGGGCCTTAACGGGGGCCAAATTCAGCAGAATGACCGGGTGGAGTTTGATACACAGGAAGGTCGTAAGGGTGTAAATGCCGTAAACGTGAAGCGCGTATAGTTTCCGTACCGTTTCGCTTTTCTATTCTAGAAAGCCTCCCCATGTATGGGGAGGCTTTCTTTCTGTTATTCGCGGCACTTTGCGGCACGTTTGCGGTGCTGCTGCGTTATCTTTTTATTTCTTGTGGCTTATCAGTTTGTGGCTATGGCATCTGCCTTCTCCTTTTTCACTGCGGCAGCGGGTGGGCCAGCTGGGACGGGCAGCGACAAAGACGAGTCTGGACTTCGTTTGCGCCCGATTGCCCGACTTATTCGGCTGCCCAACTTGTTGATCATGCTGCTCTGCTTGGTGTTGGTGCGAGCCGGGCTGCTACACCCGGCTACTCCCTTGGCCACCCTGTTGGACTGGCGCTTTGGGGTGCTCGTGCTGGCTACCTTGTGCGTAGGAGCGGCCGGCTATATCATCAACGACTACTACGATGTCAAGATTGACGCCATCAACCGGCCGGGGCGACTAGTGGTGGGGCGCGAAGTGAACCGCCGCCGGGCCATGCTGGCGCACCTGTTGCTGTCGGGGCTGGGTGTAGGCATGGCCGGGATGCTGTCGCCGCTGCTGGGTGTTGTCAACCTGGGGTCGGCGCTGCTGCTGTGGGGGTATTCGGTGCGATTCAAGCGGGTCGCACTGGTTGGCAACGTGAGCATTGCTACGCTCACGGCGGCGCTGGTGCTGCTGCCCGAACTACAACTGCGCACCGGCAACGATAATGTGTGGGTGTATGCATTGGCCGCTTTCCTGCTCACCGTGGTGCGTGAGATAGTGAAAGATGTGGAAGACATGCGGGGTGATGCCCAACACGACTGCCACACGCTGCCCATCGTGTGGGGGGTTGCACGCACAAAATGGGTGGCGGGTTTTTTCTTGGGCTGCCTGGTGGTGCTGGTGGCGGGGGCTGGTGCCGAGGCACTACGCCACGGCCCGGTACTGTTGGGCTTATGGCTGCTGTTGCTCGTGCTGGGCCCTTTGTTTGCGCTGGCTCGTTTATTGTGGCGCGCCGATCAGCGGCGGCATTTTGCAAAACTGAGTAAGTGGTGCAAAGGAATAATGCTGGCCGGCGTACTCTCTATGCTGCTAGTGAACGTAATAGGGTAAAACCGTAGCCGCTACTGCTGCGTTTACAGCAAACAATTGCGTGTTTATCGTGTTGCCGGCTGAAGAGTTTATCTGCACGTGCTGGCTAACTTGAAAATAGCTCACTCCTTATTTTTCCTTTTTCAAAGCCTTTATGCGCTTTCTCTACCTGCCGCTGGCCTTGGCTCTGTGCGGCCTGGCCCATCATGCTGCTGCTCAAGTAGCCCCCGATTCCACTGCCCCGGCCGCTGCCGCAACGCCACCTCCCGCCGCCCCTAAGCCCCGCAAGTTTGCCGACAAATTTGCGGGCAGCGACAAGCCCAGCTTTATTCCGGTGCCGGTGCTGTTTTCTCAGCAAGAAACCGGTTTGGCGGGTGGCTTATCTATCCTGCCGGTATGGCGCTTCGGCACCGATACCACCACCCGCAAGTCCAACGCCCGCTTCGTGGGCTGGATCAGCCAGAAAGGCCAGACTAGCTTACAGGTGACGCACAACATCTTCACGCCGGGCGAGAAGATGTACTTGCTGGGAGAAATCAGCTATTACGACGTAAACTTCTTCTACTACGGCGTCGGCAATAACACCCGCAAAGCCGACGAGTCGGAGGTGGACTACAAGCTCTTCATTTTCAACCAGCGGGTAATGCCGCGGATAGCTCCCAACTTGTTTGCTGGTCTGCAGTACCGTTTCACGGGGCTGCGCGGCGTTGCGTTCGACAAGCCAGGGGAAGAAGGTGGCACCAACAAGTTTCAGCAGGATCTGAACGAAGGCATTCTCTCGCAGCGCGAAGCAACTGGTGGCAACACCTCGGGCTTCGGACCAGCCGTTCTCTATGACGGCCGAGACAACGTACTGTCTACGTACCGCGGTCAGTACCTGCACGTTCACGGGCTGTTCACGGGCAAGTATGCTGGCAGCGACTACACGTTCAGCCGATATCAGATTGATGCGCGGCACTTCCAGCCGTTGTTTGGTAGCAACAATACCATTCTGGCAGTGCAGTACCTTGGCCAGTTCCATTCGGGGGGCCGGGTGCCCTTCCGCGAGCTTAGCGCCTTCGGCGCCGATTTGGGCGGTTCGATCTACAACTACTCTACGCTGATGCGCGGTATCTACGAGGGCCGTTTCCGCGACCGGCAGATGATGACCTTCCAGGCCGAGATTCGCCGGAAGCTGTTCTGGCGTTTTGATGGGGTGGTATTTGGCGCCGTGGGCGAGGTGGCCAGCCAGTTCAACGACTTCTCACTTGGCGGAACCAAGGTGGCTGCTGGTTTCGGCGGCCGTTTCCGCTTCAACCGCCGCGACCGGCTTAACCTCCGTCTCGACTACGGAGTTGGCTCTGGCGGAAACTCCGGAATTTATTTTGCGGTGGGCGAGGCCTTCTAGCAGCCGACTATATCGTTCGAAAACCGCTTCGTGTAGCCCATGAAGCGGTTTTTTGTTTTATACAGTTAGTGCTCTGCTTTACAAACAAATAACCTAATCTCAACAGCCTTGCGTATGAAGGTAGCCTGACACACCCAGACCTAGTGGATTTCATTTTATGCGCTTCTTCTATCTCACCCTGTTGAGCATGGTTTGGCCGCTGCACCTAGCCGCCCAAACCCCCGACAGCGCTACTTCGGTTTCCGCTAGTGTTCCGCCTGCTCCCGGCATCAAAAAAAACTCTCGGTTCGGACCCCGTCCGGGCAGTAAGCCTAGCTTTATGCCGGCCCCGGTGGTCTTTTATCAGCAAGAAACAGGCTTTGCCGCGGGGGTAGCCGTTGTGCCCGTGTGGCGCTTCGGCACCGATACGCTGGTGCGCAAATCCAATGCCCGGCTGATTGCCTGGTACTCGCAGCAAAAGCAAAGCACTGTGCAGCTCATTCACACGGTGTTCACGCCCGGAGAAGAGTTCTTCTTTTCTGGCGAGCTAACCCGCTACAACCAGAAGCTGTTTTACTACGGCGTTGGCAACAACAACTCTTCGAAATCAGAGTCGGAGTTGAGCTATAAGCTGATCATTTTCGATGAAAAAGCGCTGAAGCGAGTAGCCCCCGACTTGTTTGTGGGGTTACGCTACCGCTTCACCAACACCACCAGCATCGAGAGTATGAGTCACGCCAAGGATGAAGGGGCGAACTACTTTCTGCGCGACCCCCGCGTGAGTGCCCGCGAACGGCAAGACACCCGTGTGTCGGGGCTGGGCCCTGCCATCCTCTACGATAGCCGCGACAACGTGCTGGCTACCTACAAGGGCGCTTACGTGGACGCGCACGTACTGTTCAATGACAAAGCCATCGGCTCCGAATACAAGTTTGTTCGGTATCAACTCGATGCGCGCTACTTCCGGCCGCTTACTACCTCCAACAACACCATCCTGGCGCTGCAATACGTGGGGCAGCTGCACACGGGCAGCGTACCGTTTCGGGAGCTAGGCGGGCTGGGTGCAAATTTGGGCGGTGCTCTTTACAACAATGCAAGCTTGATGCGCGGTATCTACGAGGGCCGTTTCCGCGACCGGCAGATGATGACCTTCCAGGCTGAAATCCGTCAGAAGCTGTTTTGGCGGATTGATGGGGTGGTATTTGGCGCCGTAGGTCAGGTTGGCAACAAAGTGAGCGACTACAGCTTCGACCAGACCCGCCTGGCGGGCGGCGGCGGGTTGCGGTTCCGTTTCAACCGCCTCGACCGGCTCAACATCCGCCTGGACTGTGCCGGTGGAACTGATACGGCGCCAAGCGTTTACTTTGCGGTAAGCGAAGCCTTTTAATTACCCGTTCTGCTGGGTTTTAGTTAAAGGAACACGTTCTGTGTTCGGTTTGGAATGCAGCTGCCACCTCGGGCATCCACGGAAGCCCGACTTGGTGTATATTCCGTTCCCGGTGTTGCCATGGTGGCAGTGAGTTGTGGGCCAGGACTCGTCTATGCGTCTGCGCTACGCCTTTGGATTGCTGTTGATCTGCTTGAGTGTGCAAAGCGCCGCGCAAGCCCCCACTGATTCGATTCCTTCGTTGGAAACTGCCCCAAAGCGGCAGAAAATTAGCTTTGTTCCCATTCCGATTATCTTCTCACAGCCCGAAACCGGATTAGGGTACGGGGTAGCTGTTTTGCCGGTGTGGCGTTTCGGTACTGATACGCTGGTGCGCAAGTCCAATGCGCGCCTGCTTGCGTGGCGCACCCAACAGCGGCAAAGCTTAATTCAGCTGACGCACAGCATGTTCACGACCAACGAGCAGTATATTGTGAGCGGTGAGCTAAGCTACTACTACCGGTTTCCTATCAACTATTACGGTACGGGCCCCCGCACTTCGCGCTCCGATGAATCGGTGATTGAGTACAAAGTGTTTATTGGGCAACAGCGGGTACTCCGGCGGCTACGCCCCGACTTGTTTGTGGGGTTGCAAGGGCGTATCACCGATCTGCGCGACCTACAAGTGAAGCGCGACATCGAGCGCGACGGCATGGTAGTAGCGCCCAGCCGCTTTCAGGAGCGCCCGGTGCGTGAGCGACAAGACACGCGCGTGATAGGAGTAGGGCCGGTGCTGCTCTACGACCACCGCGACAACGTGCTGAGCGCCTACCGAGGCTCGTATCTGGAGCTAAGCGCTTTGTTTAACGGCGGCGCCCTGGGTAGCGACTTCCAATTCGGCCGCTACCTGCTCGATGCACGTCGGTACATATCGCTCGACCAAGACCACAAAACTGTGCTGGCTGGACAAGTAGTAGGGCAGTTTCAGGCGGGCGCGGTGCCGTTTCGGGAGCTAGCCAACCTAGGTGGCGACAAGCTGCTGCGCGGCTACTACGATGGTCGGTACCGCGACCGACAACTGGTAGTGGCGCAGGTGGAACTGCGGCGGCAATTGTTCTGGCGCTTCAACGGCGTCTTGTTTGGGGGAGTAGGACAAGTGGGGAACACCCTAGCTGATTTCGATGAAGGCGGGCTCAAGTACACAGGTGGTGCCGGGCTGCGCTTCAAGTTCAACCGCCGCGACCGACTCAACGTCCGCTTTGACTACGGAGTGGGCCGCGACGGCTCCACCGGATTTTATTTCAATTTCGGCGAAGCTTTTTGAAATTAAAATCGAGCTAGAAAAGAAATCTAACGCTCTGTTAGATAAGAAGTACTGTCGGGGTTGGGTAGAGGCCTAAACAGGGGTATAAGCAAAAAAGAAGCTCGACAATAGACAAAGTGCAAGCTCGTCTGTTTATCCTTCTATTCTGAGTCGAATAGAAGATACCTGATGTTTACTGCTGCACGCCCGCTCCTTTCCTCTGAAACCACCTTTTTGCGTACCCAACAGCTTGGAAGTCATGTAGAATGGCCGGCTGCTTCACCAAGCACTCGTTTGCGCATCAGCGTTATCATTCCGGCCAAAGATGAAGCAGAGAATCTGCCCGCAACGTTGGCGGCTTTAGCAGCGCAAACCGACTTGCAAGGACAACCTTTGGACTTCGCTAGCTACGAAGTGCTGGTGCTAGCCAACAACTGCCACGACCAAACGGCTAATGTCGTCCGGGCTTTCGCTCAACGGCATCCACGCCTAGCGTTCTATGTAGCCGAAGTGCAATTGCCCGCCCTCGACGCGCATGTAGGCCAAGCTCGTCGCTTGCTCATGGACGAGGCCTGCCGCCGTTTAGAACGCAGTGCTGGCTCCGCGGGCATTATTGCCAGCACCGATGCGGATACTCGCGTGTCGCCGACTTGGTTGGCGGCCATTCAATCTGAAATACAGGCTGGCAATGATGCGGTGGGGGGGCGTATTTTTCCGGAGCGTACTATTTCCGGAGGCTGCTTGGTACGTCGTACGCATCTGCGCGACGCTACGTACCGGGTACTCCGCGCCCACCTAGAATCCCTGGTCGACCCCGATCCGGCCGACCCGTGGCCTCGCCACCACCAGCACTACGGGGCTAGCTTGGCGCTTACTGTGGCGGCCTACCGGCAGGTAGGAGGGTTGCCAGCGGTGCCTTTTCTGGAAGACGAGGCCCTTTGGCAGGCGCTGCGCCGCCACGACCTGCGGCTTCGCCACAGCCCGGGCGTACAAGTAACCACGTCGGCGCGCTACGCGGGGCGGGTGGCAGTGGGGCTGTCGTGGCAGCTGCGCGAGTGGGCCCAAATGATGCGCCAGCAACGGGAGCCCCTCGTGGAAAGCGGTGCGGCGCTGGTAGCCGATTGGGCTGCGCGCCGGAAGCTGCGCCAGCTTTGGGAAAACAACCGGATGCAAGCGCCGCCACGGCCGCTGCCTTCCTGCATCCGGATGGCGGCCATTCTAAGCGTACCGGCCGGCGCATTGACCAAGCAAATAACCAACGCTGCTACCTTTGGAGCGCTCTGGGAGTGGGTGCAAACGCACCGCGCCAGCTGGCGCCGGGGCCGCCTGACCACGCTGCCCTTGGCCGTGGCCGAACTACGGTTGTTGATTGCCCAGTACCAGCTAGCAGAACTCGATGTGAAAGTGCCGGCTCCGGCACCCACGCGCCGAATGCTAGCGCCGAGCCAGCAAGTCCAGACGATACTGCGCGGCTCGATGGCCGTGTAAGTGCTCTAGCGGGCCAGTAGGTAGTGTTTTGGCCAGGAAAAATTCGTGCACCTCGTCGCCCGTGAGGGGATAGTCGTGGACGGTGGGCGTCCAATGCACTAGCAGCAACTGACCACCGGGCCGCAACGCGGCCAGCAGCAGGTCTGCAACTTTCGCCAGGTCTGGCGCTGCCCAGTAGTAGCCTACTTCCGATAGCACAACCAAGTCGAAGGTGTCATCGGATGGAAACTCTGCCGGCAAGGTCATCTGGCGAAACTCCACTTGCGGCAGGTGGCTGCACCGCTGGCGGGCGCGCACCAAAGGAGCCTCGGCCACGTCCACTGCCAGCAATTGACGGCAACGGGCCGCCAATTGCTCGGTTAGCACGCCCAACGAGCACCCCACTTCAAAGGCCCTGTCGTACTGCTCGTTGGGCAAGGCTGCCACGGTATCCAGGTACTTTGCTTGCTCGTAGGGGCTGGTTTCGAAGCTCCACGGGTCGTTGTTGGCGCGGTACACTTCATCAAAATACGCTGGGGGCAAGGTGTGGGGCTGGTTCGGGTTCATAGCAAAGGTGAAGCGCAGGAGTGGCAAAAAAGGTCCTTCTCAAGGAGCGGGAACGGCAAAATGCGCTTCTGCTCCCCAAGAAGGACGACAAGGCAATGGAACGTGTGTGGATGTTTAGCTACCCAAGATTTGCTCGATAGAGGCGAGTTCCTCGGTGCTGAACTGCAAGTTGTTGAGGCAATGCAATGAATCGGTCAGCTGCTCGGGCTTGCTGGCTCCAATGAGCACCGATGTCACCCGCTCGTCTTTCAGCACCCAGGCCAGGGCCATTTGAGCTAGGCTTTGCTGGCGTGCCTGCGCCAGGTCATTGAGTTGCTTAATTTGGGTGAGCCGCTCAGGGGTTAGCTGGTTTTCAGTTAGAAACCCAACTCCCTTGGCTACTCGCGAATCACTCGGGATGCCGCCTAAATATTTGTTGGTGAGCAGGCCTTGCGCCAGCGGCGAAAACGGAATGCAACCCACTCCTTCCTGCCCAAGCAGGTCCAGCAAGCCGTCTTCCACCCACCGCTCAAACATCGAGTACTTGGGTTGATGAATCAGGCAGGGAGTGCCCAGTTCTCGCAACATCCGAATAGCCTCGGCGGCTTCGGCGGGTTGGTAATTGGAAATGCCCACGTACAAGGCTTTGCCTTGGCGCACCAGCAGGTCGAGGGCCGTCATGGTTTCCTCTAGTGGAGTGTCGGGGTCGGGGCGGTGATGGTAGAAGATATCCACGTACTCCAGGCCCATGCGTTTCAGGCTTTGGTCGAGGCTGGCTACCAAGTACTTTTTCGAGCCCCATTCACCGTACGGGCCTTCCCACATGTTATAGCCTGCTTTCGACGAGATAAGGAGCTCGTCGCGGTAGGTGCTGAAGTCCTCGCGCAGTATGCGCCCGAAATTGATTTCCGCGGAGCCGGGAGGCGGCCCGTAGTTGTTGGCTAAGTCGAAATGGGTAACGCCACTGTCGAAGGCCCGCCGCAGAATAGCGCGTTGGTTGGACAGCAGATCAACGTCGCCGAAGTTGTGCCACAAGCCCAAGGAAACGGCGGGCAACTTCACCCCGCTGCGGCCACAACGGCGGTACGGAATAGCTTGGTAGCGTGTAGGACTAGGAAGGTAGTGCATGAAAGGGTAGGATTAGGGTCCGACGAGCGGCAACATACCAAGGCTTTTCTATTTCACCTCTATGTAAGCCTCATACGGCTGCGCAAAATGAGCGAGCATCTCAGGGGAAAGCAGGAAGCCGCTCGGGTCATCGGGGATGATGCCGGGTGCTAGCTGGGAGCGGTGAGCGGCAATAGCCCGCTGTTTCTGCGCTATCACCGGACCGATATCGAGGCGCCAGCCGGTGGCTTCGCCCGGTTGCGGCAGGTCGGCGGGGGTGGCTCGTTCCCAGGCCCACACCACGTATTCGAGCAGGCGCGGCTGTGCAACGCCCGCGGCCAGTGCCGCCCGCACCAGCTGGCTGGTAGCCCGGTGGTCGGGGTGCGGGTCGCGCCGCCACGGGCACAGGATGCTTGTAGGCACGGCGTCTGCAAACAACTGGCGCAACTGCGCAACTGCTTCCTGAAAACCCGCCTCCCCTTCGCTTGGTACGCGGCTATCGGGCAGGCCCAGACAAACAAGGTTGTCGGGCGCCACGCCCAGTTCGGAGAGGGCCGCCCGTAGCTCTGCTTCGCGCAAGGCTCGGCGGGCAGCGGCCGGATACACCTGCGAATGGGGGTGCGACATCGTACCGTCGCTTATCAGCACCACCTGCACCGGCACAGCCGATTGCCGTAGCAAGGCAAGCAGTCCGCCACAGCCCAACGACTCGTCATCGGGGTGCGGAACAACGATGAGCGTAGGGCCTACTTGGAGGGCGTATTCGGGCGGCCGGGTCGGCAGCGTGCGCAAGTCAAACGGGGGGAGCTTGGTCATGCCAAAGCTGGAAAGCGGGGCCTTTACGATCGAGGGCGAAGCGGCCGACATCGGCTTGAGCAGCATCGGGAGCCGGCTGACGCAAGTAGTGAGTTAAGTCGCGGTGCAAACGCTCGAAGGGTTCTGGTTTCAACAGGCCCCGGGCACCCACGCAGCGCTCAGCCAGTTGCAGGACGCGCAAGCAAATCGTCTCAATGGCTGTGCGCATCATATTGGCATACGCCACGGTGGCTTCGGCACTGGTTTCGGCGGCGAGCCGGCTAGCATTGCGCGCCGCGCCGCTTAGCCACAGGTTGCCGCTTTCAATCAGCAGCGCCATTTCACCTAAGCGCTGGCGCTGATACGGGTCATCGGTGCGGCCCAGCCCTTGCAGAAACTGGCGGGTTTCATCGAACACCGCTTCGGCCCCACCTAGCTGCACGGCGGCAAACCGGATGGCTCCGCCGCTAAACCAGGGCTGCTGATAATAGTCGCCGGGATTCCCCAGTAAATCTTCTGCCCCAATTTCAATGCCCGTAAAGTCGGCCCGGGCACTGGCGGTGGCGCGCATACCGAGGGGCCGCCAGAAGCTGGCATCATACGCGGGCTGCTGCTCGGTGGTAGGTAGAATCAGGAGCTGCCAGCCCCCGTCTGGTAGCGCCGCCGACAGCAGCGGGCGGCTTATGTAGCCTGCACCCGAAGCAAAGGTTTTGCTGCCGTGCAGCCGGAAGCGGCCGTTGGCCAGTGGTTCCAGCTTCACCCCATCGGCGGCTTCGGTGTTCCAGACGCCGAACCAGTGGCCTTCGCGCGCATCGGCGGCCCATCCGGCCACCTGCGCATCGGTGCCTAAGCGTTGCAAAAGCTGCAAGGCATTCATATGGCCTTCGTACAAGCGGCCCACCGCCAAGTTGCCGCGGCCTATGTGTTTGAGCGTGTGTAGCAGGGCCAGTGTCTGGTCTGATTCGGCCAAGCCGGCGCCCCCTAGCCCCACCGCCAGCGGAGCTTGCAGCAGGCCTGCCTCGCGCAGCCAAGCAAGTTCCTGCTCTGGAAAGCCTCCCTCGAAATCTGAGTGCACTGCGTGGGCGAGCAAGCGCGGCGCTAGGTAGGCCGCGGCTACCTCCGGCAACGCAAACTGCGGAGCCAAGCTAGCCGCCGGGGAAGAGAGAGTAGGGAGGGATAAGGCAGCAGGCATTGGCTGGGCAGTGGATAGGGTTGAAATGCTCTGAATAGCCGGTAATGTTGGGCTTATCGATTCTCAACAGCATTTATTGCCTCTTGTTCAGGTTGGAGCCTAACAATATTATGCAAGCTGAACACTAAGCAAACTGCCACCGGATAGCGCTGTACCAAGATGGAGATGCAACAATTCCGGATGGGTAGTTGGCAAGGCCGACCTGATGGGGCTACCTTCGCGGCGTCGTTCGTTTCTTCATCCAACTTCTGCCTGCTATGTCACAGCCCATTCGTTCTGCCCTTGTTTCCGTCTATTACAAAGACCGTTTGGAGCCATTGGTGGCACTGCTGAAAGAGCATGGCGTAACGCTGTATTCCACAGGCGGTACGCAGCAGTTTCTGGAAGAGCAAGGTGCCGAGGTAACCGCCGTGGAAAGTTTGACGGGCTTTCCCGCCGTGTTTGGCGGCCGCGTCAAGACGCTGCACCCTAAAGTGTTCGGTGGCATCCTGCACCGCCGCCACGAAACCGGCGACCTAGCCGAAGCCGAGCGGCACCAGATTCCGCCCATCGACTTGGTGATTGTAGACCTCTACCCGTTCGAGGAAACCGTGGCTTCGGGCGCGCCAGAAGCAGACATTATCGAAAAGATTGACATTGGGGGTATCTCGCTGCTGCGCGCCGCCGCCAAAAACTTTCGCGACGTGCTCGTGGTAAGCAGCCGCGACCAGTACCAGGCCGTAACCGAACTGCTTGGTGCCAAAGGCTGCGCTACCGACCTCGAAGACCGTCGCCAGTACGCTACGGCGGCTTTCGCTGCTACTTCCCACTATGATACCGCCATTCATCAGTATATGGCCGGTGCCGCAGTTGGCAGCAAAGAAGTAGCAAGCAGCAATGCGCCGGCTGGTGCCGGGGCTGAATCAGCCGCTACAACGCCGCTGCGCTACGGCGAAAACCCCCACCAGTCGGGTACTTTCCACGGCGACCTGGCCGCCCTCTTCGACCAGCTTCATGGCAAGCAACTCAGCTACAACAACTTGGTGGATGTAGATGCTGCGGTGCTGCTCATGCAGGAGTTCCAGGCCGATGGTCCGGCGGCCTGCGCCATTCTCAAGCACACCAACGCCTGCGGAGTAGCCCAGGCCGATACGCTGCACACTGCCTACCTAAACGCCCTGGCCTGCGACCCAGTGTCGGCTTTCGGTGGGGTTATCATTGTGAACAAGCCCGTGGACGCCGCTACCGCCGAAGAGCTAAACAAGCTGTTTTTCGAGGTGCTGATTGCGCCGGAGTTCGAGGCCGCGGCCTTACCGATTCTACAAAGCAAGAAAAACCGTATTCTGCTGCGTCAAAAGCCCGTGGAATTGCCCGCCAAGCAAGTGAAGACGTTGCTCAACGGTGTTGTCGAGCAGGATTTCGACCGGGCCATTGAAGGTGCTGCTGACTTCCGCACCGTCACCGAATCGGCACCCACCACAGAGGAAGTAGCTGCCTTGGAGTTTGCGCTCAAAGTGTGCAAGCACACCAAGAGCAACACCATTGTGCTAGCCCGGGCCGGGCAACTGCTGGCTTCCGGAGTAGGGCAAACTTCCCGCGTGGATGCCTTGCGCCAAGCTATTGAAAAGGCCCGCGCCTTCGGCTTCGACCTGCAAGGCTCGGTTATGGCTTCCGATGCCTTCTTCCCCTTCCCCGACTGCGTGGAAATAGCGGGCGAAGCAGGTATCCGGGCCGTGGTGCAGCCCGGCGGCTCCATCAAAGACCAGGACTCAGTGGACGCTTGCAACCGCCTTGGCATGGCCATGGTGCTCACCGGAGTGCGGCACTTCAAGCATTAAGAGGAATGTACTGAGCAGACAAGAAATATGCGGCCTGTGAAACAGGCGAAACAAAGCACTTGCCTACGATTATAGGGGGCAATGCACTTTCGCCCGCACTTCGCTCGTTTCTTATATTCTCCACATTAACTCTGACTTCCGTACTTTTGTCCCCACTTTTTGTGCGGGTGTATCCTCACGCGCACTCATTTTCTGCCGTTAACTAATGGGTTTCTTCAATTTCCTTACCAGCGACATTGCCATCGACCTGGGTACGGCCAATACGCTTATCATTCACAACGACAAAATCGTGGTGGATGAGCCGAGCATTATCGCAAAAGACCGTACTACTAATAAGGTAATCGCCGTGGGTCGGCAAGCGCAGCAGATGCACGAGAAAACCCACGACAACATCAGAACCATCCGTCCGCTCAAAGACGGAGTTATTGCCGATTTCCACGCCGCCGAGGAAATGATCAAAGGCATGATCAAAATGATTGACACGCGGAACCGGTTGTTTCAGCCTTCCCACCGCATGGTCATCTGTATTCCTTCCGGCATCACGGAAGTGGAAAAGCGCGCCGTACGTGACTCCGCCGAACACGCCGGGGCCAAAGAAGTCTGGATGATTCAGGAGCCGATGGCCGCTGCCATTGGTATCGGCATTGACGTGGAGCAGCCCATTGGGTCGATGATTATCGACATCGGGGGTGGTACCACCGAAATTGCGGTTATCGCGCTGTCGGGTATCGTCTGCGACCAGTCTATCAAAACGGCCGGGGACGTATTCAACCAGGATATTCTCGACTATATGCGCCGCCAGCACAACCTGCTGATTGGCGAGCGGAGCGCCGAGCGGATCAAGATAGAAGTAGGAGCTGCTCTCACCGAGCTGGAAATAACCCCGCCCGACTACGAAGTGCGCGGCCGTGACCTGATGACGGGTATTCCGAAGGTAATCAAAGTAACCTCGTCGGAAATTGCTATTGCGCTGGACAAGTCGGTAGCCAAAATCGAAGAAGCCGTGTTGAAGGCGCTGGAAATCAGCCCGCCCGAGTTGTCGGCCGACATTTATGAGAACGGCATTCACCTGACCGGCGGCGGGGCGCTCTTGCGGGGCCTCGACAAGCGCCTGGCGGTTAAGACCAAGTTGCCTATTCATATTGCCGAAGACCCGTTGCGCGCCGTTGTGCGTGGTACCGGCAAGGCCATCAAGGACATTCAGGCTTTCCGAGGCGTACTGTTGACCTAGGGCCAATTAGTAATTGATAGTTAGGAATTAGTAATGGCCTTTTCAGCATCTGGGGTGCTACTCGAAGATTCGGGAAAGGTCAGTTCTTAATTATTAATTCTTAATTACTAATTACTTACATGCGTAACCTGTTCGCTTTCCTGTTTCGCTACCGAGGCTTGCTCGTGTTTGCGCTGCTGGAAGTGGCGAGCTTGTATCTGTTGGTTCGCAACAGCACCTACCAGCGGGCGGCCTTCTTTAATTCGGCCAACACCTATGTAGGGCAGATTCTAGCTACCCGCAACCGCATCTACGACTACTTCCGGCTGGAAAGTATCAACCAGAACTTGGTACAGGAAAACGCCGCCCTGCGCCAGCAGCTCTACAGCAGCGACTTGAGCCACCGAGAATCCGATAGCCTTTCGGTGCCCCAAGACAGCCTGTCGAAAGTCCGACTGGCTCGCCTGAGCCACCCCGATTCCTTGTTGTTGGGTTTGCGCACGCTGCCTACCCGCGACCCGGATTATCCGTTGATTCCGGCGCGAGTGGTGAACAACACCATGAGACGCGTAGATAACTACCTGACCCTCAACGCCGGCACTCGTGATGGGGTACGCCCCGGCATGGGTGTGTTGTCGGCGGCGGGCGTGGTAGGGCGGGTGAAAGTGGTGAGTGAGCAGTTTTCCACTGTCTCCTCGGTGCTTCATTCCAAGACGTTCATTTCCGCTAAAATCAAGCGTGACAACACGTTCGGCAGCATCAAATGGCTCGGCGATGACCCGACGCACGCGCTACTGGATAACATTCCGCGGCAAAACAAGCTGGTGCGCGGCGATACTGTCGTTACGTCTGGCTACAACGCGGTATTCCCCGAGGGGCTCATGATTGGGGTTATCGATTCCTTCGTGAAAGAGCCCGACAAGAACTTCTGGACGGTGCAGGTGCGCTTGGCCGTGAATTTCTCGAACCTGAACTACGTGTACGTGGTAAATCCGCGCTTGAAAGCCGAGCGGGATACCTTGGAACTGCGCGCCGGTATGAAGCCGGAAGGAGGGGAGGAGCGGCCATGAAGGGAGGCATAGGAACTATACTGGTACAGCTGCTGCGCTTCTTGTTCTTTGTGGGCGTGCACATGCTGCTTGTCAGCAAGCTGGTCCTCTTCGAGCTGGGCTGGTGTTTTTTTTATTTGGGCTTCTTGCTGTTCCTGCCTATTGGCACCTCCATCGTGATGCAGTTGGTGCTGGGCTTCGTGACAGGCTTGTTGCTGGATATTTTCTATGATACGGGCGGGGTGCACGCCGCCGCCGCCGTACTGCTGTGCTACCTGCGCCCCTGGGTGCTGCGCCTGCTCACCCCCCGCGACGGCTACGAGGCCTCCGATTCGGTGAATGTGCACCAAATGGGCGGGCAATGGTTTGTGGTGTACATGCTGCTGCTGGTAGGCCTGCACCACCTAGCGTTTTACCTGCTGGAACTGGGTAGTTTCCGGGCGTTCGGCCTGACGCTGGTGAAAGTGATTGTCAGCACGCTCTTTACGGGCATTACGCTGCTCATTATCCAGCTGATTTTCTTTCCTACGCGCCGCCGGGGCCGCTAAAAGGCCAGCACAAAGTGCAGGCTGTTGGGGTAAGGCAGCTCGCAACTGCGCTTCTCCTTGCGTTGTCTAACGCTGCCTCTGCTGCGGTGCTAGATACGAACCCGTGTCCTCGCGCATCCTAAGTTCTGCGCACTGCCCTAACATTCTGGATACCTGTCAGTAGCGCCTCCATTACCCTGTGCTGGGTAGTGGAGGCGCTTTGATATAAGCATAGACGAAAAACTATGTTTTTGTGGCTTCGTTACTTTATATTCAATCACCTTTTAGTGTAGGCGCTCTTATCTCTTACCCCACTCGTATGAAACATTCTTTACTCGCTTTTATTTCTTGTGCTGCTTTGAGCTTGGCGCTGGTAGCATTAAGTGCAAGCTTTGTGCAGGGGCAAACCCCCATTACGGTTACCATTGGGACGGGTACCACTGCCGGCTCCACCAATGTGCTGCTCAGCACCAGCACCACCACCAACAAGTACGCCCGCACCGCTTCCATCTACTCGGCCGAAGAGTTGAGGGCCGCGGGCGCCAGAGCAGGCTCTATTACGCGCATAGCGTGGTTTAAGGGCGGAACCGGAGAATACACCACCGGGGATGCGCAGCTAACCATCTACTTCAAGCGCACCACTGCGGCGTCTTTTTCAGCCAACCCAGTGGTGTGGGACACCGAGGTGATGGGGGCCACTGCGGTATACAGTAACACCATGTTGAGCTTGCCGACGGGTACAGGCTGGAAAGAGTTTGTGCTTACAGCCCCTTTTGTTTGGAACGGCACCGACAACATTGAAGTATTGGTGGACTGGTTCCGCAGCAGCACCCCCACGGCCGATATATCGTGGCAGTACACAGCCGTTATAACGGCAAATGGCACGCATTCCACGCAAGTAAACAGCATGCCCATCCCAACCGTCCGGTGGGCAGCCAACCGGCCTAACGTACGGTTTCAGCTTGCTCCCCTCGTGAGTGCCACCCGCACGCAAGGCCCCACCAACTGGGTACAGGTAAGCCCCAACCCTTTTACGCAGGACCTGACGCTGAAAGTAGGCGCCAGCGGGCAGCACTTGCCAGTGGAGGCCACACTAACAGACGCCCTCGGCCGTACTCACTATCAGCAACAGCTCCCAGCAGGGGCCGAGCGGAAATTACCGCTGCCCGCCACCTTAGCGGCTGGCTTATATTTTCTCACGCTGCGCAACGAGCAGTGGCAGCAAACCCAGCGGCTGGTTCGGGAGTAGTTTTCAGCAAACCACCCAGCCTGCTCAGCTATGCTGCCTTACAATGGAGCCTCAGCCAAGTAGCTGGGGCTTTTTGTTGCGTTCTTAGGTACCATGCAGGGGGCAATGCAATTGGTATGTACGGATAGCGGAATACCTTATCTAAAACGTGTTGCACTCGCTGGGTGCTTGTTCGTGTGGGATGCCGGGGTACGATTTTCAAGGGTTATTATACGCTCCCACTGCAAGGCCGCGTTTGATAAAGAATGTATCGGAGCGGAACAGGTGGCACCGTAAATCTGTACTTCTCTAGTTCGCTAAATCACTGTATCACCACTTGCCCTTTCGTACCTTTGCGAATCCGGCCACGTGGCCGCAAGTGCTTTCTATTCAGAATATACCGCTTTGCAATACCTTGAAGGACGACGGTACGTGGTGATGGCTATCTTCTTGGCTGTTGCTCTTACCTTCGGAGCCCGTCTGTTTTACATTCAGGTGCTGGACGGCAGCTACAAGCTGGCTGCCGACCGCAACACGCTACAGCGCATCGTGCAGGTGCCCTATCGTGGCCTTATTTACGACCGCAACAACCAGTTGCTAGTGCAGAACACGCCGGTGTACGACCTGATGGTGGTGCCGCGCGAGGTGAAGCAGCTAGATACGCTGCGCTTTTGCGAACTGCTGAGCCTGCCCTTGGAAGAAGTGCGGGAAAGCCTGAAAGCGGCGCGCAGCTTCAGCCGCGTGAAAGCGTCGCCGCTGGTTCAGAACCTAAGCACGCCCGAACTGGCCGCCATCCAAGACAACCTCATCGACTTTCCTGGCTTCAGCATCAAGGCCCGGATGGCCCGCTCGTATCGCACCGAAAATATGGCCCACGCCCTCGGCTACGTGGGTGCCATTACGCCGGCGTTCCTAGAAAACGAGCGGTTCTCGAAATACATGCCCGGCGACTTTCTAGGCATTAGTGGTTTGGAGTCGTTCTACGAAAAGCAGCTCATGGGCCGCCGCGGGGTGCAATATCGCATGGTGAATGTGCGCGGGATAGAGAAAGGTGCCTTCCGCAATGGCGAGTTCGATACGCTGTCGATAGCCGGCCAGGACTTGCACACCAGCATTGATATTGAGCTGCAGAAATACGGCGAGATGCTGATGAAGAACAAGCGTGGTTCTATTGTTGCCATCGAGCCCAAAACCGGCGAAATTCTGGCCATGGTGTCGTCGCCGGGTTTCGAGCCGTCGGTGCTGACGGGCAAGGGCATGGGCAACCGCTACATGGCACTGCTCAACGACGAAACCAAGCCGCTCTTCAACCGCCCGCTGATGGCTACCTACCCGCCAGGCTCGGTGTTCAAAGTGGTCAACGAGCTGGTGGCCCTGCAAATGGGGGTCGTGACGCCAGGCACCGCTTTCGACTGCAACTGGAAGCTGGTACGCTGCACCCACCGCCACGAGTATCCGAGCAACGTGGGTATTGCCATCAAGCAGAGCTGCAACCCGTATTTCTACCAAGTGATGCGGGCCGCTGTGCTGCGCGGACGCTCCACCAACCGCTTCGAGGATGCGCGCCTGGGGCTGAGCGAGTGGCGCCGGAAGGTAATGGCTTTCGGGCTGGGCGATAAGCTGGGCGTGGACATCTCGCAGGAAAAGAAGGGGCTGGTGCCGTCGTCGGATTTCTACGACAAGCGCAACGGGTATCACCGCTGGAACTACCGCACCATCTACTCGCTCAGCATAGGGCAGGGGGAGCTGGGAATTACCGGTCTGCAAATGGCCAACATCATGGCCACTATTGCTAACCGTGGCTGGTACTACACGCCCCACTTCGTGCGCGGCATTGGAAACGGCGGGCCGCTTCCGCAGTACACCGTGCGCCATACGGTGGGGGTTGATGCGCAGCACTTCGAGGCCATTATTCCGGGTATGCAGGCGGTAGTGGACGGCCGCGGCGGCACGGGCAGCAATGCGTCGTTGCTGGACGTGGGCATTTCGGTGGCTGGCAAAACCGGTACCGTGCAAAACCGGCATGGCGAAGACCACGCAACTTTTGCCGCGTTTGCTCCGGCCGAGGACCCGAAGATTGCCATTGCTGTGTTCATTGAAAACGCTGGTTTTGGAGGCTCATCTGCTGCCCCCATGGCTTCGCTGATAATAGAAAAACACCTGCGGGGCAAAATAGCGCCGTGGCGCGGCCGTTGGGAAGAATGGCTCCAAAGCCCTGCGGAGCGGTTTATCCGGCGTCATTAACAACGCTACTCTGCAAGCCATATTTCACACTGGCTTTGCCTGTAGCTAGCCACTTGTGGCACTAGCAGCCAAAGAGCAACCTACTACGCTCAATACAACAGAATACCCGCATACATGCCCACTTCTCCGGCCAGATATTCGCGCAGCCTCGATTGGGTTACCATTTGCATTTATATGCTGATGGTAGCGCTAGGATGGCTTAGCGTGTACGCGGCCAGCTACTCGCCCGATGCCCCCGCCGACCCGTTGCGCAGCCTCAGTTTCTCGGAGCTGATGGCTTTCAACTGGTTCAAGCAAATCCTCTGGATTGGTACCGCTATGGTACTCATTGTGATACTGGTGGTGGTTGATTACAAGGCATACGACACCTTTGCCTTTGTGCTCTACGGCAGCATGATTGTGCTGCTGATCGTGACGATGCTAGTGGCACGACCCATTGCGGGGTCGCGCTCTTGGCTGGAACTGGGGCCGGTCCGGCTGCAGCCCGCAGAGTTTGCCAAGTTCACAACGGCGCTGGCGGTGTCGCGCTTCATGGCCAGCATCAACCTGCGCCAGCAAAACTTCCGCGACCAACTGGTACTAGCTGGCCTTACGCTGCTGCCGCCCTTGCTGGTAATGGCTTCCAACGAAACCGGGCAGGCACTGGTATTCGGCGCATTCTTGCTGGCCTATTTCCGGGAAGGCATGTCGCCGCTTATCCTCCTGATTCTGGCGGCGGCGGGCATCATCTTGGTGCTGGCGCTGCTCGTGCCGAAGCTCTGGCTTTTTGTGGCCTTTACGGTAATTCTGGGCATCGTGCTGGTCTTCAACCGGCGGGCGCTTCGCCACCACCTGGTGCTCTCCGTGAGCGTCTGGGCAGTAGTTATTGGAATGGTATTCGGGGTCGATTTCTTCTTCAACAACGTGTTGCAGCCGCACCAGCGCAAGCGTATTGAAGTGCTGATCAACCCCTCTGCCGACCCGCTGGGCGTGGGCTGGAACGTGACGCAGTCCAAGATTGCCATTGGCTCGGGCGGCCTGATAGGCAAGGGCTTTTTGCAGGGCACCCAAACCAAGTTCGATTTTGTGCCCGAGCAAAGCACCGACTTCATTTTTTGCACTGTAGGCGAGGAGTGGGGCTGGCTAGGTACCATGACGGTGGTTGTCTTGTTCATGACGTTGCTGTGGCGCATTCTATACGTGGCGGAGCGTCAGAAATCCGTATTCGGCCGAACCTATGGCTACTGCGTGGCCAGTATCTTTTTCTTTCACTTCGCCATCAACGTGGGCATGACCATTGGGCTAGCTCCGGTAGTGGGCATTCCGCTGCCTTTTTTCAGCTACGGCGGGTCGTCTTTGTGGTCGTTCACTATCCTGCTGTTCAGCTTGCTCGGCATTGATGCCTACCGTAAGCAGGATCTGGAACGATAACAACGGGCGGGAATCGGTGAAATCTGTGTAGCTCCGCTACGGGTTGTGGTGGCTAGGTGGTAGCTTGAAGCCGTGTTGTCAGACGCACTGCTGTAGCTGGTCTCACAGAATGCTCCGGGTAGAGCCGGATGCTGTTTTTAACCCCGTAGCCCTATCAACGTGCCTCTTGCTCGTTTCGCCGCCGCTAGTGAGCCGCCTGCAACCCCCTTGAGAAGCAGACGGATGGAGTGGCTGCTTGTGGGGGTGCTAACTGCCTTGTGCCTGCTGCTGCCCACTCACAATTCCACGCTGGATGCTTGGTATTATGCGGCCTGCGTGCGGCACAGCCATGAACTGCTCTTGCCGCATCACCTGTTGCACAACATAGTGGGCTGGCTCTGGGTACAGGCACTACCCAACTCGGTTGACACGCTCATGGCCCTTAAAGCGTTGAATGCGTTGGCGTTTGGCGCGTGT
The DNA here is from genome assembly GCF_022827545.1 of Hymenobacter tibetensis. Taxonomy (NCBI): domain Bacteria; kingdom Pseudomonadati; phylum Bacteroidota; class Cytophagia; order Cytophagales; family Hymenobacteraceae; genus Hymenobacter; species Hymenobacter tibetensis. The sequence continues at coordinate 755,675 of NZ_CP094669.1, forward strand.
TTGGTGGTGCTGCGTAGTCTGCTACGCCGGGTGGGAGGCATTGGGGCACCCGTAGCTGGGTGGCTGTTGGTGGTGGGAAGCAGCTTTGGCATGCTGCGCTTTGCCACCGAAAACGAGACGTACATCCTGCCGTTGTTGCTTTCCTTGCTTGCAAGCCGGAGTTGGTGGCAAGCCATTACGGAAGGTGGAAGCAAGCACTGGCTACTGGCTGGTACATGGGCAGTGGGCGCGGTTTTGCTTCATCAGATACATGCGGGGTGGTGGCTGGCTTTGCTGGCTGGTACAGTAGCAGCCAATGGAAGCAGGAAGTGGCAGAAAACACTCTTGTATGCCTTGCCTGCGCTGTTAGTACCCCTCGCGTATGCTGCTGCCCTGCCCAGCTGGAACTTGCCTTTTACTCCTACGGCTTTCTGGCGCTTCGTATTTCATGACCTGTACGCCGGCCAGGCCGGCGCCCCACCTTCGGGCCGTACATTGTTATTGACAGCCGTGAATTTGGTGCGTACGTTCGGGCAGATGCACGGCTCCACGCTGGCACTGCTGCGGCGGTGGCCGATGCTGAGCGGTATCGGGTTGCTGAGCGCCGGCTTGATGGCCCTGGCTGGCCTTAAGCTGTGGCAGGCCCAGCGGCAGGCTGCCCGCCATCGGGCTAGCGCATTGAACCAGGCTGCGCAGTCTGGCAATGGGGTTGCTGCCAAGCGGTTGTTTGGGTGGGTGCATGCGGTGGCGTTGCTGCTGCAAGTGGGGTGCGCGCTCTGGGCCGAAGGCAATGCCGAGTTTATGGTGATGGTACCCGCCCTGTTGGCCTTGCTGCTGGTGAACAGGCCAGCAATGCCGGCCGCGTTGCCTTGGGCCGGCGCATCGTTGCTGCTTTGGAACCTAGCGTTTGGATTGGTGCCAGCTCACTTACTACAACTCACCCACGCGGCCGCATTGCTCACCCGTGTGCAGCAGGACCCTGCGGCATGGTGGTTGCTCGCCGACCCAAACCTCGTGCTGAACCAGCTGCATTACCACACCGGACAACCCGTAGGGCCACCAAATGTGCTGCCAGCACCCGCCCTGCTAGTGAAGCGGCCGGGCCAGTCGCCAGCTCAGTTTCGGGCGTGGCTGGCGGCTCGCCGGGCGGCCGGACAGCGCGTCTACACTGATGCGTTAGACGGTCCTGGCCTACTCGACCGTGCCCGCATCACGCAAGGTGGCCCCGAGGCACACCGGGCGCTACTGGCTGGCTACCACCTTGCCCGCGTCGATTCCTTGCCGTCGTCGTTTGGGCCAGTGTATTTGACGGAAATTCAATGAGGTAAGATGCCAACTCACGTTAAGTGGTGGGTGGTGGGGTTTCCGTTGGGAGCTGTTTTGGCGCTAGTACTTGCGTAACGACCAGTGCGAAGGCCACCGCAAAAACCGGTGCCGCCAAGAAGCCCATCCGGCCCAAGTCGCCGGACAGAAACATGTGCACAACCACTACAGCAACGAAAGCAGCGCCGGCGTTGCCCAACGGGGTTGTCCATGACGCTCGTTGCTTTTTGCGCCACCCCACAAGCAGCGCCAGCCAAAAGAACCCGAAAACACTGAAGATTTCGCCCGCCCCTTTCACGGACAGCAACCGCCGCAACGAATAGGTGATGTTCTCGAAATGGTCGAGGGCATTCTGAACGCTCTCAGCGGCCGGAGCGCCAATGCGGGTATCAATCCAGTGGCGCACGCCAAAAGCCAACACCCCACCAACGGCTAGCCAGGCTACCTGGGCCGGCCAGTTCAACGCCCGCCGTCCAAACAGGAACAGCCACGGCACCAAAAACACAAACGACTCTTTGGCAAGCATACCCAGTAGCAATACCGTAATCAAGGCAGCCTTCGAGCCGCTGCGGGCCGCGTAAAAAGCCAACGCAAAAAGCAAGACATACAGGCTGTCAACGAGAGGCAAGCCACTGATATACACCACCCAGCGGCTGCACAGCACAGCTACTACGGCCAACGCCGCCGCTGCCGGTGAAGCGCCATAGAGGCGGCACGTTTCATAGATAACCACGGCAGCAGCCGCCATCAGCAGCGTATTCACCAGATAAAAAGCCAACCGCAGCGGCCAATCAGTGGTGGCGCGATGGGGCCAGATGCGGGTGTACACCTGTTCGAGAGGCCAGGCCACCGCGGCGGCAACGGTGGGCACCAGCACTCGGTAGCGCCGTGTGATACTCACGCCTTTAAACTCGCCGCGTGCTATTTGCAGGTAGCTGCGCGTGTCCAGCGAGTGCGAGAAGTCGTAGTGGACGTACATGGTGTAAGCGGGACCGGCCAAAACCCCAAGGGCCAGCAGATACACCAGTACTAATTCCCGCCACCGCGAAATACCCATCGTTCCGAACACTACGAGAAGCTTTAGGACTTGAAAAAACACGGTTCTCCTGCGCTACCGCAAGAGAACCGTTCTACAAATTCACCTTGCACCCAAGATCAGGCAAACTTTCGGTCGATAAGCTTCAGCAGCTTGTTTACGTGCTCGTCTTTGCGCGTCCAGTCGTGCTTGCTGGCCAGCTGCTGGCTCACATAGCGTTTCGCTGATTCGGCATCCGGCAGCGTATCGAGGTGCTGAATAGCGGCATGGTATTCCATGTTTTCCCCGTTGAACAGCTCGTTGATGAAGCTAAAGCGCTGATTGATGGAAATAGCTTCGCGCAACGTTTCCACTTTTGGCGCCTGCTCGGCTAATGTGCTAGTGGGCCGTTCAGGGCGCAGCGTTTCACTTAACGGCTGGCCCGCTGGTTGCGTAGCTTTTAGCTTTTGATAAAGCGGCACGGCCGTAGAAGTTTCTTCCACCGGTAGGGCTGGCTTAAAAGCCGGGGCCGTTTGTAACTCGGCTACAGGAGCGGGGCGAGGGGCTACGGCAGGCTCCGGAACCGGTAGCGGAACAGGACGTGCGGGCTCCGGAGCCGCATGAGCTGCAACGGGAGCAGAAGCGGTGGCCGGAGCCGCGGCACCCGCCTGCAAGTCAGCTTCGCTGAGCGGGAGCAGGGCATTGAACTCGGCTACGACCGTAGCCAGGGGCTGTTGGAGCTTGACGTTTGCTTCCTGATGCTGTTTGAACTGCTTGAGCACTGCGTCTCGCTCCAGGGTGCCATCGGCCGCCAGCGTGTCAAGAAAGCCCTGGTACAGCGCTTTGTCGAGGTCGAGGTAGCGCAGAGCGTCGCGGAGTTGGGCGGTAGTGGCGGTGGGCTGGCGGTTAAGCAGCTTGTCGTCAAAAACAGCCACGGGGTCTTGCGCTACGGCCAGCGTGTCAGCAATGGCTCGGGCCAGTAGCGGCTCGAAGGCCGGGCGGCCCAGCTTGATGCGCCGCGAAAGTACGTTCATGAACTGCGTAAGAGCCGTGCGCACATCTTCGGCTTCGAAGTCGAAGTACGGGCTACGCAACTGCGCCATTTCCTGCTTCCACTGCGTTAGCAGTTGCTGCACCACAAACAAATTCACTTGCCGGATAGGCGTAAAGCGAAGCACCGCCGGCCCATCGAGGGTGGCCGTGGGGCGCGCCCCAAAATGTTGGTCGCAGAGGTGGGCGGCCAGCTTGCGGCCGTACTCTTCGCGTGGAGTCATACTATCTTTGTCGTTCATCGGAAAGCCAGATTCAGGCCTGAAAGTTAAGCAAAATGCCTACGCTCACCGTGCAAAACCTGCCTGCTGTCGTGCCCGTGCCGGCTGGCAGCACCCTACTAGCAGCCCTGCAAGCCGCCGGCCACGACTGGATGCATGCCTGTGGCGCGAAAGGCCGGTGCACCACCTGCCGCATCACGCTGGTGAGTGGAGCCGAAGCCCTAACGCCACATACGGCGTCTGAATTGCGCTACCAGGCTGCCGGCCGTTTGCAGCCCAACGAGCGCCTCACCTGCCAGACCCGCCTGCCCGAGGGCCACGCCACCGGCCGCGTCCCCGAAGCCACCAAGCTCCCGCACATGCGCTACGCCGAGGAGTAAGGAGAGTGCCTGAGTACCTGCCTACTAGCGCCTCAAACCCAGAAAACCACCAGAAAATCGTAGTGGCGTCCAGTGGTAAAGTTGTAATTTGGGCTGTCAAACCTGAACACTTTATAGTTGAAATTTCACTGAAAAGCTGGTTCAGTTACCCATCACGCAGTTTACTCTCAACGAAGTTGTTTATAGAACCCCGCGGCGGCCATGGCCGCGACGTACCCCGCCGGGGCTGGATTGAAGTGGTGTGCGGGTCGATGTTCTCGGGCAAAACCGAAGAACTCATTCGTCGGCTCAAACGCGCCAAGATTGCCCGGCAGCGGGTGGAAATCTTCAAGCCCGCTCTTGATACCCGCTACCACGTTCAGGACGTGGTGTCGCACAATGCCAACAGCATCCGCTCCACGCCAGTGCCGCTGGCGCAGGAGATGCTGCTGCTGGCCGGTGGCTCCGACGTAGTCGGCATCGACGAAGCCCAGTTTTTCGATGAAACCCTGGTGGAAGTGTGCGTGCAACTAGCCAACCGGGGCACCCGCGTCATTGTGGCCGGGCTCGACATGGATTTCCAGGGGCGCCCCTTCGGCCCCATGCCCGCCCTCATGGCCGTGGCTGAATTCGTAACCAAAGTACATGCAGTGTGCGTTTGCTGCGGCGAAATTGCCTCCTACTCGTTTCGGGTAGCGGCTTCCGAAGACAAGATTCTGCTCGGTGAAACCGATGCGTATGAGGCGCGTTGCCGGCCTTGTTTTCTGAGTGGCATGCAAGAAAAATCGGGGGCCGATGCGGCGGCCGAGCACAAGCACTAAATCGTAAGCTCCGGCGTTGAACGGTGGTGCCGAAGCGAGAGAACGTGGAGTGGCAACTGTTCAGGTACAAAAATTCCAGTTTCTCCCGCCTCAGTACCACCCTTTTTGCAACCAGTCTATCCTCTTTATCTTCGCTTATGACCCGTCTGCTACGTACGCTACACCGTGCTGCTCTGCTGTTATTGTTGCTGCCAGCTGCTTCCGCTACCCTGCACGCTCAGAGCACAACCGGCTTCGGCGACTGGCAACTGCACCTGCCTAACAACCGCGCCCGGGCCATGGCGGATGCCGGCCAGCGCATCTACGTGGCGGCCGAAGACGTCTTATTCTATTTCGACAAGGAAACCACTACCACGACGCTGCTTTCGCGCCGTGACGGCCTCAACAGTGTAGGGGTGAATACGGTGGCGTACGACTCGGTGAGCCAGCAAGTGTTGGTGGCGTACCGAGATGCCAACCTCGACCTCATCAGCCCGGATGGTAGCCGTATTCGCAACATCAACGATATTCAGCGAAAACAGCTGGCCGGCACCAAAACCATCAACCACATTTCCTTTAACGGCCGCTTCGCTTACCTCTCCTGCGACTTCGGGCTGGTGGTGCTGGACATGACCAAGCTGGAAGTGCGCGACACGTTTTCTAACATCGGCCCCATGGGCGCTCAAGTCAGGGCCTACGCCAGCACGGTTGCCAACGGCTTCCTATTTCTGGCTACCGATAAAGGTATCTTGCGCTCTAGCCTCGCTACCGACCAAGCCAACTTTCGCAACTGGACCCTTGATTTGCCTGATGCCACTGGAAACCTCTTCCGCACCCTCGCTACCTATAATGGGCAGGCGTATGCGGGTCGTAATTTTAGCAACCCCCAACGGTATGTAGTAGGCCGCGGCTGGGAGCCAGTTGCCAGTTTCTATGCCAACGAGTACCAGAATCTTACGCCCTCGCGGGCAGGCTTGCTTGTCACTGCCGACCGGAAAGTATCTATTCTGAGTGGCGCCGCTAATACGGTAAGCGTGCTGGCTGGTACGGGCTCCGTGGTGTTTCCACAGTCGGCCCTCCGTTCCTCTGATGGGGCCTTCTACATTGCCGACTTTCAGCGCGGCCTGCTCAAAACCACGGACCGGCAGAATTACGAAGCTTTCGTAAGTAACGCCCCGGAAGAGGCATTTGCATTCGGTTTGCTGGCTGATGCGCGCACCAACACCGTGAATATGTTTGTGGGCGGGTTCGAAGAAAGCTCGGTGCAGCGTGGATACAGAAAAGGGTTTTCCGAGTTCAGGGATGGACGATGGATCAATTACACCCGGGACAACTACCCGAGCACCACCGAACTGCCCGATATCAACGACCTGGTCCGAGGTGTTCGGTCTTCTGATGGTACTCTCTATATAGCCAGCTATGGCGGCGGTTTGCTGCGCTGGCGCGGACCTAGCGAGTTCAAGCAATATATAGCCGAGATGCCGGGAGTACCGCTGGTAAGTGAGCTTGCAGATAATCCCACTTATACGCGCGTGAAGGATGTTGCTGCTGCTGCTAATGGTGATATTTGGGTGGCTTCCCAACGTACTGCAAGACCGGGTCCTGGCCTGCACGTGCTGACGCCAAGCACCGATACATGGCGCACCATTCCGTACTCTGAATTGAATAATCTGAATCGGCTTGTGCTCGACGACTTTGGGGGAGTATGGGTTTCGCAGGCTCGCAAGGATGGTGCCGGCCTCTTTGCTTACGACGATGTATCGAAGGCCAAGCCGATATACTTCACAGAGGGCAATGGCGGCTTGCCTTCCAACATCATCTGGTCGATGACCAAAGACCGCAAAGGGGCCATCTGGGTAGCCACTGGTAAAGGGGTGGCCTTCCTGGATGATCCGGGGTCAGTGTTCGTGACAGGTAGCACAACTGCTTTCGATACGCCCGTTGTGCGGCTAGGGGAAGGGTCAGGCTTTCCTGCTCTTGAAAACGATGTGGTGAGAGCCATTGCCGTGGATGGGGCTAACCGCAAGTGGTTTGGCACGGAGCGGGGCTTGTGGCTGTTCAGCGAAAACGCCGACGAAGGCTTGCTGCACTTCACCACCGAAAACAGCCCGCTTCCATCCAACACCATAGTGGATTTGGCCGTGAACGACCGCACGGGAGAGGTATTCGTGGCTACGGCAGCCGGCGTGGTATCGTACAAGGGCTCGGCCACCGTGACGGAAGGCGTGCCGAAAGATTGCGCCAAAGTGTCGCCCAACCCGGTCCGAACCAACTTTACGGGGCAAGTAGGCGTAACCGGGCTAGCCAACAACGGTATTGTCAAGATTACGGACGTAACCGGCAAACTGGTGTACCAAACCACTGCCACGGGCGGCGGCGTTATCTGGAACCTGACCGACTACAATGGCCGTAAGGTACAGTCGGGCGTATATCTGGTGTTGTCTTCGGATGCCGACGGCAAAAACGGCTGCGTAAGCAAAATTGCCGTAGTAGAGCGCTAAACCCGAGCGAGCTAACCGCCCCTAATGACGCCTTGAGTGTTCGGACTCGCCGGACTTAGCCCCTGCGGAACTATCTTGCAAACATGAATAAAGGGGATGTAACGACCGTGCTCCGGCGGCTTGGCCTCATGCACCTGGCTGACCGGACGCGCTATTACTGGCTGCGGATCAAGAACCGCCGGCAAAATAATGCGTTTCGGGCGGCGCATCCTACGCTCAGCCTGCCACCCGACTATTTAATGTACGAGGCGTTTCAGTTGAGCTACCACCGCTACTATGAAGGCGGGCGGGAGGCCGCCGAGTGGGTGCGCGACCAACTGGCCGCCCACATGGAGCTGCCTGGCAAGCACATTCTAGATTGGGGTTGCGGCCCTGGTCGTATAATCCGGCATCTGCCGCAGGTAATAGGCGCCGGATGCCAGTTCACCGGCACCGACTACAATCCGCAAACTGTTGACTGGTGTCGGCAGCATATCCCCGGCATTACTTTTCTGCTGAATGGCTTGGAGCCTCCTTTGCCTCTACCTGACCAAGCAGTGGACGCCTTGTATGGCATCTCCATTTTCACTCACTTATCCGAGTCCAGCCACCGGCTCTGGTTTCGGGAATTGCTGCGCGTCACGAAGCCAGGAGGGCTTCTGCTGCTAACCACGCATGGCGCAGCGTTTAAGAGCATCTTAACTGAAGCCGAGAAGAAAGCTTTTGATAGTGGTAGCCTCGTCGTCCGAAGCAATGTCCGCGAAGGTCACCGCGTATTTGCCGCTTTTCAGCCTGCCGAATACCTACGGGCGCTGTTTGCTCCAGAAACCCACGTTGTGCACTATGTTCCTGGTAGCCACACCGGCGGCAGAGCCAGCCAAGACCTTTGGGTACTGCGAAAAGAAAACAAGTTGTCTTATAGGTAAGTAGCGGAAAGGAGTGATTTCGGTGCTCAGTACTTTTGCTAGTAAATAGCCGTGGAACGCCTAAGCCGAAATTCCTCTTATTAATTTACTGCTTCTACTGCTTGGCAGCTAGGCGAGCTTTACGGCAAGTGCAAACAGCAGAAAAAGCAGTTCTCACTTCTTAGTTGTCAGTTTTCATGTTAATCAAAACGCGCGGTATTGTCTTGAGCTTCATCAAGTACCGCGAAACCAGCATTATTGCGCGCGTCTACACCGAGCGGCTGGGCGTGCAGAGCTACGTTGTAAATGGTGTGCGCAAAGCCAAGCCACCAGGACGCATTGCGTTATTTCAGCCACTCACCCTACTAGAACTGGTAGCTTACACCTCACGCACCGGTGGCCTGACGCGTCTCTCCGAATTTCGGTGCGCCGAGTCATACAGCAGCATTCCGTACGATGTGCAGAAGAGCAGCGTGGCCCTGGTACTGTCCGAGATTCTAAACCATGCCCTATTGGAGGAAGAGGAAAACGAACCTCTATTCAATTTTCTCCATGACAGCCTATTGGCCTTCGACCAGCAAACCCGCGGGCACGAAAACTTCGCGCTTTATTTCCTGCTAAACCTCGCTACGTACCTGGGTTTCGGCGTCGAAACAGGGGAGGAGTTGACCACTCAGGTGGCTTTTGCGGCAACGGTGCCCACCGCCCAGGGCGGCGGCCCCATGGTGCTGCGGCTACAGGAGTTCGAGCAGTACTTGGATGAGTTGCTGAAAGACCCGATCCATACAACCATTCCAAACGGCCGCGTGCGGCGAGAACTGCTAGCGGTGCTTATTCGCTACTACCAACTGCACGTTGAGCAGTTGGGAGAGGTTCGCTCTTTGGCTATTCTCTCCGAAGTGTTGGCTGAGTAATGAAACAGGAGCGCAACGGTAGCCATGAGTATGGCCGCTGTTGCGCTCCTGCTTGACGGGATGGTAGCCTCTGCTTACTTCACTTCTACCAGTTCCACATCGAAGCGTAGAATGGCGTTGGCTGGGATGTCGGGGCCGGCACTGCGGGGGCCGTAAGCCAAGCTGGAAGGAATGAGCAGGATAGCCTGGGTGCCTTGGTTGAGGGCAATAAGTCCTTGGTCCCACCCCGGAATTACTTGTCCGGCTCCAATGGGAAAAGAAATGGGCGTGCCGCCTTGTTTCTCTGTCGAGTCAAACACTTTGCCATCGAGCAGCATGCCCGTATACTTCACCGATACGGTTTGGCCACTCTGCGGCTTGGGGCCCGTGCCGGGTTTGGTTATCACGTAATAGGTGCCGCCAGGCGTTTTCTGACCCTTCAGGTTGTTTTTGGTGAGGTAGGCCTGAATTTGGGCATCATCCTTTGCAAGCAAGCGGGCGGCTTCGGCAGCAGCTTTCTTCTCGGCTAGGTCCATCATCTTCTGTTGGTCGAGGGCCGCCTCCTCTTGCGTCATAAGCTTCTGGGCCTTCACCAGCAAGGTCATGGTGTTGCCGGCCTTCTTCATGAACGGCGGCACCGGCTGGCGGAACGACTTCGCGAAGATAGAATCTATGTTGAAGCGGAACACGGCCGAATCACCGGTTTGGAGTAGCGTAACGGCTTCTTCTATGCCGCCACGCGTTTTCAACTCCACTAAGGGCAACTGAGCTGGCATGCCCATTAATTCTTTCCGGGAGTTGAATAAGACAGAGTCTTTCGCGGTCCGGTACTGAAGATGCGCCGCTAGCACCTTGCCCACGCGGCTGGAATATGCAGGGTCCCCAGCCGGGTTTACATCGGTGCGTAGCAGATAGCGGCCGTTGGTGCGGCGGTATATTCTGTATTCTATGCCCGAAGCGGACCGGCTGAAAGTTGATGCGGGGGCTTTCGTTGGGGCTTTCACGGGAGCCTTTGTTGGGGCTTTGGGCTGCGCCTTTACCGGTGCCTTGGCTTGGGCCTGGGCCGATTGTTCGAGCAGCCCAGTTGAAGCCAGTACAACAGCCAAAAACAACAAAGAACGAATTAATGAGGGCTTCATAAGCGCGTATAAACTTTCGAGAAAGCAGGAATTTTCAACAAACCTAAGGCAATTCCAGAGGAGAAGGGTAGGAGAGGTAAGAGCAATTGCGAAGCCACTTCACTAGCAACATACTGCTGCTCTTGTACTGCTAAGTGCCTGAAAAGCGTATCGGCGGTGGTAGAACCTGCTTGGGTCCGTGCCACCGCCGATACAATGTATTCAATACGTGTGGTTAGCCAGCAACTGGTGCAGAAGGCTTACCCAACAAGTTGTTACTTCACGTCAAGTATAGTCATCTCGAAAACCAGCGGCTCGTAGGGAGCAAAGATGCGTGTCCCATTGCTGCCTATACCTGACCCATACGCCAAGTACGAAGGAATCAGGAGTAGCTTCCGGTCGCCTTTCTTCATGAAAAGCAGCCCTTCGCTCCATCCTGGAATAACACCTGCCCCAACCCGGAGCACATTGATACAGCCGCAAGGGATGCCGTTTTCAGTGGAGTTATCGAATATGTCGTCCTCCTTGTTTGTTGAAGCGACCCCGCCTATGTTGGAGCCCCCTACATACCGTCCAACATAGCGCACATCCACCGAATTGCCTTTTACGATGTTCGCGCCAGTGCTTGGGCCATCCGCTAGGTCAACGATGTAAATGCCGTTGTTGGTTTCGCCGCTTAAGCGCCGATACTTGTTGACGCCTGTGCCTTCCGTGATGCCGCGGCGGGTTAAGTACCCCTGGATTAAGGCATCATCTTCGGCTTTGGATTCCTCTAGTAAGGCGGCCGCGGTCTGGGTGCCATCATCTGTGTCGTCCTCGCAGCCAGATAACGCTGGCACGGCCAGCACAAGCAGCAACGCAGCCACGCGGAACAGCGAAAAGCGTTTGAATAGGTGTTTCATGGAGGTAAGCGACAAAAAATGTAAAACGCCGCGCCAAAAGCTTGGCGCGGCGTGCTTTCTACTTCACATCTACCAACTCCACGTCGAAGCGCAGGGGCGCGTCAGCCGGGATGTCGGTACCAGCGCCGCGCTGGCCGTAGGCTAGCGGCGACGGAATCAGGAGGGTAGCTTTGCTGCCTTTGCTGAGCAGCGGAATAGCCCGGTCCCAACCGGGAATCACTTGGCCTACGCCAATGGCAAAATCAATAGGCTTGCCGTTGTTGGGCGCTTTCTCCGACGAATCGAATACTTTGCCATCCAGCAACATGCCTTTATACTTCACCGATACGGTCTGGCCAGTTTTTGGCTTTGGGCCCGTGCCTGGCGTCGTAACCACGTAGTAAACACCTGAGGTGTCTTTCTGTACGTTGAGGTTGTTTTTCTTCACGTACTCCTGCAGAACCGCATCGTCTTTCTTGCTCTGCTCGGCAGCGTGTGCTACCATCTGCTGCTGCTGGGCCACCATTGCCTTCTGCTGGTCGGCCATGGCTTCCTCGCGGCTCTGCACTTTCTGAGCCTTCACGAGCATGGTCATGGTGTTGCCGGCCTTCTTCATGAACGGCGGCACCGGCTGGCGGAACGACTTGGCGAAAATAGTGTCTACGTTGAAGCGGAACACGGCCGAGTCGCCGGGCTGAAGCAGCGCAATGGCTTCTTCTAGGCCGCCTTTGATTTTCACTTCTTGCAGCTCTATGCGCATCGGAATGCCCATCTGCTGCTTGCGGGAGTTGAATAAGATAGAGTCTTTGGCCGTGCGATATTCCACATCCAAAGCCAGAATCTTACCGATGCGGCTCTTGTACGTGGCGTCGCCCTCGGCACCCACCTCGCGGGGAGAATATTTGGCGCCTTCGCTCTTGAATACTTTGTACTCAATGCCGGACTTGGTCTTCGCGAAATCGGCGCCTTTATTGCAGGAGGCCAAGCTCAGGATGCCGGCGGCTAAGGCCAGGCTCAGAATGTTGCGATGCAAATGCATGAAGCGGGAAAGGGGGTGAAAAGAAATTTCAGGCAAGTTACGCCGTAGGCGGCGCAACTGCCAGAGGGGCCGTCACCAGTTGGCTCTGGTACTGAGGCAATAAATCAAGGAAACGTTGCACGGTATTGTCGAGCGAGTCGTAACTAATACCGCCCGCCGCGTTGTGGTGGCCGCCACCCTGGAAATGGTCACGAGAGAAACCACTTACCGAGAAGTCGCCCACCGAGCGGAAAGAAATCTTAATGGCTTGACCCCGGTCGATGAGTACGGCCGCGAAAACAATGCCTTCGATGCTGAGTGCGAAATTTACGAGCCCTTCGGTGTCACCGGTTTTCGACTCGTACTGCTTTAGCTCTTCCTGCGTGATGGCAATGTAGGCCGTGTTGTACTCGCGCAGCACGCGCAGCTTGTCTTTAAGCACAAAGCCCAGAAAACGCAGCCGCATTTCGGAGTGCGAGTCGTAGATGCGGCGGTGCACATCGGAGAGGTTGATGTTGGCGTTGAGGAGCTCGGCAATAATCAGGTGGACATTGCGGGAGGTACTCGGGTGCCGGAACGAGCCCGTATCGGTCATAATACCGGCGTACAGGCACTCGCCAATACCGGCATCAATCAGGTCCTGGTCGCCTAGGTCGCGGATCACTTCAAACACCAACTCGGCCGTGGCAGCCGCTTTCGAATTCGAAAAGTCGAGGTCAGCAAACTGCTCGGGCTCCTGATGATGGTCGATGAGGACCTTGGTACCCGGGGCCTGCCGAATGTACTCGCCCATCTCGTTGATGCGGCCCAAACACGAGAAATCTAGGCAGAACAGCACCTCGGCCGTTCCAATGATTTCGCGTACCTGTGCGTCGTTGCGGCGCGGCTCATACACCACTACCTCGTCGTTGCCAGGCATCCAAGCCAAGAAATTTGGGTAGTCGGAAGGGGTAACGACGGTTACGGTGTGGCCCTTCTTGCGAAGGTAGCCCGCCAGGCCCAACGACGAGCCTAGGGCATCGGCGTCGGGCTTGTGGTGGGTGGTGATAAATATCTGCCGGGGTTGCGAGAGCAGCTCCTGCAGCTCAGAGATTGTGGACATTGCCTACTGATAGGTGGCTGAAATTCGGGGATTTATGCCGGGAGCAAGGCGGCAAAAGTCGGAAATATTCCGGGTTCCAACAAAACAGCTTTGGGTTTGGTGCGATAGCAGAGCTAATTGCCTGAAAAGGACGATCATACTTCCGCCGTCGTTTTAAGAAAGTACTTTCCTGGGATTTTGTTTGATCCAGGTTCGGCCAGCAAATAAAGGCAGATTTGGTGGGGAAAGTGCCCGCCTGCCTTGAAGCCCCTGTGGTGAATCGGGAAGTGGTTCAAGGCAGGCGGCCGTTCAGGGGAAGGCAGCCCAAACAAGTGCGCCTACATAAAGACAGCGTAAAGCCGCCAAAATTTTATGGTGGCGTTGGAGGCATGTTTTGCTGGCAACTTCTGGCGGAGCTACCAACTTCCCACGCAAACCGTCTACTTTTGCGCCCGCAAACTCCTTGCACTTCCTCACCGGAATTCTTTACACCCAACCCATAGATACAATGGCCACGAACCGCACGTTCACCATGATTAAGCCCGACGCCACGCAGGAAAACCACATCGGTGGAATTCTGAGCATGATCGAAGCGGGTGGTTTCCGTATTGTTGCCTTGAAAAAAGTGCTGCTGACTGCTGAGCGCGCTGGCCAGTTCTACGAAGTGCACAAAGAGCGGCCCTTCTACGGCGACCTGGTGAAATACATGTCGTCGGGCCCTATCGTAGCAGCTATCCTGGAAAAGGACAACGCCGTTGCTGATTTCCGCACGCTCATTGGGGCTACCAACCCTGAGCAGGCCGCTGAAGGCACCATCCGGAAGAAATACGCCAAGAGCATCGAAGCCAACGCTGTACACGGCTCCGACTCCGACGAAAACGCTCAAATCGAAGGCAGCTTCTTCTTTGGCCCCGACGAGCAATTCTAAGTGTAAAAACGCAGTTGAGCTTTTGGGCTTACTGAAAATATAGGCTATGTTGCGAAGGCTAGCGTGCTATATGTGCGCTAGCCTTTTTTCTGCTGAAATAACAAAAACCCCGCTTTGCAACGTGCAAGCGGGGTTTTGCATGTACTGGAAACGGACTTTTTATAGACTATTTATATACTGAGGAGCTTGAGGAAACTCAGCGGGGCTGCCCAAACCCAATGCGCCCAGTTCCTTTGGGTTCGCTGCTAAAGGTTGGTTCTTCGCGGTTGTAAATATCAGCTAGGCTGGTTGGCTCATTCACCGGAGCTGCCTGGCCCAGCGCGGTGGCCAAGGCTTGCGCCTTAGGCTGCGCTAACGGCTCGAAGTTATAGGATGCAATCAGGCGGCCTTTCCGCAGCAGCGCCTTATCGATGCGGGCCAAATCGGCGTTGAAGGTGCAGATAATCTGGATGTGGAACCCATCCGAGAGCAAGCCGTCGGAGAGGTTAAGCAGGTTGCTGACAGCATTGCCGCCGTGTCCATCACGCTTGGAAAGCAACTCTTCCGCATCCTCGATGATGAGAATGGAATTGGTGTTGTCGTGGAGCAGATTGATGAACTCCGGGTCGGCGATACGAACGGCCAGGTTGGGCGGAATGAACAGTTTGGGCTTGTCGGTGAGGCCGCACAGGTGGCGGATATAGCTGGTTTTGCCGGTGCCAGGCGGGCCGTGCAGAATAACCAGGCCCTTGTCGTCGGGCTTTTGCAGGCGGCTTACAATAGCCTCGTGCACGGGCAGTAAGTCGTCGTTATAGTGCGTGGCCAGGTCAAGCGCCGGAATCTTGAGCGGCAGCGGCGAAAACTCTAAATCGTTGTTAACCAGCCGCAGCACCTGAATGCGCTGGCGCTCTAATTGGCCGGTATCAAGTTGGGCGGTAAGAGCGGCCCGGACCTGCGTTAATAAGGCTGCATCGGTGTGAGGCGAGTAGAATAGCTGTGCGCCTTGGTCGCCGTATACACCCCGGTCGTAGAACCAGAGCAGTAGGTGCGGCCCTGGTGACAAGGCATGATAGTGCCATTCAGGCGCTTTTCCTGCTTGCTCCAAGTACACAGAATGAACGACAGTAGCCGCCTCTACGTCGTGGCTTGCGGCTAGTGTATCTACCACCGTTTGGCGCGCTTCAGCAGAAGCTAGCTGATAGATTTCGCGGCGGGGTAATTCTCCAAACGACGCGTAAAACCAATTCACTGGCTGAAATCCGTGCTGGGTGAAAGCAGTGGAAAGGTTGAGAGTGCCTACTGGGGGCGGAGTTGGTTCCATATGGCCGTAATTTCCATTAAAACCTGGAACCATCCCAACCCTCCTACACGAATACTGCGAATTGTAAGCAGCATCAGAGATGCTCCTTACAATTCGCAGTATCATGCAGTCGGCTGCACCAAGGCGGTGTTTAGAGGCTATTCGGCCGCTAGTTGGGGGTGCTGCTCCGCATGGGCGCTGGTTACTTCCTGCGGATTGTGTTCGTGTTTGAAGAGGATAATAAACAGAACCGCAATTACCAGCGCATACAAGGCAAAGGTTATCCAGATGCTGTGCCAGTCCTTGGTGTTGTCGGCGTTGGTAAAATACTCCTGAATGATGATGCCGCTCAACGAACTGCCGAGCACGGCCCCAAAGCCATTGGTCATCATCATAAACAAGCCTTGGGCACTGGCCCGGATGGAAGGGGCCGTCTGGCTTTCGACGAACAACGAGCCGGAGATGTTAAAGAAATCGAAGGCCATGCCGTACACGATGCAGGAGAGGATAATCATCCACAGGCCGTCGCCGGGGTTACCGTAGGCGAACAACCCGAAGCGCAGCACCCAGGCAATCATGCTGAAGAACATCACCTGCTTGATACCGAAGCGGCGCAGAAAGAACGGAATGGCCAGGATAAAGAGCGTCTCGGAAATCTGCGAGATGGACATAATGATGGCAGGGTACTTCACGGCCACAGTATCCTGGTAGGCGGGTATCTTGTCGAAGTCGTGCAGGAAGGTGTCGCCGTAGGCGTTGGTGAGCTGTAAGGCCGCGCCCAGCAGCATGGCAAACAGAAAGAAGGTAAGCATCTTGGTGTCGCGCAGCAATGCAAATGACTTCAGCCCCAGCACATCAATAAGCGAGCGGCTTGGCGTGTCTTTGGCAGTGGGTGGGCACTTGGGCAGCGTGAACGAGTAGAAGCCCAGCAGGATAGCCGCCGCGGAAGCTACGTAGAACTGATTGGCTGATTTCTCGAAGCCCAGCAAACTAACCGTCCACATAGCCACAATGAAGCCCACTGTGCCCCACACCCGAATGGGCGGATAGTCCCGCACGACGTCGCCGCCACGGCTTTTGAGCACATAGTAGGATACGGCAATGGAAAGGGCCAGCGTGGGCATGTAGAAAATCATGTTTAGCAGCATCACCCAGAACATGGTGCCCGGATCCGTAACCAGCGGTACGGTGAACAGCACGATGCCTCCCAGAATGTGGAGGATGCCGTACAGCTTCTCGGCGTTCATGTACTTGTCGGCTACAATGCCCATCAGGGAAGGCATAAAGATGGAGGCAATGCCCATGGTCGAGAAAATGGCCCCGAACTGGGCCCCCGACCATTCTTTGGTTTGAAACCAATACGCCCCGATGGTTATCAGCCACGAGCCCCAGATAAAGAACTGTAAAAAGCTCAAGACAATAAGTCGCAGCTTGATATTCATGCAGGTGAGGTTTTGGAAGTAAAAAATGCTTGCCGCGAGGGCAGGGGTGGGAATGGGTGAAGGGCAATCAGTACGGCGAGCAATTGCTTGCTAGGTGGGCTGTTCTGCTTCCTGTTTATCTCCGGTTGGCAGCGCATCATACTGCTACGTGGTGGGGCGTAGCGCGAAACGCAAGTCACGAGAAGCCATCAGACTTTGCGCTGTAGTAGGCACCTAGTAGGAAGTAAGCAGGCTTGCTAGAGAAGGCCAAAACGGGGGAAAAAGAACAACCCGGCCACTTGCGCAGACCGGGCATTCAAAGATAGGCAAAATCGGAAAGGAGAAAGAGCCGAAAACCACACCGTATCACTTGCAAACTAGTTTGATAAATGATTTGGTTTATAATGTAAACTAGTTTATGTTTGTATCATCCTAACGATTCTAACCCCTACCGCCATGAAAAGCTTCGCCCTCAACTCTGCTGCCGCTCCCCTCCACACTGCCAGCCAGCTGGTGAGTGCCGTTAGCCTGCGGGCTTACGCTTTCACGTACTCGCTCCGCGGTGCCGCCGTACTAACGGCTGCTACCAGCGACTATGTGTTGCAGCAAATGGGGTTTGCTGCTCCTTGGGTGCTATGGATGGTGATTATGCCGGTAGTGGCTATCGTGCAGAATGTTCGGGCCCGGCGGCAGCGCAAACAAGGCACCATGGGAACAACGGCCACCGACAAAGCCATGCGCCTGCTGCAAAAGGCCTTCGTTTTTGTGTTGATGGCCATGTTGATTGGTGGAGGCTTTATCAACTGGGAGGTAGCACACCCGCTGATTTTGGGCCTCTACGGCGCAGGTACCATCCTCGCAGGACGCCTATTGAACTTCCGGCCGCTGGTGCTCGGTGGGGTGGCCTGCGCGGTGCTGGGTGCAGTAGCCTTGGCGTTGCCCGCCGATACTCAATTGCTGGTTATTGCGGTGGCCATGTTGGTGAGCCATGTTATTCCCGGCTACTTATTGAACCGTCAGAGCCGCATTGCCGCTTAATTTCTCTCTTGTCCTGCTTCCTCCTCACGTTTACCATCCATACTCATGGAAACCCCCGAAAAGCCGTTTTCAGCCCCTGATAGCCTGCGCCTGATTCAGGATATGATTCAGGCTGCCAAGCAAGACCTGAGCGACCATTCGTTTGACTTGTTGTTGTGGGGCTGGCTGGTGCTGGTTGCTGCGGTAGGGCATTATGTGCTGCTGCAAACCAGCTATTCCAAGCCCTGGCTGGTGTGGCCGGTGCTCATGACGGTGGGCTCGGTGGCCGCCTTCGTGAACGGGATCCGGCGGGGCCGCCGCGAACGGACGCGCACCGTGCAGACCGATTTTATGAAGTATCTGTGGTCTGGCTTTGGAGTGATGCTGCTGATGCTGATTGGCTTGGGCACCGTAGCTGGGTTTCGCAGTACGTATCCGTTGATTATTGCTCTCTACGGTCTCGGAACGTTTGCTACGGGTGGTACGCTGCGGTTTCGGCCGCTGGTATGGGGCGGGGCTACCTGCTGGCTACTGGCTACCGTGGCCTTCCGGGTGGATTTCGATACGCAGTTGTTGCTGGTAGCTGCGGCCGTGCTGGTCGCGTATGTAATACCAGGACATATGCTCAAAAATCAATACCGCCGTGGCCGTACCCTTTGAAGACCTCGATCCGCTGCTGCATTCACAGCTACGATTGGCGGTAATGTCACTCTTGCTGAGCGTGCGGGAAGCTGAATTCAACTTCCTGAAAGAGAAAACCGGAGCCACCGCCGGCAACCTCAGCACCCAAATCAGCAAGTTGAAAGACGCTGGCTACCTCACCATGACCAAGGAGTTCAGTGGCTCGTACCCGCTCACGCGCTGCGCCATTACGCCAGAAGGCGTCAAGGCTTTCGAGAACTACGTGAGTAGCCTGCAACGCTACCTCAAGCCAGAGTAGCGGCTCGCCTCTTCTTTCGCATTCTGCATTTCAGTGCCGCTGAACCACTTTTCTGGAGTCGGCTGGGCCACGCCTTGCCCTTTTGTTTTCCCATCTCTTACAGCCTTTGTCATGAAAAAGTACTTGCTTCTGCTTGCTTTACCTGTGGTGTTGATGCCGAGCCGAGGAATGGCGCAAGCCCGGGGCCAGAATGTGCTAACTGGCATTCAACGCCAAATCACGTGGCAAACGCCCGCCGACTCGTTGCAGCTTCTTGCCAAAAACTTAAACCAGCTGCGCAGTGAAAAGCCGAATGCCTTCCTCAACTATTGGGAGGCTTTTACGCAATACCACCTGTATTTCCGGGCGGGTAAAGACGAAGCGCAGGCCCAAGAAGCCCTGAATAAGGGTATCGAGCTGTTGGAGGCTATTCCCAGCAAAACCACCGAGCACTACGCACTACTCTCGTTGCTACAGGGCCTGAACCTGAAATTCGCCAGCTTCCTGACAGTTGCCTTCAAAGCCGGGACCGTAAAGGAAAACGCTGAAAAGGCCGTGGCCATGGCGCCCGACAACCTGCGCGCCCACTACGCCAGCGGCATCAACGACTTCTACACGCCCAAGCAGTACGGCGGGGGCAAAATGGCGGCTACGCACTTCCTGAAGGCCATCAGCTTGCCCGACAAGCTTGACCCCAACCCTTATGCTCCCAATTGGGGCAAAGCCGATGCCTACTGCTACTTGGTGCAAGCGTACCAAGCTGCTGGAAAAACAGACTTGGCCCGCAAATACGCCGCCGAAGGCCTAAGCAAATACCCTGACCATGCGCGGCTCCAGGGATTAGTGGCTAAGTTATAGCACAGGCTACGCCGTGCGGCCGCCCAAAAAATGGCACGGCCACTTGAGGTTGGCAGACCCCATGTAGCAAGCGGTTGCCTGCAACGTTACAGTTGATGAAGGTGCCGCAACGCCGGCATGGCTACCCGCGTCTGCCTGACGCCCCCTCGATTCTCTAGCTTTTCAAGCTACACCAACCCATGGCCTTACATACTTCGTTGCGCGTGCGGCTTTTGCTACATAGCCTAGCCGTGCTGTGCCTGACGACCACCGCCGCTCTGGCCCAAATGCCAGCTACTATTCGTGGCACAGTAGCTGACCAAACGACCGGCGACCTGCTGCTAGGCGCCACGGTGCGCGTGGCCGGCCAACCTGCTAGTGCCACCGCCACCGACTTGGACGGAGCTTTTGCGGTGCCCTACACGCCGACCGCCCAGCCCGACACGCTGGTGGTAAGCTACGTCGGCTACCGGCCCTTTCGGGTGGTGTTGCGTGGGGTGCCGGCGGCGCCCATAGCGGTGCGGCTGGTACCAGCCAGTGGCCTTACGCTGGCGCAAGTAGAAGTTACGGCCAAGCGACCCATAGCCGAAGACTTCATCGTGCGGGAGCTGGACTACCTAACTATCGTGACCAATCCGGCTGCCGCGGCCGATCCGCTGCTGGCGGTGCGGACGCTGCCCGCCGCTACCACCCTCGACGAGTCGGCGAGTATCAGCCTGCGCGGCTCCGACCCGACCCAGACTGGCATCTACCTCAACAACGTGCCCGTGTATGATGCCGTGAAGTTTGCGCAACTAACAGGCATCGGGACGTTTGGCATTTTTAGCGTCGATTTGGTGAAATCGGTGCTGGTGTTTCCAAGCAATCCGCCGCTGGAGTTTGGCAACGCCGGAGCGGGGCTCATTAGCTTAACTACCGATGAGCAGCGGCGCGACAAATTCGTGCAGGCCTCGCTAGGCTTGGCTAACTCCGGGGTGTTGGTAGGGCGGCCAGTAGGGGAGCGGGGCATGTTCAAGGCCTACGTGAATGCGCAAAACGGCCAACTGCTGCGAGCCGTAAATCCCGCTTCGTTCCGCCAGCTAACCCGGTTCGGGCTAGTAGATGGTGGTGCTCACTTTGCCACCAAAATAGGGGAGTACGGCACGTTCAAAGCGTTTGGCTATGGCTTGAGCGAACGGTATGCCTACCGGCCGTCCGCTGGCAGCCCCGAGGCGTACCGCTACCGCAACTTGCGCGGATTCTATACCCTCAGCTACGAGCAGGCCTGGCCCCACGCCGACCTTGCCCTAAGCCACGGCCTCGGCAACCGCCGTGCGGAAGATGCCCTCGGCAACTACCGCACCACCCGCCGCTTCGCCGACTACTACGCCGCTGCCCATTACCGCCGCTATTGGTTTGATGCCCTGAGTACCCGCGTCGGTGTGAGCTACGATGAGCGCCGCCTGCATCTGGCCGGTCAGTTTCCGGTGCGCCGCGACGACATGAGCGCCACTGCGCCCACGTATGCTGCCGCTTTCGGACAGGGCCGTACGCTGTGGGAGGCGTATCAGTACACTAAATTCACCCGAGGGCCTTGGGTGGTAGGGGCCGGGTTGCGCCTGAATGCGTTGCCACGCCCGGCACAACCGGGTTATGGCAGTGCCCAACTCAATATGCGCCGCAACCTGAACATTCGTAGTTTTCTGAACCTATCGGGTGGTCAGTACACGTCGTTCACTTCCCCTGACCCAGTATACTACGGCTTCCTGCGGACGCGCATCCGCCAAGTGGCTCTCGACTATTCCGCTGGTAGTGCCAGTCCTGATGGTGCCATCCTCACGGCGGCCATCTACGCCAAACAGGAACGCTCCGTGCTACGCACCAACTTGCTAGGGGCAGAGGTATTTGGGCAACGCACATTTTTCAAGCGCCTGCGCGCCGACTTGGCTGCTGCTACGATGCATGCCGCACCCACGCATTATGATGCCGCCGACCCCGATGCGCGTGTCTTGGCGCTAGCGCAACGCCGCTACGACGTGCGCTTTCAACTGAAAAGCACACTCAAGCTGGTAGGTAAGTGGGGCGAACTAGGCGCTTTTGCCCAGTACCGTGCGGGCGCGCCCTTTACGCCGGTGCTCGGCACAACGCCTGACCCTGCTACCGGGAGTCTGCTGCCGCAATATGCGGGGGAAGTCAACGCCGACTACCTACCTAACTATTTCCGGGCCGACCTAACGGCCAGCAAGTTCATTCGGCGCCAAACCAACGGCAACACCTTGGTACTCTATGCCGTGTGCAGCAATATTCTCAACATCCGCAACGTAAGCGGCTATTCTTACACCCCAGACTATACGCAGGCTCTGCCCAATTATTTTCAACGCCGCTTGCTGTACTTCGGGGTTGTGAAAACCTGGCAATAGCGTACTGAATTGTACTTCTGCGTCTAGCGCAGACCGTCTAGAAAAGTAGCCAACTCTCCCACGGCGGCCCGGTTCAAAGTAACGCTCACGCACCGACCACATTTATGGGTTTGTACCAGTCCGCAATCGGCCAGTATTTTCAAGTGATGCGAAACGCAAGGCTGCGAAAGGCCCGTCAGCTGCTGCACGTCCGCAAACGGCATAGACTCCTGCCGGCTCAACGCCAGCACGATGCTCAGCCGATATTTATCGGACAAGGCTCCAGCAGATTTGGCGACGAGTAGCGTATTCATGGCTCTGAATATAAAAGTAAGATACCAAAATCGGTCGGCTCAATGCCTGTAAGGCATCAAACCGACCGATAGAAAAGTACCGTCCGCCGCAGGGCAGAAGGGCTAGGAAACTAGGCTGCCGCAGCGAAACGCTTGTTTACTTCATCCCAGTTAATAGCGTTGTAGAAAGCCGCAATGTAATCGGGACGACGGTTCTGGTACTTCAGGTAGTAGGCGTGCTCCCACACGTCGAGGCCCAATACGGGCGTACCCTGGCAGCCGGAGTCAGGCATCAGCGGGTTGTCTTGGTTGGGAGTCGAGCAGATTTTCACGGAGCCGTCGTTCTGCTTGCACAGCCACGCCCAGCCCGAGCCGAAACGCGTAGTAGCGGCTTTGGTGAATTCTTCCTTGAACTTCTCGTAGCTACCAAAAGCCGCTGTGATGGCCTCACCGACAGCACCGGTTGGCTCACCGCCACCGTTTGGGCCCAGAATGGTCCAGAACAGCGAGTGGTTCCAGTGGCCACCACCGTTGTTGCGCACCGCCGCCGGGGCCGATGCAATATTCTGCATCAAGTCTTCGAGGCTCTTGCCTTCCAGCTCCGTGCCTGCAATGGCATTGTTCAGGTTCGTTACGTAGGCCTGATGGTGCTTGGTGTGGTGGATTTCCATGGTTTGCGCATCAATGTGCGGCTCCAGGGCATCGTAAGCGTAAGGCAGTTGGGGCAGTTCGAAAGCCATGATCTTTTGGGTTTAATTGATGATGGAAAGTTGCCTCCTCTTACGGTCTTCCCGCAGGAGAAGGTGTCCGGGAGTGAGACCTTTATAACCGCCGCACCCCGGCTAGGGTTACGGACGCGGCCAAAAGTAGCTTATTTCCGTTTGCGCGCGAAAAACTCCTGCATCAGCGCGCCGCACTCCTCGGCTAGCACACCTCGTAGCAATTTTGCCTTGGGGTGCAGCAAGTTGCCATACCGCCGAAACCCCACTTTTAGCTCGTCGGCCCCGTACACTACGTGGCGCAGTTGGGCCCAGGCGGCGGCCCCGGCGCACATCACGCAAGGCTCCACGGTTACGTAGAGCGTGCAGTCGGCCAGGTACTTGTTGCCGACGTGGTTGGCCGCGGCCGTTATAGCTAGCATTTCGGCGTGCGCTGTTACGTCGTGCAGGCGCTCGGTTTGGTTGTACGCCCGTGCAATAATCTGTTTGTCGAGTACCACCACTGCCCCAATTGGTATTTCGTCTTCTTGCAAGGCATACCGCGCCTGCTTGAGGGCTTCGCGCATGTAGTGCTCATGAGAATGTACCGTGAGGGCCATGTGGTAGTGGAAGAAAGGCAAACACAAAACTACGGCCCTCTATGCAAAGCAAGGACCTTCTTGTTCCAGCACGGAGAGTTGGTGCACCCATCGCGCTAGCCTAAGAAGGTCCTTGCTTTATTGGAATGGCAGACAATGCCCTCAGCCGCCGGCCTGTTATTTCATGGATATACTTTGCATGACGGCCTGCGCGGTAGGTTGCCATTGCGCCCGCTCGTCGGCGGGGGCCACGAAGGTGAAGACCGTCAGCTGGTCGCCGGTGATGGTGTACTGTACCATCTGATAGCGACGGATAGGTGCTAGGTTGCTGCCTCGGCGCGTATCGGCCACCGTTGATACAAACTCCAGCACCACAAAGTCGCGCTTGTTGATGGTGCGAATGTCCTCGGCCAGGAATTCCACTTTCGAGTACATGTTCTGGATGCTGGCCTTGTAAATCTTGAGCAGCAAGCCGTAGTCCCGGTCGCTGAAGGTGCTGGGCTTTTGCGCCACGCTGAAATCAACGCGGCCGTTGGGGTTGCTGAACACGGCCAGCGGCTTGCGCGGCGCCGGGTATTTCACCGCAATGCCATCGTCGGGGAGGGCCGCAAAGCCTTTCGGCACGCCCACCGTGATGTTCTTGCTGACCGTTGTCTTTTTAAGCTTGGGTGCGGCAAATGCGGCCAGTAGCAACACTGCCAGCAGTAAAGGAGCAAGTAGGAGGAAACGAGAAGTGGTTTTCATAGAGAGCGGAAAGATACTAGTGAACATCAAGCTCCTGCTTGGCGCGACGTGTCAATACAGTGCGCTTGATGGGACTCTTACCAAACGCAAAGCTCCGAAGTGGAGTGCTTCGGAGCTGCAAAAACAAGTTTTAAGAGCGGTTAGCGGCGCTTTTTCTTGGCTACTGCGGGGGCCGGATACGTCACCTTCACTTTCTTCCAGTACACGTAGTTGCCGGTTTTAGCCTCGATGAGGTAGTTGCCGGCCGGAATACGACCCAGATCTACGGGGGCACCCGTGTTGTTGGTGGGGTCGAGTTCGGTGGTGTACACCGGTTGGTTTTTGTAGTTGGTCATCACCAGCGTGCCGGGCTTGGTGAACTGCTGCGTGAAGCTGAGCATGATGCTCTGCCCGCCCGAAGCCGGAAATATATCAATGCCCGACAGCGTTTCCACGCGCTTGATAGGGCCGTTCAGCGTTACGGGCTCCGCCTCTGACTTGGTTTTCACGGAAGTACCGTCGGCCGCCTTGGCTTTGGTTTTGATTTTGGTTTGGGCCTGCGTGGAGAAAGAGAACAGGGTGGCAGCCAGGAAAAGAAGAGCGGAGCGTTTCATGTGAAGAGCAGTGAGAAGAAGTCGAGTAGGTTGAGGACGTGGTTGGATGCGTGGTTTGCATACTCCGTGCCGAACTTACTACATGACCAGGAAAAAGGCCTCATTCCTTTCTAAAACAAACATTTATCACAAACCATTGTGGTTTTCTTCACAACAAACGAGTTGATTTTTAGCTACCCTACTAATTTTTCCTGTCTACCTTTGGCGGGTTTCAGTTGCGCGTTGTAGCTCCGCCGGCTTCAGCACCCAAAAACTAGAAACCAGTAACCAGAAAACAGAAACCAGAATGCTCCGGACTCACACCTGCGGCGAATTGCGCCCCGAACACGTTGGTTTAACCGTAACGCTCTGCGGATGGGTGCAGCGCACCCGCGACAAAGGCGGCATTAGCTGGATAGACCTCCGCGACCGGTACGGTCTCACTCAGCTCACCTTGGAAGAAGGCGTTGAATCCGAGGAAATGCGCACGCTAGCTCGCCAGCTCGGTCGCGAGTTTGTGCTGACCGTAACTGGCAAAGTAGCCGAGCGCTATTCCAAAAACGACAAAATACCCACGGGTAGCATCGAAATTCGGGTCGAGAAGCTGGAAGTACTCAACCCCGCCAAGTTGCCGCCGTTCCTCATCGAAGACGAAACCGACGGTGGCGACGACCTGCGCCTGAAGTACCGCTACCTGGATTTGCGCCGCAACACGGTGCGTCAGAACCTGATGCTGCGCCACCGCGTGGCCCAGGCCACCCGTCGCTACCTCGACGGCCAGGAGTTTATTGAAGTGGAAACGCCCGTGCTCATCAAAAGCACGCCCGAAGGCGCCCGCGACTTTGTGGTGCCTTCCCGCATGAACCCCGGCGAGTTCTACGCG
This sequence comes from Hymenobacter tibetensis, assembly GCF_022827545.1. NCBI lineage: Bacteria > Pseudomonadati > Bacteroidota > Cytophagia > Cytophagales > Hymenobacteraceae > Hymenobacter > Hymenobacter tibetensis. Next base: position 781,366 of record NZ_CP094669.1, read on the forward strand.
CTGCCCCAGAGCCCCCAGACCTTCAAGCAGCTGCTCATGGTCTCGGGCTTCGACCGATATTTCCAGATTGTAAAGTGCTTCCGCGACGAAGACCTGCGCGCCGACCGTCAGCCCGAATTCACCCAAATCGACTGCGAAATGTCGTTTGTGGAGCAGGAAGACATCCTGAACACGTTCGAGGGCTTGGTGCAGTACCTGTTCCGCGAGGTGAAAGGCGTAGAAATAGGTACGCTGTCCCGCATGACCTATGCCGACGCCATGCGCCTGTACGGCAACGACAAGCCGGACACGCGCTTTGCTATGCAGTTTGTGGAGCTGAACGACGTAGTGAAGGGCCACAACTTCCCGGTGTTCGAGGCGGCGGGCCTCGTAGTTGGTATTTGCGCTACGGGTGCGGCCAGCTACACCCGCAAGCAGCTCGATGAACTGACCGAGTATGTGAAGCGTCCGCAGATTGGTGCTACTGGCCTCGTGTATGCTCGCGTAGAAGCCGATGGCAGCGTGAAATCGTCGGTAGATAAGTTCTACGGCCAGGAGCAGCTCCAGCAGTGGAAAGCCGCTTTCAACGCCCAGCCCGGCGACTTGCTGCTGGTGATGGCCGGCGACCCGAACAAAACCCGCAAAGCGCTGTCGGAGCTGCGCCTGGAGATGGGCCAACGTCTCGGCCTGCGCGACAAGGATACCTTTTCGGCCCTGTGGGTGGTGGATTTCCCGCTGCTCGAGTTCATCGAGGAGGAAGGTCGCTACTTCGCTATGCACCACCCTTTCACTTCGCCCAAGCCCGAAGACATAGCCCTGCTCGACAACCCCGATACCATCGGCGAAGTACGCGCCAATGCCTACGACATGGTAATTAACGGCGTAGAAGTGGGCGGCGGCTCCATCCGTATCCACGACCGAACCGTGCAAGCCCGCATGTTCAGTTTGTTGGGGTTCTCTGATGAAGAAGCCAAAGCGCAGTTCGGCTTCCTACTCGACGCCTTCGAGTACGGCGCGCCACCGCACGGCGGCATCGCCTTCGGCTTCGACCGTCTGTGCAGCCTCTTCGGCGGCGCCGATTCTATCCGCGACTTCATTGCTTTCCCGAAGAACAACTCTGGCCGCGACGTCATGATTGATTCGCCTTCTCAGATTTCGGAAGCGCAGCTCAAAGAACTCAGCATCAAAACGGCGGTAGTAAGGAAGTAGAACCTCATTGCTAACATTGAAAAAAGCGGTGTCTGCTATAGCAGACACCGCTTTTTTAGTTTTAGAGTGTCAATTCGCTACATCATTATTCAGTGCTTAAAGCCCGCCAGTAGCCATCATCTTTATCGTTGGAAGAGCAACCGCATACCACCTATTCAGAAAATCAGATACTAAGAGCCCACGAATAAGTGCTTGATAGCCGCCGGCTATCTGAACTTCAGTAAATTAGAGGGGTCGAATATTATCTGGATGAAGGTGGCTGTTGCTAGATATTCCGCCTATACCCCCGAAGCGGCCATGTGCAGATGCTGCGCCGCTTTGTGTGTTCTGTTGCTCTTGCTGCGGTTGCAGGACAGCTATGCCCAAGCGCCAGCGTACTTCGCGAGTCCAACGCCTGCCCTGGCTTTCCGGACGCTTACCACCACCAACGGCCTGGCCGAAAACAGCGTGTACGCCATCGTGCAAGACCGCCGAGGCTTTCTGTGGGTAGGCACTCAGGATGGGTTGAGCCGCTACGACGGGGTAGGCTTCCGAACTTTCCGCAACGATGCCCGCCGTCCCTCCAGCCTGGGCAGCAACTATGTGCTGGCACTCTGCCAAGACAGCGCCGGCAACTTATGGGCTGGCACGGGTGGCGGCCTTTCCTGCTATAATCCTCGCACCAACCGCTTCTATACGTACCGCGGAGGCTCCACCGACTCCAGCGGCCTCACCGACAACTACGTGCGCACCCTGCTATGCGACCGGCAAGGACAAGTGTGGGCGGGCACCGAAACTGCTTTGCACCGGTTCAACCCAACTACCAAGCGTTTCACTGCATTCCGGCATCCAGCGTCCCAAGCCAGCAGCATCCGCTACAATGCGGTGCGCGCCCTCGCTCAAGACCAGGCTGGCACCGTGTGGGTGGGTACCGGCGAAGGCCGAGTCAGCCGCCTCGATCTTGTCCGTGGCCAACTAGTAGTGGACCCTCGGCTGCAACCCGCCGGCGACATCACTACCCTGTACGCTGACCGGCTTGGCGGCTTGTGGGTAGGGAGCAGCAAAGGGGAGCTTCGCTATTTGCCTGCCGCCAACGGCCCCATTCGAAGTTTTAAACCTAACCGCAAGCAGTTGGGTAGCCTGCCAGGGGGCAGCATCAAGACGCTTTTCGCAGATCATAACGGCACCCTGTGGGTGGGCACCACCGAGGGCCTGTGCCGCTACCAACCCGCTACCGGCACCTTCAGCTGTGTGCAACACCAGCCTCGTAATCCGAATAGCCTACCCGAGAACACCGTGCAGGCGCTTGGCCAGGACCGCTCCGGCTTGCTGTGGGTGGGCACCGAAGCGGGGCTGAGCTGTGCCAATCTGCTCCCCAGTGCTTTCGGTACCCTTGATATGGGAGCTGCTGGGGCAGTATGGGCTGTGACTTCAGACAAGAGGGGCATGGTGTGGGTCGGTACGGAGGAGAACGGACTGCTTTGCTACGACCCCGCTACCGGCCAGCGTCGGCAGTTCCGCCACGACCCCGCCGACCCCGGCAGTGTGGCGCAGAATCACATCCGAGCCCTCCGCTTCGACTCACGTGGCCGCTTGTGGGTGGGCACCCAGGAGCAAGGCCTCGACTGTCTGGAGCCCGGTAGCTCCCGCTTTGTGCATTACCGGCACAATCCCGCCGACCCAAGCACCATTGCCGACGACATGATTCTGTCGGTGTACGAAGATCCGCAGGGCAAGCTGTGGGTAGGAACCAACGGTGGCGGCCTGAGCCTACTCAACCCTACCACCAAGCGCTTTACCACGTTTCGGCACGACCCTAAAGACCCCAACAGCCTGCCCAACAACTACGTGCGCACCACCTTTCAAGACCGCCAGGGCCGCATCTGGATGGCCAGCGGGGGCGGACTTGCCCGTTTTGAGGCTCGTTCCGGTCGTTTCACTACATTTCGAGCCGATGGGCGCGACCCGCGCAGCTTGAATAGCAATTCTGTGCGCTGCATACTGCAAGACAAGCAAGGTACCTTATGGGTAGGAACCGAAGGGGGCGGGTTTTCCCGAGTGGATGACCCCGAGGCTGGCCGCTTTACGACATTTCGAGAGGCGCAAGGATTACCCAACGACGTGGTGTATGGCATTCAGGAAGATGTGCAAGGTCACTTATGGTTGGCTACCAACAAAGGACTAGCCCGGTTTGCACCCGCTACCCAGCAGTTCCTTACGTTCGATGAGCGCGACGGCCTGCTGCAAAACGAGTTCAACGCGGCAGCCTGCCACCGCACGGCGGCTGGGCGTTTCTATTTCGGGGGGATAAACGGGGTGGTGACTTTTCAGCCCGGAGCCATACGCACCAATCCCACACCGCCTCCCGTCGTCCTGACTGGGTTTCGCAAGTTCAACCGGTTAGTAGAGCTGCCTGATACCGTCATTACCGAGCGGCGGGTGTTGCGTCTTTCGCCACAAGACAATGTGTTCTCGCTGGAATTTGCGGCGCTCAATTTTCAACTCCCTGAAAAAAACCGCTATGCCTACCAACTGCAGAACTTCGATGCGCAATGGGTGCCCGCTGGTAGTCGGCGCGAAGCCACGTATACCAACCTCGACCCCGGCACCTACACGTTCCGGGTAATAGCCACCAACAACGACGGTATCTGGAACCCGCGTGGGGTCGCGCTCAACATTGTGGTGGACCCGCCCTGGCACCGCACGTGGTGGTTTCAGGTGGGAATCAGCTGGCTTATATTCGGGCTGCTGTTCCTAGCGTACCGCGTTCGGGTGGGGCAGTTGCTAGCACTGGAACGAGTCCGCCACGGCATTGCCCGCGACCTGCACGACGACATGGGTTCCACGCTCAGCAGTATTTCCATTCTGAGCCAGATTGCCCGCAACCACCAGCGCCAGCAGCGCCCTGAACTGGCAGCTGCCGTGCTAGAGCAAATCGGGGATTCTTCGCGCCGCATGCTCGATGCCATGGACGATATCGTGTGGGCCATCAATCCCGCTCATGATTCCTTGGACGACGTAACCGCCCGCATGCGCCGGTTTGCCTCGGAGGTGCTGGAAGCGCGGGGTATCGAATTCACATTCCGCGCCGACCCCTCGGTGCAAGGGCTTCGGCTGGGCATGCACGCCCGCCGTGAGTTTTTTCTGCTCTTCAAAGAAGCCGTAAACAACTTGGCTAAGTATGCCGAGTGCCAGCACGCCGATATTTTGCTCGTTTACCAGCATGGGCAGCTGCAACTCACCGTGCAGGACGACGGGGTAGGCTTCGACCCGCATAGGCCTGCCCAAGGTGGTGGCAACGGCTTAACCAACATGTACACCCGTGCAGCGGCTCTCTCCGGAAAGCTCACCATCGACACGGCTCCTGGCCAGGGCACCATTCTGCACCTTACCATGCCGTTGGAAGCCTAAGAAGCACGGACTGCTTGGCGAGAGGGGAGGGTAGAGGTAAGCGTTTAACTGACTACACTTCGTGCGGGCCGTGTAGCTGCTCTCACATGATTGTGTGGTCACCTTAGGTGAAGGTAGGTTGTATATTAGAGGTGTCATATACCCCATTCCTGCATCCCATGGAACCTGCAACTCGCGTGCTGATTTACGAGGACAACGTTGATTTACGAACCAGTCTGAGTCAATTGCTGTCGGGGTCGGTGGGGATGGAACTAGCGGGTGCGCTCGGCAACTGCACCCAAGCCGAAGCCGACATGGCCCGCCTCCGGCCCGATGTCGTGCTCATGGATATCGATATGCCGGGCTGCACTGGCATCGAAGGGCTGCGCCGCATCAAGGCCATAGCGCCAGACATAAATGTGGTAATGCTGACGGTGTTTGAAGAGAATGATCGGGTGTTCGATGCTATTTGTGCGGGCGCTGATGGGTATCTGCTGAAAAAAACCTCACCGGCCCGGCTCCTTGATGCCATTGGGGAAGTGCGAGCCGGCGGTGCCCCAATGACGCCCGCCATCGCGCGGCAGGTGCTCCGCCTGTTTCCGAAAGCGCCACCTCGTCGCCCCTCCGAAGAATCGCACGCCAACCTGAGCGCCCGGGAACAAGAAATTCTCGGACTGCTGGTGGAAGGCTACAGCTACAAGATGATAGCCGCCGACCGTGGTATCAGCATTGATACCGTCCGCTCGCACATCAAGAAAATCTACGAGAAGCTGCACGTCCGCTCGATGACGGAGGCCGTGAGCAAAGCCTTGCGGGAGGGCTTAACCAAGGGGTAACCGAAACGAAAAAGGACCGCTGCTAGGCGGTCCTTTTTCGTTTGTTGCAAGCAGCAAGTGCTTCTACAAGATACCACTCAGAATACCTGGCAGCACACCAAGCACCACCGTCAGTAGAGCTAGCAGCAGCAGTGCCCCTGACTGGAAGGTGCTTACGGCTATCGGCTCGGCAGTTTCGGCGTCAACGTCGCGCATGTACATGGCTATGATGGGGCGCAGGTAATAGTAGATGCTGATCATCGACATCACTACCGCGAATACCACGAGGCCGATGTGGCCGTTTTCTACGGCGGCCGAGAAGATAAAGAACTTGCCAAAGAAACCACCCGTGAGCGGGATGCCTGCCAAGGAAAGCATGGCCACCGTTAGCACGAAGGCCAAAAGTGGATTGGTTTTCGCTAGGCCATTGAAGCCGTTATAGTCTTCGCGCCCGCGCTGGTCGGCTACTAGTTTCACCACCCCAAAAGCAGCCACGGTAGCCACTGAGTAGGCCAGTGAGTAGAAGAAAATACCATTGGCAGAAGCGCCTTCCAACTGCCCATTGAACGCCACCAAACCAATAAGCAAGTAGCCTGCGTGCGACACGCTGGAATACGCCAGCATCCGCTTCACGCTAGTTTGTGCTACGGCGCCTACGTTGCCAATGGCAAGAGTAAGCACACACATAGCAGTAAGCGTAGGCAGCCACAAGCCTTGCGCCGAAGCAGCTGGGAAAGCCTGCACCAACAGTTTCAGGAAGGCGGCAAAACCGGCCGTCTTCACCACCGTGCTCATAAAGGCGGCGAAGAAAGTAGGCGTACCCTCATACACGTCGGGAGTCCAGAAGTGGAATGGCGCTGCCGAAACCTTGAAACCAATACCAATCAGCATTAGCAGCATGCCGATGTATAGCATTGGCGTGAGCGACGCATTAACGGGATTCTGTACGGCGAAGCTGATATTCTTTAATTCAAACGTGCCGGTAGCACCGTACACCAGTGCCATGCCAAAGAGCAGAATGCCAGTGGCAAATGCGCCCATCAGGAAATACTTCAGGGCTGCCTCGTTGGAACGCAGGTTGCTCTTTTCGGCTCCTGCTACCACGTACATGGCCACACTCAGAATCTCAATGCCCAAGAACAGCATCAGCAGGTGATTGTACGCCACCATCATGATGGCGCCTACCAACGAGAAGATCAGCAGCGAGTAGTATTCAGCCAAATTGGCTTGGCCGTCGCGCACGTACTTCTCGGAGAAAGGGATGAGCAGCAACGCCGTCAACACCACGATGCCCGTGAAGGCCACCGAGAAGTTGTCGATGACGAGCATGTCGTGGAAAAATGACTGCGGACCGCCGTTCCAATCGATAAAGTTCACGGTCAGTACTGTGCCCAACATGAGCATGGCGGCCGGTAACAAAATCCGGTTGGAGCGCAGAAACCCTAGGAAGAGGTTGCCGAGGCCAAAAACAGAGAGAAGAACAATTGAAATCATGTGTCTTAGATGTAGCGCGAAGCGGGGCTTCAAGTATCGTTGAACGATGTCGTTGAAACGGCGCAAAGCCAGTCGTTCAACGAGGCGCGAAGCTTCCGCTTCGCGCTACGGCGCGGTGCTTACCGCTTCACCACCTCACTTAGAATATTCATCACGCTGCCTTCCGACAGGTGCAGGAACGTGTTCGGGAACAAGCCAATCCAGAAGACCAGCACGATGAGCGGAACTAGCACGACTAGTTCGGCGCCGGTTAGGTCGGTGATAGTATCAGAAAACGACGAGTCAGGTCCGAGCATCACGCGCTGGAACATGCGCAGCAAGTACACAGCCGCCAGGATGATGGTGATACCGGCTACGGCGCCCATCCAAGCATTGTACTGGTACACGCCACCGAGCAGCAGGAATTCTCCCACGAACCCATTGGTGAGTGGCAATGCTACCGTGCCGAGTAATAGCACCAGGAAGCACACCGTCAGCACGGGCGTTTGGCGAGTGAGGCCGCCAAGGTCCGGAATCAAGCGGGTATTAGTGCGGCGCTCAATGCAGTCAGCAATGAAGAACATGCCTACCACGTTCACGCCGTGCGCCAGCATTTGGATGCTAGCTCCTTGCAACCCAATCTGAGTGAGCGAGAACACACCGGCAATCATCAACCCTACGTGGGAAAGAGAAGAATAAGCAATAAGCCGCTTCACATCCTGCTGGCGAATGGCAATGATAGCTCCGTAGATGATGCCGATAATCGACAGGATCAGTACTAAGTCTTGCCACTGGCTTACGCCAAGCGGCACTACGGGCAACAGCCACCGCATGCAGCCATAAATACCCATTTTCAGCATGATGCCCGAGAGCAACATCGTAGCCGGCGCCGGCGACTCAGTATAGGTATCTGGCTGCCAGGTGTGGAAGGGGAAGATAGGCATCTTCACGGCGAAGGCCGCAAAAATCAGCCAGAACAACCACGACTGCTCCTGCGCGCTTAAGCTTAGGTTGTAGAACGAAGTAAGTTCAGCGTTGTGCGCCGCAAGCCCGTTGGCCGCTGGGCCCGTCTGGAAGTAGAGGTACACAAAGCCAGCCAGCATAAACAACGAGCCGACAATAGTGTAGAGGAAGAACTTGAACGTAACCTTAGCTCGGTTTACGCCGCCCCACACACCAGCCAAGAAGTAGATCGGAATGAGGGCCACTTCCCAGAAGAAGTAGAACAGAAACGCATCCTGCGCCGTGAACACGCCCACCAAGCCCGTTTCCATAAACAACACCAGCGCGTAGAACGCTGAGGCATTATCGAAGGTGCGACGGTACGAGGCCAGCAGAATTAAAGGCACCAAGAACGTGGTGAGCAATACGAGCAGCAAGCTGAGCCCATCCATCCCCACATGGAAGTTGATGCCAGCCGAGGCTATCCACGGCAGGTTCAACGAGAATTGTCCGGAGTTACCACCGTTGAAAGTAACGGCTGCGAAAACCGCCAGTACGAATTCAATCAGCGCCGCGCCAAACGCTGCCACCCGGGCAGCACTGCCTTTGAAGAAGTGCAGTAGCAGGGCGGCCGCCACGGGCCAGAGTAGGAGGAGAACTGTGAGCATTAGGTAAGCAGGTTGTTCTTAGATGGCTCAAAAAGATGAGCTACAGAAGCAGAAATAACAGAGGACTTTCTCAAGGATAAATACAGTGCATAAAGCCACCCAATAATTGTCCAGGTAAACAATAGATTTAAGATAAAAATGACAAAGACATCATTCTTCTTTCTTCCAAGGATGGTAGGCAGAAAGTTTAGAAGAGTCATAATGGAATAGAGTGTAATGATGAGTATCGTTTCTCCGGCGGTAGCTTTTTCTACCCCGGCATAAGGAGCTGTGAATAGAAGAATCGCCTGACTCATACTATTATATTCTATTCAAGTCTTCAGATTTAAAACTTCACGAAGTTCAGCGCCAGCACTACCACAATTCCAATGACCATCAGAATAAGGTAGGTTTCTACTGAGCCGGTTTGCACGAAGCGCAGCAATTGTCCGCCGCCCATCGTGATGCGGCCAAAACCATTCACTACCGGGTCGATGATGCCTTGCTCCACGTAGCGGTAAAAGGCTTTTGAGAGCCACATGGTCGGACGCACGAACAGCGCGTTGTACAGTTCGTCGATGTAGTACTTGTGGTAAACCACGTTTTCCGGTGCCGAACGCTGCGCATCGTCCTCGGCCGGCCGGACGCCGCGGCTCACGTACTGCACGTAGGCTAGGATAATGCCCAGCACGCCAGCGCCTACCGAGAGGCCAATCAGCATATACTCGGTAGCGTGATCAACTTCGGCATTGAAAGCGGCCGGGTTGAGGCGCTGCGAGTACGTGAAGAGTGGTGCGAGATAGTCGGCGAGGTAACCGCGGCCCAGTACCAGTGGCGCATTCATAAAACCACCTACTGCCGCCAGAATAGCGAGGATGATAAGTGGCAACGTCATAGACGCTGGCGACTCGTGTAGGTGATGCTTCTGCTCCTCGGTTCCGCGGAACTCACCGAAGAACGTAAGGAACAGCAAACGGAACATGTAGAACGCCGTCAAGAAGGCCGTAAACAAACCCACGGCGTACAGCACCTTGCTGTGCTCGTAAGCGTGCAGCAGAATTTCATCTTTCGAGAAGAAGCCCGAGAAGGGGGGGATGCCGGCAATGGCGAGGCAACCAACCAGGAATGTAATGAACGTGATGGGCAGCGCTTTGCGCAGGCCACCCATGCGGCGCATGTCCTGCTCGTTGCTCATGGCGTGAATCACAGAGCCCGCACCTAAGAACATTAGAGCCTTGAAGAAGGCGTGCGTCAGGACGTGGAACAGGCTGGTGCTATAGCCCATCACGCCCAAGGCCAAGAACATGTAGCCCAGCTGCGAAACGGTGGAATAGGCCAGTACCTTTTTGATATCGTTTTGTGCCAAGCCGATTGTAGCTGCAAACAGCGCCGTAGCGGCTCCAATGATGGCAATAACTTCCAGCGTTTGAGGAGCCAGTGTGAACAGGACGTTGGCGCGCAGAATCATGTAGATACCTGCCGTTACCATGGTCGCCGCGTGAATTAGGGCCGATACTGGAGTAGGGCCGGCCATGGCGTCAGGAAGCCAAGTGTAAAGCGGCAGCTGCGCCGACTTACCCATTGCACCCACGAAAAGCAACAACGTAATAGCCGTCACTACACCCGCCCCAATCTGCATGGTGCTGGCTTTCTGGAACACTTCGGCGTACTGTACCGAATCGAACGTCAGGTAAATCAGGAAGATGCCGAGCAGGAAGCCTAGGTCACCGACACGGTTGATGATAAAGGCTTTCTTGGCGGCGTTGTTGTAGCTGGTGTTCTTATTCCAGAAACCGATGAGCAAGTAGGAGCAGAGCCCCACGCCTTCCCAGCCAATGAACAGGATTACGAAGTTGGCACCGAGTACCAATACCAACATGCTGAATACGAACAGATTCAGGAAGCTGAAAAACTTGCCCACGTTCTCGTCGTGGTGCATATAGCCAATACTGTACACGTGAATCAGGAACCCAACGCCCGTCACGAGCAGCAACATGATGAGGCTAAGCTGGTCGATCTGGTAGGAGAAGGGAATCTGCATCGAGCCGACCGAAATCCAGTCGAACAGCGTGACGGTGTACTGATACTGAAAATTCAGAAACAGAAACACCGAAATCAGGAACGAGCCGAGCACTGTGGCGCTGCCAAGTACGCCGGCTACCGTGCCCGAGAGGCGCTTGTTCAGCAGCCCATTGATGAGAAAGCCCAAGAAAGGCAGCAGCGGAATCAGCACGTACAGAAAAGTGGAGTACGGGGCGCTTGCGGCAGGTAGAACGGTTTCTTGCATCTATAGTAATGGCTAAATGGCTGCCTAGCTGTCCTGTTAAAGGCTTGGCCACGAATGACCTGCCACTTAACAAAAAAGCTATTCAGCCATCAACTTAGAACTTCAGTCGATTTAACAGATTGACGTCGGTGTTTTGCAGGTTTCGGTAAATCATGACGATAATGGCCAAGCCCACAGCTACTTCGGCGGCGGCTACTGCCATAATGAAAAACACGAACACCTGCCCGTTCGCATCGGAGCGGTAGGCTGCAAAGGCGGTAAGCAGCACGTTTACGGCGTTGAGCATCAGCTCTACACACATAAAGATGATGATGGCATTACGCCGGGTGAGCACCCCAAGCACGCCGATGGCAAAAAGCGCCGTAGCGAAGAAGACGTAGTATTGAAGAGGAACCGTTTGAATAACCTGCGGTATGTTCTGATCCATGCGGGGCAGTTGACGGCGAAATGAAGCGGCAGGCAGAAGCGCAGCCGTAGTGAATTGGCTGGCAAAGGTATCCTGAAAATTGGAAAACGCCACCCTTAAATCGGGACCTCGGCTCAGACAGTTGTGGGATTAGTACGCTTTTAATCTGTATTTAAAGGGTAGAGCAGTCGGATTGTTGAGGTGAGAGCCGACGGAGCCACTCAGTACGGAAGCGAGGGCAGCGCAAGGCACCGACTGCTTATTTCAAAAAGTGCAGGGATAATGAAGTATTTTCCAGCCTCGTTCGTCTGTGTTAGCAGAATGGAAACGCTACCCCTCACCATGACGCTACCGATGACGGCCGGCCACCAGGACCAGCAGATACAGGAGGCTGTGCGCGCGCAGCGCGGCCGGCTGCTGCAGTTCATCCGTCGCCGCATCCCCGATCCCGCCGAGGCGGAAGACGTATTGCAAGACGTCTTTGCCGAACTCGTAGAAAGCTACCGCGTGCTCAAGCCGGTAGAGCAGGCTGCGGCCTGGTTGTTCCGCGTGGCCCGCAACAAAATCACGGACCTCTACCGCCGCAAAAAAACCACTTCTCTCGAAGACGAGTTGACCCGCAACTTCTCTGCCGACGAAGAAAACTCTCTGCTGCTCGCCGATATTCTGCCCGCTCCCGACGATGCCCCGGAAAACCGGCTGCTTCGCGAGACGTTGATGGAAGCGCTTTCGGACGCACTGGCCGAACTACCCGCCGCTCAACGAGAGGTCTTTATTTGGCACGAGCTGGAAGAAAAAACTTTCCGCGAGATGGAAGAGGAAACGGGGGTGCCGCTTAAAACCTTAATTTCCCGCAAGCACTACGCCGTGCAACACCTGCGCAAGCGCCTGCAAAAGCTTTACACCGAACTGTTCACTGACTAAAGCCTTCTTTGAAACACGTCCCGCAGCGCTTGTAGAAGCCTCTCGCATGCGGACGCCTAGAACGGTTCACAATTTGCACACCTGCGAGAAGCTTCCTTCGTCAGTACGACGTTTTTAGAAACCCCACATTATGAATCGCTCCTTCTGGCTGCTTCGCGGCCTTAAATTCGCTCTCTTAGGAATCTTGTTTGTGGCCGTTATTGGCTTCATTACAATGAGTCTCTGGAACTGGCTCGTTCCCGACCTCTTCAATGGTCCCTTTATTACATTTCCTCAAACTCTAGGCTTGCTATTGCTGTCCCGCATTCTGTTCGGTGGCTTCAACAAAAGCGGGCGCGCCGGGGCTTGGAGCCGCCGCCGCAGAATGATGCGTGAGAAGATGGAGTCCCGCATGGCTAGTCTGTCTCCTGAAGAACAAGAGAAGTTCCGCCAGAAAATGCACGCCACTTGCAGCGCCCCCGCTTGGATGCGCCGCTCGGCACCTGAGGAACCACATAAGGTCTCTGTATAACACAAAACGAAAGCGGCCCCTAGTTCACTAGGGGCCGCTTTCGTTTACAGTAAGCTCCTTCTAACGGGGTTTAGATAATCAAGGGCTTTATCCTCGAATAGTTGCTCTAGCGCTTCACCGCCGTGACTGATTTTGTATTCTCTTTCGGCCTTAGTTATAGGTATAAGCCAGTAGCAATGCGTAGTATGTCCTGAAAAATTTAACAGTTCCAGATTTTCTCCGTGCAGGTATGGAAGTGATATAAATGCATGATCACAAATGGAGCCTGGTAACCATGGCTGTCCAATATTAACAGTATGGTCCAGATCCAGGGTGGCTGAGTTTCGGTGGAAAGACGCACATAGTATTAGCAACTCAGCTACCGAGTTCGTCTGATAAGGAGATAATAGAAAGAGTTCAATTGCAGATTCCTCGGGGTTATCAAGCGACATACCTACTGTGCAATAGGTCCAGCAGTTTTGTCTAGCTGAAGGACCAAACTCCAGTACATAGAAATATGGATGAAGTTTTTCTATAGGTCCTTCCCTCCAAACAATCTTTCTACCGTAGGCAGCAAAATACCTTTCGTAATGTGCTTGGCAAGCAGATGTATAATTTTTTAAGGTAGAAAACTTCATAGAGGTAACAAAAAAGCGGCAACTGATTAATCAGTTGCCGCTTTTCGTTTATCGAATTCAATGTCTCTAAAAATTCCGCTCTCCAGTTTCGCGCTTGCCTAGCATTACCGCTCCTACCATAGCTACTAAGAGCAGAATAGAAGCCAACTCGAACGGTAGTTTGTAGGTGGTGAACAACACCATGCCTAGCTTGTCCACCATTCCAATCTGCGAGTCGAACGTAGTGCCGTTTACGGCGGGTAGTTGGATGTCTCGCAGCGCCACAATCATAATGACGAACAACGAGCCACCGGCAATGGCCGCCGCAATTTTAGCTAATGCTGGCTTGTGGGGCTCAGTGTCCACGTTCAGATTCAGGAACATAATCACGAACAGGAATAGCACCATAATGGCGCCGGCGTACACGATAATGTTAACGGCCGCCAAGAACTGCGCGTTCAGCAACAAGTAATGTCCTGAGAGCGAGAAGAACGTCAGAATCAGAAACAGCACGCTGTGTATCGGATTCTTGGCAAACACCACGCCTAGCGCGCTCAACAGTGCTACGAAGGACAGAAAGAGGAAGAGTGGAGACATTTCAGATGTTTTTTGTTGTCTTAAGCCCGCAAAGTCTTTCGCGCTGCTTAAGACAACAAATGTAGTAGTTACGCCGGTTGCTGAACCATCTTGTTGCGGAGAGCTTCGGCTTGCTCTGGCGTGAGCTGAATGCCGCGCTCTGAACGTTTCGACGGATCAACTGGCTCTACGAGACGGTCTTTGCCGTAGATGAACTCGTCACGCTCGAAGCGTGGCGGGGCCATTTTATCGGCTTGGAGATACACGGCAGCTTTCGGGCAGGCTTCTTCGCAGAGGCCGCAGAAAATGCAACGTAGCATGTTCACTTCGTAGCTAATGGCATACTTTTCTTCGCGGTAAAGGCCTTCCTCGCCTTTTTTCCGCTCGCCAGCTACCATCGTAATGGCTTCGGCGGGGCAGGCTACGGCACAAAGGCCACAGGCCGTGCACCGCTCCCGGCCCTGCTCATCGCGCTTAAGCACGTGCAAGCCACGGAAGATAGGGGAGAAAGGACGCACCTCTTCGGGGTAGCGCACAGTGGCCTTCTTCATGAAGAAGTGGCGCATCGTGATGCTCAGACCTTGGAAGATAGCTGGCAAATACGCCCGCTCAGCCAAGGTCATCGGCTTCTTTTCTAATTTCTTGCTTCTATTGGTGAGAGGCTGCATGAGTCAGTTCAGTTACTTAATCACGCCGAACGTGATGAGTCCGCCGGTGATAAGGATGTTGATAACGGCCAGCGGAATCAAGATGGTCCAGCCGAGGCGCATCAGTTGGTCGTAGCGGAAGCGCGGGAGAGTCCAGCGAATCCACATGAAGAAGAAGATGAAGGCGAAGATTTTGCCGAACAGCAGCAAGGTGCCAAGCGCCGTAATTAGGTTTTGCGCCGAAGCCAATTCCCAACCTTGGCTGCTCGCCAACCAGTCACGCAGTTCATATTGAAAGGGGAAGTTGAAGCCACCGAAGTAGAGTACGCTCATCACGGCCGAAACCACGAAGATGTTCACATACTCCGAAAACAAGTACAAGCCCAATTTCATCGACGAGTACTCGGTGTGGTAGCCACCTACTAGTTCAGTTTCGCACTCGGGCAAGTCAAACGGTGTCCGGTTGGTTTCAGCAAAGGCACAAACCAAGAATATAATGAAGCCCAAAGGCTGCTTCATTATATTCCAGTTGAAGATGTCCTGCCATACGAAAGCGCCCTCCGAAGACTGTTGCAGCGTGATTTCGCGCAACGAAAGCGTACCCGAAATCATCAGCACCGCAATCAGCGACAAGCCCATGGCGAGTTCGTAGCTAATGTTTTGCGAAGCGGCTCGAATAGCGCCGAGCAGTGAGAATTTGTTGTTGGAAGCCCAACCACCAATCATCACGCCATACACGCCCAACGATACAACCCCGAACACCCACAGCATTCCGATATTCACCTCGATTCCTTGCAGGAAGAAGGCGTTGTTGCCGAAGCTAAGGTTGTTACCGAACGGAATTACCGCCGACGACATCAGGGCCGTAATCATGGCTAGGCAAGGGCCGAACACGAACAGTGCCTTGTTGGCACCGCCGGGGAAGAACTCTTCTTTTGTGAACATCTTCACGGCGTCGGCCAGGGGTTGCGCCAAGCCGTAAGGGCCCGCACGGTCCGGACCAACCCGGTCTTGCAAAAAGGCGGCAATAACACGCTCCGCGTATGTGCAGTACGTTGCAATTAGCAGCGAAACCGCAAATACAACGAAGATGACAATGGATTGCCAACCAAGGGTGGGTAGTTCAATCATAGAGTTGCTTGTTGAATTGGTGCTTGCTGAATGGTTGGCCGTTCAATGAATACTAAAAAACGCCAATCAGTCAGCAAGCAGCAATTCAATCAGTTAGCCTAGTTTCAGTGGAGGATTCTTTTCCAAATCGCGCTGCGTACTTTCAGGCAAGTCGGCTATTACCGACTGATTGAGCACGGGCAGTTCGTAGTGATTGGCCGAAATTACCGAAGAACGTTCGATATGTGCCGGTCCTTCGATGGTCCAGTCAGCCGTTTCTTTTTTGTCGAAGCGGCATTCGTTGCAAATCCACTCTTTCACCTCGCCGTACTGGTCTTTACGAGCCGTTACGCGGAGCACATCTTTGCCTTTGTACCAAAGTGTCACATTACCGGCGCACTTCGGGCAGTCGCGGTGCGCATTCACGGGTTTCGTGAACCATACGCGCTGCTTGAAGCGGAACGTTTTGTCGGTGAGAGCACCTACCGGACACACGTCGATGACGTTGCCAGAGAAGTCGTTATCAATGATGTTCTCGATGTAAGTACCAATCTCAGCAGCGTCGCCACGGCCTAGCACACCGTGTACACGGCCACCTTCCGAAATCTGGTCGGCGGTGTATACGCACCGGTAGCACAGGATGCAACGCGTCATGTGCAGTTGAATGAGCGGACCGATGTCGATTTTCTCGAACGTACGGCGCTCTTCGCGGTAGCGGGTCGTAGACACGCCGTGCTCAAAAGCAAAATCTTGCAGGCTGCATTCCCCGGCTTGGTCGCACACGGGGCAGTCCAGCGGGTGGTTGATGAGCAGCATTTCCACAATGCCTTTGCGCACATCAAGTACCTGTTCGGATTTGGTGTTTTCGACCACCATACCGTCTTGTACAGGCGTTACGCACGAAGCCACCAACTTGGGCATCGGACGTGGGTCTTTGGTGGAGCCAGCAGCTACACGCACCAAGCAAGCGCGGCATTTGCCACCCGAGCCCTTCAGCGGCGTGTAGTAGCACATAGCCGGAGGCACAATGCTACCACCGATTTGGCGGGCTGCGTTGAGGATGGTTGTTCCGTCTGGAACTTCCACCTCGATGCCGTCGAAAGTTATTTTAGCCATTTAAGTTAAAGACGTTAAGATTTCGTCGGTCATGCAGCAAGCAAAACAAGCAGCGCATGACGGTCTGATTTAGGCCAGTACCGCTTTGCCTTGGTACACTGCGCCAGGTTGGGCAGCTTCCTTGGCGTGCGTTACGTGCCACTCGAATTCGTCGCGGAAGTGACGAACGGCAGCGGCCACCGGCCAAGCAGCGGCTTCGCCAAGTGGGCAAATGGTGTTGCCCTCGATTTGCTTGGCTACACTCACCAGCAAGTCGATGTCTTCCATGTGGCCGTGGCCGTGCTCCAAGCGGTGCAACACCTTTTCCAACCAGCCCGTACCCTCACGGCAAGGCGAGCATTGCCCGCACGACTCGTGGTGATAGAAACGGGAGAAGCTCCAGGTGTTGCGCACGATGCAGGTCGTCTCGTCCATGGCAATGAAACCACCCGAACCGAGCATAGTACCCGTCACGAAGCCACCATCCGAAAGCGACTCGTAACTCATGAGGCGAGGCTCACCAGCAGCCGTTTTCAGGATCAGCTCTTTGGGTAGAATTGGAACAGACGAACCACCGGCTACTACAGCCTTCAACTCGCGACCTTTCCAAATGCCGCCGCAGTACTCATCGGAGTAAATGAACTCCTCAACTGGCAAGCCCAACTCGATTTCGTAAATGCCAGGCTTGTTGAGGTGGCCGCAAGCTGAGAACAGCTTGGTGCCGGTGCTCCGGCCAACGCCAATCTTGGCGTATTCCTCGCCGCCATCGTTCACGATAACCGGCACGGCCGCAATAGATTCCACGTTGTTTACCACCGTCGGGCGGGCATAGAGGCCCTGCACAGCCGGGAATGGCGGCTTATTGCGTGGGTTGCCTCGCTTGCCTTCCAACGATTCCAACAAAGCAGTTTCTTCACCGCAGATATACGCGCCACCACCGGGGTGCACGTGCAAATCCAGGTCGTAACCCGAGCCCAAGATGTTCTTTCCAAGGAAACCAGCGGCGTATGCTTCTGCAATGGCTTTTTCCAGAATGCGCAGCACGTACAACAACTCGCCGCGGATGTAGATATACGAGGTGTTCGCGCCAAGTGCATACGAACTCGTAATCATGCCTTCCACCAGCAAGTGCGGCAGTTTCGACATCAGCTGACGGTCCTTGAAAGTGCCCGGCTCCGATTCATCGGCGTTGCAGACGAGGTAGCGTGGCACGCCTTCTGGCTTGGCCAGGAAGCTCCACTTCATACCGGTAGGGAAGCCAGCGCCGCCGCGCCCACGTAGGCCCGACTTCTTCACTTCTTCCACCACCTCATCGGGGGTCATCGTCTTCAGCGCCTTCTCCACCGAGCGGTACCCGCCGTGTTTGCGGTACACCTCCAAGGTGTCGATGCCTTCAACGTTAATATGTTCGGTCAGCAGTTTGCGTCCCATAGGTTGTAGCGGTTGGCTGAAAGACGTTAATTGTTAGCCAGGACGTTCGGCAAGCCGGTTTCTTCCCACGGCAAAGCCGGACGGTGCACTTGGTTGCGCAGTTCGGTGAGCATGGCATCTACCGCAGCCGGAGTATCCAACTGCTCGTAGTATTTCTCCCGAACCTGCACGATGGGGGCGAAGCCACAAGCCGCCAAGCACTCCACTTCCTTCAGCGTGAAGAGGCCGTCGGGAGAGGTAGCGCCGTTCACTTTGGCGCCAGTGATGCGCTCTAAGTGAGCCGTTAGCTCGTCGGAGCCGCGCAGCATGCAAGGGCCTGTACGGCAGATTTCCAGCACATGCTTGCCTACTGGCTTGAGGTTGAACATGGTGTAGAAAGACGACACCTCGTATACCTCGATGGGTCTGATGCCAATAACCTCGGCTACCAAATCTTGCACCTCCGGGCTCACCCACCCGCCAAATTCGGCCTGCGCAATGTGCAGCACTGGCAACAAGGCCGACTTGCGGCGCTCTGGTGGGTACTGCTTGCAAATGCGCTCAATTTCCGCTTTAGCGGCTTCGGAAAATTGCGGCTTAACGCTCGTCGTCTCCATGTACTTACTTGAAATCAACAAAAACTATGCGTCCAGCTCGCCAGCAATTACGTTCATCGACGACAGCGTCACGATGGCGTCGGAGAGGGTCTGGCCCACTACCATTTCCGTGTAGGCTTGGTAGTAGATAAAGCACGGACGGCGGAAGTGCAGGCGGTACGGCGTGCGGCCTCCATCAGAAACCAAGTAGAAACCTAACTCACCGTTGCCACCTTCCACGCTGTGGTACACTTCACCAACCGGAGCGTCAATTTCGCCCATGATGATTTTGAAGTGGTAGATGAGCGCCTCCATGTTTTGGTACACGGCCTGCTTGGGAGGCAGGTAGAAGTGCGGCGCATCGGCGTGGTAAGGGCCTTCAGGTAGGTTCTCTAGGGCTTGCTCGATAATGCGTAAGCTCTGCCAGATTTCCTCGTTGCGCACCATAAACCGGTCGTAGGTGTCGCCCTTGGTGCCCACCGGAATTTCGAAGTCGAAGTCCTGGTAGCTGGAGTAAGGGTTCATCACCCGCACGTCGTAATCGACACCGGCAGCGCGTAGGTTAGGGCCCGTAAAACCGTAGTTGAGGGCGCGCTCGGCAGAAATACCGCCTACGTCCACCACCCGATCCATGAAGATGCGGTTGCGGTTAAACATTTTCTCGAACTCGCGCATTACGGCCGGAAAAGACTTCAACCAAGCCCGTAGCTTTTGAATAGCTACTGGCGTGAAGTCGCGCTCCATACCGCCTACCCGGCCCATGTTGGTGGTCAGGCGGGCACCGCTTACTTCCTCGTAAATCTCGTACACTTTCTCCCGCTCGTCCATCAGGTAGAGGAAGCCAGTGAAAGCACCCGTGTCCACGCCCAAAATGCCATTGCAAATGAGGTGATCAGTGATGCGGGCCAGTTCCATCAGAATCACGCGCATGTATTGCGCGCGCTTCGGAACGGTCACGCCGAGCAGTTTCTCTACCGTCATGTGCCAGCCCATGTTGTTGATGGGCGACGAACAGTAGTTCATCCGGTCGGTGAGGGGCGTAATCTGGTAGAACGGCCGGCGCTCCGCAATTTTCTCGAAAGCGCGGTGGATATAGCCAATAGTAGGCACCCCCGACACAATCCGCTCCCCGTCCATCTGCAGAATGTTCTGGAAGATGCCGTGAGTAGCAGGGTGGGTAGGCCCTAAATTGAGCGTGGTTAGCTCCTGGTTGAAGTCGTTGACGGTTGGGGCCAGCGGATGAAGATTGGGCCGTTGCTCTTCGGCCTCTTCAACAATCTTGCGGGTGCCTTCCAGCGTGTCGTTTACTGCCATGATATAGGTATCAGGGGCCTAACGGCCGAAGAATAAGTCGGTTTTGTCTTCACGGGTACCATCCTCCAGCGCGTATTGCTTGCGCATGGGGTGGTAGTCCATGTCTTCCACATTGAGGATGCGGATAAGATTGGGGTGCCCAACGAAAATGATACCGTAGTAGTCGAACGATTCGCGCTCCATCCAATTGGCGGCGGAGTAGAGGTCGGTCAACGTTGATACATGCGGGTCGCCAATCGGAAAGAAAATTTTCAGCCGCAGGCGGACATTATGCACCAAGCTATGCAGCATGTATACCATGCCCAGCTCCTGGTCTTTGCGCTCCGGCCAATGCATGCCGCACATAGTAGTCAGGAAGTTGAGTTGCAACTCCTGATCTTGCTGAAGGCCGGCAATGATATCGTGGATTCGCTCCCGTGTGGTCGTGACGGTCAGGAAGCCGTAAGGCTCTTCCACATCGGTGAAAGCGTCTTGTCCAAACAAACGATACAGAAGGTCGAGCAACTGCTTGTTCTTCTGCGCGGCCGGATCAAGTTCGGCAGCGGTTTCCTGAGCGTCAGGTGATTCTACGGTTTGGTCAGCCATTTAGCGGTAGAAGTGAGCACGGAGAGGGTAAGCAAAGGATTGCAGGCGCCTCGCCCCTCCGTGCGCAATGTCTGTGGTCTATTTGATGTTGTAAGAAGCCAACAGGGCTTGGTATTCAGGCGAGTTGCGGCGGCGGATAGACTCGTTTTTGGCGAGGTCCTGTACCCGCATCAGGCCGTCGAGCACTTGCTCAGGACGGGGTGGGCAGCCCGGCACGTACACATCAACCGGAATAATCCGGTCGATGCCTTGCAGCACCGAGTAGGTATCAAAGATGCCGCCCGAAGAAGCGCAAGCACCCATAGCCAATACCCACCGAGGCTCCGCCATCTGCTCGTACACTTGCTTCACGATAGGGGCCATTTTCTTGGCAATGGTACCCATCACCATCAGCAAGTCAGCCTGCCGGGGCGAGAAGCTAGGGCGTTCGGAACCGAAGCGCGAGATGTCGTAGCGGGCACCCATGGTAGCCATGAACTCGATGCCGCAGCACGAAGTGGCGAAAGGCAGGGGCCAGAGCGAATTGGCGCGGGCAATACCTACTACTTTCTCGAGCGACGTAGCGAAGAAGCCGGCTCCTTCGAGGCCGTCCGGCGCCTCCGTCATTTTGATTTCGGGAACTCTATTATCCATGAGTGAAAGTCAGATTAAAGGAGCATAAACCTCTCTTTGCCAACACCAGCCAGCCAATAAAGGTTTGCTTGTTTACGCCTCGTTCCAGCGTAAAATGCCTTTTTTGATGACGTAGCCGAAGCCAGCCAATAGCAGTGCCAAGAACACCACCATTTCAATGAAGCCGTCGGTACCTAAGGCCCGGAAGTTCACCGCCCAAGGGTACATAAAGATGACCTCCACGTCGAAAAGTACGAATAGGATGGCCGTAAGAAAGTACTTCACCGAAATCGGGGTGCGGGCATTGCCCACCGACTCGATACCGCACTCAAATGCTTCATCCTTCACCACGCTCTTGCGGCGCGGACCTAGTAGGTGAGAGGTTATCATGGCAAAGGCCACGAAAGCAACCGCTAGCCCAAACTGCACGATGATGGGCAGAAAGTCCTGCGGCTGATAATTGGTAGTTACAGCGAGAAGCATAGACATCAACGGGAAAAGGCCGTTCGAGAACGGCGTTGAAGGGCAAAGGTAGGGCCTAGGTAGTTGGGAACAAAGGTCGGGGTATGATGGCAGTGGAATGATCGATATTCCACTGTTTGGTCTTCCTTGCTATTAGCAAAATGGACCTACACGCTGGTACTGCCATCAAGGCAAAATAGCTAGCACTGCCTACCTTGTGCAACCCAATTCCTTCATCCTTATCACTTACTTACAATGAAATTACCTCTGTTAAGTATTGCCCTAGGCACCGTATTCCTTTCCTCAACTGCTCAAGCGCAATCAACAGATTGCGATTTTCTTAAGTCAGAAGTAGCTCGATTGAAGGCGGAAAATACTTACCTGCGCAACAATGCTGGTAAGAAACTCACGGCTTCTACCTCGGCTCAACCTGTAGCCACCACAGCTACATCTACAGCCACAGCCAACGTTCAGAAAGAAATAGTAGAGAAAGTGGAGGTTACTATCGCTCGATGCATAGGCAACCGCAAGACGCAAACTGTAAGTGTGGAGCTGCTACTAAAAAATACAGGACCTACTCGCGACTTACAATTCCAGCAAATAACTGGAGTTGATGCAGCAGGTGAAGAGTACCGCACTTTCGATATTCAAATTGGTTCGGGCGGTATTCGCAACAAGGTGCCTACGGACGTAGCCATTAAAACCAGAGCGGTTATTCCTAAGATATTGCCTGCAACCAAAAGCTTTCAAGTGTTGACCTGCATGGTGTTTTCTGATGTCAATATAGGGCGTACCATAAACCTTGAATTCCGCAATGTCCCCATTGTGTGGCAATAGTGGTACTCACGGATTTAAGCACCAAAAGGCCGCTTCAGAGCTACTGAAGCGGCCTTTTGGTGCTTGCTAACTTCTGATTTAGAAACCGCCCTGGCCGGTAACGTTCAGGTTTTCGCCGGTTTCTACGCCCATGAAGGGGTAGCGGTAATCAACTGGCGGCACGAAGGTTTCCTTGATGGCACGCGGCGACACCCAGCGGAGCAGGTTGAGGATGGAGCCGGCTTTGTCGTTGGTACCGGAGGCACGGGCGCCGCCGAATGGTTGCTGGCCCACTACTGCGCCGGTTGGCTTGTCGTTGATGTAGAAGTTGCCAGCCGCATGCACTAGGCGCTTCGACGCTAAGTCGATGGCATAACGGTCTTGCGAGAAGATAGCGCCAGTAAGAGCATACGGCGAAGTGCCGTCTACGAGGTCCAGCGTCTTCTCGAATTCCTGCGAATCGTAGACGTAGAGCGTGATGACGGGGCCGAACAGCTCGTCGCACATCGTGACATACTGCGGGTTCTTGGTAACGATAATCGTGGGCTCAATGAAGTAGCCTTTTGACTTGTCGTAGTTGCCGCCGGCAATGATGTCAACCGTTTCGTCCTGCTTGGCTGCATCAATGTAACGGGCCAGCTTGTCGAAGGAAGTTTCACTGATAACGGCGTTGATGAAGTTCGAGAAATCTTCTACGTCGCCCATTTTGAACGACTTCAAGTCTTCTTGCAAGTAGCCTTTCACCTCGTCCCAGATGTTGCTGGGGATGTAAGCACGGCTTGCGGCCGAGCACTTCTGACCTTGGTATTCAAACGCCCCACGGGTGATGGCCGTGGCTACCTGGCGTGGGTGGGCTGAGTGGTGAGCCAGAATAAAGTCCTTGCCACCAGTTTCGCCTACAATGCGCGGGTAGCTCTTGTAGGTGGTGATGTTCTGGCCGATAGTCTTCCAGATTTGCTGGAAGACGCCCGTAGAACCGGTGAAGTGAATGCCGGCGAAGTCGGGGTGCGAGAAAATAACGTCGCCAGCTACGGGGCCGTCCACATAAATTAGGTTGATAACACCATCCGGCACGCCTGCTTCCTTGAACAGTTCCATCAGCACCTGAGCTGAATAAATCTGGGTATAAGCTGGTTTCCACACCACCACGTTACCCATCATGGCTACTGAAGCAGGTAGGTTGGCGGCAATAGAGGTGAAGTTGAAGGGCGTGAGGGCAAACACGAAGCCTTCCAGCGGGCGGTGCTCCAAGCGGTTCCACATGCCCGGCGACGATACCGGCTGCTGCGTGTAGATTTCCTGCATGAAGTGCACGTTGAAACGGAAAAAATCGATCAGCTCACAGGCTGCATCAATTTCCGCTTGGTAGGCATTTTTGCTTTGGCCCAGCATGGTGGCCGCGTTGATGCGGGCACGGTAAGGGCCTGCCAGCAGTTCGGCCGCCTTCAAGAAGATAGAGGCGCGGTGCTCCCACGGCATGTCGGCCCAGTTAGCGCGGGCCGCGAGAGCAGCATCAATGGCTTGCGTTACGTGCGAGGCGTCGCCTTCATGAAACTGACCGAGCAGGTGCTGGTGGTCGTGAGGCGGGGTGATGTTCTGGGTGTTGCCGGTGCGGACTTCTTTGCCCCCAATGTACATGGGGATGTCACGCTGCATCTGCTTGAGCTCCTTGATGGCTTTAAGCAGCTCTAGGCGCTCCGGGGAGTTGGGGGCGTATGCCTTGACGGGTTCGTTGACAGGAGCGGGAACATTGAAAAAGCCGTTGGCCATAATGAGGGGTAGTTACTGATGTAGGTAATGGGGAAGGGTGGAGCAAAGGTAGCCACCTGGTAGAAATGATACGAGCAGTAAGGCACGATGTGTATTTCGACCCGTACATAGTATGTACTTCAACCCTGAACAAGGAACTATCCGTACCCTCCATTATACTTGATACTATACCTGCCAGTATGCCTACCTCCTTTTATACGAATCCCATTTGGGACGACGACTTTCCCGACCCCACGATCATTCGTGCCTCCGATGGCTGGTACTACGCCTACGGCACCCAAACCAAGCGCCACGGTGCCATTCTCAATATACAAGTAGCCCGCTCCTCAGACCTGGTGCAGTGGGACTATCTGGGGGAAGCGCTTCCAATGAAACCTGTGTGGGCTAGCAACACCCAAAAGCTATGGGCGCCGCATGTGAGTGAGCACGAAGGCCGTTACTACCTATACTACTCCGCCTTGCCTGATGACGATGAAGGACTGTGCCTAGCGGTGGCTATTGCCAACACGCCAGCTGGCCCCTTTACCGATATAGGAACGCCACTGTTGTGCGGCACCGGCTTCCTCAACATCGACCCTATGACCTTCGACGACCCAGCCACTGGGAAGCGGCTCCTGTACTGGGGCTCTGGCTTCGGCCCCCTAATGGTGCGTGAGCTAGCGGAAGATCGGGTTTCCTTCGTGCCCGGCAGTGAAACCACAGTGCTAGTGCAGCCAGCTGGTGCGGGTGACCCAAAGCGCTACGACCAACTGATAGAGGGCAGCTGGGTGGTACTACGCGACGGATGGTATTACCTGTTCTATTCCGGCAACAACTGCTGTGGTGATGAGGCGCACTACGGTGTGCTGGTAGCCCGCTCCCGTACCGCTACCGGCCCTTTCGAAACCCTGGCCGAAGCCACCAACGACCCCTACGCCATGTTGCTTGAAGGCAACAAGCAGTGGCTCGCGCCGGGCCACAACTGCGTAGTAACCGATGCGGCCGACCAAGATTGGCTGGCCTATCATGCCATCGACCCACGCCAACCGAAGTTCGATGCCATCGACGCCGACCAAGGCTACTCCCGCCGCGTCATGCTTCTCGACCGGCTGGAATACGTGGATGGTTGGCCACGGCTGGTAACGGGTGGTACTCCTTCGTATGACGCCCAACCTGCACCAGTTACTGATGCTGGTACACGAAATCCAGGCAGAAACTAAGTAAACACTACGCCGACGTATAATGCCCACCCTCTGCGCGCAAAAGCACTTAGCACAACAAGCACCACTTACACGCTCAACGCAAATGCAAGCTATAGCTCAACGCAACAGGGGCGCTATACGGGTGCCTATTAGGTCGGTGGCTTGCAGAATTTTATCGTGGGGCAGTACGGCTACGTCCATCTGAAACGTTACGCGGGAAATGCCACCCAGCGCTTCGCTGTGCCGCAGTATTTTCTCTGCCACTTCTTCAGGGTTGCCCACCAGCAAGGCTCCCTGGGGCCCTACTTGCGCATCAAACTGGGCCCTGGTAACGGGTCTGCCACCCCGCTCCAAGGCGCGTTTGCTGAAGGTACTGGCGTAACCCGGATAAAACCCTTCTAGCGCCTCATGCGTGGTGGGTGCAACATATCCGAGCGAGTGTAAGCCCACTTTAAGTTGTTCTGGTGCATGTCCGGCCCGTCGGCCCGCTTCGCGGTAGAGGTCTATGAGTGGGCGGAACTGGTGCGTGTTGCCACCAATAACGGCCACCATAAGGGGCAGACCCAACACCCCAGCCCGCACGAACGACTCGGGAGTGCCGCCTACGCCCAGCCAAATGGGTAGCGGAGCTTGCACTGGCCGCGGATAAATGCCCTGGCCCGTAAGCGCGGGCCGAAACTTGCCTGTCCAGCGGACGTGCTCTTGGTCACGGATGGTGAGGAGCAGGCCGAGCTTTTCAGTGAATAACTGGTCGTAGTCGTTCAGGCTAAACCCGAAGAGGGGAAAGGCTTCGGTGGAAGAGCCGCGGCCCACTACCATCTCGGCCCGGCCCTGTGAAATAAGGTCGAGCGTGGCAAATTCCTGAAACACGCGCACTGGATCGGCAGCGCTAAGCACCGTCACGGCGCTAGTTAAGCGAATGCGCTTGGTGCGGGCCGCTGCCGCCGCCAGAATGACGGCGGTGGCTGAATCGAGGTATTCGGCGCGGTGGTGCTCCCCGATACCAAACACATCCAAGCCAACTTGGTCTGCTTGCTCGATACGCTCGAGTAGTAGGCGCATGGCCTCCGCACCACTAAGAGATTCGCCACCATTTTGCAGCAGGTGGGAAGCAAAACTATCAATGCCAACTTCCATAGTCTTTGTTAAGCAAGTTTAGAGGGGAGTACTACGTGGCGCAATGCGCAAAATCTTGACGGTTGGTTTAGAGTTGTAGCGCACAACGCCAGCAAGTAGCAAAGGAAAACGATGCCCTCGATAAAGAGCTGGCATCACTGTTTAGTTGCGCTACTACGGATAGCCTAGCTCAATCAGGACGCTACGCGTCCTATAACACGCCAAGCAGATTTCGGACTTGCTGCTCTAAATCGGTGTAAGAGCCTGTGTTGTAGATAGTAGCGGCAAAGTGTGGATAGTCATCCAAGGCAGTTTCACTCGGGTGATTATCATCACGAGTGCCGTCGCCTCGCTGGTGGAGCGGGTCGCCTTCTACACGGAGCATAAGGCCGCCGCGGCTCCGAATAAGGTTAGCTTCGTTGGGAAAGCGGACGTCGGGAATCAGTGTGAACTGGTTGGGCGGCAGTTGAGAGAAGAAAGCCTGCACCCAGATATCGGGTTCCCATTGGCGGAGCGCCAACCCTACTTGCTGTAGCATCTCGCCGCGGGTGCGGCCAAAAGGCGGCAATAGTTCAGTTTTGCCTTCCTGAGAGTAGTATGGCAGCGTGTCTTCGCCAGCCAAGGCGGCGCACACCGCCTTGATAGGTTCACCGACTGACCGAATCTGCCACTGCCGCTCGGGTTGCAGCTCTTGTATGAGGCGGGCTACGGTATCCTTGCCGCTGCCGCGGCGCCCCGAAAAACCAAGAAGATGCATTGTTTCAACAGCCAAGGAGTTGCAAAAAGATGTGTGTTTGTAGGGGCGTTACCAGTTGTTGGAATTTCGCACGTACTTCTCCAGATTGATACCAACCACCAAAGCTCCTAAGGTACACAGCACAATTCCTACTGTGTTGTAGGGCGACGAGGTAGGTCTTTCCTGGTCCGCCAGCGTAGCCTCTTCAGGCGCCGCAGTAGGATACGCTACCAGTACTTCAAGTGGCTGGGTTTGGGGGCGTGACAGTTTTGCTCGTAGGAGTGCATGCTGCTCAGCGGTAAGCGGCACGCGCACCTGCACGGTACTAGAGTCAAAGTCAACCAAGGGAAAGCGCACCAATGCCGTACACAAGCTGGTAGCAGGAAGGTATTGCACGCGGAGCACGGTGGCGTGAGCATACTCACGGGGTGTAGCCGCATCCGATAATTCGTTTGAGGCACGGCGGCAGCTGACAATGCCCGAACCAAACGCTACAACCCCGGCCGCAGTCCATGCCAACGTTCTAACGGCGGAGTACGCAGGAGCGGGCGGCTGCCTCTGCCCCCGTGCTTTAGCGTTTCTACGCTTGTATTTCCGACGTAGGGAAATACCACTGCTGACGAGAATAAGCACCAGGAGCCCGTAGCCTCCCACAGCCAGCGCATTGAAAAAGGGCTCGCCAAGGAAAGCAAATTCCTCGGGGGCTTCTCGGGCATACTTAACCGGGAGCTTATCGTTTACCTGGAAGGCAGGGTAGTTGTGCTTATCAACCTGCAACTCACCGCTGATGGATTGGTTGTCGAGGGTGATGAAGCGCAAGTCGAGGTAGTGGTGGTAGGTGTTCTTGTGGTATTGGGTGTGCTTATCAACCACGGTAGCCAGCACAGTTGGCCCACGCAGGGTTTGATAATGCCACCAAACCCCCCAGTTCAGTATAAAAAAGATAATCAGATAAAGCGGGAACAGAGCGGAAATGTCTTGGTTGTTTCTACCGCTCATAAGGTGTGGGCATGCAAAGTGCTTGCAATATGGCCGGAAACTACAAAAACGTCTTCAGCTCGCTCAAACAGCTTATTTCGTACGTGGTTTCAGCGAAGTGCCGCCGCTTTTCAGGGTTGAAGTACACTTGGTCGATGCCGGCGTTGTGGGCGCCGAGCACGTCGCACTCCAAGTTGTCGCCGACCATCAGGCTTTCACTGGCTTTCGCTCCGGTTCGTTCCAAGGCATGCTCGAAAATCCGGCAGTCGGGCTTGAGGTGGCCGCAACATTCAGACGTAACAATTTCCTGGAAGTAGTGGGTGAGGCCCGCCGAGTTCAGCTTGGTGTACTGCATGTCGCGGAAGCCGTTGGTAATCAGATGCAGCTCGTACTTAGGCTTCAGATAATCCAGCACTTCAAATGTGAAGGGAAATACGGCTGATTTCTGCGGCAAGATATCCGTGAATTCCTCGGACATGCCCGCTGGGGCATCGGCTTCCTGTAAACCTAGTTTCACGAACGTGCGCGGGAAACGGGTGGCGCGAAGTTGCTGCTGCGTGATTTTGTTGCCTTGGTAAAGCCGCCACAACCCGTGGTTGATGTCGCTGTACACCCGGATGAAATCTTCTACCGAGAAGGCACCGAAGCGGTCCAGCTTGTGGTGCGCATATAGTTGCCGCAGCGTTTCGTTGGCGTTGGTCTCGAAATCATACAGCGTATGATCTAGGTCGAAGAAGAGGTGGCGGTACGTTTTCAAGTAGGGTAGGTAGCAGCTAGGGAAGCAAATAATTCGATGGGGCAGCAGGCGGTTTGCTACTCTTCCAGCAACAAGCGTTTGACGGGGTGGTTTTCGCCGAAGTGTTCCCGTACAATGTCGGCGGCATCTTTGGGCTTCACGTCGCCGTACCACACACCCTCCGGATACACAATTAGGGCCGCGCCAGCACCTTTCTTGCAGTGCTTGCATTGGTCGAGGCAGTTGCTGAGCTGAACGCGGGTTTTGTGTTTCTCTCCTTTGCGCACCACCGACTTCAGGTCCTGCTTTTTCAACTCTATTTTCAGGGCCCGGGCAACGTCTTTGCCGACTTCGGTTTTCTGAGCAGTACAAACAAACAGGTGAATCACTGATTTCGAGGATTAAGCGACAGGTAACGGAACGGAATACTCTACAAAGTAGTAGAGGACATACTACGACAAGCGCAGCCCACTTTGCCGCTTACTGTTCTGGTGCTACACCAGTCCAGCGGCGGTTTTGCAGCTTATACGCGGCGAGTTCTCGGTTCGACCAGAGTGTTTGGTAAATCTGCTGGTCGCGCACAAGCTGCGGGTCACGCTCCATGTAGCTTAACAGCTGTTGCACCAGTTCAGTGCCTTCGCCCTGAATCGAGTAAAATATCCAATTGTCGAGGCGCCGGAAATTCACTAATCCTGCATTTTTCAGATATAATAATTGGCGCGACGTTTTGGTTTGCGTGAAGTCGAGGACCTGTTCCAGGTCGGAGATGCACATTTCCTGATTGCGCCACAGCAGGTGCAGAATGCGCACCCGGCTCTCGTCGCCGAAAGCTTTAAATAGTTGCTGGCCAAATGCAACGCTGAAGTGTTTGAGGCGCATCTTTAAACGAATGGCAGGGGAAGCAGCCCGGCGTGGGCCGCAGCAAATTTACGCTAAACCCGGCAGCGACCCCCGAAGAAGCCGTATACTTGTACTCTGTAATTCCCCCTATGTCTGTGATAGTTCGATCTTGTTTTTCGCTGGCACTTTGCGTGTTGCTGCTGATAGGGCTAGCGCCTACGGCGGCACGAGCACAAGGACAAGCGCGCGTGGTGCAGTTCACGGGTATCGTGGCCACCGGCGACTCCCTGATTGGGGTGCCCGGCGCTACGGTGTTTATCCCACAGGCGGGCCGCGGTACTGCCACCAACGCCTACGGCTACTTCTCGCTGCCCGTACTCACCGGCGATAGTATTGTAATTCGCAGCTTAGGCTACCGCAATCAATACGTGGTTATTCCGCCCGACTACCAGCGCCAGAGCTATTCGGTGCTGTTGAATCTGCGCGAAGATGCTACCGTTCTGCCCGAAGTGCGCGTTTTCCCTTATGCCACCGAAAAAGCGTTCAAAGAAGCTTTCTTGGCCTTGCGCCTGCCTAAAGAGCGGGGTTCCAGCGCCGCCGAGAACCTCAACCAAGACATTTTGCGGCGCATTTTCAACAATGCGCCTGTGACTAGCATGGGCAACTACCGCCAGACCATGCAGATGCAGCAGCTCGACCAACAGCGCCGCATGGGCATGGGCCCTTCGCTCCAAAGCAACAACCCGCTTCTGAACCCATTCAGCTGGTTGCAGCTCATCAAGCAAGTGAAAGACGGAGAATTCAAGAAGAAAGAAGGCGAGGACTATTAAGCAAGGGCATGGCCAAGAAGTAGCTATTGGCGCGCACCTGTGTGCGCTTTGTGCTAGATACACAGGCCTTTCACGCGGCGGCCGTACGGCTCAGCTAGTGGTTTTTAGGCAACCCCAGCCCCCATTTTGTAGTTAAGGAACTGTTTGACCTTGCCTACTCGAAATGGATACCAATATACCTGTTACCTCGCAGCCGCGCATCGTTATTGTGGGTTGCGGCTTTGCCGGGCTGCGGCTCGCCAAAGACTTGGCCGGTGCCCCCGTGCAAGTAGTGGTCATTGACCGCAACAACTATCACAACTTCCAGCCCCTGCTCTACCAGGTAGCTACCGGTGCGCTAGAGGCCGATAGCATTGCCTACCCCATCCGGAAAATATTTGCGGGCCAGAAGAATTTCTTTTTCCGCATGACATCCGTGCAAAACGTGGACACGGCTCGCAATGTGGTGTCCACTAGCATCGGGGAAATTCGCTACGACCACCTTGTGCTGGCCACCGGCTCTCTAACCAATTTTTTTGGCATTGAGAGCATCGAGCGGAATGCCATGCAAATCAAAAGCATTCCGAATGCGTTGAATTTGCGCAGCTATCTGTTTCAGAACTTCGAGAAAGCGCTGCTGAAAGAAAACCCTGAGGAGCGGCAAGCCCTCCTCAACGTGGTGATTGTAGGCGGCGGCCCTACTGGCGTCGAAATTGCGGGTTCGCTAGCGGAAATGCGCAAAGACGTATTGCCGAAAGACTATCCAGAACTGGACCTACGCCAGATGGAAATCTACCTGATGGAAGCGGGTCCGTCGGTGCTCGGCCCGATGTCGAAATTCGCGCAAGACAAAGCCAAACGTTACCTCGACGACATGAACATTCATGTGCGCTTGAACACGCCCGTCAAACGGTTCGAGGATTGTAAGGCGTACATCTCCGACACCGAATTTATTCGGACTGAAAACCTGATTTGGGCTGCTGGTGTAAACGGCAACGAAGTAGCTGGTTTGCCCGCCGACGCCATTGCGCGCAACAAGTGCATTAAGGTGAACCGCTGGAACCGGGTGGAAGGCCAAACCAACGTCTACGCCATCGGCGACGTGGCAAGCATGGTTACCGACGAAATGCCCCGGGGCTTCCCGATGCTGGCGCCTGTAGCTATTCAGCAGGCCGAGCAACTAGCTGACAACTTCAAGCGGCTGCTGCGCGGCGAAGCCCCAGTGGAGTTCAAGTACTTCAACAAGGGCAGTATGGCCATTGTGGGCCGCAACCAAGCCGTGGTGGATTTGCCTGGCAATAAGCATTTCAGCGGCTTCCTGGGTTGGCTGACGTGGTTGTTCGTCCACTTGATGACATTGGTTGGCTTCCGCAACAAGGTGGTAACGTTCATCGACTGGGCCTTCAGCTATGCCAGTTCCGACCGAGCCTTGCGCCTTATCATCCGGCCCTACAAACGCTCCGATTTCAAGGACGACAAAGGCAAAGCCACTGCCGAGCAGAACGCGCAAACTCCGCAATACAACCCCTCCGTACCCGCCCCTGACGCGCAGGTAGTAGGATGATCATATCAAAATACTGAGAAACAGAAAGCCCCTTAGTTGATGTAACTAAGGGGCTTTCTGTTGCTTAGCAAGTATTACTTGGTAGTGCAGGCAGTGTCGCTGACGTTTTCGAGATAAGCAAACGGGCCAGTTTGCGAGCAGATAGCGGTTTTAGGTCCTATAGCCGTTAATTCTGCCTCCGTAGCCTGCCGCACCGTGCAGAAGAAGGTTGCCCCTGTTTGCTGATAGGTAGCAGGCACGTTAATAGCCTTGACTACGTACTCGGTGGCGCCGGTGACAGGATTGACTTGCGTTGTCGATTCCGCCACAGGGTGCTCCAAACGCAAATAGTAGCCTATGCGGCCGTTGGCGGCATGGCAGTCGGGCCCGATTACGTTGGCCTGTATGCAGTCGGGAGCGGGTTGCAACTCAGGGTCTTCGCACTGCCAGGCGCTTAAAAGCAGGGTGCAAACTAGGAAGCTACTGATGCGGCGAAACATCTTCTTGAACTTGAAAAGGTGGAGCAATCAAAAAGAAGATGCCGCCTAGCCCCGAGAAGTTGCAAGCTGCTGTTCGTGCTTCGCTATAGCGCGTACTCGGCCAGGGCCCGGTTCACGTCGCGGATGCTTTTATCGTCGCGAAAGGTTTTGCTGATAGGGTCAGTTTGGCCACGCACCCAAATCTTTAGCTCCGATTCCAAATCAAAGTGGCCGGTGGTTTCCATCGAGAACCGCTCCACACTGCGGTAAGGAATACTTAGGTATTCCACCTTTTTGCCCGTCACGCCCTGCTTGTCTACCAATACCAGGCGCTTGTTGGTGAACACTAGCAGGTCGCGCAGAACTGCGTAGGCCTTCTCCACTCGCTCGCCTGTGGCAAGTAGATGCGTTAGCTCTTGTTGAATTTCTTGGGCGTCGCTTTCAGAAGCATTGCCAAGGAGGCCGTCGAGAAGTCCCATGAGTGTTGCGTTTTTTTTGTAATGAGAGAAGCACAATAGGTTTTACTGTGCCAGTAAATATGCAAAAAGCCCGCTATAAGCGGGCTTTTTATAAGTGGGCCTAGACATTGTGTATGCGAGAGTCTGTTGTTATCAACTAGGCTTTAGGCTTGCGGCTAAGTAATGCCAGTTGGCTGTCGCGCAACTGATACGTCAAAGTTGAATCAACACACGCAACACTGTTTAAATCGTCTCCGCTGGTAGGAGCGCAATTCTGCTGGTTTATAGCAATGAGTAGGTCTTTGTTTGCGTCCCACTTTATATCTGAAGTCCGCACATAAGAATCTCCGGCGTCACCAAACGTCTCGGCAACCTCACACTTACCGGTAATTTCGCCTGACTTCGGATCGAGTACAAACAGCATGAGCTTGCTAGAAGTGTACATACCCGGTACCCGAGTAATCAAGCCAATTTTCTGGTCGGGTAAAGGCACTTTGGTTACTGCAAATACATCATTGCCTTCGCTTTGAATCACCTTCCCGAACACCGACAGAAGCTGCTCAGGAATCAGCTTGCCCTCCACAAAACTACTTTTACTCTTGGAACTGACATTCAATTCTTTAGTGGAAAGGTGAAGAGGTAAATTCTGCTGTGGGTACAAGGAGAGTAGTTCTTGTATAGTGTTCTGGGTGGAAGTAGATGGCATTCCCGCTTCCGAAACCAGCTCGTTGCTTGTTTCCTTTACTGAATCTTTGGCTTGGCAGCTCGCCAGTAAACAGGTAGTCGCACAAACAAGCGAAAGAAATATAGTTCTCATATTATGTAAGAAAAAGATGGTGATTATGGACGTAATCTAGAGCAGGTAAATGTATATATAAAAAGAAAGCCCAATGCATTGCATTGAGCTTTTTAGTATAACGGTAAACCTAGTTGGTTCCGCCACCGCCACCACTGGTACTGCTGCCAGGCTTCTGCTCTTTCTGCTGCATGGAAGTCTGTTGTTGCATGGGGTTGGGTTGGCTGCGCTGTTGCTGCTCGAACAGCTCGAAGCGCGACGGCGCGGCTTTTTGGGGCCAAGCGTTGTTGCTCAAGTCGGTGTCGGCGGTTTCCAGGTAGGGGTCCAGCACGAAGCTTACCACCGGCTTTTCGGTGATGAAGACCTTGGTTACCTCGGCGTTGTTCTTGCGCCAGATTTCGGCCGGAATGTTTACCACTTCCTGCTTGCCATCCTCGTAGGTCATCTGCACGACAACCGGCATGGTAAGGCCGCCTACGTTTTTCAAACTCAACTCATAGAAGTTCAAGCCAGCGCTGAGACGCTTTTGCTGCTCGGGCGAGAGGGCTTTCACAACCTGCTGGTACCGCTGCTTGTCGGCATCGGTGGTGGCCAGGGGGTCGTAGTTGTTGTAGAAGTCTTTTAGCTCGGGCTTATCATCTACCAAGGTCTTTTTGATGTCTTGGAGGTTGCGCTGCTGCGAGAGTGTCTGCGGGGCGCTGTTGAGCTGCTGGCGCTTGACGGTGTTTTCTAGCTCGGGGTTCTTGGAGTCTATCTTGTACCACTTCACGGCTTCCAGTGCCAGATCGGAGTGGTCGGTGGTGTAGAACCAGCCGCGCCAGAACCAGTCGAGGTCGGTGCCGGAGGCGTCTTCCATGGTGCGGAAGAAGTCGGCGGGCTCGGGGTGCTTGTAGGCCCAGCGGCGGGCATACTCTTTGAACGCGTAGTCGAAGAGCTGCCGACCCATGATAGTTTCGCGCAGGATGTTGAGGCCAGTAGCAGGCTTGGCGTAGGCGTTCGGCCCAAACTGCAG
Organism: Hymenobacter tibetensis; assembly: GCF_022827545.1. NCBI lineage: Bacteria > Pseudomonadati > Bacteroidota > Cytophagia > Cytophagales > Hymenobacteraceae > Hymenobacter > Hymenobacter tibetensis. The sequence continues at coordinate 816,201 of NZ_CP094669.1, forward strand.
CACCGACTCCGAGTTGGTCATAATCGGGGTTTGCAGGTTCTTGCCAGTGCGCATGTAGTCCACAATATTCTTGGGCTCACCGCGGCGCGACGGGTAGTTCCGCTCCCATTCTTGCTCGGTAAGGAACTGCACAAAGGTGTTGAGGCCCTCGTCCATCCAAGTCCACTGCCGCTCGTCGGAGTTCACAATCATCGGGAAGAAGTTGTGCCCTACTTCGTGAATAATCACCGAAATCATCCCGTATTTCCGGTCGGCGGTGTAAGTGCCGTCCTTCTCGGGGCGGCCACCGTTGAAGCAGATCATCGGGTACTCCATGCCACCTACGGGGCCGTGCACCGAAATAGCCACGGGGTAGGCGTACGGAATCGTGAATTTCGAGTAGGTCTTGATGGTATGTGCTACCACTTCGGTTGAGTACTTGCCCCACAGTGGGTTGCCCTCCTTGGGGTAATAGCTCATGCACATCACCGGCACGCCATCCTGCTTGATGCCCATGGCATCCCAGATGAACTTCCGGGACGAAGCCCAGGCAAAGTCGCGTACGTTTTTGGCGCTGTAGGTCCAGGTCTTGGTGCCGCCAGCGCGCTTCTGCTCAGCTTGCTCGGCCTCCATAGGCGTTACAATCAGCACTGGCTTTTTGGCATTTACAGCCTCCGCCAGCCGCTGCCGCTGCCGCGACGACAATACCTCCGAGGCGTTTTGGAGCGTACCCGTAGCACCCACCACGTGGTCGGCTGGGGCTGTGATGCTCACCTTGTAGTCGCCGAAAGGCAGCGCGAATTCGCCGTTGCCGAGGAACTGCTTGTGCTGCCAGCCTTGGTTGTCGGAGTAGACGGCCATGCGCGGGTAGAACTGCGCTATTTCGTAGAGGTAGTTTTTGTCCTCGGGAAAATACTCGTAGCCGCTGCGCTGGGTGATTTTGGTTTGGTCGTTGATGTTGTAGCTCCACGCTAGGCTGAACGTAACAGCTTGCCGCGGCCGGAGCGGCGTGGGCAGGTCCACGCGCATCATGGTGTGGTTGATGACGTAGGGCAAGGCTTTGCCACCTTTCATCTTCACTTCCGAAATCTTGAAGCCACCATCAAACTCACTGCGCTGCAAGTAGTCCAGAGCCTGGAACGACATGCGGTCCTGAATCTGACCAACCTGGGTGGAGGTGGTGATGGACGTTTTGTCCATGATGTTCTGATCGAGTTGCACCCACAGGTAAGTCAGCACATCAGGAGACAAGTTGGTGTAGGTGATATCCTCGGAGCCCGTGATAGACTGGGTGTTGTCGTCGAGCTTAACGCGGATGTTGTAGTCGGCGCGCTGCTGCCAGTAGTCGACGCCAGGCGCGCCAGAAGCCGTGCGGTACGCGTTGGGCGTCGGCAGATCCGTGCCGAGCTGGGCAAACTTATCGGTGCCGGAATTAGTGGTTTGAGCCAGTGCCGGCCCAGCCAGCAGCAACGCCAGACTGGCAACTGGCAGTAATAGTTTAGTCATGTTTCAAGGAAAAGCAGGAAGGCCGAAGAGGTAAAATTACGAGAAATCTGCCGCCGGATTTGCAAGGACTCAACGGAATGGCCGGCGTTGCATACGTAGCAGCGAAACACATCAGCCACTGGAAATAAATTCCAAGCGCCACTGCGAAATAGTTGATTATCATGTCAAAAGCTGTCTGATGCTATGTGACCCTACTGGCACAGCACGTTGTCTGCCGCTCGTGTCAAGACATCAACTGCTCTAGCAGCAGTACCGTGGCAATGCCAGCAGCGGCGCCAGTTACGAACAGCAGCCAGTCGCGGCGGGCCGCGCCGAAAATGCGCAGCAGAACAAAGCCGACCAGTAGAATGACGCCCACAATAAGCAATTGCCCTAGTTCAACCCCCACATTAAACGCCAAAAGTTCTAGCACTGGCCGACTCTGCCGGCCCAGCAACTCACGTAGATAGCTGGAAAAACCTAACCCATGGATCAGCCCAAACACGGCTGCTACTAAGTTGGGCCAAGCGAGGACTATAGGATCTGGCCGTCGGCGGGTAGGCAGCCTTTCGCCCGTACGGCCCATTTCTGTGGTGTTGAGCAAACAAGTCAGCAGAATGGTTACCGGAATCAATAGCTCAATCAGTTTGGGGCTGTACTGCACAACGCCCATAGTGGCCAGCGCCAGCGTGAGCGAGTGGCCAATGGTAAAACTCGTTACTAGGGCCACCACCCGCCGCCAGTCGCGCAGTACATAGGGTGCGCACAGCGCCAGCAGGAACACGATATGGTCGTGGGCCCGCAGGTTGAAGATGTGGTAGAAGCCGAGTTGGAGGTAGGTTTGAAATACCGACATAGCGCAAATCTACACAAGCCAGGTAAGGTTAACTTGTGTTGAGCTTTCGTGGAGGCCAGAGCCAAACATAGCAAATGGCTTACGATAGTGGGAGCAAGGCCTTTGTGTAACGGAGTGGTAAACAGCTGCTGCCTTATGGAGTAACGCACAGAAAAAGCCCCGTTGGTATCAACCAACGGGGCTTTTTCTGTGCAGTGTGGCTTCCATCGTCAGAGGCGTAGACAAAGCCACTTCAGAGCTTAAAAGCGCGCCTTTACAATCTCGAAGAACGAGGAAGTAGCCTGATAAGGATACAATACGTAGGCATCGGTTAGGCCGCGGCGCGTGATGGTAGTGGGGCTAACAGGGCCGGTGGCAAACGTGCCGGTGGTACTGGAAGTGGCCCAGTTGTCGGTGCTAGACAAGCGGAAGACGGTGGTTTGGCTGCCCGATACAATCAGCAAGGTTTGCGGGGTGGACAACAACAGCCCGTCGGCTCCTACCAAGTTCTGGTTGGTAGTCACGCGGGAGAAGCCACCCGGATTGTTGATAGGGACTTTAAACAAGGTGCCGTCGTTGGATTTCGCTACTAGCAGGTAGCCGCTTGGGTGAAAAACGATGCCGTTCAGTCCGAAGCCTGTACCTCCGCTTAACTGTGGGTCTTCCAAGAAAACCGACGCATTGCCCTGCAAATCCACTTTGTAGATGATGGGCGAAGAGCTGTCAGTTACGTAGGCATTGCCTTGCAAATCAACGGTTATGTCGTTGGCGAAGTGGTTTTGGCCAGGCCGTAGGGCGCCCAGATCCACGTACCGGGTGAGGCTGCCGTTGCGAGCATTGAAAATAGCCAGTGCGGCCAACCGGCGCAACGTAGCGGGCGTGGAGCGGGTGGTGTTGGCCCCGTTGTCTGACACGGCTGCTAACAACCGGTTGCGGCTGATGTCGAGGTTCAACCCGATGGTGGAAATTAGGCGCGCATCATCGGCAAACTGGGTGTACGTGCTGTCGTCCTTCACGGCGCCAATACGGCCACGGGTGCGGGAGCTTACCAGAAAGCGCCGGTTCAGCTCATCGTACTGTATGCCCTCAGGCGACACGCCCGCCTGTGCTACTCTGATGCGGGAAGGAGCAACTGGAAAGGAAATATTGCCATCATCGTCGACGCAGCCAGGCAGCAATCCTGCTATACCCAACGCTAGAGCTGCTAAACGAACGAAACGAGGCAAGGCAAACCGCTTGGTTTGGTTGAACGAGGAAGAGTGGGACATAGAAGCGAGAGTTAAAGAACGAGAATTCAGACGGCTACACTATACGTACAGCAACAGGAAGTAAGCACCCAAAATGGCACTATCTGCTGACGTAATAGTACTCCTAAACTCGTAATCAACCGGCAGGTTTACACTGCTGTTCAGGTCTCCACTACACTCATCTTACGGTAGTTAGCCCTTGTTAATGCGTTTAACAGCTGCTGAGCGCAACCTACGTGATTTTGCTTACGTGTTGTTCAGCTCGATTTTGACAAGATCTTGCACAGGACAAGTGCTATACTTAAATAAATAGGACAATTAAATCATAATAGTATAAACTCAACAGTATATAGTAGATTTGATCTGAATTCTGTCCTCTTTCTACTTATTCAATACACCGCGTAGTAGCCATCTTTGCTATGCGCTATCGTTATGAGAAAACAAGTACTCATCACCTGCCTCGCTTTGAGCATAGGCACTAGCACTTTTGCGCAACAACCTGTTGCTCCAACTTCTCCCGCCTCGGCAGCTGTTCCCGTTCCAACTGCACTCTCTCCTTTAACCCGAGCAGACACTGCCCGGGCTGTGCATGAGCTATTTCGGAGCCGCCGCGGAGGCGGCATTGGGTGGTTTGCGTTGGGTACAGCAGGCATGTTAGCCGCTATCTTGCCAGCTCAGCAGTCTACTAGTGCCGGAGTATGGACGCCCGGTGTAGTTGCTGGCTCCGCATTGGTAGGCGTTGGGCTAAACAAGGGCATTCAGTTCCGGCGAAGCCGTGAGCGGCGCGTACTGCGGGAGTTAGCTGCTACTGGCCACTTGCCAGTTAGTGTCAGCCGGCGTTTGAAGGGAAACTTCTTGCCTCTGCATGGTACCGCTTCAGAAGACAATCCATTACTGGCTAAAGGGGTTGCGCCGCGCAGTTCTACGCCCAGCATCATGGCTGCCACTCCAGCGCAGGTGCTAGCCGATGCCCAGCAAGATACCCTCGATGCCGTGCAAGGATTTTTCAATGCCAAGCGCCTTGGTGGGCAGTTGCCCATTCTGCTAGCGTTGCCAGCATTGCGCATCATGACTGGTTCCACTGCCACCAGCAACTCTGGTCCGTCTTACGTGCAATCCCAAAACGACGAGCCATCCGGAGGGCAAGTAGCCGCGGGCTTGCTATTGGCGGCGGGCGGGGTTACGTACATGTTCGTGCATAATGCTCCCTATTCAGACGCTAAGTTTGCTGAGCTGCGTGCCAGCTACCTGGCCGGTACTCCATTGCCCCCAGCTATCCGGACCCGACTAAAGGAAAAGCACATTGCAGCAGGGCGTACGTACCGCGCAAGAATGGAACGCAAAGCTGCCCGCCGCCGCAGGTAGGTCTGCGTTTGGCCCTGCTCAAGCAACAGATTGGGTGCAGTGCCACAAAAAAACAGCCCCGCTGGCACTATGCCGGCGGGGCTGTTTTGTGTGAGGGCAGTTGTTAGCGCAACCGCCTTCTACTCTTGCCCAAGTTGTTTGTCTTCCTGAGTGCTCTTCTTGTCTACCTGCTCGGTCTTGGGTTCGGTGTCAATGAACCGCTCGCGCTTCTGATGAATAGGAGCAGCTCCGGTGAGTCCAACTCCCGCCGCCGCCAGCAACAGCATAGCTACCAAGCCAACCATCCGAAGGAACTGTTTAACGTCTTTCATAAGCAGTTGTATGGGGTAGAAAAGAAAAACGCCCTGCTAGCGCAATACTAACAGGGCGTTTCAGGTATCAGAATTTCAGAACGGTTGAATTACACGCCTGGAATTTCCACGTCCACGTTCAGGAAGCGAATCTGCCCGTCTTCGAGCACGGCTTCCACCACGGCGTCCTTGCTCACGCGGCCCGACAAGATGTCCTTCGACAACTCATTCAGTACCAGGCGTTGCAATACACGCTTCAAGGGGCGAGCACCGAACTGCGGGTCGAAGCCTTGCTCGCCGAGGAAGTCGAGTACCTCATCGGTGGCTTCCAGACGGATTCCGGCTTCTTCCAGGCGCTGCTGAATCTGCCGGAACTGGATGTCCACAATCTTGCGAATCTCGCGACGCTTGAGCGGCTGGAACATCACGATTTCATCGATGCGGTTCAGGAACTCGGGGCGCATGTGGCCTTTCAGGCGCTCTATTACTTCCTCGCGGGTGCGGTCCACCACTTCGTCGTGGTTGTACTCGTTCAGCTCTTTGAAATTGCGCTGAATAATGTCGGCACCCGTGTTGGAGGTCATGATGATGATGGTGTTCTTGAAGTTCGCCACCCGGCCTTTGTTGTCGGTGAGGCGGCCATCATCTAGCACTTGCAGCAAGATGTTGAACACATCGGGGTGGGCCTTCTCGATTTCGTCGAGCAGAATCACCGAGTACGGCTTGCGGCGCACGGCTTCCGTCAGCTGACCACCTTCGTCGTAACCCACGTAGCCCGGAGGCGCTCCAATCAGGCGCGACACGGCGTGGCGCTCCTGGTACTCACTCATGTCGATGCGCACCATGCTGTTCTCATCGTTGAACAAGTACTCGGCCAAGGCCTTGGCCAGCTCGGTTTTACCTACACCAGTTGTACCTAGGAAGATAAATGAGCCAATCGGGCGCTTTGGGTCTTGCAAACCAGCCCGCGAACGGCGCACGGCATCGGAAATAGCGCCAATGGCTTCCGTCTGGCCGGCTACGCGCTTGCCTAACTCTTGCTCCAGATTCAGCAGCTTCTCGCGGTCCGACTGCAGCATCTTGCTTACCGGAATGCCGGTCCACTTGGCTACTACCTCGGCAATGTCCTCGTGGGTTACTACCTCTTGCAGCATGTGGCCTCCGTCTTTGTTGGCGTTAGCTTCGTCCTGCAAGGTTTTCAGCTTGGCTTCGGCTTCCTGGATTTTGCCGTAGCGCAGCTCCGCCACGCGGCCGTAGTCGCCTTGGCGTTCGGCTTGTTCGGCTTCCACCTTGAAGCGCTCAATGGCTTCCTTCTGCTCTTGGATGTTGGTCAGCACTGACTTCTCGTTTTCCCACTGCGCCTTTAAGGCGTCGCGCTGGCTGGAGAGGTCGGCAATGTCCTTGTTGAGCACGTTCTCCCGGTCCACGTTCTCCTCGCGGCGGATGGCTTCGCGCTCGATTTCCAGCTGCATGATGCGGCGCTGCACTTCGTCGAGCTCCACGGGCATGGAGTTCAACTCGATGCGCAGCTTGGCGGCGGCTTCGTCCATCAAGTCAATGGCCTTATCGGGCAGGAACCGGTCGGTGATGTAACGCGAACTAAGCTCTACGGCCGCAATTACAGCGTCATCAGTAATGCGCACGCCGTGGTGCAGCTCGTATTTCTCCTTGATGCCGCGCATGATGCTGATGGCGTCCTCTATGGTCGGCTCATCTACCATCACCGCCTGGAAACGACGCTCCAACGCCTTGTCCTTCTCGATGTACTTCTGATACTCCTTGAGGGTGGTAGCGCCGATGGAGTGCAACTCACCGCGAGCCAGAGCCGGCTTGAGCAGGTTGGCGGCGTCCATAGCGCCCTCGCCGCCCGCCCCAGCGCCGATCAGCGTGTGCATCTCGTCGATGAACAAAATGATCTGGCCTTCCGAATCGGTTACTTCTTTGATGACGGACTTGAGGCGCTCCTCGAATTCGCCCTTGTACTTGGCGCCGGCAATGAGCAAGCCCATGTCCAGCGACATAATGACTTTGTCCTTGAGGTTTTCGGGCACGTCGCCGGCCACAATGCGTTGGGCCAGACCCTCGACAATGGCGGTTTTACCAACGCCCGGCTCACCGAGCAGGACCGGGTTGTTCTTGGTACGGCGGCTCAGAATCTGGAGTACGCGGCGGATTTCTTCGTCGCGGCCGATTACCGGGTCCATCTTGCCGGTGCGCACTTGCTCGTTGAGGTTGCGGGCGTAGCGGTTGAGGCTCTGGTATTGGTCTTCGGCAGTCTGGCTGGTCACCTTGCGGCCCCCGCGCAGCTCCTTAATAGCCGCTTTTAAGTCTTTCTCGTTGAAGCCGGCATCCTTCATCAGGGTAGCTACGGCATCTTTGCCGCCCAGCAATCCCAGTAGCAGGTGTTCCACCGACACATACTCATCGTCAAACTCTTTCAGGAAGCCGGTAGCGCGCTGCAGAGCGGCGGCCGCTTCGTTGGAGAGGTACGGCGAACCGCCACTTACTTTGGGGTAGCCCGTTACGATGGCATCGAGGCGGGGCGTGAGAATGTTCAGGTTCACACCCAGCTTCTTAGCCAGAAACGACAGCACATTTTCGTCGCTCTGGAAGAGGCCCTTCAGCAGGTGGCCCGTTTCGATGGCCTGCTGCTGGTTGCCCCCGGCAATTTCAGTGGCCTTCTGCACGGCCTCCTGTGCCTTGATGGTATAGTTATTAAAGTTCATGGCTGCTAAGATCTAGGTAGGTCCTCCGGGTTAGGAAGTTCTACGAGTGCCTAGCAAATGGGGTGCAGAAGAGTTTTTACTGACTTTTTGGCGGAAATAGATTAAGCGTTATTGGATAATCAAGCCAAAATTTCAGTTTATAGCAATCTGCCGAATCTTGTCTGATAAGAAACTATCGATAAAATTGTCATTCCAATTATCATAATTGTTAAGCATAGTAATTATATCAGAATCTACCAAAGGCACGATAAGTCCTCTATTGTCTCTGTACGTGTCCCTTGCTCTATCAATAAATACTTCACTATTGGATACTGTCCTGCATATTAAGAAGCCAACTCTACCTCTTCCTGGAGAAAATCGTCCTGAAAGTTGGTCAAATTCAGGATTACTTAGGTCAGCAGTATAATTCTTGCACTCTATCATAATATATGGACAATGCAAGTGCATATTTTCACCTAATCGAAAAAATATTCCGCTTTCAGCAGCATTATCAAACGTTAAATCAATGCGTTTTCTTCCATCGTGTATTTCCCTTTCTAATGTTGGATACAACAATTTTGGATAAAAAAGAAACTCAAGCACAGCAGTAATTAGCCTGTGAAATTTCGTGGCACCATTATTTCCAGATTCAATGGAATTTAATTCATTTATAAGACGATTTTTAATTTCATTTACATCAGTTCCTATCGAGCTGGGTAATTCCTGATTTGTAAGAGACTCATCCTTTGTGCTAAGTTTAAAATTCCCTAAAACGGTACCGTGTCTTCGTGTAAAGTCCGCTAAGAAGTCTTTTGAAAAGGGATTTTGCTCTTTGATTGACTTCTTAGTGACGAATCTTACCCCATTCTTTCGCTCTTGTACCAGAGCTGAATTCATTGTTAAATGCTCATTCTGCATGAACTCGAGAATAAACTTATTGTAATACTGCTCAGCGGTGTATTTTTTACTGAAAGATACTATTCCCTTAGGCACCAGTAAAATAACCCTGCCCCTAACCACTAGCATTTCATCTAATTCTTGTTCCCACCTCATGTTTTGTCTACTCCAATAGAATCCAGTGGGTACATCTTGACGCATTATGATGCCATGCAAGCGGCATTGGGTTTGTGTATAAATTATAAGTTGTTTCTTAATAATGTTAGTTGTCATATCAGACAGCTTATCCTTGCCAAAATTCCGAACGAATAACACAGTGTCTTCTAAGTCTTGTAGAAGCCCAGTCTGAATAGCTTGGCTACCTATAATATTGTCAAAAACATCATCAGCGTTTGAAGGGCCTACTCCTCTGCCCTTTGGTTGTCCTTGTGACATACCAAGGCATGTAGTGTTAGGTTCTTCGAGGTGCTCAAAGAGTAATTTTGCCTCATCTATTTGATTGTCACGAATTCTATTAATTACCTCTTGAAAAAAGCTTCTTAAAATTAGTGTAGACTCAATAGACCATTTGTCTTTTCTTAAACCTAAAAAGAAAGGATCGAGAAATAATGGTAAGTCACCGGAAATATCTATGTCAACAAAATCTAATTCTGATTGTGTCCTATTTAAGTTGAATGCTTCGCTAATTTTCACTTTTTAGGTCTGTTTATATGAAAAAATAAAACTTCTATTCTAATGTGAGTATGTATCTAGTGTCCATCCATACGATATAAGTGTTTCCATAGCTGTGAAGCAACAAGCTATGCAAGAGCAAGCTCGGCAGCAACCAGAACGGCAAAGGAAAAACTAGTTAGAGTATGATACTCCAGGTTGCTGTTAGCTGCAGCGTTTTTTGGAAGCTACTGTAGCGGGTGGGAAGGTTTTCTTGTTAACTAGAAAAGTCAAGAATATCCCCCATACCAATGATGTTACATTGTAGCCGCGGTTTCGCTCACGCAACGCTTAAAACAGTCCGGGCACTTGGTAATGCTCTTCTATTGAATAGGCCTAAATGAAAGAGCCCTGGCAATTGCCAGGGCTCTTTCATTTAGGCGTAAAGCAACCGGTTAATGGTTGGACGGTTGTCCTTACAGCTTGACGCCTTGCGCCTGCAATTGTTTTTCTGACGCGGCTTGGTTGGCTGCGAATTGAACGTGCTGCGCGGGCGTGTACTCAGTACCAAGGCTAGCTAAATGCTGCTGTACTTCGGCAGCCGGTAAATCGGTGCAGTACAGCGGCGAGCCTGGTTGCTGGCGCCATGACTCGTGCAGGCTACCGCCGTCCAAGGCGTCAAAGCCTAGTTCCTCGACGAGGGCCATTGCTTGCTGCTTGGCAGCGGCATCGTCGCCAGCCACCAATAGTGCAATGCGGTCGGGCGTGCCGGCGGGTTGGCCGTTGTTTTCAAGGTTGGCGGCGAAGATGTTGTTGAACACTTTCAGCACCGGGCGGCCCAGGTGCTGCTGCACCCATTCGCTTTCGGTTAACTCGCCGCTTTCCAGCTCCGGAATTTGGCCGTCGCGCAACAGGGGGTAGTAGTTGCTCGTGTCAATGACTGGTACGCTGGCGGGCACGCCTTCGAACAAGTCTTTGGGCAGGTCAGGGATTTTATTCAGTGGAATGGTTACCACAATGATTTCGCCGTGGCGGGCCGCTTCCTTGGCCGTGACGGGGGTAGCGCCGGTTTTTTCGGCTAGGTCCGTTAGGGTTTCGGGGCCGCGGGAGTTGGCAATGTAAACCGAGTGGCCGAGGCTGGTGAGCCGGACGGCCAGGGCGCTGCCGATATGGCCGGCCCCAATGATTCCAATGTTCATAAGCAAATAAGATGGGCGAGTGGTAGGCGAGGCGCTTTTTGCAAAGAGCTTCATTCGTGCTAAGACCACTTGCTGGTGAGGATTGTTTCGTGGGTGAATCTTATCTACAGCAAGTAAACTACTTACGTTGCAGCCACCGGCAAAATATGGAAAGCCTCCGTTTCTTCAACAGCTTCGGCGCAGGCCGGTGCCCTAGTGAAGCGGGTAGTGGGTAAAGCACCAAGAGCTACAGTTCAGCGCCCGAAAGCACGTAATGCTGTTGGGCACCGAGCCGTAGCTCTTAGAATGATAGTTGATATAGGGCTAAGGAACTGACTGTCTCGAAACTTATGCCAGTTGCTGGTTCTGGCTGGAACCGGTAAGGCTGGCACGGCGGAACAACAGCGCCGATGCCACCCACAGCCCGGCGAAGATGGTGTTCAGCACAAGTACCAACACTACGCCTTTATTAAGCTCCGGTCGCCAAATGGCCATCGCCACGAAAGGAACTGCAAACTGGGTAAGAGCTGCCGCCGACATGGCGCGCGCCATTCCTAGCGGCCGGAGTTGCGCCACAATGGCCCCAATGAACCCGACAGCCAGCACCCCACCATATAGCAGGTTGGCCGGATTTTCCTCGTTGCCAATAAACCCCACGGCCAAGTTGCCCCATACGAGCATCAGGGACGCTGCCACCGCTACGCCGGCAGCCAATTTGTACGCGCCATTACGGGCCTTACTCGCTACCAGCAGATACGCTAACCCCGTGCCAAGCAGCAGGATACCAGCAATTACAAAATCCGATACGCTCCAGTTAACTCCGGTGTTGAACTGCATGGCTGCTAGAGGAATAAGGAGGAGAAGGGCTATGGCAAGTAGTAGACGAAGAATGCTTTTGTTGAGGGCCATGACGGTAAAGGTTTGAGGTCGAGAGTGAAGAAAAACGTATCAGAATCGATGGTGACAGAAGGCACGGGCCTAGTGGTAGCCATATACTAGTCTACTGTGAACAGGTAAGCTTCGGAACGGCTTTCTCCAGTGGTGGCCGCTTGGTTGGGAGAGCGAACGATACAAAGTATGTGAAAGAACTTTGTATTTCAAAGTTAATGTGTACTGTTTATTTTAGTGTCATTAACTTTCTTACAGATAGTTGTTTAGTGAGTAGAGTATTGGGGCTACGCCTGCCAGCTGATTTGCTTCTTGTGCAGTTGCTTGGGCAATTCACGCTAGTATTTTGCCCCACCTAGCCGTTAGGGCTGGCCGTGGAATACTGAGTCAGTATTGTCAGCAGTGCTGACTTCAAGACTACTGCTGTATTTCCAATAGTGCAGCTAGCGGACTTACCGGTTCCAAGCTCTTTGTAAGGCCGTTTCTCTTTTTGTATTACTAGTTCTATTTAATACCACTAATAAAGGATGCAGCCAAGTCTTCAAGTAAATACGTTGCTAGAACGTATTGCCGAGGTCTTATTATTTGAAACTAAAGAGCAAGGGAAAAATAAATATTACCAAGGTTGTCCATGAAGCGTAAATAGGCAAGAAGGAAACTATACTAATTTCAACGTTTTCAATTTCGTTTCTATTTCTTACCGTTTTATATAATTTGTAAGTTACAAGTAAGAGGTTTGTTAAAATAAGGATGTTACCGCCTAGAACTGCAAGCCTATTTGGTGTGATTCCCCATTCTGAAATCCTGAATAGAATAGCTGAAAGTGCAATACTGTTTATAACTATCGTAACGGTTGAAAGGCCAAGGAGCATCAGCACTTCAATCTTGTTACTAGAGTTTTTTGATGTTTCAACAATCGAGAATAATACGATGGCCATTACGCCAATTAGGAGTACATTAAAAATTAAGAGAAATTCTCTGTCGTTATAGGGGTCTTTGCCTGTGTAGACTACCGCCGCCAGATAAATCACCAGCATCGTCAATACCAAGGGGGTAAATACCTTGGCAATTACCGGCGAGACTTTGCTTACTAGCTGAGGGTTCGTCTGCACCAGATACGTGCCTACAATAGGGGCGGCTGCAAGGCCCCATACCACAATGTATTCGAAATAAAATTTTCCTATATTAAGACCAATAAGCTCAAATAAGCCCATTGTAATGGCGCTCATTAACCCACCAGCAATTAGTATGATGGTAGTCATTACTACCAAGTCGCCGTTGTACCTGAGGAAATCTAGGCGTTTTTGGGGGCTGGTTAGGTTGCCGCCTACGTAGGAGAAACCTAAAATAGCCCATAGCAATAAGGGTAGGTGAATACAAGCTAGGGTCAGGGTGTCACTTTTGTGGTTGTTTGGTAATAGATTGATGTAGATGATAGAAGCTAAAATGGCTAGTGCAGTAACTATAATTTTATTCGTTTGAATATTGCGCTTCCAATTGAAGTAGACTACGAGTAAAGGAAAAAATATAAATGCAATATTTCTTGGGTAGAAATATTCTTCATTGATATTCAAGAATTGTGGGAACTTCGCAACAAGCCCGGCAATACAGGACGCTATTACGACAAATAACAACTCGTTTTTACTGCCCCAGGAGATTCCTTCGTTTTCGAAATTTAGTCTTTCGTTCCAAAATTTAGCAACTGTGTTTTCCTTGATTTCAGGATAAACCAAGTTGAACTCTCTTTTGAAACCGACCTTGTTTTCCCGGTATAGCTTTTCGAGCTGACGGGGATTATCTAAGTTGTTTAAGACTTCGGCTTTCATTTTATATAGCTATTAATTGGTGCGTTATAGTCAGGGGAGTTGTTGCGTTCAGGTGGCTTCGCTACCAGCAGGCGGCTAGCGGGTTCACTGCTGTTCCTCGAGTGTTTTGCGATACTGCGCTTCCGCTTTCCTTATGTCCTCCAGATACCCTTTCCGATCAATAAATGGGGTTACCGGGTCCTGTGCCGTAGTGCGTTCCTCGAACTTGCGCTTCAAACTGAACGGGCGCGCATGGGAGGAAAGGTAGATGTCGGTCGGAAGACTCCGGAGCGTTGCAAAGCTTCGCTCTAGCTCGCGCCGCAGCGTTGCGTCGTATTTCCAATTGAATAGGGAAGTGGGCATGGGCAACGACAAACTTCCAACGCTAACCGCCAGCAACTTCCGGTTGCCATCCCGGACCGGAAATGCCCAGGTGGTGCAACCTGGTGTGTGGCCTGCCGTTACGTGCGCTGTGAGGCGGATAGGCCCTAGGCTAATTTGCGCACCGTCCTTGAACTGGTGGTCGATGCGGGGCGCAGGGTAGCGCAAAAGGCCGCTGTAGATCAGCCAGTTCACTGGGCCCATGTTCCGGTAGCTAACCCCTCCCGACGAAAGCAAGTCGGCATCTTCTTTACTCACCCACAACTGCGCCCCGGATGCTTGCTGCAATACTGCCAGGCCCCCAGCATGGTCGAAGTGCGCATGCGAGTTAAGGAGGATTTTCACGTCGGTGATGCGAAATCCGAGGGTCGCAATGTTCTTTAGGATCATTGGGGCGGTTCCGGGGTAGCCGCCATCCAGGAGCACGTGGCCTTCGGGGCCGGTGAGCAGAAAGGACGTGACGTCGCGGGAGCCCACGTAGTAAAGGTTGCCCGCAATGCGGAACGGTTGCCGAGGCAGCTGCCCACCGTTGTTGATGGCCGACTTCCACTTTGGAAAAACCAGCAGAGCCACCACCGCCAGAATAAGCACAATACCAGCTATAACCTGCCGCTTGCGAGTCTGGCTGTTACTTGCTTTTTCCGTGCTATTCATGGTAATAGCCTGCTGCTTCTTGAGTGGAGTTCAGTCTGCTTGTTTACGTACTCAAAAGTACTTTGTTTCTCAAAGTAAACAAGTAGTTTTCAATGAATTTTATTTCTCCTATCTATCAGCCTTACAGAAAGCTACCCCCGCCGCATGGTTTGTCTCTCGCCTGGCTGCTTCAGGAAAGGCACGTCGTTCGATACCGCAAGCAGCGTACTGTGGTGGTGGTTGGGGGCGACTGTAATACCCAGGACCCAGAGCACAAGGTTGCCGGCGGGCAACGGAACCGCTCCGCCGGCCTACGTGCTACCTTAAGGTGCGCAGCAGGAAGGCCCGCCTAAACAGGAGAACTGGCGGCGGTGCATTGCTGTGCTTGATAAGATCCGTGGGAGAGTGTTCTACGGATTGTCTATATTCAGCCAGATGCTTATCCGGTCACTCTCAACCCAGCCCAACTTATGGACACCGCTACCCTTTTAGGCCCTTTGAAAGATGCCACCCGCCGCGAAGTAGGTGGCGTGCAGGTTGACGTAGTACGCACCGGTAATTCGCGGGTGAAGCGGGTGGTATACCCAGTGGGCTTCCGGTGGTCGAAAGACTTGAAGCCGGTGATTGGAACGGAGCTATGCCAACATGCCCACGTTGGGTTTCTGGCCGCCGGCAAGCTAGGTATTCAGTATGCCGATGGTACGCAAGAAGAGTACGTAGCCCCGCAGGTGGTAGCCATTGCGCCCGGCCACGACGGCTGGGTGATAGGAGAGGAGCCGGCGATACTTATCGAGTTCGACTTCGAGGGCGAAACCGTAGAGCGCCTGGGGTTGAAACGGGCATAATCAAGGCCTTCGCACGCCGAAGCGTGTTAGCTTACCACCGTACCGCACAATGCCTCCCAGCTTTCAGTTGCTGGGAGGCGTTGGCCGCTGTAGCGAGGCTGCTTATTTGCCAACCGGATGCAGTTGGGTGTTCATGAGCGTGGCCAGCACTGAATCGGGGAGGAGCAGGCTGGAGAAGAAGTTGACTTTCGCGCCGAGGGTGGGTAGGGAACGAGCCGCACCGTCCATCAGGGCATCGTAGCCTTCTTCGGCTACGTCGCGGGCCGAAACGGTGTGACTGGCAGCCCGGGTGTTTTCGGCGTGGGCCACATGGAAGAAGTTGGTAGCAGTAGGCGGCGGGCAGAGGATGGTCATGGTGACGGCCGATTTTTGCTGCTTTAACTCGTGCTGCACGGCCTCGGCAAAACTGAGTACGAAGGCCTTGGTAGCGGCGTACACTGCCTGGCAGGGGCTAGGTGAGAAGGAAGCAATGGAACCGACTTGCAGAATACGGCCTGAGTTGCGCTCCACCATGTCGCGCAAATACAGCTTGGTTAGGTGCACGAGAGAAGTGGCATTGACTTGAATCATGTCGAGCTCGGTCTGCATTGCGGTGTCAGTGAAATAACCAGTTTCGCCGAAGCCCGCATCATTAACCAGCGCGTCAATGGTCAGGCCGCGCTGCGTGGTGGCAGCGTACAGTCGCTCGGCCGTATCGGGGCGGCTAAGGTCGAAGGGCAGCAATACCACGTCGACGCCTTGGAACTCCTGGTGAATCAGGCGGGCTGCCTCCTGCAATTCGTCGTGGTGGCGGGCTACCAGCACCACGCGGTAATCGTCGCGCGCAAAACAGCGGGCCAACTCGAAGCCGATGCCACTGGATGCGCCAGTAATCAGGGCGGTTTGGTCGTTCATAGCTAAAAAGGATTAGAGTGGATGGGATAAGAGTAATATACTGATAAACAGATGATTTATCGAGAAATAGCCAAGGAATAATGGCGGGTAGAAGCCTTGATGCTACGGTTGCTAGGTGGCATTTACTGAGTGTCTGATGTGTCTGCTATTTTGCCGCCGATGAGGCGTACAAGTGGCTGCTAGCACGCAAGCCTAAACCAAGTGCTAGAATAGATGAACAGTTGCCGAAAAAGAGTGCGCCTTAGATAAAAACCCAGCATAACGAGCTTTCTACACACAGTCTCCATGCTCTAGCAGGCTACTAGTAGCCCTATCATTCATTCCGACGCAGGAGGAATTCGAATCAAGCCATTCAACGAATGCACTCAAATTCCTCCTGTGTCGGAATGACAGCATTCTATTGGGTGGCTTCTTGGGCCCCGAGAAACCCAGTAGCTACTCTGAAAACGAGGCCTTATCGTCGGTTGACTGACGCTATAGCGGAATTTTCGTAAGAAGCAGCGAAACCAATCGGCTTCTTATGCCTACGTATTACATCGGCTGCTCTGGCTTTTCCTACCGCGACTGGAAGGGCATCTTGTACCCCGACGGCTTGCCACCGCGCAAGTGGTTTGCCTACTACTGCACCCAGTTCAACACGCTGGAAGTGAACGTGACCTTCTACCGCATGCCAGAGCTGAAGGTGTTTGAAACGTGGTACACGCAAAGTCCCGCCGACTTCCGGTTTGCGGTGAAAGCGCCGCGCATCGTGACGCACTACAAGAAGTTCAACGCCGAAGCAGGCCCCGTACTGGCCGATTTCTACGGCGTAGTGCAAGAGGGCTTGCGCGAGAAACTCGGGCCCATTTTGTTTCAGCTGCCACCCAAAGCGGCGTACACCAAAGAACTGCTCGGCCGCATTCTGGAGCACCTCGACCCGAGCTTCCACAACGTGCTGGAGTTTCGGCACCCTAGCTGGTGGGAAGGCGAGATTATGCGGGAACTAGGACAGCACGGCATCAGCTTCGTGGGGCAGAGCTACCCCGCGGCCCTGCCCGACGAGGTAGTTGTCAACACGCCCCAGGTGTACTACCGCTTTCACGGCGTGCCCGAACTCTACACCTCCCTGTACAGCGAAGACTTCCTGAAGCGCGTGGCCCACGACCTAGAGGTGGAGCCCCGCGTGCAGGAAGCCTTCGTGTATTTCAACAACGGTATTGGCGGGGCTGGGGTAGTGAATGCCCGGCAGCTACAGCAATTGCTAGGGGCGCAGCCACCCCTGGAGTAGTGCGAGGTGAGCGTCGCCAAGGCGTTACTCCCCGCCGTATTTGCTTTTGCCTCCGCCCCCGGCATCCATGCGCACTATGCGCGGTGTAAACGAACCTAGCACATCCACCAAGTCGCGCTGATGGGCCATTACCTGATGAATGTCCTTGTAGGCCATCGGCGCTTCATCGAGGCCACCCCCAATCAGCTCGATGCCTTTGTCGCGCAGGTGGCGGCGAAGGTCGCCCTCCGAAATGTTCTTCTTGGCCTCCGTTCGGGACATGCGGCGCCCAGCACCGTGCGACGCCGACTGAATGGAATCCTGCTCACCTCGGCCGCGCACAATGAAACCCGGTGCCGTCATGGAGCCTGGAATAACGCCGAGCACGCCTTTTCCGGCTGGGGTGGCGCCTTTGCGATGCACAACGGCTTCGCGGCCATCAGGCAAGGTTTCTTTCCAGGCGAAATTGTGGTGATTTTCCACCTTAGCCACCGGTTTCTCACCTAGCGCTAAGCTCAGGCGGCGATGAATGTCGTGGTGGCAGGCTGAGGCGTAGTCGCCGGCCAGGTTCATGGCCCGCCAGTACTCCTGGCCTTCTTGGGAGTCGAGGTCCAGCCAGGCCAGGTAGCGTGCTTCGGGGGGGAGGGGGCACTTGCTCATGGCTATTTTGGTGTAGTGCTGCGCAATGGCCGCCCCCAGTCCCCGCGACCCGCTGTGCGAAAGCAAGCCCAAGTACTTGCCAACCGGTACATTCAAGTCGTTTTCCTCGGTGGTGATGTCCACGATGCCCCACTCCACAAAGTGGTTGCCGGAACCCGACGAGCCCAGCTGGTTGATGGCCGCTTCGCGTTTGCCCCGCACCACGGCAATTTCTTTGAACTCGGGCCGGTCTAGTATAGGGTCCTGGGCAGGGTTCTTGAACACTTCCTTGGCTCCGAAGCGGGTGTGGTTGTGCAGCAGCTTTTTCAACTCCTGCGTACGTTGCTCTAGATAGTGCGCCGGCAAGTCGAACACCGACAAGGCCATGCGGCACCCGATATCCATGCCCACGCCGTAGGGAATTACGGCATTGTCAACGGCCAGTACGCCCCCAATGGGCAGGCCGTAGCCTTGGTGGGCATCGGGCATAAGGGCGCCATCCAGCGTGACGGGCAGCTTCATGGCCGTATCCATCTGCTTGCGGGCACCGTCTTCAATGTAGGCTTCGCCGTAGCGGCGGTAGTCTTTTATTTCCGGGTTAAGCTCGGTGCTGCGGCTGGGGTCGGGCACAAACTCTTTGGCCAGTTCCCGCCACAGTGAGTCGCGCAGGTAGGCGTAGGGGTCTTCCTTGATTTTTTGCAGGGTAGCAAGGGCACTGCCTTTGTCCAGCTTTTTGAGTTGCCGGTCTTCCAGAATGTCCAATGCCAGGTTGATGGCGCGGCCTTCGGGGTAGCCGATCTTGCGCAGGTCGTTGCCGCGCAGCTTGGTGGTTGCCATAAAGAGAGGAATAGGTGGGCTAGAGTGTAGCGCTACTTCTCGGCCTTAGGTTATGGTGGAGCTACCACAACTGGTTGCCTTTTTCCCAAGCAGTAAGTGCCGGGAGGGGCAAGACCACTGCCAGTTTAAGTACCAACGAGCCGCCAGATAAACGTTTCTACATCCCTTGCTACCCACTAGGCGGGCTGCATCAGGTGCACTTCACGGCAAGCCAGGCGGCTGCCGCCACCAAGGCCACCGACGCCAAGCGTAGTAGCAGGAAGACCCAAGCAGGCAGTTCTGGTTTTCTGGGGGCCTCAGACATAATGCAGCGCAGTTGGTTGGCTGGGTTGTACGCAGTTGCGTAGAAACCAGGCAGGAAATAGCCTCCAACAAACCGACCTAAGGCTAATGCGGATAGAACCCTCATTCCGCTGCCAGCGTTAGGAGTAAGCACCTTTCCAGTGCTCTGTTCCACCTTTCCTTACCTTGTAGTATGTGCGGCCGCTATACCACCCTTGCTCCCAAACCAGTACTTGAAAAGCGCTTTGACGCTTCGTTTAAGGCAGATGCCGACCCCAACTACAACGCGGCACCGTCGCAGCGCCTGCCCGTCATTCTCAACACCGAGCCCGGCCAGATTCAGCTACTGCAATGGGGCCTGATTCCAGGCTGGGTGAAGGACCTGAAAGCGGCGCCCAAACCTATCAACGCCCGCGCCGAAACCCTGCCCGAAAAGCCGTCGTTTCGGCAGCTGCTCCAGCGCCGCCGTTGCCTCGTGCCCGCCGACAGTTTTTATGAGTGGCAGGTGACGGCTCAAGGCAAAGTGCCGCACCGCATTCTGCTGCGCAACGAGGAGCCGTTTGCCTTTGCGGGCCTGTGGGACGAATGGCTGGACAAAGCTACCGGCGAGGTACGCCCCACGTTCACCATCATCACCACCGACCCCAACGAGCTGATGGCGCCCATTCATAACCGCATGCCCGTGATGCTGCAAGGCCGGGAAGCCGAGTTGGCTTGGCTGGACGACACCGTGAGCTTAGCGGACCATCAGGCGCTGCTACACCCGTACCCCGCCGACCTAATGCGGGCCTACGCCGTCACGACGCGCGTCAACTCGCCGGCGCACAACGACGCCAGCGTGTTGGAAGCCGCCTAGGCGTTCTGCGCGAAGGCAGGGTGCCGCAATTACTAGCTTCACTTCGCGGCACTCGTTGAACCGATTCTGCTCGTAAATGAGAAGCCCCGACTGGAAATATTTCCGGCCGGGGCTTCTCATTTATGAACACGTATGCTTTATTCCACTTTGCTCAGCTTTGGCTTCGGAGCCGCTGCGTTGGCATCGGGCGTCGATACGTCGGAGGCTTCGCCTTCGCTTTCGTTGTTGTCGTCGTCTTGGCTTTGGATGCGGGCAATAGCTACTACGGCTACGGCTGCAATACCAGCAATGCCTAGGATAAGCTGCGTGGAAGTGAAACGCTGAGCAGCTTTGCGTAGCAGGGTGCCGCCATGTTTCAAGAGGTCGTCGATGCGCTCATGGTCGCCTTGGAAAATAACGTGATACGCGCTTTCCAGGGTCCGAGAAATATCTTCGGGTGCAATTGGGTCGATCTTTTTTTGTAGCTGTTCCATTTGGGGCGTTGTGGTAGCGGTTGTACGAGTGTGCACTGCAAGTGGCTAGGCCACTGGAGGGCGTTTACGCAAAAACTTCGCTCCGGGCTGCCTTGGTATCGGGTTTTTTGAGATATAACGGAAAGAAAACCTCCAGTCAAGGGCGTTGGCCAAGAGCAAGTTCAACAGTACTGTACCCTCTGAAACCTCACGCAAAAGCGCGTAGTCGCCGTTCGTGCTGGGCCTCAAGCTCGGCCCTAACAGTTGGCTATTCTACTACCACCAGCCGCGAGCTAACGCGCTGTCCTTCCTGCACGTGGCAATGATAAGAACCTGGGGCCAAGCGGGCGGCATCGAGCGGTACCTGGCGTAGGCCGCGGGGCAGAGGCCGGTCTAGGAGGCGGGCCACTTCTCGGCCTAGCGCATCGTAGAGCAAGATCTGCACGTGCCCGCCCTCGCAGGCAAACTCCACTGTGGCCCGGTCCCGGACAGGGTTGGGGTACACACTGAAACTGGTTACGTTGGTTTCGGGGGCAGAGGCTGTGCCATTCACCACCGAAGGCCGAATGATGGGTACGTGCGGAAACGGGCTGTTGGTGGAAGGAAGCAGCTGGTTCAGGGTGGCTTGCGGCACCATAAACCAGTCTTTTAGAATGTTGGCATAGATGGCTCGGAAGTCGAACTGCATGGGAACCTGGTCGTTGATGCCCGCTGTAGCGGGTAGCACCGGATTTGTGCCGTGCAGAACCGGGTTGACGCTCGTGCCAAACACAATAAGGGGGGCTGCCGCACCATGGTCGGTGCCCTTAGAGGAGTTGGCTTTGATGCGGCGTCCAAACTCCGAGAACGTCATGCCTACCACCCGATCCTGCACGTTCAGGCGACGCAAATCATCCTGGAATGCCTCCAAGGCCTGCGAGATTCTGCCGAGCAGGGTGGCGTGCGTGCCCGTAGTGGTGCTACCAGTAGTAGGTACTTGGTTGGAGTGCGTATCGAAGCCGCCCAAGTTGCAGACGTAGATGCGGGTTTGTAGGCCACCTGCCACCAGCTGCGCCACAATCTTGAGCTGATCGGACAAAGAGTTTTGACCGGCCGCCGGATAGAGGGGCGAGAGGTTGGTGGCGCGCCGAGCCGCCGCCTGAATAGCGGTGGTATAAACCTGCGTCTGGGCAATAACTTGCCGGATAAAGGTTAGCTCGTGGCCGGCGGGCGTGTTGGGTGCGGCATCTACGCCCCCCGAAAGCAGCTGGTAGAACGAGGTGGTGCTGGCAATGGCCATGCCCATGTTCACGCTGGGTCCCTGCACACAATTGCTTACCACCGACCCAATGCTGATAGCCAGCGGGTCAGGAGTGGCAGAGCTGGGGTAGCCGGTAGGATAATTGGTGTACTCGGTGTTGAGGTAGCGCCCGGCCCAGCCCGAAGTGATGGTCACGTTGGAATCCGAAGCCGAAGTCCAGATGTCGGTGGCCCGGAAGTGCGAGTAGTTGGCATTCGGATACCCCACACTTTGCACTACCCCAATCTTGCCATCATCAAACAGGTTCTTAACGCCTGCCATAGCCGGATGAATGCCGGTGGTGGCGCTTAAGGGCAACACCTGGTTTTGTGGAATAGCAATGTCGGCCCGGGCGTTCATCAGGGCCGAATATTGATCGGTGGGAATAATCATGTTCAGCCCGTCGTTGCCGCCGTTCAGCTGAATCAGCACCAACACCCGGTCGGTTTGCGTGGCCCCACCCGTTATGTCAAAGAGCTCGGGCGAAAACCCATAGGCTCCGATGGGCAAACCGCCGAGCAGCGTCGGCAACACGGTAGCAGCGGCCGTCGTCTGGAGGAAATGTCTGCGTTTCATACTGCGTCTGGTAACTGGGTGAGGGAAAAACTGAGCGAAGAATTTGACCAAGAAGCTGGATCGGGGTTCAGCCGCTTGGTTGCTCTTCAGCTAAGATGATATTCAGCCAGCCCCATCATGGTGCGTAGCAACGAACGAAGCTTGCTTTCAACGGCCGCTCGGCGGGTGGCATTGGTGGGCGCCGCTAGGTATTGCTGCCACTCTATGGTCCACTCGAAATCGGGCAGGCCAGGCAGCAGGGTGTCATTGAGGTACGTGAGCTGGTTGGTGGTGAGGGTGATGGGCAGTAGCAGGTTGGCCAGCTCAGCAATCAGCAGGTTGGGGTCGGCGGCCGTAGCAGGCGGCAGCGTCAGTACCAAGTCAATCGGATTGATCTTGATGTTAGCGCCGTTGCGGGTGTAGCCGTTGGTGCTGATAAAGAGGTCGGTGAGCTGGTTGCGGCGGGGCAGCGTCACGGCGTTGATCCACATTTCATAGTACTGCGGCGTTTGCCAGTAGGCGGGCCATCCGGCCACATTCGGTGGGTCGCCGAGCAACTGCTGCTGCACGTTGGTAATAGTGTTGAGGTAGTCCCACATGCCGTACTGGGCAACAAGGTTGCTGGCTGGCGGAAACGTCATTTGGAGCTGGCGGCAGGTGCCCACCGTGAAATCAAGCGGACTTTTTATCACGCAGCCCATGTTCACGGCATCATAAAAATGCTCGCTGGAAAGCAAGGCCCGCAGCACTGGCTCCACGTTGTAGTTGCTGGCAATCAGCAGTTGCGCAAGCGGCTGAATCACCTCCGTTTCGGTGGTGGCGTCAATCACATAGTACACAAACCACCGGTAGAGCTTGCGACACAGAAACTCAGCCGTTTCCTGCTGCGCAAAAATCAGGTTGAGCAGAGCTTTGTATTCTTGGTCGCCAAGGTTGGCAATGGTGGCGTTCTGGAAAGCGGCGCTGAACTGCTTGGTGGTGGTATTGTGGCGCGAAGCCGTGTAGTAGCCCGCTATGGTCGTGGTATTGTCGCGCCAGCCGGTGAGCACCTTGGCCGCGGCTTGCACATCGGCCTCGGTGTAGGTGGTGTAGTTGCCAGGCCCAATGAGCGGGCCTTTCCCTACCGTAAACAGCTCTAACAGCTCGCGGCCGTAGTTTTCATTGGGGGCGTTGGCGGTGCTTTGGTTGCCGTTGAGGTAGCGTAGCATGGCCGGGGCCACTGTCACGTTTTCAGTGAGTTGCTTGATGTTGCCGAGCGCATGCTGCCGCAGCAGCGTACAGTAGTGGTAGCCGTAGCGGGCATCGTTGATGTCGCCAAGCTCTATCACAAAATGGTTGTGCCAGAAAAGCGTCATCTTCTCTACCAGTGAGGTGCTTTGCCCCAGCAGCAGCCCCATCCACCACGCCCGCAACGACGAGCGTCGGGCTCCTTCAAAGGCTTGTTCGAAAGCCTGCGTCACCCACGTCTGGCCCTGTGGTACGCTGGTATCCGTCGCCGACACATTGACTGGTGGTGCGGGGGCGACGGGGGCCGTAAGCAACCCGTTGATTACTTGTGCCAGGGTCTGGCTGGCCGCCGTGTTGATTTCCGCTCGCGTGGGGCCAAATAGGCAGCGTCGAAGCAAATGTGCCGCCTGCGTTTGCCCCCAAGGACCCGTGTAGGGCCCGATACCCGCGGTGGAGCGAGGCTCGGTGGGCAAGCGGGTGTTGGCGTAGCGGCTGATTGTTTCGCCATCGGTGGGTTCATTGCCGGAAGCAGGGGGCGCCATCACTGCTGTTGCTGGGGCTGCTATGGTGGCGGCAGGTTTGCGGAGGAAAGCTCTGCGGTTCATAGGCAGCAAGGTAAAAGAGGTGGCAAAGGCAATAAGTGACTATCAAGTAAAGTATTGCAACAGCTATTAGCAAACTGTCTACCAAGGACTTATTTGAATAGTGAAATTTTACTGCATGAATCTTTTTAAGATGCTACCACTTTCTTACGAATGTGCTCGGTGCACTCCAAGCAGTGGCAACAGGGCAGATAGAGCGCAACAAAAAAGCCCCACCGAAAACGGTGGGGCTTCTAGGTATAGAGGTATTCTATGGGTTACGGATGTGGGTGAAGTGCGGCACTTATGGCCTTACCGCTTCACTCATACACCTTCACCACAAACACGTAATCTTGCAGCTTGCGAATTTGGTTGGGGCGCGAATTACCGGCCAGTTGGTTGCCACGCGGCAGGGCGTACGGATGCCCAGTCCCCGCCGCCGACAACGAATCGACGAGCTTCATCAGGTACGACGATTTGGTAGCAAAGGCCGCGCTTTGCACGTCCATCTGCCGGCCGCTGATAACCCCAATCAAGTTGCCTCGCTCATCGAGAAGCGGACCGCCTGAGTTGCCGGGGTTCACGGGAATGCTGATCTGATAGAAGGCAGAGTCACCCTCGAAGCCCGAGCGGGCACTTAGCGAGCCATCATTGAAAACAAGGTCTTCGCGGGGATAGCCTATCGTGTATACTTTCTCGCCCAAGTCGGCGGTGCCACGCTTAAACGAGTACGGCAAGCGGCCAAAACCCTGGAAGTCGGTGTCCTTGATGCGCAGAATGGCAAGGTCGTGGGCTACGTCGGTGAATACGGGTTCGGCGCGGAAGCGCTGCCGGTCGCGGCCTTCGATTAGCAGAGAATCAGCCCCCTGAATCACATGGTAGCTGGTGACGAGGTAACCATCGGCCGTGAGAGCAAACCCGGTGCCGCTGAACTTGCCA
This sequence comes from Hymenobacter tibetensis, assembly GCF_022827545.1. NCBI lineage: Bacteria > Pseudomonadati > Bacteroidota > Cytophagia > Cytophagales > Hymenobacteraceae > Hymenobacter > Hymenobacter tibetensis. Next base: position 841,172 of record NZ_CP094669.1, read on the forward strand.
TCTTTGGCCGTTTCAGGCGCATCGCCCTGGCCTTGGATGGCCCGGTTCATGGCTCGTTGCGTGCGCTTGATGCGCTCCACTTCCCGGCGCAGCACAGTGTAGCCGTATAAGGACGGCTTCTGCGAAGCGCGCCACCACTCGATACCAAGCAGCGTGGTGAAGACGGCCATAACGGCTACCGAAGCGGCTACCATCATGGTAGCACGGTGGCTCTGCCAGAATTCCCGCAGCTTCAGTTCGGTGCGCGAAATGTGCAGCGTTGGCATGGTTGGGTGGCCGGTAGCCAGCACTTCCTCTTCGGTATGCAGCTGCACGGCCTGTTCGGCATCAATCTCGGCCTGAATGGCCCGCAGCTTGCGGCGCGTGCTCAGGCGCTGGCTGTAGCTGTGCAGCGTAGAGGTTACGTCCTCAAATTCAGAAAAACGCTGCGCCAGTGCCGGATCGGCAGCTAAGCGGCGCTCCAGATTCAGACGGGCTGGCGTTTCCAGCTCCCCCTGTCGGTAGGCATCAAATAAAGCGTAATAGTCTGCTTCAGTCATCATGGCATTTGTGTGGAACTAATAAGCAGGAGCGCGACACCAGAATGCGCTAGGCACCACTGTTTTGTGTGTTCTACTCTCGCTTCTAAGCCCTCAACTATAAGTTCCCCCTTCTAAGTTTCCGACTCTTGGTGATGGGTGAAAAATAGCTTTTTCAACCGCACCAAGCACTTGTACTTCTGGTTCTTGGCGTTGTCGGCGTTGGTGTAGCCGAACTCCGTCGTGAGCTGCTGCATCGACTTGTCGAGCAGGTAGAAGCCTTCCAAAAGAGAACGGCACGGCTCGCCAATCAGGTTTAAGGCTTCGCTCATAGTGGCAAAACGCCGGTCCCGCTCTTCAGCCTCCACCAAGTCCGCTTCAGCACCGGTTTCGAGGTAAGGTTCGTGGTCATCGAGGTGGCCGCCAAAGCGGGTTTTCTCGGTGAGCCGTTTCAGCCACAGCCGACGGCACACGGCGTAGAGGTAGGTCTTGATTTGGCAGCTAAGCTCTAGGGAGCCGTCGCGTACTTTTTCGTAGAACACCATTATCCCTTCCTGATACACATCCTTGGCTTCGTCTTCGGTGCCGCTATTTTGCAGCACGTAGTGCGAAATCATGGGGAGGTGCAGCCGGTAGAGTTGCGCCAGGGCCCGGTCGTCGCCGCAGCGGATAGCCGCCACAAACTCGTCATCGGTGTAAGAATAAGAAGCAGTGGCCTTCGCCATTCACTTTAGAGGTTAATACAATGAAAGAAGCGCGGTAACCCGCTCTGCAAAATAATTTTTACTGTCGGGTTACCTTTCCTATTGCCGAGTATAAAGGGCGCTTTTTTTAGACAAAATCTTTTCAAACCTACAACCAAATGAACAACCTGCTGAAAGTATCCGCTCTGTTTTTCGCCGTATCCTTGGCCTCGTGCGAATCAAAGCCTGCTACCGAAGCTGGTGCTGAAGCTACTAGCACCGAATCTACGACTACTACCGAGACTACGGCTCCTGCCATGGACTCGACTGCTATGTCGGCTGATACGTCTGCAACCGCTGCTCCAGCTACCACTGAGTCGACTACGACCACCACAACCACGACTGCCCCAGCTACTGAAGAGCAGAAGTAAGGAGCTGCCAAGCAATTGGCACCCCTACGTAGTGTTGAGCCCGGATTCCTTGGAGTCCGGGCTTTTTACTTTCCAACGGGTGTTTGTTCTAACGTCTTGGGTGTGGTAATACGTACAGAAATCCCGGTTATTGAAAAATAAATCATGTTATATTATAATATATAGAAACTTATATCTAACATTGGTATACGTTTCTGTCGGCTACTCCTAGCTGGTTGTTGTTTTATTCACCTACCAAAAGTGTCCATTCATCTCATTGCTAGCTTTCTAGAACTGGAAAGCCATTCTGAAGAGGCCAAGCCTACCCAAGTAAATTTACTGGCTGAAACAGCAGCTCACCCCCTACAGCTCGGCGGTGCACTGCCAGCCAGCGCCCTCATCATTGGGGATACCGTGTACGACCTGCTAGGCGGGCACCCCGATATTCGGTACTAGCACAGCACCTCGGGGCAGACCGTAGTTGGAGCGCCTACAGCTTTTCTTCGAGCCATAGAAAACCGGCAGCCAACAAGAATAGCGCAAAAAACCATTCGAGGGGCCAAGGCTCTGAACGTTGAAGGGCTGGTAGGGGAGTTGCGGCTGACGTAAGCCACGGAAAGGCGCTTTGTGCCCGGCGCTGCACCTCGGGGCCCTGCCAATCAGCAGGCGCAAACACATAAAACCACTGGGTTGGCTGGCCACTCAGTTGAATTTGTTGCCAACCCACGGTGCTAGGCCAGTACGTAGCGGTGCTCCATTCCGGCAATTCAGGATCTTGGCGCAAGGGCAGGCGGGCCAGCGGCGTGCTAGTACTACCAAGCACCACCGGTTGCTGGGTGGGAAAGGCTGCCGCCAGCCGAAGCGCAAGCGGCAACTGCGGGCGCGGCCACGGATCAACGAGCGTCCAGCGGGTAGCAGGGGAGACAGGACGGGCAGCGGCGCTTAGCAAGCGGCTCCAATAGCTTTCGTAGATGGTGGATGCGTTTTGCAGCAACCAGGGATATGTCTCGGGGAGGGTGGAAATGACCACGCTGCCCAAACCCATCCGTTGACTGGCCGCTACCACTGCTCCTGAACCTGCCAGCGTCACCAAAGAGCGGGCCGCGCCAGACAGCCGGAGCGTGCTCGGGACCAGAGCGGTGGCCAACGGCGCATCCGGCCACTCCACACGCTGGGGCCGACTGGGGTTGCCGTTTTGCACCACCAATTGTACTGCGGCGCGGCCGGGCACGGCGGCCGGCAGCGAGGTAGCTTCGGCTAGCACCACCACCCCTAGGCCGGCGCCACGCTGGGCGGCGCGGAGGGCCTGGGCTTCGGCAGCTGGTAGTGCTGCCAGCACGCTGGCTTCGGTTACCACTACATCGTAGCGGGCTAGCAGGGCGGGCGTCAGACGGCTTAGGTCAGCGGTAGGCTGGTTGCTGAAATCGGTTTGGGTGAGGCCCCGGCTGATACCGGCCCGCCACGCCACCATGTGCTGACGAGCTGCCAGATGATTTTTCAGAAATTTCAATTCGAACGAAGGCGTGACGGCCAGCAGCAACACCCGTAGCGGGCGAGGTGCTACCACCTCTAGCGGCACCGGCTCCTTGGCCAATAGCTTGCGGCCTGGTCCGGCCGAAAGCGTAGCTACCAGCCGCCCGGCCGTTTTGGGTACGTAACGCAGCCGGAACGCGCCGTTGCCCGCTGGTAGCCGCACCGAGTCGCGGGTAGTACCCGCCACCTGTAAGCGCACCCACACCGAGTTCGACGTGCGTGCTGCCGCAAAATAGCCTTCCAGTAGCAGCGGCTGTCCTAATTCCAGTGTGCGGTTCCAGTGAGCGGAGCGGAAGCCCGTAAGCGGAGCAGGCATGTGCTGCACCAAGCGCACAGAACCAAGCGCGGGCAGGGCCGCCGCTGGTAACCCACGGCCTACCAGGTGCAGGCGCTGCAACGCGGGCATGTGCTCACGTAAGGTTGTGAGGCTGTGTACGGCGGGGGTGTCACTCGGGGCCGGGGCACTGCCGACGCTGTAGCGCCACACGCGGGTACGCGCCCCAAAACGACCAAGCAACGCCCGCAAGGTGTCGGGTTGGTAGCCTTCCGTTAGCAAAATGGCTTCGGCCTGAGGCACTGCTATGGTGCGTTGGGGAGGGTAAGCCGTCAGCCACAATCCGGCTACTGCCAGCAGGCCCGCCAGCAGCCGGACGCCGCGCCGCCGAGTATCGGGCCGGCGCCACGCGGCCACCGACAGCGCCGCGGCCAGTAGCAGACACCCCACAAGCAGGACGTAATACATAAGCTGATCAGGCATACAGGTTGATTGACATCAGGAACACAGCCAAAACACCAGTGGTGAATGCTAGTGAATAAATGGAGTGAAAATTCGAAAAATGGGCTGCTAACGGGAAGTCAGATTTTGAAAGTAGCGCTGGCTAAGTTGGCTGCCGCTGCTGGTGCGGACCGGAGCAGCTGGCGGTGCGGGAAGCAACGCCGTAAGGGCCATTTCGGCCGGTGCGAAACAGGAAGTGCATGCCGTGTGGCCCGTGCGTGCATCGGTAGCCAACTGGCGCAAGGCCCGCACAGCCGCTAGATAGGCGCCGGGCTTTTGAAGTGCCGCTTGCGCTACAGCTTGGCCAGCCCGCTCCAAGGCCACCGCATCGGCGGGGCGCGCTGGTTGGCCCGCTCGCAGGGCGGCAAGCAGCCGCAGCGCTTCCCGGATTTCGGGTTGGGTGGCAGGCTTGGTGGTTTGCTGCTGCAAGCGCGGTGTGGCAGCACCAGCTAGGTCGCCGGAAAGGCGGGCCGTGGCTTCGGGCAATACGGGCGGCTCAAATCCCGATTTGCGGACATACGCCCGGGTCTGTTGCTGCACTTGCTTGAGCAGGCGTAGGGCGCGGTACTCGTAGGGGCGGGCTTCGGCGGGCTTTGCCAAGCGCAGGCGTAGTTCGGCTTCCCACATTTGGTTGAGGACTCCTCGAAGCTTGGCTTTCACGGCAGGTTCCAGAAAGTCGGCAGTTTCTTCGTCGTCGTGGCGGTGCATGTAGGGCTCCATCAGCTCGGCGTTGTTGCTGGCAGCTTCGCCGCCGGGTGGGGTTGCCGCCGCCGAATGGTCGTGGCCGTCGTCAGCGGAGTGCGCGGCTTCCCCGGCGTGTTCCTGGTGGCTTGAGTCGGCATCGGCCGGCGGGCGCGGGGCTGCGGCCCCGGATCCGCTTTCCGATTCTTCGCCCAAAAACTTGCCGTAGCGCAGCCGCAGCATCTTTTGGTCGAAGCCTAAGTTGTTGGCTCGCTCCGCGAAGGTGGCGGCCGGCAAGCTGGCGCGTTCGGCCATTAGCTTCTCGGTGTCGATAATAATCTGGCGTTGGCTGCGGAAATAAGCCGGCACCACGTTTACGCTCATCGACATATCCGTGAGGCCGTCTTGCACCGTGGTGTCTTCCCATTGCACCAGATACGTGTCGGACCGGGTGAGGTGGCGGGCGTTGTCGCGGGCCCGCACGTAGAAGTACACTTCGTCGCCGTAGGTGAGGCCCAGGGCTGGCAAGCGAAGGGTGGTGCTTAACGTGGCTTGGCGGGGCTGGCCGCGGAGCTGGCTGGTTAGGGTGGTAATTACTTCCTTGAACTTCACTGCCTCGCCCTGGCCTTGAGCTACCGTGGCAACCAATTGGGCTTCGCTGAGGCCGTAATCATCGCGCAAGGCTACCCGCACCGGCACCGATGACGACTGCCCGAACTCGATAAGGGTGTACGGCTTGGGCGTTTCGATTTTCAGGGTGGGAGCCTGGTCGGGCACCACATCCAGGGCATAGTCATCCGAGGTTTGCCCCGCGAAGCGCAGGCGGTAAAGCGTTGAAACGGTTACGGGTAGCTCCACCACAAATTCCGTAGGCTGCCCCGCCACTGCCCGAAAAGAGTAGCGCTTCGACCCCAATTCCAACATGGGCGCGGCACCCGCGGGCCGGTTGACGCGCGCCGTCCAGCGCACCCGCGACCCAGCCGGACAGCTAAAAGAAAGGCTACCCGGGGTGAAAGCCAGTCGGCGGGTGTAGGCAGGCGGTAAAACCCGCAAGCGGGTATCCAGCAACTTCGGGGCCACCGGCTGGCCGGGCCTAGTAGGGGCATCAGCAGCGGGAAAATGCACGGGTAAGGCCGCCGCTGCTACGGGTGCAGTGGGCCGATATAGCAAGGATGCCGCTGCCAGCAACAGCAAAGCGCCCGTTCCAAACAGCGCGGGCCGCCACGAAAAATGCAGCAATTGTGGGGTGTCGGCTTGTAAGGTTTCAAGACGAGTTTGAATGCGTTGCTGCTGCAACTGTTCCAGCAAATTCAGCGGCGCCTGGCTGCCTTCGTCCCGCAACAACAGGCCGGTGCTGTCTTCTAGCGCAGGATACAGTCGGTCGAGGCGCTGTGCTAGGGCCACTAGCCGGAGTTGGCGCAGCCGGTACACCCCGTAGACTCCACCCAGTAGTAGGGCGGCCAGCAGCCCTCCAAACAGAAGCGAGGCTGCGGGCCAATGCCGAGCCCAGGCTGCAATAGCCACGGCCGCAGCCACCAGAGGCAGCAGTAAGGCCAGCGTACGGCGGTTGGCATCGCGCTGGCCTAGGTTGTGTAGTAGCTGGCGGCCCGGAGCAGAAGATGTAGCAACAACACTCATAAAGACGAAGTAGAGGTAACCGAAGTACGCCGGCTGGCCAGCCACCGCTCCACCCCAAACAGGAGCAGCGCCGCTAGTACCGCCCAGGGCCGCAAATCGGTGGTTGAAGTCGCCTGACGAATGGCGCTGGACGGAGAAACAAGTGGTTTCGAGGCCTGAGCAGTAGAGGCAACAGGCAGGTCAACCGAAGTGGCAAGCTGACGAGCGTCTAGCTGGCGGAGGTCGTCGGTAGGGGCGGAAGCATCGGGCTGCGCTGAGGCCGGCCGCAGCAGCTGCAAGAACAGCTCCGGTAAGGCAGGGCTGTCGGGGAGGCCGCTCCAGGTGGGTTGTAGGCGGGTTGCGAGGTGGTAGAAGCTGCCGGTGCCGCTAGGCTGGCGCGTGAGTAGTGCGCGGCCGGTGCCATCTTGCCATACCACCAGCTTGGGGCCCTTGGTTGCTGTGGTGGCGGTGGTATCCATGCGGCTGATGGCGATGGGTGGAGCAGTAGCTAGGCCGGTAAGGTTCAGCTCGGTTTCCACTTTGCTGCCGGCGCCGGCGGCTTCCTGCCAAAGCTTGGCGCCCTGCTGCACCTGTGCTTGCCAGCCGGCCGGGGCAGGTGAGCTGCTGAGCCAGAAAAGCCAGTCGGGCGTGGTACCGGCAGCGGTGGCATTGGGTGAGCCAGCCGTTATTTCCAGGCGTTGCGCCAAGCCAATAGCTGCTGCTTGCAATGCCGCCCGCACATAACGCGCCGACTCGGTGTGTGACGCATCCGCATACAGCACCACACGCAACGGGTTGGCTAGCACCGGCACGCCCGTGCGCCCGGGCTGCTGAACAGTAGCGGGTTGGTTGGCTTGGGCGGGCTGGTAATGAAGTTCCGGTAAGCCGGCTACGTTCAGGGGTGCCGTGCTGCTGGGTAGTGCCTGCTGCACCGTCCGGAACGTGGTGGCGTCTTCTCCACTGCGCCCCACCAGCAAGCGTAGCGTACCGGGTTTGGATACTGCCGCAGCGGCCAGCCACACCACCGAATCGGGGAGGGGCACGGTTTGCCAGGTTAGTTGCGTTGGCAGAGTTGGGCGAGGGCCTGTGAAGTGTCGACGCGCTGCGCCGGAAACAACGCGGATTGGTTGGTCTGGGAAAGAGTCGGTAGCTTGTTGGGCCCGTGCCCAATAATCGTCGGGCAGCGGGGAGACTGGCGTTTGAGCAGCCTTGCCCGTTTGCGCTGGTTGGCTGGGCGCAATGGCTAATCTGGCCAACGAATCGGGGCTGGCCCAGGCTTGGGAAGACACCACTCGGAAGCCCGGCGCGAACAGGCGCAGCGCATACCCCCTACGGCGCAACGAGTCCAGGCTGGGGCGCAGGGCGGATAGTACATCGGGGCGTAGCACCTCCGGCGCCAGCAGCACCTGACCACGCACCGGCTCTTGCAACAGCGACTGTCGGCGGAGGGGTTGGGCTACGGCCAGCGCCAGCAGTGCCAGTACCGCGGCACGCAACAGCAGCAGCCATACTTGCTCGAGGCGCAGGTTGCGGAGCCGCCGATTGGCCGCGGCCGCCAGCCAGCGTACACTACCTACCTGCACAGTCCGTCCTGGCCGACGGTTCCATAAGTGAATGGCCAGCGGCACCAGTAGTCCCAACAAGGCCAGCAGTCCGGCCGCAACATCTTGGAGGCTATAGGAGATGAACGAAGACAAAGCAGGTAATGGATTAGGTGAGTTTGGGCACGCCCACGGATGTACTGTTGCTTGGGGCCGGTGCGAAGCTGACGGCTGTGCTGCATCCACGGCGTATGGCTCCAGGCCCGACGACGCAACGCTTGCCATGGAGACAGAACTCGGTAGTCCTGTTCATGACAGCAGGGCTCTTCTCCGCAAGAACTCGCGCATGGCGCGGTCCAGCGGGTCGGCAGAGCTAAGTTGGTGGTAGTCGAAGCCGTGGCGGCGGGCTTGCTGCGCCGTGGTTTCCAACCACGCCTGTAGCTGCTGCTGCCACGTTTTGCGCTGCTGGTCGGCATCGAGCTGAAGGCGTTGCCCGGTTTCAAGGTCCTCGAACGTAACGGCGCCCCGGAACGTGAATTCCAACTCATTGCGGGCCAGCAGGTGCAACAGCAGTACTTCGCCGGAAGTGGCCCGCAGGCGTGTCAGTAGCGCTTCAATTTCCGATTCTTGCTCATACAAATCACTAACGCACACGGTAAGGGCACGCTGACGACGGGCGGTGAGCGGAGCCAGCACACCAGTATCGGGGAAGGTGCCGGCCGCCTCGGTGCTTTCCAGGGCGTGGTAGAGGCGGGCCAGCTGGCGGGCATCGGCGCGCGGTGGCAGGTGCTGTAAGCCGGCCGGGTGCAGAATAGTAAGCCCCACGGCGTCGCCTTGCGCGGTGGCCAGATAAGCCAGCGCCGCCAGCAGCAGGCGAGCATAATCAAGCTTGCGCAGGCCGTTGTCGTCGCGGTGGTTCATGCTGGCTGTAGCATCCAGTAGCAAGTGGATGGTTAGGCTGGTGTCTACTTCCGACTCGCGCAGATAATACCGGTCGGAACGGGCGGCCAGGCGCCAGTCGAGGCGGCGCAGGTCGTCGCCAGGCTGGTAGGGGCGGTATTGGCTGAACTCCATGCCCACGCCGTGGCGGCGGCTTTGGTGCTGCCCATGCAGGAAGCCTTCTGCCGCTTGTTTGGCGGCTAGCGGCAAGTTGCGCAAGGCGTAGAGAAGTTCAGGAGAAAGCATTCTGTAAAAACTGAGAAATGAGAGCTTAGAACCTAGAAGGACGTGCAAATCACGCAGTACGCTTGCGTGTAAGTAGGATAGAATAGCTCGTAAACTCCTCGGTGCAGTGAGCTTGCCGGTGGTCCAGTACCCCGAAAATCCGCTCTGAACTCTTGCCCCTTGGTTCTATACGGACACAGCTTTCAGCAACTCCCGCACTGCGTCGTCGGCAGTCAGGTTTTCAGCTTCGGCGTTGAAGTTGAGCAGTACCCGATGGCGCAGCACGGCCGGTGCCAAGGCGCGGATGTCTTCCAAGGTGGCAGCAAACCGGCCTTGCAGCAAGGCCCGGGCTTTGGCGCACAAAATCAGGGCTTGGCCGGCGCGCGGGCCCGCTCCCCAGCGGCCATAGTCTCGAATGAATTTCACCTCAGACGTAGCGGGGCGTGTGGCGCGCACCAGGCGGTTGACAAAGCCCAACAGCTCGGCACTCAAGCTCACCTGCCGCACCAACAGTTGCAATTCGCGCACGTCGGCGCCGCTAAGCACGGAGCGCACCTGGGGGCGGGCCGTGCCGGTGGTGCCGCTCAATACGGCCAGCTCTTCTTGCTCGGTAGGGTAGCCGATGCGGATATACAGCAAAAACCGGTCGAGCTGTGCTTCCGGCAGCGGATACGTTCCCGACTGTTCAATGGGGTTTTGGGTAGCTAGCAAGAAGAAGGGCTTGGGCAACGCGTGCTCCTGGCCGGCGTACGTGACATGGCCTTCCTGCATGGCCTCCAGCAATGCTGCCTGGGTTTTGGGAGGAGTCCGGTTGATTTCGTCGGCTAGCACGAGGCTGGCGAAGATGGGCCCTTCGTTGAACTTAAACGAGCGGTGGCCGGTGCCGTGGTCTTCTTCCAGAATCTCGGTGCCGAGAATATCAGTCGGCATCAGGTCTGGGGTGAACTGAATGCGGCGGAAAGGCAGGTCGGTGGCGGAAGCCAGGGTGCGCACGAGCAGGGTTTTGGCCAGGCCCGGCACGCCTTCGAGCAGCGCGTGGCCCCCGGCCAGCAGCGCCACGAGCACCTCATCTAGCACCTCGTGCTGCCCCACAATTACTTTGGCAATTTCTTCGCGTAGCGGTGGCAGCTTGGCCAGGAGGCGGGTTACGTCTTGTTCGGTCACGCAGTGGAGTTGGAAAGCGAATACAGTACACTAAAGTCTGATTCGTGGGGACAAGGCTGCTTCTGGTTGGTGCTTTTAACAACAGAGGCCCTGAAAAATACCCCGAATAAGCGTTCCAAATAGCTGAAAAAGCTGTTTCCCCCTCGAATCGGAGGCCATGATACGCAACAACATTGGTATAACCTGCGCGGAAGTTTGCACTTGCCAGTGCCATCATAGCAACCAATTTCGTAATGTAGCCTTAATCAAGGAGTGACGTTGGAGTTCAATTTTTGTGTTGAACTATCCTACTGATCGAGCCATGAGAAAAACTCTTCTACTTCTTACTGCCGCGTGTATGCTCGGAACCAGTGCTTGCCAAGACGACGACGACAGCACCATGCACTACAACACGCTCGACGGCCGGCCGCCCCTGGTGGTGGCGCACCGCGGCGCCTCGGGCTTTTTGCCAGAACACACGCTGGAAGCCTACCAGCTAGCCATCGACCAAGGTGCCGATTTCATCGAGCAGGACTTGGTGCTAACCAAGGATTCGGTCCTGATCTGCCGGCATGAGCCTTTCCTATCTGGCACCACCAATGTGGCCGAGCTACCTCAGTTTGCGAGCCGCAAAACCACCAAGGTGCTGGATGGCGTGCCGGTGAATGATTGGTTTGCCAGCGACTTTACTTTAGCTGAAATCAAGACCATCAAAGCCAAGCAGCCCATGGCCGACCGGCCGCAGCAGTACAACGGCCTGTACAACATTCCTACCTTCCAGGAGGTAATCAACTTGGCGAAGGCACAGACGCTAGCCAAGCGCCGCATCATCGGTATCTACCCGGAAACCAAGCATCCTACTTTCCACGAAAACTTGCAGTTGCCCCTGACCGCCAAACTCATGGAGGCACTCACAGCGGCTGGCTGGAACAGCCGCGTTGCGCCAGTGTTTGTGCAGTCGTTTGAAGTCAGCAACCTCCGCGCCATCCGCAGCCAATACCATTCAACCGTACGCCTCGTGCAACTCTTGGACGCTGACGATGTAGATGCCAACGGTAACTTGGTTATGCGGGCACCCTACGCGCAGCCATATGATTTCGTAGTGGCCGGCGACCCTCGAACCTTCCTCGACTTGTCGACGAACGTGGGGTTGGATTTCATCAAGACCTACGCCGATGCCATTGGCCCCTGGAAGCCGTACATCCAGCCTTACCGGTCGGGGGCTATGACCTTGTTGCCCGCCACCAATCTGATTGCGCGGGCTCACTCACGAGGGTTGCTTGTGCACTCCTTCACGTTCCGCAACGAACCCCGCAACTTGCTGCCCGCTTACAACAACGACCCCCTCAACGAGTACAAGAACTTCTACAATCTGGGCATCGATGGTGTGTTCACCGACTTCACGCCCACTGCAAGAGATGCTAAAAACCTGATTTTAGCCAAGCCATCTGACCTTTCGTCTACGAGACAGGGCGACAAAAAATAACTGTTGTGAGTTACACTGCATACGCCCCGGCGCAATAGGTTATATCCTGTTGTGCCGGGGCGTATGCGTACGCAACGTCCTGCTGTTCGGTAGTCATGTTTCCTGCCGCAAGGGAGTAGGCTCCACGGCTAACTTAGGGCTTTCACTTCCGGCATCACTTCCAGCAGCCAATTGTAGAGCCGCTCGGCGTCCTCTTTCTTAAACAGCTCGGTACCTGGGTTCATGGTAGCGGCGGTGCCGCAAGCCACGCCCAGGCGCACGGCTTCCCGCACCGATTTGCCATTGGCCAGCGCATAAATAACACCCGCCACCATGCTGTCGCCAGCACCTACCGTGCTCCGTTTCTTCACGGTAGGCGCCGGAATGTGGTCCACGAGCTCATCGGTGACAAGGCAGGCACCCTGCGGCCCCAACGACACGACAATCAGTTGACTTTTACCTTCTCTGATCAGGGCTTTGGCGGCGGCGGCCACGGCGCGGCTGTCCACCTCGTCAACTCCAGCCATGCGGCTCAGCTCGCCCACGTTGGGCTTGATCATAAATACGCCCTCTTCCAGCACGCGTTCCAAGGCCGGCCCCGACGTATCGACGACGACTTTGGTGCCCACTTCGTGCGCTTGGCGTACGATAGTCGCCAGGAAATCGGGTTCGATGCCGGGCGGCAGGCTGCCGCTAACCACCAGGAAATCGGGCGCGGGCGTAAGGGCGCGCAGCGTTTCCAGAATTAGGTTTTGCTCGTCCGAGGAAACCTCGCGGCCCGGCATCCCGAACCGGTATTGCTGGTTGGTGGAAGAATCGACAACAATGAAGTTTTCGCGGGTCCAGTTGATGGTGGTAATGGGGTGTTGGTCGATGCCTTCCTGCGTAAGCAAATGCTGCAACAAGGTGCCGGCCGGTCCGCTAGCCGGAAATATGGCCAGCGAGTCTGCGCCGAGCCGCTTCAGGGCCCTCGACACGTTGATGCCACCTCCGCCTGGCTCGAACTTGGGGGGCGCACACCGCAACTTATGCTCGGCGACGATTTTTCCTACCGAAGTGCTTTTGTCTACCGTTGGGTTCAGGGTGAGCGTGACGATATGAGCCATAGAGAAGAGGAAGAAGCTGGAGTAAAGCGGCAACGGGCCAGGTGCTTTCTCTGTGTACTTGCCGTTCCGAGCTAAGTTGCAAAATCAGTTCATTTCACCTTAAAAGAGCCTCCGTTGCCCTGGCGCGCCCTTTTCAACAACCTCGACTATAACCTCGCTCCCCCGCCACTGCGTAGGGAACTAGCATATGGCAAGTGAAAAAACAAAGCTGCACTACCTCCGGATGGCTCTTCTCGGCTGGCTGTTGTGCTGGGTGGCCGCCCCTGCGTGGGCGTGCCGGGTGTGCCGCCCTCGGGTGCAAGCCACCATTCACGCTCCCGACTACAGTCAGAACGTGGTGCTGATTCTGCTGCCCGTGGCCGTGCTGATACTGCTGGGGGTAGGACTATTTTTTGCCGATTCACTGACTCGCCGTTTCACCTCCGCTCTGCATGAGTAACCGACCCCACCGCTCCCCGTTGATTTCTGCTGGTATCCTGATGGGCGCTGGCCTGGGAGGCTTCGTTGATGGCATTGTCTTGCACCAGATACTGCAATGGCACAATATGCTGTCCAACCGGCTGCCTCCCAATACGCTGGTAGCAGCCAAGGTGAATATGTACTGGGACGGCGTGTTTCATGCGGCCGTATGGGTCATGACCGCCATTGGATTGCGCATGCTGTGGTCGGTGGGCAAGCGGCACGATGTACCGTGGTCGGGGCGCACGTTTGGGGGGGCTTTGCTGTTTGGCTGGGGCCTATTCAACGTGGTAGAAGGCGTTATCGACCACCAAGTATTGGGGCTGCATCATGTGCAGGAGTACGCCACCAACAAGCTGCCCTGGGACTTAGCTTTCCTTGGGTTCGGGGTGCTGCTGCTGTTGCTGGGGTGGTCGTTGATGCGAGCCGGCCGCTACGATAGCGCCAGCCGCGGGAGTTACTAGCGGCGCTTTCTTACCGAGCCGTGCGTCGTTCTTGTCTCTAGGATTGAAGCTTGGCAGCCGACCACCGTTGGCTAGCCCGCACTGCTACTTCACTCTTTTTCCGTTGCGCTATGCCTGTCTGGCACATTGGCTGCTCTGGCTACCATTACCGTCATTGGAAGGGTGCTTTCTACCCAGAAAAGCTGCCGCAGCGCTTGTGGTTCGAATACTACAGTCAGCACTTCCAAACGCTAGAGCTGAACGTGACTTTCTACCGCTTTCCGCAACTTTCCTTTCTGCAGAACTGGCATCACATCAGTCCGGCTGCGTTCCGCTTTTCCGTGAAAGCGCCGCGCCTGATTACTCACTACAAGCAGTTCAACGACGTAGCTCAGCTACTGGCCGATTTCTATGGTACGGTGCAGGAAGGACTAGCCGAAAAGCTCGGTCCGGTGCTGTTTCAGCTCCCGCCCCGCATGGCGTATTCCGAAGATCGGCTGCAGCGTATTCTGGATAGCCTAGACCCCACCTTTACCAATGTGTTGGAGTTTCGACACCCCAGCTGGTGGGAAGGGCACGTGTACCAGCAGTTAACTCGGCGCAACGTAGCTTTCTGCGGCCAAAGCCACCCCCAATTGCCCGACGAGGTAGTGGCCAACACCGACGTGCTGTATTACCGCTTCCACGGCATTCCGGAGCTCTACAAGTCTCCTTACAGCGAAGAGTACCTGCGGCAAGTGGCAGACCAGATAGAAGCAACCAGTCAGCTCCGGGAAGTGTATCTCTACTTCAACAACGACATTGATGCCTCTGCCATCGGCAATGCCCGCCACATGCAGGCGCTAGCAAGCAGCAGCAAGTAGCCGCCCTGCTTACCAAGCCGCAGTGTGCAAGCCGGGCCTACAACCTACCGGAGTAGGCTGCGTTATCAGGTACATGAGCCGGGCATTTACCAAAGAAGACGATTCGCTAGAAGCACCTATTATTCCGCCCCGGCCGGCATTGCCGCCGGGCACGCCCAACTACGTGACGCCGCAGGGGTTAGAGCAGTTGCGCGCAGAATTGGCTGGCCTGGAAGCAGAGCGCACCCAAGCCAGCCACCGCGAAAACGAAGCCGACAGAACCCGGCAGCTCACCGTTCTTAATGCCCGCATCACGGCCCTGAACCACCGCATTGCCACCGCGAAAGTGGTGAACCCCGCCAACCAATCCCCCGACGAAATTCGGTTTGGAGCCACCGTGGTGTTGCGGACCCGTAGTGGCGGCACGCCGGGGTTCGAGCGGCGCTTCAGTGTGGTTGGCGTCGATGAGGCGTCAGTAATGGAGGGCAAAGTGGCCTTTGTAGCGCCTATGGCACGGGCTATAGCGGGGGCCCGCCTAGGCGAAACCGTCACGTTGCGCCTCGGTCCGAAAGAAGAAACGGTGGAGGTGGTTGCCATAGCGTACGAGGAGTAGCTACAGGTGCTGCGCTCACTTTCAACTTCGCTTGGGCACGCTTGCGTTCCTAGAACAGGCGTGGTGTTAGTAGCCCCGGCTTAGCTCCACTTCATTTTCCAACGGTTCGCCTTGGGCCAGATGCCTCAGGTTGCGCAGCAGGATATCCACTTTGCCTTCGTCTTCGCCGGGTTGGCCGCCGCCGCTGTGCTGCGTGAGTACCACGTTGGGTAGTTGCCAGAGCGGATTGTCGAGCGGCAGGGGTTCTTGGGCAGTTACGTCGAGGATGGCACCTGCTAGGCGCCCGGCCTGCAACGCGGCTATCAGGGCTGGCTCGTCGGTGGTGTTGCCGCGCCCTACGCTGGCGTACAGGCTACCAGATGACATGGCCTGCACCAACTCCGCCGAAAAAAAGTTTTCGGCGCTGCCTGGTAGGCAGTTCACTACAATGTCGGTTTCGGGCAAGACAGCCAGTAATTCCTCTTTGGTATGCAACTGTGCTTTCGGGTCGGTGCGGGCCAGAAACTGCACCGCACACGCGAAGCCGGTGAGCTGTTGCGCCACCGCTTGCCCAATAGCCCCACTGCCCAGAATAACCACGCGCTTCCCACGCAACAGGCCCAGTTGTTCGCGGATAGGAGCACCCACCCATTTCTTTTGCTCTTGCAACACCGCCAGTTCCGGAATATGCCGGTACCAACCCAAGATGCCAGCTACCATCGTCTCGGCGCAGGGCCAGGCAAAAAAGTCGCCTATGTTGGCCACCTGGGCTTGCGTACGCACCTGCTGGTACCGCTCGATGCCGGCTGAATCTATTTGCCAGAACTGAAGCGCCTGAGCCGGGGTGTCCGTGAACCACTGTACGGGTGGGTTGCCCAGCAGTACATCTGCCGCCTGGAAAGCAGCGGCTTGTTCGGCTTCGGGCAGGTCTTGGCGGAAGGTGGTGGTAGTGCCAGCAGGAAGCTCCCGGAGGAGGTAGTGGCGCGCGTTGTCGTTGAGCGAAGGGTAAACGAATAGGTGCATAGTGCACATACTACCCAAAGTAGCTGCAAGGTTGCGCGGCCGCGTGCAACAAGTGCCACGCCAGCAACCAACAAAAAGCCCCGCGCCAAGCGACACGGGGTTTTCAACAAACCAATACTATTGGTCTTTAGTCTTTTCTAGAGTACTGCTGATAGCGGACGGGGTCCTTTTTCTTGTCTTTCTTGCGGCCGATAAGGGCGCCACCTACTGCTCCGGCAGCCCCACCAACTACGGCCCCGGTTCCCCGGTCGCCTTTACCGGCAATAACGGCGCCAGCTACGGCACCAGTGCCACCGCCAATAGCGGCTCCTTTGGCTTTCTTGCTCCAGCCCTTTCTGGTAGCGGTTTGAGCTGCTGCCTCAGGAGCAGCTAAAGTGCCACCCAACATCAGTGCGGCGGACAACATAGTTACATATATCTTGAACGTTTTCATGGTGTGTAATTTTAGTGTGAGCGAGGTAAGCTGAACTGTATCCTGAAACGCAAGGTGCTGAAATGAGGTTGTACTCAAGTCATAATATTGTACAGAAAATAACTGGAATAGTGTTACAAGCAAGCTGGACGGGGTATGTGTCTCGTGGCGGGCAACCTGCCGTGCAGTACCGGCAAAAAAATACCCCCAAGCATTTTGCCCGGGGGTAGGTAAGAACAAGTGGCTACCAGCTACTTGGCCACTGACTGGTCAGTAGTAGACGACGAGGAGGCTTGCGAGGTAGTGGGCGTGCTGGTCAGGTGAGTTTCCAGCCAGGTGTTCATCTCCCGCAGTGCCTGCATGGTAGCTTCCCGGGTGGCATAGCCATTCGAGCCAGCTAGTGGCGCTACGTATTGCACCACGCTGCCTTGGCCTTTCAGCACGTTGTAGAACCGTTCGACTTCAGCGGTACCGGTCCCGGCTTGGCTGTCTACCTCACCGTTGACGAACAATAGCGGCGTTTTGATTTCGGCGGCGCTAGTGAAAGGCAGCAAGGCTTTGTAGGTGTCGGGTGCTGGCTGGCTGCTGATTTCTTCGCCTTGCGAATCGAACGGCGCTAGAGCCTGGTCGTAGCGGTCGGTGCGCATGATGCCTGCCCGGAACAGGTTGGAGTGCGCGAGTACGTTGGCCGCGATGCCTGCTCCGTAAGAATGACCCACAATAGCTACACGGGCAGTGTCCACGGCCCCGAGGCGCTGACCTTCCTTGATGGCTGCTTTGGCAGAGGCAACCAGTTGAGCGGTATACGCTTCGGTCGGCTCCTGCACGCCATCCGCCAACATGGGCATGCTAGCTCCCTGCAGGACGGCATAGCCCTGCGTCGTCCAGAACACAGGCGAGCCCCAACCCATCCGAACAAACTTATAAGGCGAGTTCTTCACTGGGCCAGCCTCTTTCTTGGCTTTGGCAACAACGGGGTTAACGTCTAGTAAGGTGGGGAGCGGGCCGTCTTCTTTCTTGTACGTGGCAGGCAAATACAACGTAGCCGTTAGCTCCACGCTGTCGGTGCGCTTGTAGGTAAGTACCTGCTTCTTGAGGTTGCTCAGGCTAGCGTAGGGGTTGGTGAAAGTGGTAAGCGGCGTAAGCCGGCCGGAGCGTGCTTCGCGCAAGAAATAGTTAGGAACTTCCGTCACCGATTCCCGACGCGTAATCAACTGGCGTCGGCTGGGGTCGAAGATGGCCACGGGCACCTCGTAGAACGGCGCCTCGGAGCGCCACCAGCGCACACTCTTTTTGGTCCGCACGTTGAGCTCGTCCACAAAAGGACGGTCGCCGTGTGGCGAAGCTCCTTTGCCAAACATATACACAATGTCGCCCTTGGCATCCGTTACCAGGACTGGGCGGCCTTGCTCGTTGTGCTTAACATAAGGCGTACCGGGGTCAGCGTACGTGTCCTCGGTTAGGCGGTCGAACAGCACGGCCAGGGAAGTCTTGGTGGCCAAATCCAGCGTCCACATCGTCTGCCGACGGTCAGACGAGCGGTGCCCCTGCACAATAGCCAGGTTGTCGGTGCCCCAGTAGATGTTGGCAAAGCGTAGCGGCAGGGAAGCCAATTCCAGGGGTTTGCCGTCGAAAGGAGACGCCAAGCCAAATATTTTGTCTCGGATGGGAGAGGCAGTTTTGGGGTTACCGCCATCCTGCGCCTCCACCCAGTACACGGTAGCGGGGGCATCTTCGCGCCAATTGTGGCTGCGCTGACCACTGGTCACCACATCAGGGGTGGCTGGCAGGCTCGTGATAAGCGGAATTTCCGCCAGCTCTTTCACCACCAAGCCTTCCATGTTCAGAATTTCCACCCGCACCGGAAAGCTGCTAACGGGCAGCGTAGTGGAGAAGGGGCGGTGCCGCGTCTTGATCAGGGCAAACTGCCCGTTTGGTGAAGGCGACGCCTGCTGGATAATACCAGGTGAACCCATCGGCTGCATGCGGCCGTCGATGCTTAGCTTCACCACCTGCGCCAAGGCGTAGTAGTTGAAAAGAAGCTCATCAGCGGGCGTTTTGAGCAGGCCTTGCGGCGTGCTAGCAGCTGGCGCGGCGCTGCCAGCTGGCGGGACAGGCGGTTCGCCCCGGCCCCCCACAATAGCGCGTACCAGTAGCGTTTTGCTGTCCGAAACCCACTCGTAGGAAGAGCCGAATATGCCGTTCAAAAACAAGTTGGGCGCTAGTCTGGCAGAAGCCGATTCCACATCGACAATCCACAACTCGATGTGGTTGTTTTTGGTGTGGGTGAAAGCAATTTTGGTGTTGTCTGGCGACCAGGTGACTTCGCTGATGCGCGGCTTAGCAGGCAAGCCTTGCACCAGCAATTCTTTGCCGTTGGGCAGGTGCTTCAGACGAAGAGCAGTGGCGTAGCTTACCCGGCTCGGGCCGTTGGTGCGCGGGTTGATGCGCAAGCCCGCCAAGCGTAATTCTGGCTGCTGCATATCGGCAGCGGTGGGCAATTCTTGCACATCCATCACCAGCCGCCAAGCCCCATCATGCGAAATGCTGACCTGTGGCACTGGCGAAATTTCGGCCAGCGTGGCAATGGCTTTGGGGAGGCTCTGGGTTGGCAAGTCCTGCGCCTGACTCGCAACACTTAACAAACTCAGCGCAAGCAAGAGAAAACGTTGGTTCATAAAAACAAGTAAGTCGGATAATTCCGTGGCAAAAGTCGGAATAAAATTCCGTGATTTCACTTTTTGCACTTTATTACTTGCTGGTTTATAGTGTGATACACTAGGTATCTGTACTATTCAACGATTAAATTGTTGTTGCCTCAGGTTGAACTTTTCTATCTTTTCATTGTGCGGCACGGGCAATGTTTTGGCAGATAGTTGTTTACCTGCCTGATAGCTACCGCAGTGGCCACCCAACTCCCTCTTTCAGCACAAGAAACACGCTGTCGGGAAGCTGCTTTTCGCGCAGCGCCTGCCGCAAATCTGCTACCGGTTCTGTCAAACCATCATCAGCCAACTGAAACGTGCCGAAGTGAGTGGCAATGCTACGCGGGGTACCTAGGTCGAGGTGGGCTTGCACTGCCTCGGCGGGCGCCGTATGGATAGGTTGCATAAACCAAACGGGCTGATACGCCCCAATTGGCAGAATAGCCAACCGGATGGGACCTTCACGGCGCCCGATTTCACTGAAATGCGGCCCGTAGCCGGTGTCGCCGGCGTAGTAAAGCGGGCCGGCGGTGGTGCGGAGCACAAAGCCGGTCCAGAGGGTTGCGTCCCGGTCGCGGAGGCCGCGGCCCGAGAAGTGCTGCGCTGGTACGCTTACTAGCTGCACCTTCGCGCTGAGCGGTTGCCGCTGCCACCAATCTAGGTCAGTGGCATTGGCAACGTGTTCTTCTTCCAAAAAGGCACGCACGCCTAAGCCAGCGAAGATGCGCGGCTGGTCGCGGGCAGCTAGGCGGCGCAACGTATTCAGGTCGAGGTGGTCGTAGTGATTGTGGCTGATGAGAATGGCGTCGATTTTAGGCAAGTCCTCGAACCGTATGCCCGGTGGCCGCAGCCGTTTCGGCCCAATCCACTGGAACGGGCTGGTCCGCTCGCTCCAAATCGGGTCGGTCAGCACATTCAGGCTATCGAACTGAAGCAAAAACGTGCCGTGATTGATAAACGTAACGCGTAACTCGCCTAGTCCCACCCGAGCTGGCGGTTTTGGGCCGTACGGCAAATTGGGTTGCTCGGGAAAGTCGCCTTTGTTGCGGTGCAGCTGCCACCTGAGCATGGGGCCGAGGCCTTCCTGGGCATGCACGCCACCGGCATTCTTGAACTGCTTGCCATCGAAATGCGCACTGACCGGGCCTTGGTAGCGCGGCGCCGAAATAGAACAGCCAATCAGGAAGGCCCCACCGGCCAGCAGCACCAGCAGCGCCAAAATTCCTAGTAACACGCGGCGCTTGGTCATGCTGGGGGCGAAAAGCAGAAGTGAGGATATAGCACAAAGCTCCGGCTTCGCGCATCGTCGGACGACAGCCGTGATACGGCGTGGCAGTCAGCAACGATGCGCGAAGCCGGAGCTTCGTGCCATCAGTAGGTATCGGGCTAGTGGTTTATGGGCGCTTCAATTACAATAAACTTGCTTTCGGCGGTGCATTCTATGCTTACCTCGGCGGTTTCCCACAGCCCAATACTTTCGCGGTAAACAAGAGGCTGCCCGTTCACGGTCAGCTCACCTTCCATCAGGAAGATGAACACGCCTTTGTTGAGCGGATTCAGGCTGTACGATACCGTTTGGCCGGCATCGAAGTAGCCAAGCGAGAGTTTGGCGTTCTGGTTGATCCAGCAATGGGCGGTGCCTTCCTCGTTGCTGACCACGGTGGTGAGTTGGTTGCGGCGCTTTTCGGCGGGGAAGTGGCGGCGCTGGTAGCGGGGCGTCACGTTTTGCAGCTTGGGCTCAATCCAGATTTGCAGGAAGTTCACCTCGTCGTCGCCGATGTTGTGTTCCTCGTGGCGCAGGCCGGTGCCGGCGCTCATAATCTGCACCCAGTCGGTGGATACTTCCTCTTTGAAACCCAACGAATCGATGTGGTTCATGCGACCTGCCAGCATCACCGAAATGATTTCCATGTTGGCGTGCGCATGCAGACCGAAGCCGTTGCCAGGCTGCACAAAGTCGTCGTTGAAAACGCGCAGCAGCCCAAATCCGCTTCGTGCCGGATTGGCATAGGGGCCGAAGCTGAGCGAGAAATTGCTTTGCAGCCAGCCAATGTCTTTCAGGCCCCGCTCGGCGGGACGAATAATGGTGTGTGGCATATAGGTGTGCGAGTGAAATGGAAAGGAAGACAGCAGGTGTAGTCGCGAAGCCAAGACTTCGCGCTACTGGCTACTTAAGTTCGCCGTGAAAGGCAATGGCATCAACGGATTTGCGCTGGCGCGGCGCTTTTTCGCGGCTCAGAAACGGCTCTTCTAACTGCTCGGCTTCGCCGAGGTAGCCCAGCGCAATGAAGGCAACCGGCTGAAGCGTATCGGGCAGTTGAAACAGTTCTTTGGTCCGAGCCTGATCAAAGCCGCCCATAAAGTGAGTGTATAGGCCCAGGGCAGTGGCTTCCAACGACAGGTTGCCATTAGCCATGCCCAAGTCGTGGAGGGCAGCGCCGTTGGGGTTGCCATTATCGTAATGGGTTTTGGCCAGCGCCAGAATCAGGACGGGGGCATTTTTGGCCCAGGGTTGGTTGCCGGGCATCAGGCAATCCACCATTTTCTGAAACGCTTCCTGGTCGGCGTGGTGGGCGTAGATATAGCGCCACGGCTGCTCGTTCATGGCACTGGCAGCCCAGGAGGCTGCTTCAAATACTTGGTTTAGTGTGTCGGGCCCAACGGCGTAGCTGGCAAAAGAACGGGGGCTCCACCGCTTGCGGATGGTTTCGAGAACAGGATAGGTTGTGGTGGCGAGTTTCATAAAGTAGGTAGCTGAGTGATGCTCGAATGAAAGAAGAATCTCCTGGATATTGTTGAGGCGCAATCCTGATTGTTGTTTCAGGAGCACCGTAGTCTGGCTATAAGCTTACTAGTACGAGGTGGTTATACACTCATGGGTACGTCCATCAGCAACAAGCGCGTGTTGCTGTCGGCTTTGATGGTGAACGAGTCGGTGGCCCATACGCCGAAACCGTCGCGGCGGTGCAGCGCCTGGCCTGCCACCGTAGCGTCGCCTTCCAGCACGAATACGTACACGCCGTTGCCGGGGCGCTTCACCTGATAGTCGGCCGAAAAATCAGCATCGAAATCGGCCAGGTGAAACCACGCATCCTGATGAATCCAAACGCCGGCATCGTCGGGGTTCGGCGACAGTACTTGCTGAAACTGGTTGTGGCGGTCTTCAGCCCGGAACGTTTGCTGATCGTAGCGCGAAGGCACGTTGCGCTTGTTGGGGAACAGCCAGATCTGCAAGAACTGCACTTCATCGGTTTTGCTATGGTTTTTCTCGCTGTGCGCGATGCCCGTTCCGGCGCTCATCACCTGCACGTCGCCGCTCTGGATGATGCCGTGGTTGCCGGCACTATCCTTGTGTTCTAAGGTGCCGGAAAGCGGAATACTGATGATTTCCATGTTGTCGTGCGGGTGGGTCCCGAAACCCATGCCCCCGGCCACGGTATCGTCGTTGAGGACGCGCAAAGCGCCGAAGTGTACCCGCTGCGCGTTGTTGTACCCGGCAAAGCTGAATGTATGATACGAGTTAAGCCACCCGTGGCTGGCATGGCCGCGTGAGTCGGCGGTGTGGAGGAGCGTTTGCATGAGCTGGAAGTGAAAGTCTAAATGATTTCCCGTCAAAGATACGGAATATATGTACATACATCAATTGCTAGAGAAAGTTCATTTCACTTCTATATATCGTCTTGCAAATTGTATGGCTGGTAGCGCTGCTGTGCAACGTATGGGCGGGAGAGGGGTCTTAGGGGGCAGAAAAGCACCAGGGAAGCGACAACTGCTTCTTGGGTGGTTGCTCTGCACCGTGCCGATCCGGCGAGACGAGTCCGCATTGTGTAATTTCACCCATTCACTTCTCAACAGCTTAACGATTCCTACATGCTTAGAATGTGCACGCGGCAACTGGCCGCAGTGATAATGCTTTTCCAAGTGTTGCTGGTGGCGCAAGCACATGCGCAGTTCGGCCCCGGCACCCAATGGACTAAAGACGGGTACAGCTACATGAATGCCGACGGAGGCGAGATTGTGCAGCTTGATGCCCGCGACAACAGCAAGCGTACCGTGCTCGTGAGCAAGGCCCTGCTCACCCCCCAAGGCCAGTCGGCGCCGATTGAGGTGCGCCGGTTCGCGTTTTCCGAGGACGGCAGCAAAGTGCTCATCCACACCAACACCCAAAAAGTATGGCGCTACGATACCCGCGGCGACTATTGGGTGGCCGACTTGAAAGCCAACACGATGGAGCAACTCGGCAAAGGCCGGCTCGCGTCGTCGTTGATGTTTGCTAAGTTCTCGCCCGATGGCACGCGCGTGGCGTACGTAAGCGAGCATAATATCTACGTGGAGGACCTGGCTTCATCCACCATCAAGCCCCTAACCACCGATGGTACGGTGTCGATGATCAACGGCACATTCGATTGGGTGTACGAAGAGGAACTGGACTGCCGCGACGGTTTCCGCTGGTCGCCGAACGGGCAAAGCATTGCCTATTGGCAGCTGGATGCGGGTAAGACCAAAAACTACCTGATGCTCAACACCACGGATCAGCTCTACCCCTTCACGGTTCCGGTGGAGTACCCGGTGGTGGGCGAAGACCCAAGCCGCTGCCGGGTGGGCGTGGTGCCTGCGCAGGGTGGCGCTACCACCTGGATGAAGGTGCCCGGTGATGCCGTGCAGCACTACATCCCCCGCATGGAGTGGGCCGCTAATTCCACTGAGCTTATCATTCAGCAGCTTAACCGCCGCCAAAACGAAAGCAAGCTGATGCTCTGCACTGCCAGCTCTGGTGATGTAAAACCCATCTACTCGGAAACCGATAAGGCCTGGATTGATGCCAAAGCCGAGGCCGTAGGCTGGGACTGGATTGATGGCGGCAAGAGCTTTATCTGGGTAAGCGAGAAAGACGGTTGGCGCCACATCTACTCGATGAACCGCAACGGCCAGCCGAAGCTGCTCACCAAAGGCAACTACGACGTCATCAGCATGCAGCTGGTGGACGAAAAGAACGGCGTTATCTACTTCACCGCCTCGCCCGACAATGCCACCCAAACCTACCTCTACAAAGTGGCCCTGAAAGGCGGCAAGGCTGAGCGCGTAACCGCCAAAGAGCTGGCGGGTAGCCACAGCTATGATATTTCGCCAAACGGCAAGCTGGCGCTGCACAACTTCTCTAGCAGCTCCACGTTCCCGGTCGCCGATGTCGTGTCGTTGCCGGACCACAAACGCCTGAGCGGCGGCGAAATTCCGGAGCGGGCCAAGTCGATTAAACTGCCTAAGGTCGAATTCTTCCAGGTGAAAACCGTGGACGGTGTGACCCTGGACGGCTGGATGGTGAAGCCTTCTAACTTCGACCCCGCCAAGAAATACCCCATCGTGTTCTACGTGTACGGCGAGCCTGCCAGCCAGACCGTAACAGACCGTTTCGGAACGGGCCTGAACCGCCTCTACGCCGGCAGCATGGCCGACGACGGCTACATTTACGCTTCCCTGGAAAACCGCGGTGCGCCGGCCCCACGCGGCCGGGAGTTCCGCAAGGCCATCTACCACAACATTGGGTTGCTCAACATCCGCGACCAGGCCATGGGCGCCAAAGAGGTATTGAAAAACGCCTTCGTGGATACGAGCCGCGTAGCGGTGTGGGGCTGGAGTGGCGGCGGTTCGTCGACCCTCAACCTGATGTTCCAGTACCCGCAGATTTACAAAACTGGTATTTCCATTGCCGCCGTTGATAATCAGCTCAACTACGACAACATCTACCAGGAGCGGTACATGGGTTTGCTTCCTGAAGACAGAAAGTACTTCGTGGAAGGCTCGCCGCTGAGCCACGCCCAAAACCTGCGCGGCAACCTGCTGCTCGTGCACGGCACCGGCGACGACAACGTGCACTACAACAACGCCGAGCAGATGATCAACGAATTGGTGAAGCACAACAAAACCTTCCAGCTGATGGCTTACCCCAACCGGAGCCACAGCATCTCGGAGGGCGAAGGCACCAGCCGACACCTAGCCAGCACCTACACCAAGTTCCTGAAAGAGCACTGCCCACCCGGCGCCCGCTAACTCAAGTTTAAAAAAGGCCTCCAGATGAATTCTGGAGGCCTTTTTTTGTTGATGCCAACTCATGGCAAGCGTTGTGGTGGGACTCGCTGTGGCTGGGTGCCGATGGTTGAAACGGCTACTCTTTGACTAAGCGGCGCGCACCCAACACATGGCCTTCCGGCGCTAGCCATTGCAGCAGATAAAGGCCCTGAGGAAGCCCCGCTAGAGAAATAGTGGTTTCACTAGAGGCTGCGAGCTGCTTCAAAACCACACGGCCGGTCGCATCGAGCAGATGCAGGCGAAGGGTGCCGGGCACAAAGGAAGCCGTGACGGTAGCAGTGGCCGGGTTGGGATACAGCTGTGCGGCAGGCTTGGAAATAGCGGCAGAAGCGGCCAGTGGCCGGCACTGCACAGCCGCCATCAGGTAGCGCCACAGCTCGGCGTCAAAGCTTGATAGCGCTAGGCGGCTGTCGCCGGCTTCTTTCCCCTGGCGGACCACTACCAGCCCCAAGCTAGAAACCACGTAGATTTTTTGGTCGTTTTTGCCGAGTGCGCCAATAAGGTCGGCGGGGGCAGTAGGGATGAGCGGGCCCGTGAAGGTGGTTTGCTGCGGGCCCGGCAACCGGTAGGTGCTTTGCCCGTTCAGCCACCACAAGTAGCCGTAGCTGCGGTTGAGCGGTTGGGAAGGTGTGGTCATGTGGCGGAAATAGGAAGTGTCGCGCAGAATGGCCGTGCCGTTCCAGGTGCCGCGGGCCAGCGTCAGCAACCCAAAGCGAGCCATGTCGCGCGCCCGGCTGTAGTAGGTGCCCTGCACCCACAACCCGTTCATGCCAATGCGGGAAGCCAGCCGCTGGTTGGTGTAGTGGTTGAAGGTCAGGCCGCTGGCAGCAGCCACTACATTCTGCAACAGCAAATAAGGGGCATTGTGGTATGCCCAGCGTGTGCCCGCATCGGCGCGGTAAAGCAGGCAGCCCGGTGTTTGACTGTCGGCGGTGCAGGGCACGGGCGGGGTATCGTCGAGGCCGGTGGTCATGGTGAGCTGGTGGCGCACCGTAATGAGTCGTTCCTTGAGTGGTGGCGCCGAGGTCCAGCTCTGCCCCAGGGTGCGCGAGGTGCTGTCGGAGAGCCGCAACAGGCCGTCTTGCTGCGCAATACCTATCAAAATAGCCGTGAGCGACTTGCCGGCCGACGCCCAGTACCACACCGAATCCTGAGTGTAAGTGCCGTAGTAGCGCTCCACCACCATGCGGCCATCCTTGAGCACCAAAAACGACTTAGTTTGCTTGCGGCCTAAGAAGATAAGCAGCGAATCGAGTTGTGGCTGACACCACCCTAGGCTTTGCGGCGACGTAGTAGCCCAGGCGCCTGCCGCCGGCGGAAAATACAAAGCGGATTGCTGGGCATGGGCAGGCAACGCTCCCAACGAGAGCAACCAGATCAGCAGGAGCAGAGTGTATTTCATGTGGCAGCAAGGTAAAGAAGGTGCCACTTGGATGATGCACGGCTTTCAAAGTTTAAATGCCGCCGCTTCAGCAACTTACCGCCGCAGCACCGCCCCTCCCGAAGCAGGTGGCGTCACTTCCACCGGAACGTTGTTGAGGTGAAAGCGGGAGCGAATAAGTTGGTCGCAAGCGCAGCAGCCCGTGCCTTCCTTGTACGACAACGCAATGTTGGTCACGTCGTACTGCCGCTGAGCAGCCGGTATCACAATGCGGTAGCTATGGGTTTCGACGGGCAAATACTCGCCAGCGCGGGGTGGAAACAAGCCGTTGAAGGACAAGACAAAAGTTGCCCGAATGTCTCGATACCCATAGCCAGACCGTAACTGCGCCGTATCAAGGGGCTGTTGGTAGTTGTTTAGGGCGTAGCGCACCACGTAGGTTGAACGCAGGTCAGCCCACCGGAACCCATTGTTTAAGCTATCCGCATCAAACCGAAGCGCGAATCCTTCGGGAATGCACGCGTCGCAATCAACAGTACCGCATCCGCAGCCAGCCAGTAGGGCCAGCATAGGTAGTGGCAAACCCCACTTGATAAACACTGAAGTACCGAGTTGCATACCGTCTATCATCATAAATGAGCACAGAAAAGATGCCTCCGCAATCAGAAAGGTTGGCAGGTTGGTAGTACATTTTCAGGCCCTATGCTGCAGTTTCCTTCTCTTCCCGTCGTTTCGCGCTTGGCGCCCACCCCGAGCGGGTTTTTGCACCTCGGCAATGCCGTGAACTTCACGCTAACCTGGCTGCTCACGCGCCGCGCCGGTGGCACCTTGCACCTGCGCATCGACGACCTTGACCGCGCACGGTTTCGGCCCGTGTACCTCGCCAACGTCTTTGAAACCCTTGACTGGCTTGAACTCGACTACGACCACGGCCCCAGTGGCCCCGACGATTTCGAGCGCCACTATTCCCAGCGCTATTTCCTGGCGGAGTATGAAGCCAGTTTACAGGCTGCTCGCGCCGCTCAACCCACCCTGTTTTACGCCTGCCGCTGCTCCCGCACCGACCTGGCCCGTGCCACGCCGCCCGGCAGCACCACGTACCCCGGCACCTGCCGCCCTCAGCTGCTCCCCCTCGATGCGCCCGAAACTGCCTGGCGGGTCCACGTCCCTGGCACCCTCACGGTGGCAGTGCCCGACCTTCTGCAAGGCCCGTTGATAGTTCCGCTAACCGCTGAAGTAGGTGACGTTGTGGTGCGCAAAAAAGACGGTACCGCTGCTTATCAGCTGGCCTCAGTGGTAGATGATGTGCGGCTGGGCGTCACGCTGATTGTGCGTGGGCTGGACTTGTTGCCTAGCACCGCCGCTCAACTCTGGCTGGCTACGCACATACCCGGCATGGCGGCCTTCCAACACACGCAGTTTGCGCACCATGGCCTACTGCTGGACGAAGATGGGCACAAACTGTCTAAATCAACCCAGGCTGGTGCCCGGCGCGGGATTCTTGCGGAGGCCAGCCACCCGCGGGTGGTATATGCCGCGGTGGCTAGGCTGCTTGGCTTGCCACAACCTGCCGGGGAGTCGCTGGGAGCCTTACGCGCGGCTCTCAACGACTCCCTGGCAGAGTAGCTACAGTTTCTGAGCAAGCCTTACTTCAGTTCTTTCTTGAACTCCTCAGCCCAGTAATCGGCGAGGCGAGTGGGTTCGGGGAGCTTGTAGCCGCGCAGGCACGCCAGCGTGAGGCGGGTAGCCGTGGCTTGGTCGCAGCGGTGGCCGGGGCTCACGAACAGCGGCTGCACCTTGTCCTTGGAGCGAATCACTTCACCCAGCAACTCGCCGTTTCGGTCGTTGAGCGGCGAGATGCTGCCTTTGGTGAGGGCGGGCTCCTGAAACGTGCCGGTAAGTTTCTGTTTGGCTACCCCGAAGGTGGGCATATCAAGCAGCACGCCCAAGTGGGCTGCAATACCCATGCGGCGTGGGTGCGCAATGCCGTGGCCGTCTACCATGATAATATCTGGCTTCTGCTGGAGCTTCTTGTAGGCTTCCAGCACGTTGGGCGCCTCACGGAAAGACAGCAGGCCCGGGATGTAAGGCACTTCCACGGTGCCCACGTTCCACACTTTTTCTACGAGTTCCAACGAAGGAAAGCGCAGCAGCACAAACACCGACAGTATGGTTTCGGGTGTGGGAAACGAGGAGTCGCAGCCGGCAATGAATTGGGGCTCCCGCGCCAGCGGCTCCTGCCGGACGCGGGTGCGCATTTCATCTTGTAGGCGCGTTAAGTCACGTACAACAACAGGGTCGGCGGGGGGACCGGGTGGGCGGTAATAGGCCATAGGGTTGCGGATGAGGAGGTGGCAGGGTGTGAGGTATGTACTCGTAGGCTGGGGTCGAGGTTGGGCGCACGCCAATTCGGGCAGTATTGCATGGCTTGCGTATTGAAAACCGCCTGCTCCACTTGAGGCCCACCCCAGAGCATGGTACTCTATTCTTGGGGCAGGCACGTATACAAAACGCCAACCTGCAAACGCCTTATCTGCCATGCCTAAATCCGAACAACCTGCTCATACTGGGAGCGGCGCTTTTTTCGAGCGTCGCTATTGGGTTGATGTCCAGCACCCGCGCCAGACGGCCACTGAACTTATGCACTACATTCAGTGCCACGTGCCCGATTTCTCGCCCGATCTGCTGGCTGAGTTCGAGAAATCGAAAGGAGATTCTCCGTGCTTGCGCGTCGAAGATGAGTTTCGTATCAAAATTCTAGGGCCTTGGAACGGGGATGTGCGCGTAACTGAAGTGGGGGCCAACCATTTCGAGCTCGTAACCCTGGAAAACCACCCGGAAGCGGGCCATATCCAGTTTTCCTTGCATCCGCACCCTTCGCTGCCCGACACGGTGCACTTCGAGATTCACTCGTGGGCTCGCTCGCGCGACGGATTAGTTGCTTTCACCTACGACACCCTTGGGATGGGCAAAAAGGTGCAGCAGCAAACCTGGGAAACCTTCTGCCAGCGCGTGGCCTCCTACGCTGGTGGCCTACAGCTCGGCCCGGTGCACGTCGAGACGGTGAAGCAGGACGATTCCGAAACGAAAGTCACGCACGATGCCTAAGCCGCCGCCCTTGGATGAGCGGCAAAAAGCCCGTCTCGCCGCCTACGAAAAGGCCACCTACAACTTCGACCCAGACCGCACCCACGAGTACACCCGCTCAACCGGCTGGAACGTGGACGACTACGAAACCGAGCTACCCGCCGAAACCCCCGGCCCACCGGCAGCCCACGGGGCGTGGGCTTCCGCCTGCGAAGTGCTGCGCAACTACACGTTTCCCCCACCCAACCTCATCACCGGCATCTTCGTGCCCGACCAACCGCTGGAACAGCGCGTCATGGTGTTGCGCGGGCAGTTTTTGGGGTTTTCGTTCTGGTTTGGCGTGCGCATTGGCGGCGTTACCGATGAGCGGCGGTCACTACCCGAGGGCGGGGAAGAGCAAGTGTGGGGTTACAACTACCGCACCCTAGAAGGCCATTTCGAGCGTGGCGAAATCACCTTCACCGTGCACAAAAACCTTACGACGGGCCGCGTCGTGTTTCGTATTCATGCCTTTTCCCAAACCGGCCGCATCCGCAACCCCTTCTATTGGCTGGGTTTCAAGCTCTTCGGTCGGATGCTGCAAAAGCGTTTCTCGCGCCACTCCATGCAGCGGCTAAAGGCCCAGGTCGAGGACATGCTCCGGGAAGGGTGGCAGGCTCCGGTGGCAGGCGGTGCAACTCCCGTGCAATCCACTGCTGCGCATGCACAAGCCAAGGAGCAACTAAACAAAGCCACATAGAACGCAGAGCCCGTAGGTGGTGGTGAGTGCGGCAACACGAGTTTGCAACACTGGCAGAGCACTGATGGGCAGCGGATTGCTGCAGGAAACAGGCAAAGCCGACTGCCATTGACCTTGCCTGTAACTAGCCTTCCGCACCATTTGGTTGTATCGCCCTGAAACTTTCCTTCCTGGAAACGGTTAAACGCATTCGTTCTGCCTGTTTTTCCAAAACCAACTTTTCTAATGATAGAAGCAAAAGGGTACGCCGCTTCGGCTGTCCACGAACCTCTCACGCCTTTCCAATTCGAGCGCCGCGACGTAGGGCCGCACGATGTACGCATCGAAATCCTGTTCTGCGGCGTCTGCCACTCTGATGTGCACCAAGTGCGCGACGAGTGGGGCGGCTCGATTTTCCCGATGGTGCCCGGCCACGAAATTGTGGGCCGCATAACCGAGGTAGGCGCACACGTGAAGAACTTTAAAGCCGGTGACTTGGCTGGTGTAGGCTGCATGGTAGACTCCTGCCAGCACTGCCCCGAGTGCAACGACGGCCTAGAGCAGTACTGCGACAATGGCTTCGTAGGAACCTACAACGCCCGCGAGAAAGACGGCACGCCCACCTACGGCGGCTATTCCAACAACATCGTTGTGACCGAGAAATTCGTGTTGCGCGTGTCCGAGAAACTAGACCTAGCTCGGGTTGCCCCGCTGTTGTGCGCTGGCATCACCACTTGGTCGCCGCTGCGTGAGTGGAACGCCAAAGAAGGCGACCGGGTAGCCGTAATGGGCTTGGGTGGTCTGGGCCACATGGCCGTGAAATTTGCCGCCGCTATGGGCTGCGAAGTGACCGTACTTAGCACCTCGGCCAACAAAGAAGCAGATGCCAAAGCCTTGGGCGCCCACAAATTCGTGGTAACCAAAGACGAGGAAGCCATGAAGTCGGTAGCCAACTACTTCGACCTCATCATCAACACGGTGTCGGCTCCTATGGACCTGACGCCCTACGTAGGCAGCCTCCGCCGCGATGGAACCATGGTGCTGCTTGGCGTACCGCCCGAAGCACCTCAGTTGCACGCCTTCAACCTGATTGCCAAGCGCCGCCGCATTGCTGGCTCGCTCATCGGAGGCATCAAGGAAACCCAGGAAATGCTGGATTTCTGCGCCGAACACAACGTTGTGTCTGACGTAGAGGTTATCCGCATGGATTACATCAACGAAGCCTACGAGCGGATGATAAAGTCCGACGTGAAGTACCGCTTCGTGATTGACTTGGCCACGCTCTAACTTGTAGCCCGAGCATTACGTAGCTTGAACAGAAAGCCCTTGGCAAACCGGTACCGGTGCCAAGGGCTTTCTTGTTTTATTGGGTGCTGCAAGGCTGGCCCGTACGTGTTTGGAATGCTGTACTACAGCTTCCCGAACACGTACGGGTCGTATTCCACATAGTCGTTCACGCGCAGCTCCACGGTCTTCACTTTGTTGCCTTCCACCTCGAACTTGGCGGGCATCACACCAAATACCAAGTCGGAGTACGTGGTGCGGAACTCCTGGCCGTCCATGTAGTCGAGGGTGGCGGTGAGGCCGGGGTGAGTGGGAAATTCGATGAGCAGCTGCTTGCCTTTCTGGCTGATGCTGATGGGCCCGAACAGCCTGTTTTCGAATTTGCCGGTGTAAGCACTCAGCGGTAGTGCCGGCTTGTTCTTTTTGCTGACCCGTTCGGCCAGCGCTTTTGTGGGGTCAACTTGGGTGGCTTCAGCCTGTTGCTTGCGTTTCAAGGCTTGGGCGCTACGGTCCACGTACGGCACGCCGAGGTAGCTGTCGAGCAGTTGGTAGCGCAGCATCTCGAAGAAGCTCTGGTTGTCGTTGTTGGTGAGGATGGCAATGCCCAACCCGGCCTCTGGCACGAAGCACACATTGCTGACTTCCCCGGAGGCGCCGCCCGTGTGCCAGAACAACTGCTTGCCATTGTAGTCCGCCGCCAGCACCCCAAGGCCGTACGTAGTGAAGTGCATCGGGAGCACCGAGGACTTGCGGCTGTTGAGTATGGTGTTGGCGTCGCGGGTTTTGCGCAGTGCCGCCCATGGTACTAGTTGCTTGCCCTCGTAGCGGCCACTATCCAGCTGGAAGCGCAGCCATTTGGCCAGGTCCGTTACATTGGACACCATGTTGGCAGCGGGGCCCATGTTATCCCAGTTGTCGAACGGTACCTTGGCCAGCGGCCCGAAGGTGTTGGAGTAGGCGTGCGCAATGTTAGGCCGTTGGGCAAAGCCAGCCGAAGTGGTGTAGGTGGAGGTCATGCCCAGCGGCTGCAACAGGTTTTGCTGCACGTAGTTTTCCCAGGAAGTGCCACCCGTAGCGGCGGGCACCACTTCCCCGGCTGCCACAAAGCCGGAGTTGCTGTAGCCATAGTCGCGCCGGAACTGCCCACCGGGCTTCATCAGCCGCATGCGCCGCACAATCTCGGCCCGTTGAATATTGGACTTAAAGAACGAGAAGTCGCCTTGAAAGGTCTTGAAGCCGAAGTGGTGACTCATCAGGTCGCGTACGGTCACCATGTGGGAAGCCAGCGAATCATATAGCCGGAATTCGGGCAGGTACTTCGTGACTTTCTCGTCGAGGTTGATTTTCTTTTCCCCGTCCAGCTTGGCCAGCGACGTGCCCGTGAACAGCTTGGTGTTGGAGGCAATCATGAACAGGGTATTGGCATCCACTAGCTCAGGCTTGCCCACTTCGCGCACACCATAGCCTTTCTGCACCACCACTTTCCCGTCCTTCACCACCACTAGCGCCAACCCCGGAATTTGCCACTGCCGCATGCCGCGCCGGATGTAGCTGTCGAGGCTATCGGTTACGAAGCGGTTAGGGGTTGCGGCCGTGTTCTGAGCCAGTGCGGCGGAAGTACCGCTCAGCAGCAAAGCAGCCGCTACAGTCAGGCGACGAAGGGAGTAGGAAAGGGGCATGCAGCAGGACTGGAATGAAAAGCTACTCAAGAAAGGTAAAAGTAGGTCGGGAAAACAAGCGTTGCTTAATTGCTTTCCACTGGGTATCGGAACGTGCCTTCTATAGTCAGGCGCTTGCCACCGCGGCCCGATTCGCAGACCGTGCACCGGAAGCTGCCCGCCAACCAGTGCCGTTCCCCGTTAATGGCCGTGACGGTGACCGAGCCCGGATTATCAGCACACGATTTAGAGTACGCCGCTGTAGTGCCAAAGCGGTAAGAAGCATCCCGGTTGCGGCCGCTCAGAATCTCCTGGAAACTGTAGGTGCCGGTCTTCAGCGGAAAACGGTCGATGAGAATGGTGAGGCCTTCGCCGTCGGGGTCATCGGCCCGCACCACGTTGAGGGTGAGCGTACGGTCGGGGCTGAGAAAGAACCGTGAGCTACTGGTGTCCGCTTTCACCGGTTGCCCGTTGATGCGCAACGTAAGAGCCCGCACCAACGGCTGGGGCGGCGCAAGCTGAGCAGGGGTGGAAGTAGCAGCCAGCAAACAAAGCCCGGCAAGCCAAAGAAGTGCAGCGTGTTTCATCGGGGCCAATTCAGACAAGAATCAGCCCAAAAGATAACGCAACGCCCTCAAACAGTTCGCCGCCCCTGGGCAAAGCGTAAGGGGCAGCGAACTGTTTGAGGGCGTTGTGGCGAGCGTTAGGCGTGAGCCTGCGCCTTCTGAACGTCCTGCGCCTGTGCTTGGGGCTCTATCCGACCAGGATATTGTTGCAATGCCAACGCCAGGCAGTCCATGGCTCTGTTGATAGAGGTTTGGTTTACCACGTATGCCAAGCGAATCTGCTGCTGGCCGAGGCCCGGCGTGGCGTAGAAACCAGCGGCCGGCGACACCATGAGCGTCTCGCCGTTGTGCTCGAACTTCTCTAGAAGCCACTGCGCAAACCGGTCGGTATCATCGACGGGGAGGTGGCAGAGCACGTAGAAAGCACCGCCGGGCGTAGGGCAGAACACGCCCGGCATTTGGCGTAGGCGCGCCACCAATAAGTCGCGGCGGGCTTGGTACTCGGCTTTCGTGAGGTCGAAGTAAGAATCAGGAAGGTCGGTGGCGGCTTCTCCCAAGAGCTGCGCCAAGCCGGGCGGACTCACGCGCATCTGTGCAAACCGCAAAGCCGCTTCTTGCAAGTCCTTGTTCTTGGTAACGAAGGCGCCAATACGGGCTCCGCAGGCACTATAGCGCTTGGATATGGTATCAAGCAACACCA
Source organism: Hymenobacter tibetensis (assembly GCF_022827545.1). NCBI lineage: Bacteria > Pseudomonadati > Bacteroidota > Cytophagia > Cytophagales > Hymenobacteraceae > Hymenobacter > Hymenobacter tibetensis. The sequence continues at coordinate 875,765 of NZ_CP094669.1, forward strand.
CGTGCTGGTCGGCGTCGGGGAGGTGCAGCGCGCTGATGTAGGGCGCATCGTAGCAGAACTCGCGGTAGGCCTCGTCGGAAAGCAAAAACAGGTCGTGCTTGCGGCACAGCTCCAATACCCCCGTCAGCTCCGCGCGGCTATACACGTAGCCGGTAGGATTGTTGGGGTTGCAAATCATGATGGCGCGCGTCCGGGGCGTAATCACCTGCTCGAAATCGGTGAGTGGCGGCAATGCAAACCCGTCTTCGATGTACGACGTGACGGGCACCAGCGTGATGCCGGCCGCCACGGCAAACGCCGTATAGTTGCCGTAAAACGGCTCTGGTACAATCAGTTCGTCGCCGGGGTTGAGGCAGCACATCAAGGCAAACAGAATAGCCTCACTGCCCCCCGTGGTAATCAGCAGGTCGTTGGCCGTCACGTTGATGCCGGCGCGCTGATAGTAGTCGGCTAGCTTGAGGCGGTAGCTTAAGTGGCCCGCACTTGGGGAGTACTCCAGCACCCGAATATCTACCTGCTGCACCGCCGCCATCACCGCCGGAGGCGTTTCAATATCGGGTTGCCCGATGTTGAGGTGGTGCACCGTCAGGCCACGCCGCTTTGCAGCGTCGGCGAAGGGTGTCATTTTACGAAACGGAGAAGCCGGAATATCCTGACCGCGCTGTGATACTTGCAACATAGGCCCAAAGATAAGGGCTACCCCGTTAGCCCTCTGTCTTTTATGCCGGGAAAGTGCTACGAATCGTTTAATTGTAATGCAACCTATACGCAATTGCACCACGTGCTGCAGCTACGCAGGACGCTGGCTGGGTGGCCTAGTACCGAATAGTTGCCGCACGTGGTGCAACCCCAACTGTGGTGTCGTATAGCAAATGGCTTACGTTAGTGGCTCGCGTGCAGGGTCGCGGACGATTAGCGTGAGGGTGGTTTGCACGTAGTCGTTCATCTTCACAACCGGCGTTTTGCCGAGGCTGTCGAAGTCGCCGTTGATGTCGGTGAAGCTGATGACCTGCGTGAATAAGGGCTTGTCTTCCACATCTTTCAGCAAGCCGCCTACCACGCCTCCTAGTTGCAGCAGCAGCTCGGCCGCCCGCACCGGAGCATTCGCAATAACCCGTACTACTTCAGTCACCAAGTTGCGGTAATCGTCGGAGTTGCGGGCCTGTTCCATCACGGCGGCGGTATCACGGAGGCCTTGCTTGCTTTTCAGCACCGATAGCAGCACGTGCACTTGCGAAGGCACTGGCCCTTCGGGCTCGCTCTGCTTCCAGTAATACGCCGTTTTATCAACGGGTAGGTCTTCGTCGTCGTCAATGCGGGCGAAACCGGAGAGGGTCAGCGTTTGGGGCTCTGGGTTTAGGTTGTCGAAGACGACGAGCAGCAAGTATACATCGGCAAAGCCTGGAAAAGGCCACACCTTGGCTGTCCGGTTGTTCTTAACCAGCACCCGCGACAGGCGCACTTCCAAACCCGTCACGGTCTGCGAATCCGGAATGCCAGGGTCTTGGGTGCGGGTGGCCAGCGGTGACGCCGGCAACGATACAGTGGAAATAACAGCGTTGGTTAGTAAGTCGAGAGCCATAAGAAAACAGAATGGAAAAAGAAGGGTAAAACCAAACTCACTACATTTCAAAAGCAAGGTGCTGGGGTGCTTCCCTAGCCCGTACCAGCCAACAAGCCCACCCAGATTCGGTTACGCATCCATGACATCTTCTCCTACACCTCAACCCGAATTCTGGTTGCGCGGCCCGCTACCCAACGTGCCGCCCTTGTTGCAACCCATAGCGCACGCGCTGCTGCAAGCCCGCCAAGAAGTGGAAACCGCCCTAGCTGATTTTCCCGATGCACACCTAACAGCCCGGCCCGCCGGCGTGGCGTCGGTAGGCTTCCATCTGCGGCACCTAGCTGGCGTGCTCGACCGAATGCAAACCTACGCCCGTCATCAGCCCCTCTCCGAAACCCAGTTAGCCTATTTAGCGGCCGAAAATAACGTGCCGACTGCCCCTGGTAGTACTACCGCTCTGGTGCAGCATTTCCGAGAAACCGTAGACCAACTGCTTGCCTACCTGCCTACCGTGCCAGAAAGTAGTTTGCCAGAGTTCCGGCCAGTGGGCCGTAAGCAGCTACCAAGCACTGTTATAGGTTTGCTGATACATGCCGCCGAGCATACCACTCGCCACGTCGGCCAACTGCTCGTGACGGCCCGGGTGGTGCAAGCCGGCTTGGGGTAGTCCTGTGGCCATATTCCAGCAATTGCTTTCGTATTTCATGTCGGCAAAAAACCAGCGTCTTCCGCTGCCTCCAAAACCATTAACCTCCATTGCGGAGTGTCAGCAGCAGCTTCTTGAGCAGTTGAAAAGCGGGGAGTACGCCTTTTCCTCCGCTGATAAGGAAGGCTACAGAACACTTTGCTACTATCGCCAGGCTTTCCTGTTTGTGTCGGTGGGGGATGAGGGAACCAGCGTGCTGCGGCTACCCAATGAGGAAGGGCTGCTTGCTTACCTGTGGCGCCAGAGTGGTAGCAAACTGGTGTTGGTGGACGGAAAATACCAATGGAGCTACGACTTGACGGAGGCTGAAAAGCTAGAAAAATGGCAAGAAATTCAAGTTGGGTTGTCGCCCTTTACCGAGTCGAGCCAGCAGTTTGTGAGCCGCGTACTAGCGGAATTTGCGGGGTTGGTGCCGCCTCCATAAGTTGGTTTCCGGCTTCCCAAGTGGCATATAGTAGCACAACAGGCGGGGTGTGGGAGCCAGGCTCCACAATAACCAGAAGTGCGAATCATCGTTGGTAAAAGCCAATCTTCTACTAACGCTATGGAAACGAAACCAACATCCCTACCGCCCCAGGCCCAAGACCAGCAGCCCGGCATCGAACAGGGAATGACACCCCGGCCGGAGTATATCCGCCCCGGTTATAAAGGCAGCGACAAGCTACAAGGCAAAATAGCCCTCATCACCGGCGGCGACTCTGGCATTGGCCGCTCTGTTGCCGTGCACTTCGCTCGGGAGGGGGCCGATGTCGCCTTCACTTACCTGCCTAGCGAAGAGCAGGACGCCTACGAAACTCGGCAACTAGTGGAGCAGGAAGGCCGCCGGTGCCTGTCGTTGCCTGGCGACCTCCGCGACCCGCAGTTCTGCCAGTCCATCGTCGACCAAGTTGTACAAGAGCTAGGCGGCTTGAACATCCTGGTTAACAATGCCGCCGAGCAGTTCGTGAGCACCGACCTGACGGAAGTGTCCGACCAGCAGTTTGAAGATACGTTCCAGGTGAACTTCTTCTCGTTTGTGCGGGTAACCCGCGCCGCATTGGCTCACCTCAAGGAAGGCGACTGTATCATCAACACGTCGTCTATCAACGCCTACCGTGGCAACCAGCAACTAGTGGACTATACGTCCACCAAAGGCGCCATTACGGCCTTCACCCGCTCCATGGCGCAGCAACTTGCTGAAAAGAAAATCCGCGTCAACAGCGTAGCACCAGGCCCCATCTGGACGCCCTTAATTCCGGCCAGCTTCCCACCAGAGAAAGTAGCTTCCTTCGGCAAGGACACCACAATGAAGCGCCCCGGTCAACCGTCCGAGGTTGGTACGTGCTACGTGTTCCTGGCCTCCGACGACTCCACGTACATCACCGGGCAGGCGCTGCACCCCAACGGCGGCGAAATCCTGAATACGTAGAACTCCAAGCCTATTTGCATCAGGCTGTGTGCTTCACGCTCGAAAACACAAGCAGCCGCTCGGTTTCGAGCGGCTGCTTGTGTTTTCAACCAAATAGTGGTTTCTACTGGCCAGTGGTAGCGCCTGGGGCGGCGCCAGCCGTGGTAGTGCCTTCCGAGGTAGTAGGAGCCGTGGTAGCACCTGCGCTTTCCGGATTGGTATTGGCATCGGGCACCGGAACGGCGTTGGGGTCTTGCTGTACCGTAACTGTATCGGAACTGGCAGCTTCAGTGTTGGTAGTACCGGCTTCGGTGCTAGCCGCGCCTTCTTGGTTGCCGCCACACGATGCGAAAGTAAACGAGGCCGCAGCCAGTAAAAGGAACAATGCTTTTTTCATAGGGAAGCAGTATAGTAGGCAAGAAGTGTAAATCCGTGGTTGGTTGCCGAGTGTGGCAACCTCCGGTTAATACGAGCTACTAGTGCAGGTAACCCAATTTTCTAGCAAAGACCGTCTGTCTGCTTGGTGAAAGTGCTCAGCAAATGGAACTGCTGGCAGCTGTTAATGAAAACAGTGAGTCTCAGAGTGTATGAAGCACAAAAAAACCGACCCAGTTGCTTGGATCGGTTTTTTGAGCTGTAGAAGAAGGATTCGAACCTCCACGGTGTAGTTAGCCGGCCGCCGGACCAGTTTTTCCCGAATCACCACCCCCGAGAGAGGAGGGTATGTCTGCCAGTTTCATCATTCTACAAGATAATCCCGCGCCGTTTGCGTTGGAGAATATCAAAGGTAGGGCTCAAAATTTAATAGGCAAGCATATGGAACTAAAAAAGTAGAAATGCTTCGTGCTGTCCGTTGCAGCTCAGGACCCCAGCAGTTACATCAAACCACAGCTTAACAATCCTATTGATATACACTGCTAGTGCGTGTTTGATAACGTGTGACTTGTTGTGCAACAACTACAAAAGCAACACCGGATAGGCGGCGCGGAACTGAATTGCGGCAGTGGTGAAGTGCAAAAGTATAGTCCAGTAGTAAGGACTGTTCTCGCGGAAATTATCCTTATCACTGGCCTAGTAGTGCAAAGTGCCCAATTAGTTATTCTTCATGTACTGATAAGCACCTTGTAGAAACTGAAAGCCCCCGAAGATAATGGCGCCCCAGGTCATAAAGTAGCTGCCCCCTTGCTCGGAGGCCAAGTAATAGGTGCCACCCGTAACAAGCGAACCACCTAAAAACCAGAGTCCACCAGTGCGCATATTACTGATTGCCTGTTCTTTGTAAGCTTCTTGAAATTGATTTCGCATATTCTGCGTGACAACTGCTGCATCTTCTACAGCAAGTCCTTTCTCAACAAGCTCCCTCTCTATCTCTGCATCCGATTTACCCGCAACAACCAGCCTAGCTGTGTAATCATACACTTCTTGTACACTTAGTTCTTCAACAATTTCCATAAATAAAGGTGTATAGTTTGCTCGCAATATACTAATAAAGTGCAATTATAATGTAAATGTTAAATTGTGGTTTAATTTTCTGCCAAGATTAAAGCTTTGCTCACTACGCATCTAAACAGATGATTATCAAGGGAAATTGCCTTTCCACTGCTCTCAGTATGTGGTATTACATCTACGATTAGCCAAAACTATCTAGGCACACAAGATAGAATGCTATAAGGACTAGGAATCAAACCCGCATCAAACAAAACCCCGCGCCAGCCTTACAGCCAACGCGGGGTTTCTTTTAAACTACTTGTTTACTACCGAGCCACTACATCCGGTTGATAATCTCGTCGCCGAACTCGCTGCATTTCAGCAGGGTAGCCCCTTCCATTAGGCGCTCGAAGTCGTAGGTGACGCGCTTGGAGGCAATGGCGGCTTCTAGGCCTTTGTAGATGAGGTCGGCGGCTTCCTGCCAGCCCATGTGTTCGAACATCATGGCACCGGAGAGGATAACCGAACCGGGGTTCACTTTGTCGAGGCCGGCGTACTTGGGTGCGGTGCCATGCGTAGCTTCGAAGATGGAGTGCCCAGTCACGTAGTTGATGTTGGCGCCGGGCGCAATACCAATACCACCTACAATGGCGGCCAGGGCGTCGGAGATATAGTCGCCGTTCAGGTTCAGGGTAGCTACCACCGAGTACTCGGCGGGGCGGAGCAGGATCTGCTGCAGGAAGGCATCGGCAATGCTATCCTTGATCAGGATCTTGCCGCCGTCAAGAGCTGCTTTCTGCTGCGCGTCGGCTACTTCCTGGCCCTGCTTGGCTAGCACCCGGTCGTACTGGCTCCAGGTGTACACTTTGTCGCCGAATTCCTTTTCAGCCAACTCGTAGCCCCAGGTTTTGAAGGCGCCTTCCGTGAACTTCATGATGTTGCCTTTGTGCACAATCGTTACCGAAGGTTTCTTGTGCTCAATAGCGTATAGAATAGCGGCCCGTACCAACCGCTCGGTGCCTTCCTTGGAAACCGGCTTGATACCAAACGACGACGTTTCGGGGAAGCGAATTTTTTTCACGCCCATCTCGTCTTGCAGAAATTCCAGCATTTTCTGCGCCTGCGGAGTGCCGTTCATGTACTCAATGCCCGCGTAAATGTCTTCGGTGTTCTCCCGGAAGATCACCATATCGGTCAGCTCGGGCTGCTTAACGGGCGAAGGAACGCCATCGAACCAGCGCACGGGGCGCACACACGAGTACAGGTCTAGCTCCTGGCGCAGGGCCACATTCAGGGAACGGATGCCGCCGCCAACGGGCGTGGTTAGGGGGCCTTTGATTCCCACGAGGTATTCGCGGAAAGCATCGAGGGTTTCGTTAGGGAGCCAATTACCCGTTTGCTTGAAAGACTTTTCACCAGCTAACACTTCTTTCCACGCCAGCTTACGCGAACCACCGTAGGCTTTTTCTACAGCCGCGTCAAATACTCGCACAGAGGCCGCCCAGATGTCCGGACCGGTACCATCGCCTTCAATGAAGGGAATGATGGGCTGGTCGGGTACATTCAGCTTGCCGTTTTTGATGGTGATTTTTTCTGCCATTGGGAAATTGTCAGTTGTTAATTGACGGTTATTGGTGTTTTGGGTAGTTGAGGTTTAGCAAGGGCCTTGGTAGACCCTCATGCAGGAAACGAGCACTCTGGTATCGTCATGCGAACAGCTTCATTCATTGCGCACGACGGTCTGACGAGCAAACGAGGTCAGTAGCCAAAAATCTCTTTCAGCGTGAGTTGTTGGAGTTGGCCGTATTTGGCTAGCTCCTTGAAATTGAGGCGGTCTTTCGAGCCAATAACCAGAATGGTTTGGTTCTGGCCTTTCACGCGGGCCTGCTGGAATTTCTGCAAATCAGTGAAGCTCATGTTGGGCGTTTGCTCATACACGTCGCGGCGCAGGTCGTAGTCGAGGCCCAGGCGCTTGGCCCGCTCGTAGCTGAACAAGATATCGGCCTTGGTGATGCGCTCCGTGGCAATACTGTTGCGGATGGCGTTCTTGGCAATTTGCAGGTTGGCTTCGGCCACCGGCATATCGTTGAGTAGGGAGTTCATCCCTGCCATAGCCTCCGGCAACTTGTCGGATTGGGTGCCGATGTAGCTGAGGTTGTAGCTGCTACGGCCCGCCTTATCGGCATTGGCAAAACGCGAGGAAGCCGAGTAGGCCAGCGCCTTCGACTCGCGCAACTCCTGAAACACAATGCTGCCCATGCTACCCCCGAAGTACTCGTTGTAAAGGCTAGTGGTCGGTACAATGGATTTGTCGTAAACCGGACCCTTCGAGAGGAATAGGATTTCCGCCTGCACCATGTTGTAGTCCACCCAATAGACCTTACGTGAGTTCATGGGTTGCTCCGCAAAGTCCTTGTTAGCCGGTACCGGCGTGAGTTTGACAGGTACGCGGTGGTTGATGTTGAGGACTTCTGTCAACCCCAACCCATACGAAATTTCCCCTGCGGTGCCGTCATATCGCTTGCTTGATACAGTCTCAGGTTGCCCGGTTGCTCTGCGCGGCCCATAGTACAGCACACGATGCTGATAGGTCGGAATGCTCTTGATGAGAGCCGTTAGCTGCTCGGGTTTCAGGGCCTTTAGTTCTTTCTCGCTGAGTTGGCTGGTGAAGGGATTCTTAGAACCGTACTTGGCATAGTTCACCATGGCCTGGCTCAGAATCACTTGCTTGTTGAGCTTGGCATCCTGACGCGACTTCAGCACGCCAGCCACCATGTTCCGGAGAGCGGCAGCATCGGGCTTAGGCGCGTCCAGCAAACTTTCGAACAACTGCAACGCTGGTTCCATGTTGCTATCGAGGCCGCTGAGGCTCACGAAAATGCGGTCCTGGCCGCTGCTTACCGCAAACGAGCAACCGAGCTTGTAGAACTCCTGCTGCAGCTGCTCGGCCGTGTACTTATCAGTGCCGAGGTATTGCAGGTAATCGGCGGCGAGGCCTAGCTTAGGATCGTTGTTGGTGCCCAAGTCGAGCACGTAGTACAGGTTGAAGAGGTTGTTTTCGGTGTTGTGGGTGTAGAACACCGGAATACCCGAAGCTAACTTGGTTTCCTGAATGTCCTTCTTGTAATCAAGGAACACCGGCTGCAATTCTGGGGAGCTGAGGCCGGTAACTTGCTTGTAGAAGTCGGAAGCTACTTCACGGTTCACGGGCACGGGCGTAATGGCAGGCTTCACCACTTTCACCGCGTTGGGGTCCTTGCCAGTGCGCTTGTAAATCACGGCGTAGCCGGGGCCATAGTACTTGTTGGCCACGCGCATTACCTCTTCCTTGGTGATGCTGGCAAAGTCATCGATTTGCTTGAGGTACTCTTTCCAGTCTTGGCGCGCTACAAATGCATCTACGAAGGCGCCCGCGCGCGACTCGTTGCTTTCGTAGCTCTTGGTGCGCTGCAGTTTCTCGTTGTTGATGATGGCCGGAACCAGCCAGTCGGGGAAATCACCCTTCTTCACTTTGGCGAGCTGCGCGAGTAATAGGCCGCGCACCTCTTCCAGCTTCTGACCCTGGCGCGGCGTGGCGTACAGCACGTGGGCGCTGTAGTCGTTGTTGAGCATCGTGAACGAGGCTGCCTGCAACACCTTTTGCTGCTGGTTGAGGTTGAGGTCAATCAGCCCGGCCTGCCCATTGGTTAAAATCTTGTCCATCATGCGCAACACCAGCGCCTCGCGGGAGGTAGAGCCAGGGAAGCGGAAGCCGAGCATCACGTTTTCGGCGTCGGGGCCCACTATTTCCTTGGTGATGGGCGCCGTGATGGGTGCTTCCTGGGGTACCTCGAAGGCCGGTACTGGCTTGTTGGCCAGCTTGCCAAAGTACTGGTCGATGATGCGGATGGTCTGGTCGTAGTCCAAGTCGCCGCTCAAGCACAGTGCCACGTTGTTGGGCACGTAGTACTTGTCGAAATACCGCTTAATCTCCGTGATAGACGGGTTTTGCAGGTGCTCGATGGTGCCAATCGTGGTTTGGGTGCCGTACGGGTGCTTCTGGAAGAGAGTAGCCGACAAGGCCTCAAACTCCTTGCTGAAGTCGTTGTCGAGCCCGCGGTTCTTTTCTTCATACACCGCTTCCAGCTCGGTATGGAAAAGGCGAGGTACCATTTCGCCGAGCCGTTCGCTCTGGATGGCGGCCCACTTCTCTAGCTGGTTGCTCGGAATGTCTTCCTGATACACCGTCTGCTCAACGGAAGTATAGGCATTAGAGCCTTTGGCTCCGATGGCGCCCATCACCTTGTCGTACTCATTGGCTACGGCGTACTTGGCCGCGACGCTGGAAATCGAGTCGATTTGGTGGTAGGTGCGCTTGCGGGCGGCGGGGTCGTTGCGCTGGCTGCGGTACTGCTCGTACAGGGCCTCGATCTTGGCTAGCTCGGTCTTCTCAGCGGTCCAGTTTTGGGTTCCGAGCTTGGAAGTACCCTTGAACACCATGTGCTCTAGATAGTGCGCAAGGCCGGTGGCCGTGGCGGGGTCGTTTTTGGAGCCCGCCCGCACCGCCAGATACGTTTGGATCCGAGGCGCGTCGTCGTAATCAGAGAGGTAAACGGTGAGGCCGTTGTCGAGGGTGTAGATGCGAGCCTTGAGCGGGTCGCCCTCTACGGTCTGGTACTTATATTCCTTTTCTTTCTGGGCGGGAGCTGCACTGCTGGCCGGCGCCGTGGTAGCGGCAGTAGCAGCGGGTTTGCTTGTTTGGCATTGAGTGAGGCCGAGGGTCGCCAGCGCTGGAACAAGAAGCAGAAAGGATTTTTTCACAGGTCGACTGGCGCAGGCAGTAAGCAGGACGGAGAAATAAAGGGAATCAAAGATAGGCGGCCTATCCTGGAATAAAAAGCGCCAGCCAGCCCGAAACCACCCGCCGCGGCCTCGAAGTCCGAAAAATTATGTATGAGAAGTTTGGGTGGTGCCGACTAAAAATCAGCGTCCAGCCCTAGCCGTTGCTGCATCTCTACGAGCATAGGAAACTTCTCTTTTAAGTACTCCAGCTTGTCGGAAGAGGTGTAGAGCTTACGGCCGGAGCTTTGCTGCTCCACCACTTCCACCTGCACGTTGAGGCGTGAGTAACCCGTGCGGCGGCGCAGTTCGCCCAGGAAAGCGGCCCGGAACTCGTTGAACTGGTCTTCCTGCACCGGGTTGTCGACGCGCAGGCGAACCACGTGCTGCGCGTCGGCCGAAATTGACCGATTCAGCACGCTGAACTCGCTCATGCTGGTTGCTTTCCGCTCTTCGGTCAGCTCACTCCACACGCGTTGGAGCAGGGCGTCGTCGATGGTTGGCAAGCCGGTAACGGGGCCGGTGGGCTCGGTGTCGACGGGTGCTTTACCGGCCGCCGCTTGCTCGGCGAGCTGCGCCTTCATGGCACTGAGGCTGCCGAGGCCGGGAAGCTTGCTGGTGAGGCCCAGCGGTTTGCCCATCGGAGGCATACCGGGGCGGGGCGGTAGTGGCGCCGCCGTTACGGGCATCTGGCCCGGCTCGTGGCCCGCTATGCTGGGCTTGCCGATTTCGACGTGCGGCACGGTGTCGCGCAACTTGGACGTGGTAGGTACTTCCGTGGCGGCCTCGTCTTCGATGCTGGGCGTATCGTGCAGTTCTTCCACTCCGCTTTCGATCGGCACAATCGGCTCCGGGTCGGCGGGCGCATGGGCCAGTTGGCTGTCAACGACAACCGGCTGCTTAGGAGCCGCTGGAACCGGGGCGGGCCGAGCCGAGACGGCAGAGCTGCCGTATGCTGCCGGCGCTTCAGCGGTGCCGTTGGCGGCGGGTTGGCCGTTGGATGGGGCAGGAGCAGTAGGGGCGGGCGGGGTTACGCTACTTTTTTTTTTCGCCTCGCCGTTGGCGGCAGAGGCGGCGGGGCCGGCGCTTAAGTCGCGCGCAAACTGCACTGCGCCGTTGAGGTAAGCCAGCTTCATCAAGGTCAGCTCCACGTGGAGGCGCTGGTTTTTGGCTTGCTTGAACTCCCGGTCGCAGAGGCTGACTAGGTTCAGTGCTGACAGCAAAAACGACAGCGACGCCGCCTGCGCCTGCTGCACGTAGCGGTTGCGGATGTTGTCGGACACTTCCAGCAGCTGTACCGTCACGGGGTCTTTGCACACCAGCAAACCGCGCAAATGCTCGGCCGCGCCCACCACAAAGTTGTGCAGGTCGAAGCCGTTCTGCATGATTTCATCGAGCAGCAACAGCGTGGCCGACAGGTTCTCGCTTAGCAACGCATCTACCAGCCGGAAATAGTACTCGTAGTCCAGGATGTGCAGGTTCTGCACCACGTCCTTGTACGTCAGGTCGTGGCCCGAGAAGGTCACCATCTGGTCGAACATACTCAGGGCGTCGCGCAGACCACCGTCCGCTTTCTGGGCCAGCAAGTGCAGCGCATCGTCTTCGGCCTTGATGTGCTCTTGCGTGGCTACGTGGCGCAGGTGCCCCCGAATATCGTCCACCCGAATACGATTGAAGTCGAAGATCTGGCAGCGAGAGAGAATGGTGGGGATAATCTTATGCCGCTCGGTGGTAGCCAGAATGAAAATGGCGTAGCTCGGCGGCTCTTCCAGCGTTTTAAGGAAGGCGTTGAAAGCCGCATTCGAGAGCATGTGCACCTCGTCGATGATGTACACCTTGAAGCGGCCCTGCTGCGGCGCATAGCGCACCTGCTCCACCAAGCTGCGGATGTCCTCCACCGAGTTGTTGGAAGCGGCATCCAGCTCGTGCACGTTGAAGGAGGCGTTTTCCTGAAAGGCGCGGCACGACGAGCATTTGCCGCAGGCTTCCAGCTCGAACGGCGCAGCATCGGGGTTCGGGGCTGCCAGCAGCGCGTCGGGCACGATGTCGGGCTGGGCGGCAATCAGCTCGGAAACCGTGCGGCCTTTGCGCACGTGCTCTTCTACAAACTCGCAGTTGATAGTTTTGGCCAGAATCCGGGCGCAGGTGGTTTTACCTACTCCCCGTGGGCCGCAAAACAGAAACGCCTGGGCCAGATGCTGGCTGGAAATGGCGTTTTGCAGCGTGGTGGTGACGTGCTGTTGTCCAACCACACTGCGAAACGTGGCGGGACGGTATTTACGGGCCGAAACAACGAAATTTTCCATACGACTAGCCACAAAGATACCTTGAAAAGCCGGGGTTTGGAAGGCCAACGGCAGCAGTTTCCAGTCTTCGAAACCGAGCTAGCCGGTGCCATACAGCGCCAGTTATGCCGAGAAGCGCCTGCGGCTATGGGGCCTGCGTTGGTGGCAGTAGTAACGGTTTATTTTTCAATGTCCCGTGCTTTTGGTTGCCTGAAAGGAACGTAATACAACGGTTTGTCTATATCTTGGTAATACTGACCTTGCTGATAATCAGTGGCAAGGATGGCGCAGCAGGATGTAGCCTGTTCGCCTTGGGTTCTGTGCTATGTTCCACCGTTGTGCTCTTTTGTTGTGCTGTCTGCTGGTCAGGCTTCTGCTAAACGTGCGGCCAGCTGACGCCCAAACCCTGGCCTCGCGCGACTATACCATCACCGACGGCCTGCCCCAAACGGTGGTGTATGCCATCTGCCAGGATCAGCAGGGGCGGTTGTGGGCAGGTACGCAGGGCGGGGTGTGCTCGTTTGATGGCCAGCAGTTCCGGACCATTGATGTGCGCCAAGGCCTGTCCGACAACCACGTAACGGCCGTAGCCGCCGCTCCCGATGGCACGCTCTGGCTCGGCCACGAATACGGCGGCATATCCAGTTTGCGGGATGGGCAACTGCGGCGGTGCCGGCCACGGGGACTCGGAGCGTTAGGGTACGTACAGCAGGTGTATCCGGCGGGCGGGAGCACCGTGTGGGTAGCCACGGCCGGCCAAGGGCTACTGCGCCTCGACTGCCGAACCACCGATACTCTCGTAACGCGCTTCACTAAGGCCACTGGGTTGCCTTCCGACTCGGTAAGTTACGTGGGTGCGGGGCCGGCGGGGTACGTGTGGGTGGGTACTACCAAAGGGCTGGTGGTCCTCCAGCCGCAAGGCCAAAATCACGTAGTGGAAGCTGCTACCATGAAGCTGCCACTTGAGCTACGGCAAGCAAGTATCAACAGCCTGTTTCGGGTGAGCGACACATTGTTGTGGTGTGCCACCCGCACCGGCTTGCTGCGAGTAAGTGGCCGCGCGGGCCAGCCCTGGCGCATACAACGCTTCGGCACAGACGAGGGGCTGTGCGCCAACCAGGTGCTACGGGTGGTGCAGGATCGGCGGGGCCGGGTGTGGGTAGCCACGGCCGGGGGGCTGAGCCGCGCCGTACCCGGTGGCCGGTTTACGTGTTTCGGGGGGCGCAACAGCCTCATCAGCGACCAAGCCCACGACCTCCTGGAAGACCAGGAAGGAAACATGTGGATCGTGCACGACAACGGCCTGACCCAACATCTGGCCGATGAGCGGTTCACGCAATACACCCCGCAAGATGGCCTGCCCGACAACCAAGTGCTGGCTATCGAGGCAGTAAGTCCCACGGAGTATTGGGTGGGTACCCGCTTGGGAATTGTGCGGTTTCGGCCGGGCGCTACGGCGGGGCCCTTGTTTGAGCGGGTACCGTTGCGCCCGGGCGCACTGGGGCAATACGTGCGATGCTTGTTCCGGGACCGAACTGGTGCGGTGTGGCTTGGTACGCGTGGGGGAGGTGCTGCCCGCTACAACCCAGTTGCCAAGCAGTGGACGTATTTCGACCACGTGCTCGGCCTGGCGGGACAGCTCGTGGTAAGTATTGCCGAGGACGCCCGCGGCCGGGTGTGGCTGGCCACCCGCGAAGCCGGCGTCACCGTGTTCGACCCGGCAACCAACCAGTTCCGCACGTTTGATGCCCAGCACGGCGGACTAGGCACCTCTAGCTTGTGGAAGGTGTTTCGGGATAGGCGCGGCACGCTCTGGCTCGGTACCGACGATATTGGGCTAGTACGGGTGGACACTCGCCAGGATGTATTTCAGCGCGTGGCGGGGCAGCCCAAGCAGCTCAGTATTGGCTCGATTTGCGAAGACCTACGCGGTAATCTGTGGCTAGGCAGCATTGGGAGTGGGCTCTTGCGGTACGATGGGCGCACCATGCACGGGTACGGTTTGGAAGCGGGGTTGCAATCCAACAACCCGTATTTCGTGCAGTGCGACAGCACCGGCCAGGTGTGGCTTGGTACCAACCTCGGGCTCGACTGTTTCAATCCGCGGACGGGGCGGGCGGTGAGCTACGGCTTGCTTGAAGGCTTCTCGGGTCAGGAAACCAACCAGAATGCCGTAGTGCTGGCCCGCGGCAATCAGCTATGGGTAGGCACCATCAACGGGCTGATGCACTACGACCCGGCTGGTATCCAACTCAACCGTCGTGCTCCGGGCATTAGCTTGACCGAGCTGCGCATTTTCCTGAAGGATACCCCTGCCCGCTCGGGTCTTGTGCTGCCGCACCACCTCAACCACCTCACCTTCGACTATGTGGGCGTGAGCCTCACCAACCCGGCCAAGGTGCGCTACCGCTACCGGCTGGTTGGCTCCGACACCGACTGGACTGATCCGCTAACCGCTACATCCGTTACGTACTCCAACCTGCCGCCCGGCCCTTACACGTTCGAGGTGAAAGCCGCCAACAACGACGGCGTATGGAACACCCGGCCCGCCCGGTTTCACTTCACCATCAAGCCGCCGTGGTGGGGCACGTGGTGGGCGTATCTGCTGTACGCGGGCTTATTTGGAACAGTGATTTTCGGTGTGCGGCGCGCCACCCAAGAACGGGAGCGGGAGCGGGCCAACCGGCGGCTGGAACGGCAGGCCCTAGAACATTTGCAGGCCCTGGATCGGGTGAAATCCGACTTTTTTGCCAACATTAGCCATGAGTTTCGTACGCCGCTTACGCTCATCCTCGGCCCGGCCGAACTGCTCGCCGACAATCCGCCGACCGATCCGGCGCTGGTGCGCAAGCACAGCAGCTTAGTAGTGCGGCACGCCCGCAAGCTGCTGCGCCTCATCAACCAGCTGCTGGATTTGAGTAAGCTGGAAGCTGGTGCTTTGCAGCTCAACCTCGTTCCCGGCGACGCGGCCACGTTTGGGGCGCGCTTGCTGGCTTCGTTCACTTCCATGGCAGCTACGCAGGGCGTGGCCTTGCACCTGCGTACGCCCAACGTGCCGGTGCCGCTTGTCTTCGACCCCGAAAAGCTGGAAGACATCCTAACCAATTTGCTGGCCAACGCTCTTCGTTTCACGCCCGCGGGTGGAGAGGTTACGTTGGAGGTCCGGGACGAGGCTGCCAGCCCTGCCGCGGCCTTGGGCGCCGTCAGCTTTGTGGTGCGCGACACGGGTTCCGGTATTTCATTGGCGCATCAGGCCCACCTTTTTGACCGATTTTATCAGGCCGCTACCCCTGATGCCACCGGGCGCCACACAGGTACTGGCTTAGGGCTGGCGCTGGTGAAGGAACTAACCGAGCTGCACGGCGGTACCGTGGCGGTGGCCAGCCAGCCGGAGCAAGGGGCCGTATTTACGGTGACGCTGCCCCGCAGACAGCTGTTGGCAGTGGCGGAAGCTACGCCAGTTACCGGCAATGCCACGGACGGCTTGCCTGAGGTGGAAGCTCTTGCCACTGACACACTAGCCGGTGCGCCAACGGCTGCTTCAGCTAGCAACGAAAAGGAGGTGCTGCACTTTGAAAACGAAGCAGTAGCTGCTGCTCCAATGCCTCCACCGAGCGAGAAGGAAATGGATGCGGAAATGGAGGTGGTGCTTGTTATAGAAGATCATCCTGATGTGCAGCAGTTCATCTGCGAGTCGTTGGCGCCGGCTGGGTACCGGGTGCTGGTGGCCTCGAACGGAACCGCCGGTGTGGCGCTGGCCCGCGAAACGGTGCCCGATTTAGTGCTTTCGGATGTGATGATGCCGCCTGGTCCTGATGGATACCAAGTGTGCGAGCAGCTTAAAACCGACCCTGCCACCTCGCACATTCCGGTGGTGCTGCTCACAGCCCGCGCCGACGCGCGCGACAAGCTCCAAGGCCTCGAAACCGGCGCCGATGCGTACTTGGCTAAGCCGTTTAACCCACGCGAGCTACGGGCGCAGGTGCGCAATCTGCTGACGTTGCGCCGCCGTCTGCAAAGCCATTTTACCTTAGCCCCCACTTCGCTGCCCGCGTCAGAGCCCTCCGCTGTGCCAACTGCTACTTCGGTTACCCCCGGTTCCTACAACGTTGCCGTGCCTTCGGCCCTTGTCTCGCCGCTAGAACAGCACGCGGCGGCTGTGGCCGCCCTGCCCTCCCTCGACCAAGCCTTTCTGCGCCGGGTGGAGCAGGCCGTGGAAAGCCACCTCGACGACGGCGAATTCAGCGTGGAAGCCCTGAGTCAGGAAGTGGCTCTAAGCCGGGCGCAGCTGCACCGCAAGCTGAAGGCCCTCACCGGCCAAGCGCCCAGCGACTTTATTCGGACCACCCGGCTGCTGCGGGCCCACGCCCTGCTGCAAGGCCAAGTGGGCAACGTGGCGGAAGTGGCCTATCAAGTCGGTTTCAACAGCCCCGCGCACTTCAGCACCAGCTTCAGCAAGCAGTTCGGCTACGCGCCCAGCGAAGTGAATAAGTAGTGGCGAGACATACCAAGGAGTAGTAAGAAAACTAGCACTTGGTGGCACCTTCCTTCTTATACCAGAGCCCACCGGACGGCGGCGGTGCGGCTATCAACGCCGAGCTTGGAGTAGATGTTTTGCAGGTGGTTTTGGGTGGTGCGCAAGCTGATGCCGCAGGCCTGGCTGATGGCTTTGTCGGCGAGGCCTTGGCTGAGATGAAAGAGAACCTCGGACTCGCGGGGGGTGAGGCCCAACCGCTGCAATGCCGCCGCCGACGACACTGCCCGTTCCTCTACTAGCAGCAGTAGCTCATTGGCACTCATGGATACGAGGCGTACCGTTAGTTCGGCGTGGGCGGTACGGTGCACGAAGTCGGTGGGGGCGGTCAGCAGGGGGGTGTTGCGCCACTGGTGCAGCCACCACAGCAGCGGGCCAGGCAGGAAGGTGCTGGCAAAGGCGTCGAAGTGGGTGCGGAGTAGCTGCTCGGCCGCCGCATCGCAGGAAAAGATGTTGCCGCTGGGGCTAATGCGCGCAAACCCAATGGTGGTGGGCGTGGGCGTTTGACCGGTGGCGGGGCGCTGAAGCTCGGCTACCGTGTGAGCATTGCGGATGGCGGCTACGAAGTGCGTTTTCAGCAAGGACATCACCAGCCGGTCGTCTTCACTGAAGTCGCGGCGGTGACGATTGAGGGCACAGGTTACCAGGCCATTGGTTGGTACATCGAGGCCCATGATGAGCTGGTGAGTGAGCGCCACCGGTCGGTAGAACTCATTGAACAGCGCAGTGCGAAAATAATGCGGCATATGGCAGTAGTCGCTGGTCCGCAAAGGCTCGGTGCGGCGCTCCTCTACCAAGGCCGTGAACAGCGGATGCTCGTGCATTCTGGCCGCCAGAATAGGAAAAGTAACGGGCGAAAACGTGTCTTCGGGAAACGACCCTAGGTGCCCGATGCCGCCTATGGGGCTGAAGCCATCGAAGCAGGCCGTTTCGGCGCTGACCGCCAGCATGGCCGCGTGCGACATGCGGACAAACAACGAATCCAACGATAAGTCGGCGTGCAGCACTTCCACGGCTGCCAGTAGGCGAGTTGTAGCCTGATATTCTAAGCGGGGCATAAAACAGTGCGCTGAACAAGACCGGAGATACCTATATAGCGAATAGGTAATAATACTCATTTCCGCCGGCTTGTGCCCAGATAGTTTTGAAGCAGATTCAGAAATCAGCGCGGCGGGAGGCGCTGACTACGGAAGCAACTTGTCTTCTTTTCAGAGAAAAAAATACTGGATTCCGACAAGATGCGACCTGCGCGCAAGCCTTTGCAACCTGCACGAACGTCGCACGCTGGGCCTCGGCTTTCCTTTGCAGAGTAGCCAGGTGACAGATTTTCAATGCGTTGTTGAGTGAAGCTGCTCAGCGTGTAGTGCCCCTCCTTATACGTTCTTAGTGACCTTATCTTTCTATGAAACACCTTGTACTCGTTGGCGGGCTGTTAGCCTTACTTGTAGGTTTCATCCCGCCCGTTCAGGCCCAAGTGGGCGTCGGGACTACCACCCCCGATGCCTCGGCGGCCTTGCATATCAGCGCTACCAACAAGGGGGTGCTGTTCCCACAAGTCAGCTTGGCTTCGCTCACCGATGCGGCGGCCGTGCCGAGCCCGGCCCCGAGCTTGCTGGTGTACAATACCAACGCGGCGCTGAGTGGGGGCGTGGGGTTCTACTACAACGCTGGCACCACCGCCGCGCCCGCCTGGACTAAGCTCACTACCGGTGCCACGCCAACCGGAGCCGGCTGGAACCTAACCGGCAACCCCGCTACCGACCCCGCCCGCAATTTCCTTGGCACCACCGATTCGCAGCCGCTGGTGCTGCGCACTCAAGGCATCGAGCAGGCGCGGCTGGGAGTGAACGGGGCGTGGTGGCTGGGGTACCCGGTCGGTACATTCCCTTTTGTGGTGTCTGGCAACGTGCTGGTGGGCTACCAAGCGGGCGGCGCTCTTACGCCTACCGCCGGCACCATTAATACCGCAGCGCGCGGCGTGGCGAACATTTTTCTGGGAGTGCGGGCAGGAGCGACCACAACGATTGGCAGCGGCAACACCTTCATTGGCAATAGCGCGGGCGAGGACAACGTATCCGGCACCGATAATATATTTATAGGCGGGGGAGCCGGCGGCAACAATACCAGCGGGGGAACCAACATTATGATAGGCTCCTCGGCGGGGCGCGACAACCAAACCGGCAGCAACAACTATTTCGTTGGCTTCTTTGCGGGCCTCAAGAACACTGCTTCCAACAACTTCTTTGTTGGTTTTCGGACGGGCTTAAACAACTACACCGGCACCAACAACCATTTCGAAGGGTACGAGGCGGGCACCGACAATACGGCTAGCAACAATCAGTTTGTGGGCTACCAGGCCGGCACGGTGAACACCACCGGCACGGCCAACACCTTCGAGGGCAACCAGACTGGCTTCTTCAATACCACTGGGTCGCGCAACGCCTACCTGGGCTTTAAGGCCGGCTACCGGTTGGCTGGCTCCGACAATACTGCGCTCGGCAATGCTGCCGGCTCGGGCGCTACCAGTCCCGGGGGAACGGAGCTGGCCATTGATCAAGTGACGCTGATTGGTAGCCAAGCCGGGCAAAACAACACCGCCGACCGTCTATTGGCTATCGGCTACCAAGCCGGGCAGTCTAATACCGGCGACACCAACCAGTTCATGGGGTACCAGGCGGGCCGGTCCAACACCAGCGGCACCAACAACTACGCCAGCGGCTACGGGGCTGGCGTGAACCTAACCACCGGCGACAACAACGCGCTGGTTGGCATTCGGGCCGCCACCAACGTCAGCAACGGCTCCAACAACACCACTTTGGGCTATAACGCTGGCCAAACGGTAGCGAATGGCTCCAACAACACCCTGCTGGGCTACCAAACTGATGTGAGCAGCAGTACGCTAAGCTACGCCACGGCCCTTGGCTCGGGAGCCGAGGCCAGCACCAGCAACACAATGGCGTTGGGGGGCAACACGACCACCAACCGGGTGCGGGTGGGTATCGGGACGGGGGCGCCCAACACCCGCCTGAGCATCACGCCCGGCTTGACCGAAGCTAAAATCACGCTCTACGACGCGAATCCTACCAACCACTACGGCTTCGGCGTGAGTGCCTTCCAACTCAACTACCACGTGGGAGCCACCACCGACCACCACGTGTTTTACGCGGGCGGCAAAAACGGCGACGGTGCCGAGCTGCTGCGCATCACGGGCACAGGCGAGGTGAACCGGCCGTCTACGGCCGCCGCCAACCTGCTGCCCGTAGCTTATGGCCGAGTGGTGAACACCACTGTCAACACCTTTCCCGCGGTCTTGGCGGGTATCAACACCATCAATGGCGAGGTGGATATGCAATTCATTGGAGCGCCACTAGCCAACGCTGATTTATCGAATGCGACCATCATCGTCACGTGCATCACCGCGGGCCGGGTAGCGGTGGCCCGTGGCACCAGCAGTGGCCACATTATCGTCAACGTCACCAATCCTAGCTCCAATGCCGGAGCACCCGGCGACTTTCAATTTGTAGTGTACCGGCCTTAGGTGTCAACTGGGCGCAGAGCAGATTGCTTGCGACTGGTTTTCAGCGGCCTTCCTCAACTCCCACAACCTTCCATTCCACAAGTCTTCCTTCCCTATTTTCTATGAAATCTTTACCAATTCTCCGCTTGCTACTGCTGCCTGGCTTGCTCTTGTTCGCGGCCGGCTGCGACAAAGACGACGATAACGACAATGCCCCCTCTAAAGCGGCGCAGCTCACGGCCGTTACGTGGAAAGAAAGCGGTTCTTCGCTGGTCGTGAATGGCGTGGAAGGCAAGCAAACCACCCCGCCTGCCACCGCCGACAGCTACAAATTCAACCCCGATGGCAAAGTGGTGCTCACGGAGGCCAACGGCACCGTCACGAACGGTACGTGGGCGTTGGCCAGCAACGACAGCCAGCTTACGGTAACGCTCAGCGGCCAAACCCAAACGCAGCAAATCTTCGCGCTGACGGCTACCAGCTTCTCGGCGGGATTCAGCTTCACGGGCGCGCAGGTGCAGACTGCGCTGGCTGGCCAACCGGTGGCCGGCGTGCCCAACGGTCTGATTGCGCTGATTTTATTGTCGGCAAGTGGCTTTACTTTTCCGCCCAACACGCCCACCCTCAACGCCAACCAGATTACGAGCCTGGAGCTGCGCACCAACCTGGTGCCGAAGTAGGAGCGGGGGCGGCCGGTGGTCGTTTGGGTTCCACAGCCTGCTTGCTATTGAGTATTTCTTCTGCCTTTCAACATCCATCCGCTAGTTATTATGAGTGCCTTCCACTATTTCTTGCGTTCTATTGTACCGCTACTTGGCTCTGGCCTTTTGCTGTTAAGCGCCTGCGGCGACGATAAGGACGATAACGATGCCCCCGCTACCGGCGACGGCACCGTGACCTGGACCCACAACGGGACCACCTATACCAGCACTGTCTATTCAGTTGCTGTTGTCGATGGCGCCGATAAAATCATCGTCTCGGGTAGTTCTGCTGACATGAAAAATACTGTGTCGCTGGGCTTGCAGGGAATAGGGACCAAGGGCGCGGCCACCTACGACTTGCGCAAAGGCTCGGTGCTCGACAACTTGCCCGTGGGCGCTCTTACGCTGACCGCCGGCACAACGGGCGTCACCTATAACTCGCTTTACGGCCCGGCCGTCAGCAACGGCACCATCACGGTAACGCAGTACGACAAAGCCGGGCAGAAAATCAGTGGCACGTTCAGCTTCACGGCCGGCGCTATGCCCAATACCAGTGCCACCGGCTCGCAGAGCGTAACCAGCGGCAGCTTCAGCTTCACCAAGTTCCGGTAAGGTCATGCGTTCCTTCCACACCATGAAGTTGGCACTCCAAAGCTGCTTGCTGCTTTTGCTGCTGGCCTCTACCTCGCTCCGGGCCCAAGTGGGCGTGGGCACCACCACTCCCGACGCCAAAGCGGCGCTGGATATTCAGGCTGCCGACAAAGGCCTGCTGATTCCGCGCCTGACGGCCGCGCAACGCCTAGCTATTGCCAGTCCCCCGCAGGGCCTGATGGTATACCAAACCGATGGTACTACGTCGGGCGGAGCGCAAACCGGCTTTTGGTACTATGCCGGTGCGCCGGCGCAATGGGTGTTTCTGAACCCTACGTCCGGTAATAGTGGCCTTGTTTTACCCTACACGGGCACGGTGGCCGTGGAGGCATCCGCGTTCAGTATTACCAATACCGCCTTCGACAGTGAAGCCCTGAGTGGTACTACAACAAACGACGATGCCGCGGGCGTGGTGGGGCGCAACACCAATACCACGAGCACCCAGGGAATTGGGGTGAAGGGTACCTCGCGGGGTGGCACGGGCGTAAGCGGTACGGCTTTTACCAGCGGGGTAGGGGTAGCCGGTGAGTCGGTGGGTGGCACAGGTCTATGGGGCACCAGTACCACGGGCGTGGCCGTGAAAGGCGCCAAGCCGAACGGCTCCACCGTGCGGGGCCGCGTAGCCGAATTCACCAACGCCAGCGCCGCCAACGACTCCACAGCCGCCTACATCAGCACCAACGGCGACCGGCCCGCTCTACGTGCCGTGAATACGGCGGCTTCCGGCCAAGCCGCCATCCGGGGCGTGAAGCAGGCCGCTGCGGTAGATGGCATTGGGGTAGAGGGGGTGATTACCAGCGGGGCCAGCGGCAACGCAGCCGGTGTGCTCGGCCACGACAAAAGCGGCAGCGGCACAGGCAGCGGCGTAGTGGGCCTCACAGCTGGGGGCTACGGCGTACGGGGTATTGCCTCGGGCAACGGAGGCTTCGGCGTCAGCGGCTCGTCCACTGACAGCTACGGCGTGATTGGGGGCAGCCAAACGGGTTCAGGCGTGTATGGCACCACAACAGCCGGAGCCGCGGCCATTGCCGGCGTAAAGGGCAACAGTTCCCATCCTTCGGGCATAGGCGTATTGGGCACGACCACCAACGGCTACGCTGTGCGCGGCGAGGCCACCGGCAACGACGGCTACGGGGTAACGGGCACCGCCATCCGCGGCTACGGCGTTATCGGCACCAGCAACCTAGGCTCTGGAGTGTACGGCGTTACCAGCGGAGCCATTGCTGGCACGGCCGGCGTGCAGGGCGCAGGCCTCAATAGTGGCGGCATCGGGGTGTTGGGCACCACCACCAGCGGAGCCGGGGTACGCGGCGAAGCAACGGGCAGCGGTGGCTACGGGATAGTCGGCACGGCATCGAGCACCAATGGCATTGCGGTGGTAGGCCAATCGGGCGGTTCAGCTACAGCCCTATACGGCCTGGCCACCGGTACGGGCCGGGCGGGCTATTTCGGCCAAAACAACGCCAGCAGCTCGGCCGCGGCTGTGGAAATAGGGCAGAGCGGCACCGGACCGGCGCTGCTTTTCAGCACTGGCACCCGGCCCGCCGAAATCAATAGCTCGGCTACGGGTACGGCCAACCTCGTGCCCATTGCCTACGGCCGGGTGGCGCCCAACGGTGCCGTGCTCAGCGGCACCGGCAATTTTACGGTGGTGCAGAACGTGACGGGGCTAGGGTCTTACACCATCACCCTTACCAACGTTGGCGGAGCTGACCTAACCAACGCCATCTGCCAGGTAACGCCCCGCTTCGGCACGTCGGCCAAGCCCAATCAGACCTTTGCTGCCTCTGCCAATGGCCGTGCTAGCGGACGGATAGATGTGCACATCAGTGACTTAACGGGGGCCAACAACCTGGAGGAGCAAGGCTTTTCCTTTATCGTGTACCGGCCCTGATGAGTTGCTCTGCTTCTTTCTCGCCTATCCTGTTTCGCGTTATGGATACCTTCTTCTATTCAGTAAGCCTGCTGGCGGTTCTGCTGCTGCCCTTGGCGGCGCGGGCGCAACTTACTGTGCCGGCCGGTAGCACGCTCAGCGTGGGCAGCGGCAGCACACTCAGCGTGGTGGGGGCGGTGCAAAACGCCGGTACCATCACCAACCAAGGCACGCTACAGCTCACGGGCCACCTCACCAGCACCGGCACGCTCAGCGGCACCACGGGCCAACTGAAACTGGCCGGCACGGGCGCAGCCCAAAGCCTGAACGTATCCGGCGTATTGTCTTCCTTGGAAATTCTGAACCCGCAGGGGGCCACGCTGGCGGCGCCGCTCCGGGTGCGGCAACTGCAACTTACGGGCGGGGCAGTGCGGCTTGGTGCGCATACGCTTACGTCCACCGTCGGCGGCACTATTGCGGGCGTTGACGGGGCAGCGGGCCGTTTTATTATTACCGATGGCACCGGCATGCTGCAACAGATTGTGGGAACCACGGCCCAGCTGTTTCCAACCGGGCCCAGTGCCACCAGCTACGCTCCGGCCACTCTCACCCGCTCCGTCGGCTCTGAGCTGTACGAGCTGCGCACGGCCAGCGGCTTCCTTAGCGGCGGCAGCACCGGCGCCCCGCTTACGTCCGATGCGGTAGGCCTCCATTGGGAGTTGACTGCCCCCGATGTGAGGCCCTTCACCTTAACGGTACAGTGGCAGGCCGACAACGAGCTGAGTGGCTTCGACCGAACGCAATCGGCGCTAGGGCGCTGGACCGGCACGGCTTACGGCGTAACCGAGGACTTCGGGCCAGCCGCTGGTAGTGGGCCTTACACGCGCACCGTGAGCGGCCTGACCAGCACTGGCCCCTACGTGGTGCTCGACCGTCAGGCCCCGCTGCCCGTGGAGCTGACGCGGTTCGAGGCCCACCGACCCGCCGGCCAGCCGCGGGTGCAACTACACTGGAACACTGCCTCGGAAAAAAACAACGCCGGCTTCGAGGTGCAGCGCCAGGACGAAGGCCAGACCAGCTTCCGGCGGGTGGGCTTCGTGGCCGGGCGTGGCACCAGCAGCAGCCCCACCGACTACGCCTTCCAAGACCCCAACGACTTCCGGGGCCTGAGCTACTACCGCCTCCGCCAGCTCGACCAGGACGGTACCGAAAGCTTCTCGCCGGTGCGCGTGGTGTCGGGCCTTGCTGGCGGAGCGGCGTTCAGTTTGAGTGCTTATCCGAATCCGGTGGCCACACAAAGCACTCTCACGCTGGAAGCCACTGGCTTGCTGCCCACCGGCCTCCAGCTAACCCTCTACGCCGCCGATGGCCGGCAGGTGCGTCACCTTTCTTGGCCCGCCGGCCAGGCGCAGCAAACACTGTCGGCCGACTTGCCGGCGGGGGCTTACTGGCTGCGCTACCACGCTCCTGACGGTACCACGGGCACGCTGCCGCTGCTAGTAGCAGAATAGCCCGTCCAACATCTTCGGTACTAGGCTACCTCCGTGGTCTGTTTCGTGCGCTGCTCTAGCGCCTTGCTGTTTCGCTCTTTTTAGGGTGCTTACGTGCCCTATCATGCCTGATTTTATCCCCGTTCAAGCCATGAAAACTGCTGCCTTTCTGCTCAAACTTCTATTCAGTGTATTGATGCTTACCACCGTGGCGCTACTGGTATCCGAAATAGCGCAGGCCCGCCACTCGGTTGCTCGTCCAGACTTTGCGCACCCCAACACCACCGCGCCTTCCGTGTACAGCTACGTGCGGCATACCCGTGAATAACTTGCTGGCAATCAGGTGTATGTTCGCTTGTATAGCAGAAGTTAAGTGCCCGTGTTTGCGGCGTACGGCAGTGGTGTTTGTCTGCCTTCGGCTTCTCTCTGCGGTGAGAATACAGCGCCTTCTGTACCTATAAGCTGCTAACCGCGGCCGCCCATACTGCCGCCAACAGGCTACCCCACGCCTTCCTTCCATTCGCTCTTTTACTTCTCTGCTTGTATGATACTCACTCCGTTTTGGCGAGCTGCCGCTTTGGGTATGTTGCTCGTCGCCGCCGCTTGTTCAACTGATAAAAAGCCAGAAGCCGCCACTGCCACCGTGCCCTTGCCCATAGCGGCTACCGCGGCCGTAGCCGTCCCGGCCGAAAAGCCAGCGGCAGTTGCGCCCGAAACCGCACCGTCCGTCCCGGCCGGCTTCGACCCCGGCGCTGTGCCCGTCTCGACGGCTACAGTAGGTGCTTTCCCGTTCGTGAGTCTGCTTGATGGCTACAAGGCAATGACCCGCGAAAACTCGTCCGGTAATTCAACTAAAGACTACCTCAAAGACGTGGCCTTCGACCAGTACGAGTTCTTCGACGGCACAAAGCTAATTCCAGTGGAAGGGCGCCTCTACACGGTGCGAGCCATGGGCAAAGAAGCTTCCTTTTTCCAGGTGCAGAAAACCTACGAGACCTTGCTGAAAGGCTTGGGCGGCGTAACGGTGTTTGAGGGCCCCACCAAGAAAATGAAGGAGCTTAAACTCGCCTACGGAGACCCTCGCCACCGGTCGCGCTACATGCCCGAAAACGAAAAGATGGGGGTGTACATGGCGCGCCTCCCCGACCGTGAAATATGGGTGGAAACTTACTCGGTGTGGGACGATGCCAACAACTACTGGCTGACGGTGGTGGAGAAAAAGGGGCTGCCCATGCAGGCTACCGTGCTGCCCGCCGCCGAAATGAAAAAAGCCCTTGATGCTACCGGCCACGTAGCCCTCTACCTCAATTTCGATACCGACCAGGCCACGCTCAAGCCTGATGCCCAAGCTACTATAGCTCAAATCATCAGCCTGCTGGCCCAAAGCCCCGACCTTAAGCTGGCCGTGCAGGGCCACACCGATAATCTTGGCACGCCTCAGCACAACCAGGAGTTGTCGGAGGCCCGGGCCCGCACGG
Organism: Hymenobacter tibetensis; assembly: GCF_022827545.1. Lineage (NCBI taxonomy): Bacteria > Pseudomonadati > Bacteroidota > Cytophagia > Cytophagales > Hymenobacteraceae > Hymenobacter > Hymenobacter tibetensis. The sequence continues at coordinate 902,197 of NZ_CP094669.1, forward strand.
TGGTGGCCACCCTTGCGGCCCAAGGCATTGCCGCCGACCGCCTGCAAGCCGCTGGCTTCGGCCAAACCAAGCCCCTGGCCGACAACGCCACCGAAGAAGGCAAAGCCAAAAACCGCCGCGTCGAGCTGGTAAAACTGTAGCTGCGCCTTGCTTCTGCGGGGCTTGTCTGGGTGCAAGCCATATACTACAACTACAACTCCCTGGCTCGGGCAGCCCTGACACCATAGGACGTGCACGCCGCTGGCACGACCGAGGAGGGAGTAGAAGCCCACCGGACGTGGAAATAGACCAGGTGCGACCTGCGCGCAAGCCTTTGCAACCTGTATGAATGCTTAACCACGCTTCCTTAGCTTCCTTTGGTAGCTACTCAAGTAAGTCGATAAGTAAGAAGATGTGCTCCAACGAAATGATAGCCTAACACCCATGAAACCAATTCAGTACTTCACTTTCTTCGGCAGCCTGCTGGCCAGTGCCTCGGCCGTTGCTCAACTCACGCCCGCCCCCTCGGTGCCGGCTTCCGACACGTACTTCGGGGTGAAGGTAGACGACCCCTACCGCAACCTGGAAAACCTGACGGACCCTGCCGTAGCTGCCTGGATGAAAGCGCAGAGTGAGTACGCGCGCAAAACCCTGGATGGCATTCCGGGCCGGCAAAAGCTCATCGACCAGATGGTGGATTTCGACAAGCGCAAAGCCAGCCGCGTGAACGACCTGCGCGTAGCCGACAACGACCGGTATTTCTATTTCAAGTCACGGCCACAAGACCAGCAGCCCAAGCTCTACTGCCGCGACGGCTATGCGGGCGCCGAAGTGCTGCTCTTCGACCCCGAAACCTTCGAGCCGGGTAAAGTATACACCATCAGCTCTTTCACGCCTTCCTTCGACGGTTCTAAGGTGGCCTTCGCGCTCAGTCAAAAAGGCGAGGAAGTAGGAGAGGGGTACATCATGGATGTGAAGACCCGTAAACTGTACCCCGAGCGGATTCGTCCGATGTCGTTGGGCGGAGCTGGTGATTGGCTGCCCGATAACAACAGTTTCACGTACACGCCCCTCAACAGCGCCGACGTGAAAGACGCTGCCGCTCGCCTGAACACCCAATCGTTCGTGCACCGCGTGGGCACGCCGCAAAGCCAAGACAAGCCGGTGTTTTCAGCTAAAGTAGCCCCTGCGCTGGCCATCAAGCCCGAAGAGTATTCTTATGCCTTCTACGAAAAAGAAAGCAAGTTGCTTATCGGGGTGCTGTACACCGTGGACCGGTATCTGAAAGCGTACTACGCGCCAGTTACGGAGTTGAAGCAGCCCCAAATAGCGTGGAAACCCTTGTTCAAGTCCGAGCAGGAAGTAACCAACGTGGTGGCCGACGAGCAGTACCTCTACTTCACGACGTCGAAAAACACGCCGCGTCAGAAAATCATGCGTACGCCCGTTGCACGCCCTAACGTAGCCACGGCCGAGCTGCTGGTTCCTGAATCCACTGGCGAAGCCATCAACGACGAGCAACTCAAAGCCACGAAGGATGGGCTGTATTTTGTGCGGACTAAAAACGGGGTGGAAGCCAAGCTGTACTTCGTGGCGAAGAACTCGAAAACGGTGCGTGAACTGAAGCTGCCGCAAGCGGCGGGCCGGCTGGAACTGGTAACCAAAAACACGAAGTCGTCGGATTTGTGGGTGACGATGGGTGGCTGGACCACCGACCGCAAGCGCTACCGCTACGACGTGGCAGGCAGCAAGTTTGTGGCCGAGCCGCTGTCGTCGGAAGCGCAGTACCCTGAATTTGCCGACGTAGTAGTGGATGAAGTAATGGTGCCCTCGCACGACGGTACGCTGGTACCACTTTCCATCATGTACAAGAAAGGCACGCCCCGCAACGGCAGCGCGCCCACCCTTATGGTCGGGTACGGTGCCTATTCCCGGGCGATGGAACCCACGTTCATGCCGACTTTCTTGCTCTGGACGCAGCAAGGCGGTATTCTGGCCTGTCCGCACGTGCGCGGAGGTGGGGAGCTAGGCGAGGCCTGGCACAAAGCCGGCCAAAAAACAACCAAGCCCAACACCTGGAAAGACCTTATTGCCTGCGCCGACTACCTAGTGAAAAACCAGTATACCAGCCCCGGCAAAGTGGCCATCAACGGCGGCAGCGCAGGCGGCATCCTAATTGGCCGGGCCATGACCGAGCGGCCAGACTTGTTTGCGGTAGCCATTCCGGAAGTCGGGATTCTGAACGCCACGCGCATGGAGAATTCGCCTAATGGCCCCGCGAACGTACCGGAGTTTGGCACCATGCAAAAGGAAGACGAGGCCAAAGCCCTGCTGGAAATGGATGCCTACCAACACCTCAAGCCCGGCACCAAATACCCCGCCACGCTCGTCACGGCCGGTTTCAACGACCCACGCGTCATTGCTTGGCAGCCCGCTAAGTTTGCTGCCCGCCTGCAAGCCAGCAATACTTCTGGTAAGCCCATCCTCTTCTTCACCGACTACGACGCGGGCCACGGCATAGGCGACTCCAGGCAGAAGCAGTTTGAAAGCATTGCCGATTTGCTGGCCTTTGGGCTGTGGCAGACTGGTGCACCGGCATTTCAACTGAAAAGCACAGCAGTGAAATAGGCACACACGATAGAGGGCGGTATGGCAAGCGGTTGTTAGTTAGTTAGTTAGTTAGTTAGTTAGTCCATAACAGCTTGTAGTACGGAAGGAATCTAGGTGCAATCGTTGAGAAACTGAACGCAGATTCCGTGCTCCTCTTGGAGCAACAAGCGGGAACAATTTTGCCTGTTCGCAACGTTTTCTCCCCGACGTGCGTACATTCGCACCCCGCTATTCGTGGCGGGTCTCGTTCTTTCTAATTTGGGGCTGACCGGAATTGACAGCTTGTGCAAGTCGCGAGTAAGCGTGTCGGGAGTTGGATGAATCTCCCGTTAAAAAGTCGTCCAAACAACAACCGGCGAGTATAGCTACGCCATGGCTGCTTAGTCTAGGTACTAAGTAATGTCATCGTCCCGCATCCGTCTTCCTTTTCACGGGTGAGTTCGGGGCGTCGTAAGTATTAGGATAGTCTTGGTGGCGCTGCGACGCCAAGGCGAAACTCAAGCAGATAAGGACAAACCAAGGGCCTGATGTGCGCCTGGGATGTCTCGAAAATTCAAGCATAGATACACACGTAGAAAGCTCGACGCCTTCCTTGTCTGGACCAGGGTTCGAATCCCTGCAGCTCCACAGAAAACGCCGCTTCCGGTTTGGGAGCGGCGTTTTTGTTTTATGGGGATACAGATAGGAGTACTGTCTGCTGAGTGTGAAATAATTATGCCTCCCATCTTGAGAAACAACATGACAAAAAAACAACTTTGACCTACAATATTCCTTTTATAAAGAATTGGTCAAACAAACTCATTTAATAGGCGATATCATTCAAGAATTGATGCTCCGTAAGGTCAAGGCTGATGGGACTATGCACGCATTGATGTCTGCTACTAATAAGTTGAGGCCTGCAATTAGTGTAAACGGGAAGCTGAAGCACATGAGTACTACAAAAAAAGCCCCGATCTAAAGAGGCCGGGGCTTGTGGTTTAGAAGTAAATGAGTACACTTTACAGTGGAGGAAGACCTGTTTGGTCTACTACCCCGTTCCAATGCAAGCTGCTAGACGCTTTACCCGTCTGGTCGATATCAAAGTTGACCCTCCATACATAGCCGTAGGCTCGTGGGTCACGATCAATGAATTGTCCTCTCCAGTGGTAAGGAAAGACGACACCTGGATAGTCGGCTGTATTGATTTGCCCTTCAAATACATTGATAATCTTGTTGGCCTTTACTTCCGTGTAGTTTTTACGATACATCATAACACAGGGAAGCCCCGCAGGAAGCCCAGTTAAATTAATGGCTGCCTCGCTGGTAAAGCAATAGGAATCTGCCCGATAAGTCCACTGTTGGACAGCTGAGTTCGAAGAAACCTGACTGTTAAGCGAGGCATTCTTTGGCGCGGCTTCTTCTCTGCTGCAATTCGTAGTCATTACCCCAATCAAGGAGATACTCGCAAGTAGGATGTGTACATTCTTTCTCATGGTAGTAGAGGGTTGAAGATGAGTGAGAACATGAATATATATATAATAAACATAAAATTTCAAGCTTATATTACTGTTTCTTTATAATAACTTAACTCATATTTTTTTGACCTTTTTCGTTTTTAGATAAATTAAATTTGTTGGTGAATATGCTGCTAGCGTAAAGCGCTCTTTACTCTAGGTACGCCACTAAAAAGCCTCCCGGAGTAGGAAGGGCTTTAGTTAAGCTTGATTCTCTACCTTATGGCCTTAGTATTTTATTTCAACTTCCTATGAGCCTTAAGCAGACTATTAAAAACACACTCAATAAGCTGCCCTATGTACGGGGCTTACACGAAGCCAACGCCAACTTCACCAGAACGCGCTGTATCCAGCTGGGCATTTTTACTCTCCAATTATTTCAGTTGATGCGGTCAAGCAACAGACCGACACCATCTGGGCCAGCCGCGAACAAGACGGCATTGCTGGCATTAACTTGCGCACCATGGAGCAACTGGCCTTGCTGCAAGAGTTAAGCGTCTACTATCCCGAGATACCCTGGACAGTGCATAAGAAAGAAGGACTGCGCTACCAGTTCGAGAATGACTTCTATTTGTACACGGATGGCATCATTCTCTACTCCTTGCTACGGCACCTAAAGCCCAAGCGTGTGATTGAAATCGGATCCGGCTTTTCGTCGGCCGTGATGCTCGACACCAATGAGTTATTTTTGCAGCACAGACTGGAGCTAACGTTTATCGAGCCGTACGCTGGCCGGCTGCTCTCGCTCTTGTCTGAAGCTGATAAGTGACAGACGACCATTATTGAATCCTTTGTGCAGACGATTCCGCTGGCCACATATGACCAGTTGGAGGCCGGTGATATCTTATTCGTGGACAGTACGCGCGTAGTGAAAACTGGCAACGACGTAAATCACATCTTATTTGAGATTCTGCCACGTCTCAAGCCCGGCGTGTACATTCACTTCTATGATGTTTTTATCCTTTCGAATACCCGAAAGACTGGGTGTTTGGCGGCTACAATTGGAATGAGGACTACTTTCTGAAGTCATATCCTCATGTACAATACCACCTTCGAAATCCGGTTCTTTTCTGAATATTTGCACAAACACCACGCATCTGCCTTCCGAGATATGCCACTGGCCTACCAAAACCACGGGGGCAATTTATGGCTTCAAAAGAAATAGAAGCGTGTAAGTCCCCATAAGCCCTGACCTGTGGAGAGCGGGGCTTGTCTTTTAGGGAGCGTATTAGACTACCAGCCGAATTGAGATACGCCGTACCACATACACACTAGCAGTGCTAGCAAGAGCACCCAGCCTACTTTATCAAGTATAGACATTTGCTCATGTGCCCGGTTCAGACGGTGGGCAATACTTCTGCGACGCTTCTTAGTTTTTAGCATGATAGTTTGCATAGATTGGATAAGAAGATGTGCAAATTTATCACACTTCAGTGTAAAGTCTTAAGCTAGACCCAACATACCTTTTCGCGTCTTCGCTATATCTTCCACTCGTATCACGCCAGCACATTAGGTGCTCGCGTCTATCTTTACCTGCCTATCGTCTTTCTTCTACCGCGTGAAAAAGTCTTTATTTCCTAGCATTGCCGTTACACCTCCGCTTCCCTTGAATTATGCTGAGGCACCCGAATTTTTCAATAATAGCTATGAGTTGCCACAGGCTGCCCACTCCGACGCTGACGTAGCGCATAGTGCACGACAAGAGTCCGGGCGCAATGACACACGACCATACCATACACAAGAAATAGGGCAATGGGACGTGCGAGGAGCCTTCCTATTCTCCAATGGGCTGCTGTACACCCCGGTAAACTTATTGAAAGAAAGCTGTGTCGATGCAGTATTCTTACATCAGTATGCCCCTACCTATCCCCTGGTGCGCATTGCCAAAGATTTCTTGAAGCGGCGTATTGAGGTACTGCCTACAGCGGAAAAGTACGTCACCATATTCGACGCTTGGAGCAGCAATCATTACCACTTACTAATCGACGCACTACCCCGTTTGTTGTTATTGGAAGAGCACGAAGCCTATATTCTCTTGGCTCCCGACACGAGCTATATGCGCAAGTGTTTGGAACCACTGCTTTCTTTATACGGATTTCGCTTCAAGGCCGTACGCTATATAAATCGCGCCGTTTGGGTTAGTCAATGTCGGTTTATTTCTAAACTCACTACCTCCGGCTACACACACCCTGTGCTAGCCAAGCAATTAAAGGAGCGGCTAGCGTTGCCTTACAGCCACACTCGCAAGCTTTATGTAAAGCGCAGTAACGCCGCCTACCGGCGCGTACTGAATGAGGTGGCAGTAGAGGCGCTACTTGTAGCCCACGGCTTTGAAGTGATTGACTTTGATGAGTATTCTATTCCAGAGCAGGCCCGCTTAGCTGCCAGCGCGGCTATTATGGTCGGTATGCACGGAGCTGGTTTAACTAATGCCGTGTTTATGCCTATTGGTGCGCGCTTAGTGGAATTTCGGCGGACGGGTGTGCATCATAATCACTGTTACTGGTTTCTTGCTGCCGGCGTAGGGCTGGAGTATGCCACCATTTTTGGTAAGCCCGACCAAAGTGACTTGGTGTTAGAAGGCAACGGCTGCAATCTTACAATTCCGCTAGACGCCTTAGAACTTGCCATAAGGTGATTGTATGTACGGTTGCCTAGCTTTGCATTCCACCTATTGTATAGAGTAATGATAGCTGCCTTTCGTGCGCTATATCGCACTTGCCGTGAGGCACACACTGCTACTATCCCAGCCTTGCTCTTGTTTTACTGGCGCAAGCAATATGGTGTGAACCTGTTAGCTCAGCCTAACACGCAGATTGTTGGCATTCGAAACCTGCGCACGGGTACTGGTATTCTCAATGTTGGTGTCAGCTATGTCGGCTTTGCGGTGGCGCAAGATGTCGCTCGACTCAATATTAGTGGCAAGCTCCACACGGAAGGAGATGTGCGCATTGGCAAAGGATGCCGCCTCGATATAGGACCACAAGCTACAGTGCACATCGGGGAAGGCACTTACTTGAATCCGTACACGCGCATCGTTTCTTTGCACGGGCTGCGGATTGGTAAGTACTGTGCTATCAGTTGGGAATGTCAGTTTCTCGACGAAGATTTTCACGCCATTACGTATGAGACGCCTCGTCCGGCAAAAGACCCCCGCATTACAGTGGGCGACCATGTGTGGATTGGGAGCCGAGTTTCGGTTTTCAAGGGGGCCACAATTCCCACCGGATGCGTCGTTGCCTCTGGCGCTGTGGTAACTAAGGCATTCACCGAAGAGAACTGTTTGCTGGCTGGCAATCCAGCTGAGGTCGTGCGTCGTAATATTACCTGGGAATAATACCAGGTTTTACACGACTATCATGGATACACTACCTATTACCCCGATTTATGGCGCCAATACAGAGCGTCGGCATCAAGCTTTTCTTGTTTGCGTCGCTGGCCTAGCAGAGCGCCACAAGTGCTATTTGCAGGACGAAGGCAGAAGAATTACCGACTGCTATTCGCTGGAACTAGGTAATCTGAGCAGCCGAATTGAAATCCAGCAGGATGTGCCATCTACTTTATACGAAGAGCTACTTACCTGCTGGAAGCATTGCTTCTCTTAACTTCCACCTCACACACTATTGCTCCCACCAGAACTGCCAACAGTAGTGAGTGAGGCCAAAAGTTGGATTGTGTAATAAATCCGAAGTTGAAAACCGTTGCGGAGGTAAGTTTGTCGCTTTCAAGTAGTCTGCTTTTCTACTGCATCTGGACGCTCGGTTTGTAGTTCGTCGTGGTAGGCGCGGGCCCGGTAGGCCATGGGGGAGAGGCCAGTGTGCTTGCGGAAAAAGCGGGTGAAATATCCGGAATCCGCAAATTGCAGGGTGTAGGCAATTTCGGAAATCGAGGAGGACGTGTACACTAGGTGGTTGTGCGCCCTACGGATGGTGTTGGCATTCACGATTTCCAGTGCCGACTTGCCTTTCACGGCCTGGCAAATACGGTTGAGGTGTACGGGCGTAATGTTCAACTCCCGCGCGTACTGCGAAATCTTTTTCTCGAAGGGGGCGGCACGGGCTACGCTTTTTTGAAACTCGTGGAAGTAGTGCAGGTTGCGGTTGGAACTGGCCTTGGCTTTGTTTTCTTGGTGTTTCAGCAAGCGGAAGAGCTTCACGAACAGCAGCTTGAAGTAGCCATTCAAGGCCAGTTGCTTCTCCGGCAAGTTGGAATGCATTTCGGCGTGGATGTGCCGCTCCAAGCTTAAGAGCTCGGCGAAGCTTTCTTCCTCAGTGAAGTCGGTGAGCACGTACAGGCTGTTGAGTTCGATAAGAATAGCCGGGCTGACTTGCAGAATGGTGTCGAGGAGGGCGTCGGCGACGGTGAGGGAGCGGCCTTTCACCTGCGGGCTGAACGTGAAGGCGTGCACTGTATTGGATGGGATAAGCACCACGCAAGGCGTTTGCAGGGGCAAGGGTTCGGCGCCGGTATCGAGGGTGGCCTGCCCGGCTTCCAAAAAAAACAGCTGGTACAGATTGCCGTGTAGGTGGGGTTTCAGCCCCCAATTGGTAGTTCGGTTGCGTTGGGCAATAAGCTGGCTATAAATATAGGTGTGCGAAACCTGGGCCTTATCGTCTCCATAGAGGCCGTTGTAGCGGGCAATTTCCTTAGTCATTGGAGGTACAGAACAGAAACAGTGAAACGACTACCGCTACGCCTAGAACGGCTAAGTGCCACGGGTGACGGATGGGTGCGATGAAATACCTGAAAAGTGAAATGTTCTATTTGTCCTAGTAATATAGAAAAACATCTCATTCAAGTGACTGGCTGCTAGAGTAGCTTTGTTTCAAGATTATTGCGGCTGCAGGACGTCCCTGCTTCAGAGGTGTTTATTGCCACTTCTGCCCTCCCTGTTTCTGATGTTCTAATTGTCCGGCTGCTTGCGCAGGTGGCAGACAGGAGAGGTATGCCTGTTCCGTTGCAGTGCCCGTCGGTGCTTTCGTTCGTTCACCCAGTTTCCATTCCCATCCCCACTTTTTCTTCTTGTTCTATGGACGCCACACTTCACGCTCGTCTCGCACCGCTTGGCTTTGCTACGCCCCCGGCCCAAGTGCACCTGAACCTATCGGCTCCCGACCTGGTGGCGGCTGCTCTGCGCCGTGCTGAAGGCGTGCTCACCGACACTGGGGCCCTGATGTGCGACACCGGCCAGTTCACGGGCCGCTCGCCCAAAGACCGGTTTCTTGTGCAAGACGCTCTTACCACGGATGCGGTGTGGTGGGGCGACATCAACATTCCCTTCGCTCCCGAGAAGTTCGACCGCCTACACCAGAAGATGGTAGCCTACCTCGACGACAAAGAAGTGTATGTGCGGGAGGCCTACGCGGGCGCCCATCCGGCCTCGCAACTCAAGCTGCGCGTAGTGAATGAGCTAGCCTGGCACAACTTGTTCTGCCATCACCTGTTTCTGCGCCCGGAGGCCACCGCCGATACCACCTGGACGCCTGATTTCAGCATTATCTGTGCCCCTGGCTTCCACGCCGACCCCGCCACCGATGGTACACGCCAAGCCAACTTTGCAGTCATCAACTTCAGCAAGAAGCTGATTCTGATTGGGGGCACGGGCTATGCCGGCGAGATGAAGAAAGGCATTTTCGGGGTGCTTAACTTCCTACTGCCTCATCAGCGCCACACTCTGCCCATGCACTGCTCGGCCAACGTGGGCCCCGACGGCGATACCGCCATATTCTTTGGCCTCTCAGGCACCGGCAAAACCACCCTCTCCGCCGACCCAAACCGCGGGCTGATCGGCGACGATGAGCACGGCTGGCTGCCCAACGAGGAAGGTATCTTCAACTTCGAGGGCGGCTGCTACGCCAAAGTCATTGACCTGTCGGCGGAGAAGGAGCCCGATATCTGGCAGGCTATCCGTACGGGGGCCATTGTCGAGAACACGCGCTTCGTGCCCGGCACCACCACCGTGGATTATGCCAACACCAGCGTTACCGAAAACACCCGCACGGCCTACCCGTTGTCGTTTATTGCCAACGCGGTGGAGCCGTCGGTGGGCAGCGTGCTCAAGAACATTTTCTTCCTGACCGCCGACGCCTTCGGGGTACTGCCGCCCATCAGCCGCTTAGACAAAAGCCACGCCATGTACCACTTTCTCTCGGGCTACACGGCCAAGGTAGCGGGCACCGAAATGGGTATCACTGAGCCGCAAACCACGTTTTCGGCCTGCTTCGGGGCGGTGTTTCTGCCCTTGCACCCCACCCGCTACGCCGAATTGCTGGGCCAGAAGCTCGACGAGCACCCCGATACGGCGGTATGGCTCATCAATACGGGCTGGAGCGGTGGCAGTTACGGAGTGGGCCAACGCATGAAGCTGAGCTACACCCGGGCTATGATTACGGCGGCCCTCACTGGGGCTCTGAACGAGGTGTCGTTTCAGCCGCATCCGGTGTTTGGAGTGGATATGCCCACAGCCGTGCCTGGCGTACCAACCCACCTGCTCGACCCGCGCCACACCTGGACCGACCCAGAGGCGTACGACCGGACGGCGGCCGAGCTGGCAACCAAGTTCGTGGTCAACTTCCAGAAGTACGCCGCTTTTGCAAACGACGAGATTCTAGCAGGTGCCCCGAAAGCTGAATTGGTACAGGCCTAAGCTATAGTACCCAACCACTTTTCCAGCGCTGCTCGGGTAGTCCCGGTTCTCCTTGGTGAGGGCCGGGACTATTGTTTGGCGGTTTGCTGCTTCACCCAGGAGGCAAACAGTGGCACTGCGAATATGGCTACGGTAAGTACCGTCAGGCCCGCATCGGCGGCCTCGCTGCCCAGCAAACGGCTGATAGGGTGGGAGGGATAGTAGTGCTCGAACAACGACAGCAGCAGCTTCAAACTCAGAATCCCGATAACCACAAAGGCCGCTGTTTCCAGGAACGGGTACTTGCCCATCAGCAGCACAAAGGCCTGGGCCACCAGCCGCATGGCCATAATACCAATGAACACGCCCAAGCAAATCAGAATCAGGTTGTCGGTGAAAGCCACCACGGCAAACACGTTGTCGATGGAAAAAGCCAAATCCATCAGTTCGATGAGGGCGACGGTGGCCCAAAACTTTCCGAACAAGCCCAGCGTGCGCCGATAAATCCAGCTTTGTTGCTTGTCTACCTGCTCCCCGTCGGAATCACCGCTGTGGTCTTTCGACCGAAAGTGGCTGTAAACCAGGAACAGCAGGTACAGGCCCCCCAGAGGTTTGAGAAACCAGAACTCGATCAGAAAGGAAGCAAACAGAATACACAGGCCCCGAAATACATAGGCCCCAATGATGCCGTAGCGCAAGGCTTTGCTGCGCTGCTCTTTGGGCAAGTCGCCGACCATAGTAGCCAACACCGCCGCGTTATCAACGGAGAGGAGACTTTCGATAACAACCAGGTTGCCCACGATGGCGAGGGCGCCCAGCGGATTCTCCAGGATTTCTTGTAGGTGGATGTTCATGCGGAAAAGGAAAAACTTACTGCGGCAGGAAGCGCGGACGCCGCGCCGGCTTATCGGCCGACCATCCGAAGTCGTGGCGCAGAATAAAGGCTACGTAATTGGCACGGTCGGCGCCACCGTTGAATTGGGTCATCCACAATAGCTCGCCGCCTAGGTGCTTGTTGAGGATATAACCCGCCCCGACCCATACTCGGTTGCTATCAAAGGGATTTTCTTGGTCGCTGATGCGAATTTCGTCTTTGATGGTAGCATACCACTTCGGGTTGTCTAGGGTTTTCGGGCCTAAGGGCAGGCGCAGCGACGCCAGGTACCGAAACCGGAGCCGAAAGCCGGCGCTAGTCCAGCGCTCCTCGATGCGGTAGCGGTGCAGCAGCCGGGCGCGGCCCAGCTTGTTGTTGACAATCACTTGCTGATAGAGGCGGTTTTCGCGGTTGTCGAATTTTTCGGTTTCCTCGGGGTTGGAATACGGCTGGAGCTGCAAGTACATGTAGCCCGCCGCCACCGACATGGGCAGGCTCTTGAGGTTGTATTGCAGGTTCGCTAGGCCTAACAGCAGCCGCTTATCGGCGAGGCCGCTATAGGCGCGGTATTGCGCCCCCAGGTTCACGTCGAAGCGCTGGTTGAGCGAGTAGGTGCCCGTGTATTGCAGCCAGCCGTTGTATTTGCCGCGGTTCTGGGCCTGGAGGGTGCTGCTGGCTACCAGCAGGAAAAGCACGAAGAACACTAAAGCTTTTTTCATGGGAAAGAAGGAGCGGTGCCAGCCTGGGCAGGGCAGCGGATGGGGGTTTCAGCAGGTAGACAGAAAAGGGGGAGTCTTAGAAGGGCACCACGCCCAGCACCAAGCAGGTAATCAGCATCACGACCACCGTGCCGCAAGCCCACTTCAGGGTGAAGCGCTGATGGTCACCGAAATCCACTTCCGCCAAGCCGGCCAACAGGTAGGTGGAGGGCACCAACGGGCTCAGCAAATGCACCGACTGCCCCAGCAACGACGCCCGGCCCATGTCCACTACCGTTACCCCGAACTGCGTGGCCGCCTTCGTGACCAGGGGCAAAATGCCGAAGTAGTAGGCATCGTTGCTCATGAAGAAGGTGAAGGGCGCACTGGTAATACCCGTCAGGATGGGCAGGTGCGGGCCCAATGAGTTGGGAATCATCGTCACGATGGTTTGCGACATGGCATCCACCATCTTGGTGCCCGCCAGAATACCGGTGAAGATGCCGGCGGCAAACACCATTCCGGCCACAATGACGGCGTTGCCGGCGTGAGCATTCAGGCGGCCGCGCTGTTCGCCCAGGCGGGGGTAGTTGATGAGCATGCCCAACGCAAAGGCCGTCATGAACAGCACGGGCAGCGGCACTACATCCATGAACAAGCCGGTGAGCAGGGCCAGCGTAAGCAGCGCGTTCAACCACAGCAACTTAGGCCGGCGCAAGCTCAGTTCTTCGTGGTTGGCTTCCGCTACTAAAGCGCCGGCATCTTCGGTGATGATGGTGATACCTAGGCGCTTCCGCTCCCGTTTGCCAAACACGTACGCCACGAACAGCACCCAGCCGGCGGCTACCACCATGGCCGGAATCAGGGGCGTGAACACCTGCGAGCTATCCAGGTGCAGCGCCGATAGTACGCGGGCGGTAGGGCCGCCCCAGGGCAGAATGTTCATGACCGCGCTCGACAGAAACGCCGTAGCCGTCAGCACCAGCGGGTTCATCTGGAGGCGTCGGTACAGGGGCAGCATGGCTGCTACTACTATGATGTAGGTGGTGGTGCCGTCGCCGTCGAGCGACACGGCTAGAGCCAGCACCGCAGTGCCCAGCACCACTTTGAGCGGGTCGCCACCCACTACCTTTAAAATCTTGGCCACGATGGGGTCGAAGAGGCCCGCGTCGGTCATGATGCCGAAGTACATGATGGCGAAAATCAGCATCACGCCAGTGGGCGCTATTTTCTTGACGCCGTCCAGCATCATCTCCCCGATTTCGGCCCGGAACCCTCCGATCAGCGCGAACACAATAGGAATCAGAATCAGCGCCGTCATGGCAAACATGCGCTTGGACATGATCAGATACATAAACGTACTGATCATTAAAAAGCCGAGTAGTGAAAGCATACGCTGGGGAATTGTGAGGGTGGAGCAGAACACCAGCCGGACCAGTACGCCGAAAGGATAGGCGATACTACTAGCCGATTTAGAATACATTTGGAAGATGATCTGCTGGTGCCGCACTAAAAGTGATACATCACTTACTGGTAGGTTGGGCCTGCTTTTTCTGCTCTATGAAACTATTGATTGTTGAAGATGAGCCTGAACTGGCAGCCGGCTTGCGCGCGTACTTGAGCGGGCAACACTACGTGTGTGAGCTAGCCGCCACGTTCGATGAGGCCCAGGAAAAAATGCTGCTCTACGACTACGACTGCATTCTGCTGGACCTCACCCTGCCTGGCGGCGACGGCCTGGCGCTGCTGCGGGAGCTAAAGCAGCAACGGCCTGAAGCAGGCGTGATTATCACTTCAGCCCGCAACGCCCTCGACGACCGGATTACGGGCCTGCACCTAGGCGCCGACGACTACTTGCCCAAGCCGTTTCACTTGCCTGAGCTAAGCGCCCGGGTGGCCGCTATTGTGCGCCGCCGCCGCTACAATGGCACCAACCTGGTGCGGGTGGGGGATTTGACCGTGGACGTAGCCGCGCGCGCAGCTACCCTGGCCGGGCAGCCCCTCAACCTTACCCGCACCGAGCTGGACTTGCTGCTGCTGCTACTGGCCAACCAGGGCCGCGTAATCAGCAAGGGCGCCATTGCCGAGCATTTGTCGGGGAATGATGCCGAGCAGTTCGATACCTACGAAACGGTGTACGCCCACGTGAAAAACCTGAAACGCAAGCTCACCGAAGGCGGCGCGCCCAACTACATCCGGATGGTGTACGGCCTGGGCTACCGGTTCTCCGCTGATTCGCAGTAGCCCGTCCGGCCATGAAGCTCCTTACCCGCACCACGCTGATTTTTCTGTTCTACGCCAGCGTGGTGGCCGGTGCTGGCACCTTCGTGTACTACTCCCTGATCAACAAGCTCTATTATGCCTACGTAGACCGCACCCTGAGCCGGCGTAAGCTGCGGGTGGAAAAAGCCATGCGCCTGTATCTGCATAGTCCCGCTGACTTAGCGTACTGGCACCAGCTCGACCACAACGTGGAGTTTGTGCCGCTACGCCATCTGCCGCCGCGCCGCGCTGACCGCCTTAGCGTGCGCCCCATGTACAACGAGCTGACCGGCAAAAGCCAGCCGTACCGCCAGCTGGCGTCCGCCGTTACGTTTCAGGGCCGTCCCTACGAGCTGCAAATCCGCCTGTCGTTGTTTGATACGCAGCAGCTGTTGCTGCGCATTGTGCTGGCGGGTGGGGTGTTGTTTGGGCTGCTGGTGCTGGGCTTGTTTGGCTTGCAATTCGCTCTCAACCGACGGCTGTGGCAGCCTTTCTACGCTCTCCTCGACCAATTGCACAAGTACAAGCTGAACCGCAGCCAACCTGTTACGTTACCTGAAACCCGCATCCGCGAGTTTCAGGAGCTACAGGATGCGGTGCAGTTGCTGCTGCGCCAAAACCAGCGGGTGTACCGGCGGCAAAAGGAGTTCACGGAAAACGCCGCCCACGAAATCCAGACGCCGCTGGCTATCCTGCACACCCAGCTCGATTTACTGGTGCAGGCACCCGGCCTTACCGAAGAGCAAGCAACCCACATTGAGGGCATTATGAGCGTGACGCACCGTCTCACGCATCTTACCAAAAGCTTGCTGCTGCTGGCGCAACTGGATAGCAAGTTGTTTTTCGCCACCGAAATCGTGGATGTGGCCGCTGTAGTACGCACGCAGGTAGCACACTTACGTGAGCAAATTGCCGTACGCAACCTGACAGTGGAAACCGATATTGCCGACAGCGTGCCGCTGTGCGTGCACCGGGGGCTGCTGGAAGTACTGGTCAGCAACCTGCTGGTAAACGCCATCCGGCACAACTTACCCGGCGGCCGACTGCGGATACTGGTTACCACTGAAGTGTTGGTGGTTGAAAACACGGGCCGCCCTGAATCTTTGCAGGAAGCGGGCCTGTTCAACCGGTTCCAGAAATCCACCGACAGTCCTGCGGAAAGCGTGGGGTTGGGGCTGGCACTAGTGCTGCAAATCTGCACTAATTGCGGCCTGCCGTTGCGCTACTCCTACCAGGAGCCCGGTATTCATCGGCAGCAAGTGTTGCTGCAATAACCGTAGCCAGCGCATACACCTAGAGGAACTGTATCGTGTGCTTGTTGGGCTGTGGTTTGTCTGGTGGTCTTGAGGGTCGACTACAGGCGCTGCCTGTGAGAAGCCGGCGCAAGGAAAGGTGTTGTAATAAGCACGCTGCAACGCTGTGAGGAACAGCTAAAGGCTGTATATAGGTTATTAACTATCAACGGATTAACGGCAACAAGATTGCGGCTTTTACGGCCCAGCTTTGTTGGACAACGTATACTTCCCAACAGCAGCACATTGTACTTACTGCGCCTGTTCCACCCACCTCGACTTGTTATGAAAACCAAGAGCCTATTTGTTGCCGCTACCCTGTTTTTTGGCACCGTTGCCACCACGCAAGCGCAAATTTCACCTACTGCCCCCCAACGCGGCGGCAGCATGAACCAAACTACCGTGCCGGCCGCGCCCCAAACCAACCCCGGTACAATCGACCAGCGGACTCCTACCACCACCAACCCCACCCAAATGGGCACGGGCACCATTGACCAGCGCACGTCGCCACCCATGACCGCGCCCGCCCAGATGGGAACCGGCACCGTTGCTCAGCCGCCTCTGCAACGCTCGACCACTATCGAGCAGCAAAGCGTAGAGCAGCGCACCGGCACTACCACCCAGCCAGCCAACAGCGGCACGATGCGGCGAGAAACCAGCACCAAAAAGCGCACCACCGAAACCACTACGCCACGTCCGTAGTCGCTAAAATGTAGAGCGTGGGTACCCGTCCTTCGTTGACGGCCTGCCCCGCCGCCCAGCCCCCGTTCGAGCTTCCGTAGCTTGGGCGGGGGCTGCGGCTTTGTAAATACTTCCGTCCACGCAACAGCCCCTGACGCAACTAAAGCGCCAGGGGCTTTTGTATGATCAACTGTTTATGGCTGGTACCTATGCTGCCTTGAGCTTGGTGCTAAGCTGCAACAGCAAGTCGCCGAGGGTACGGAGCTGCGCCTGAAAATCAGGGGAGGCATTCACGGCTGCTTGGTTGGTCTGCGAGCCCAGGATGCTCAGCGAACTGCTAATGGCTTCAGGGTCGAGGTTGCCACCACTTAGCAAGGATTGTAGGTTGCCGATTTCTCGGCCTACGTCTTGCAAGGCGGGCTCACCGCTTTGGAGCAAGTGCTGCTGCCAGGTTTCGGTGTTGTCGAGGGCACCGCTGATGGGAATACTGGTCAGGCCGTTTTGGAGCGCGTGAATGGTCGCGCCTAAGAGTTCTTTGTTCATGGGAAGAAGAGATAAGGAAAATGAGAGGGCATAACGCTTAGTTGTGCGCCTCGGGGTTCAACTGCTCGGCCTGGGCAGTGGCTGATTTGTCTTTTTTAGCGCGCGGTTTCCGGGTTTTTGGAGCGGTGTCGCCTTCCAAAATTTGCTTGGGGGTGAATACCGGAGGCTCATAGCCCGCCGGAGCAGGTGGCAAAAGCGTCAACTCGCGCATGATACCGCAGGCCTGGTGGGCGCTAGCCTCCTTGTCTTTGATTTCAAGCATGATGTCGACGTCCAAATCGCCAAGTTCTTTCAGGAAATCCCGGAACAGATCTTCCTCGATACTGGCCACGTGCTTGCCCCGCCGTTCCCCATGCGACTGAGAACTGTAGTCCATCATCATAATACCGTCGCGCTCGGGCTGCCAGGTGGCCGCGGCCAGGCGCAACGCTTCGGCCATAGGCTCCCCGTTGTTGAGGCACTCATGGTGGAAATTGTCGAATAGGATAGGAATGCCGGTGGCGGCGTTCAGCTCCAGGCAGTCGCGCAAGCTGAATAGCCGGTCGTCGTTTTCAACCACCACCCGTATCTGCACCTCCGGCGGGAGGGTGTGCCACGTGGCAATAAAGCGCGCAATAGCTGTGTCTCGGTCTCCGTAGAGACCACCCAAGTGAATTTGAAGCTTGGCCGTACTATCAAGCCCCATCAAATCCAGCATGGAACCCTGGTAGACCAGTTCTGCAACGCTGCGCTGCACAATATCGGGGTTCGGCGAGTTGAGCACCACGAACTGGTCGGGGTGCATCGAGACACGCATCTTATGTTCTTTGATATAGTCGCCGATGGCCTTAAACTCCGGGGCAAACCGGGTCTGCCACGGGAAGGTGTTAACGGCATGGGAGCCAAAGGGCACAATGTCGGAGCCGATTCGGAAGAACATCAGCCCGTGCTCTAGATTATATTCCAGAATGCGTTTCAGGCACGCCAGATTGGAAGCCACGGTTTGTTCCACCCGCTCGTCGGAGTAGGAAGCCAACCGGAACGTGGACGCCGAGGTGCAGTCCAACGAATTATTCATGCAGGGATACCCAATTTTCATGTTTGGGTTTACGGGCTGGCCGGGCGGTAGGTTGGTGAATTATCTGCCATCCTGCCAAGCTGCCTCTCTGCCCGGAGCCGCGCTAGTGCTACACCAGCAAGCCCTTGGTGTAAAGCACGCCAAGGGCTTGGTCAGTGGGGGAGGTTGAAATACGCTATTGTTAGCACAGTCTTGGCCTTGTGGCATGCGGCTATGGTTCGTATCCCCGGTTGTCTTTGAAGTTCTTGTTGTACTTCTGGCGGTTTTTGCGCGCGGCTTCCGCTGCTTCGGCGGCCCTGATTTCTTCCATTTTACGCCGTTCCTGGCCGGCTTTGGAAAACTGGTCGTAAATCAAGCTGATTGGGCTGGCCAGGGAAGGGGTGGGCGCGGCCGGCGCCGTAGAATCCACCTTGAACAGGGGCTTGGGAGCTGGTGGGCGCTTTACGGCGCTGGTGGGGGCCGTGCTAGGGCGCTTGATGTTGCGCAACGCCTTGTTGATGGCGGCCCGGTCCGGGCGACCTTCCGTCACGCGTACTTCGCCCAGCATTACACTGTCGCGCATCAACGACACCTGAATAACCAGCTGGGAGAGGCCAGTGCCGCCCATAGGATAGCGGCGGGTTTTGAAACCAATAGCCCGAAACACCAACGTATCAGTGTTTTGCACGTCAATCCGAAATTCGCCTTCGCTGTCGGCGGCTATGCCCCGGCCACTGCGCTGCACCAGCACCGCCGTTCCGGGTATTGCGCGCCCGGTGCCCGCCTCTAATACGGTGCCCGAAACCCGAACCTGAGCCGTGGCGCTTAGTGGCAGCAGTGAAAATAACAGCCACCCAAGCAGCCACCAGCCCCGCTGCTCTGGCCTGCCAGCAGGAAATACGCTTGAAATAGAGTTCAGTAAGTTCATTGGCCTATACAAACGCAAGCAGGGGGCAAGTTATCTCATAAGAGAGACAAAAAAAGCCCGCACCGTTGCAGGTGCAGGCTTTCGAGCACTTTACGCAAAGTGAAATTACTTGATCTTGGTTTTCTCGCCGTCTTCGGGCTTGAGTTTCACCGTGCCGTCGTCGCCGTCAATCTTGGCTTTGTTGCCTTGCGCATCTTTGATTTTTACGTCGCCATCGGCCTTCACTTTCAGCTTGCCTTCGCCGCTGGTTTCAGTGGAAGCAGTGGCCGAGTTGTCGGTGCTGGCGGGTGCGCTGGTCTCGTCCATGTAGGCCTCTTCGTAGTACGTGGGGCGGCTGGTTTCGTAGGCAGTGTACGTTTCGGCTGGCAAGTAGCCTTTCAACTCGCTGTCGGTTTGGGAGTAGGCACTACGCATGTCGGCGGCCATACCAGTAGTATCGGCCGTGTATTTGGTGCGCAATTCGCCTAGGCGCTGGGCACGGCTGTAGTAGCTGTCCTCGATGCGCGACACCATGGCCGTATCCGTGATTTTCATGTCGGCCGCCATCTTGTCGGCGATGCGCTGGGCACGGCTCCGGTACTGCGAATCCATGTCGCCGGTGGCAGCGGTGCTGGTGGTAGCGGTTTCGGTGGCTGTGGTGGTTTCAGTGGTAGCAGTGCTGTTGCTGTCGCCGCACGAAGTCAGGGCGCAAGCAGCGGCCAAAGGAAGAAACAAGAGGAGCTTTTTCATTGGTGTGGTCTTGTTGAGGAGAGAGTATGAATGGCGCGTATACGCCTTCCCCTCCGTGGCGGTTACCTTAGCGCTACGCTAGAGCTTGAAAAAAGAAAAACCACGGCTGATAATGGCCGTGGCTTTTGCTTGCTAGGTGGAGGCTGCTGGCAGCTGGTATGCGCTAGGCACGCCGTAACTCGAACACAGTTATTTCGGGTAGGAAGCCCACCCGACCGGGGTAGCCGAGGAAGCCTAGGCCGGTGTTTACGTACAAATACTGCTTGCCTTGCTGATACAGGCCAGCCCACTGCTTATACACGTACTGCACGGGGCTCCACTTCAGGAAGGGCAGATTGATGCCGAACTGCATGCCGTGGGTGTGGCCAGCCAGCATGAGGTCGATGTCCGGGAATTCGGGCCGTACCTGCGCATCCCAGTGCGAAGGATCATGAGAAAGCAAAATTTTGAACGGCGCATCGGCATCGGCAGCAGCGTGGGCTTTGGCCAAGTTGCCGTATTTGGGAAAACGCATAGCAGCTCCCCAGTTCTGAATGCCGAGGATGGCAATCTTCTCGCCATTGCGCTCCACGTGATGCGTTTCGTCGAGCAATAGCCGCCAACCGATTTGGGCGTGGTTGCGCTTGAGGCGTTCCAAGTTGGCCCGCTTGGCCTCTATGCCACCTTGCTCCGTCCAATCCACATAGTCGGCATAGTCGTGGTTGCCGAGGATGGAAAGCTTGGGCAGCTTGCTTTGGATTTGAGCCAAGGCTGGAATGTGGTCTTCCACTTCAGTGGCAATATTATTCACCAAGTCGCCGGTCATTACCACGAGGTCGGCGTTTTGCTGGTTGATAAGTGCTACGGCGCGCTGCAGAGGTTCCGTGGACGCAAAGCTGCCGGTATGCAGGTCGGAAATCTGTAGCAGCTTGAAGCCGTCGAACGAAGCGGGCAGGTTGGGGAAACGCAACGTCACGCGCTTCACCTGGTAGTCGGTCCCACCTTTCACCACGCCCCAAATCAGGGAGGCAAACGGTACGGCGGCTACCACCAGCGCCAGCTTGCTTAAGAACTCGCTACGTGGAATAGCAGGCCCCGTGTTGGTGGCCGTAGGCGTGCCGGAAACACGGCCCACCACCCAGCGCACGCCGCGCACCAGGTCTTCGGGGAAAAGAAACAGCACAATCACCAGCTTAAACAGCAGCAACGACAGCAGTATGCTGGTCATATACGCTTTGTAAGGGGCGTGGCCTTGTCCACGGGTGGCAATAGACCACATGCCCAAGCCCCACACCAGGGCAGTAATAAGCCAATACAGATAGCCAGCCGTTTTGCGGGCTACCGGCGCCGCGCCGTGGAGCGCCGTTCGAATGGCTTGGAAGCCATACCATTCGGCCATTAAAAACAAGAGCAAAAACAGAATGCCAGTGAAGGAGCGAAGCATAATAGGGGAAGAAGAACCGTAGCCGTTCGGCTGAAACAAGGAAGTTGGTGAATAGAAAGCAGGAACTGCTGTACGTTCCACCAGCTATAAAGCCATCGGGCGTAACAACGCAGACGGTGGAGTGAGGTTTTTACTTTATTTTCCGGGCCCTGCAATCCCAATGCCGCATGCAACCTCCTGACCATCTGTCCGAAAAGCAGCCTACCGAAGAAGGGGTGCCGCTCCCCTACGAGACACCCGCTTCGTTTGGCATCAAGAGCTGGGCCGAGGAAGACCGGCCCCGCGAAAAACTGATGCAGAAAGGCCGTGCTGCCCTCTCCGACGCCGAACTGATGGCTATCCTGCTCGGCTCCGGCACGGCCAAACTATCGGCCGTGGACGTCGCGAAGTTGATTCTGAAAGCCGTCAACAACGACCTGAACGCATTGGCTCGGCTATCCATCAAGGAACTGATGCGTCATAAGGGCATTGGGGAAGCCAAGGCTATTACCATTGTGGCAGCCTTAGAGCTCGGTCGGCGGCGCAAAGAAGCGGATGCCCCGGCCCGCACCACTATCACGAACTCGCGCGACATCTACCGGGTGGTGCAGCCCCACTTGCAGGATTTGCCGCACGAAGAGTTTTGGGTGGTGCTGCTCAACCGCGCCAACGTGGTCATGCGCACCGTCAGTGTCAGCCGCGGCGGCGTAGCTGGCACCGTTGCCGACCCGAAACTAATTTTCAAAGAGGCGCTGGAGCAGTTGGCTTCGTCGGTGATATTAGTGCACAACCACCCCAGCGGCAACCGCAACCCTAGCGCCGCCGACATTGCCCTTACCCGCAAGCTCAAGGAAGCCGGCCAGTTCCTCGACCTGCCCATCCTCGACCACCTCATCTACACCGATACTGGGTATTTCAGCTTTTCCGATGAAGGAATGCTGTGATTGGTAGGTGACAATTGCTGGTTGTTGCGTGTTTACATGGTTGCTTTGTGTGCTGATTGCAACGAAGCGGTGCAGGAAGTTGTCCAACTCAAGGACAACGTCTTGTCCACTTCCAAAAAGCTGCAACAGGCCACAATCAGCTTCTCAACAACCATCAACCAACAGATGCGCCTCAATCCTAAATTGCTTATTGGCTTCGGCTTACTGATCGTATTCGGGTATTTCCTGAGCGACCTAGTCTTAAACGACAATCAATACGCGGCTCGTTTGCGCAAAGCGCGGCAAGAAAAGTCCGACAGCTTCCGCCGCGTGCAAGGCTCACCGTTGAGCCAGGAGCAGCGCAACGTATTTGACAGCCTGCGCTACTACGCGCCCAACAAAGACTACCGGCTCGAGGCGCAGGTAGAGCACTTCAACCAGCGCGACACCGTAGAAATGCCGCTCACCGGCGGCAAGTCCGAGAAATACTTGCGCTGGGGCCGTGCCTCCTTTATTCTCGACAAGCAGGAACACAAGCTCACGCTCTTCCTGAAAGCGGATGGCAAGGATTCCACGCTCTTCATTCCCTTCACCGACAAAACCAACGGCTTTGCTACGTATGGCGGTGGTCGCTACCTGGATGCCGGCAAACCCAACGCCGCCGACACGGAAATCATGCTTGACTTCAATGAGGCCTACAACCCATTTTGTGCCTACAACGACGGTTTTGCGTGCCCCGTGCCTCCCCAAGACAACCGTTTGGCCGTGGAAATCAAGGCAGGCGAGCAAGCCTTCCACGACCACGCCGACCACGCAGAGGGTGAACACTAAGAGTCCCAAGACCGTGTCCTCCCGACGCAGGAAGAATCTGAGTTGCCTTTCAAATCTTCACCCGGATTCCTCTTGCGTTGGAAGGACACGGCCTTGGTGTAGCTATCGGGCTCTTACCATCAGGCTGTAGAGATGCTACACTTCGCGTCTTGGTGTCGAACGATGGTGAACACCAAGACGCAAAGCGTCAGGTCTCTACAACTCGATAGGTTAGGCGCAATTACGGGTGTTTGCTTTTGCCATAAGCGCCTGAAAGCAGTTACCTACAACGTCATTGAAGCCACCCGCTCGAATCCGTACCTTTGCCTCCTCTGTTGCCAGGGGGTAGTTGCCAGAAGTCAGGTTACCAGACTAGCTAGCCTCCAAGGCAACAATCAACAATCAGCCTTCAACAAGCAAATGAAAATATCCCTCGACTGGCTCCGCACGCTCATTCCTACCGATAAACCAGCCGTAGAAATCGGCAAGCTGCTGACGGGCTCCGGGCTGGAAGTGGAAGGCATCGAGGAGTTGGAAAGTGTACCGGGCGGGCTGCGCGGCGTGGTGCTCGGCACCGTCCTGACTTGCGAAAAGCACCCCGATGCCGACAAGCTGAGTTTAACCACCGTAGATGTAGGAGACGGTACGCCCCGCCAGATTGTGTGCGGTGCGCCCAACGTAGCGGCCGGGCAGCGCGTGGTCGTGGCCCTGGATGGTGCCGTGCTGTACCCCAGCCAAGGCGAGCCATTCAAAATCAAGAAGTCGAAAATCCGGGGTGCCGCTTCCGAAGGTATGATTTGTGCCGAAGATGAAATCGGGCTGGGTACTTCGCACGCTGGCATCATGGTGCTCGACACCGACCTGCCCAACGGTGCACCCGCCGCTGAATACTTCGGCTTGGGCTCTGACTCGGTGTTTGAAATTGGGTTGACGCCGAACCGTGCCGACGCGGCCTCGCACTACGGGGTGGCCCGCGAGCTGCGCGCCTTGCTGCGCCAACCGTGCCACCTGCCCGACGTCAGCCAGTTTCACGCCCCTACCGAGGCAGCACAGACCATTACGGTTGAAATAGAGGACGCCGAAGCCGGCCCGCGCTATGCGGGTTTGCTGCTGGAAAACGTCCAGATTGGACCGTCGCCGGAGTGGTTGCAGCGTCGTTTGCGTAGCATCGGCCTTTCGCCTATCAACAATGTAGTGGACGTCACCAATTTCGTGCTGCACGAGTTGGGGCAGCCCCTGCATGCCTTTGACGCCAGCCAGATTACTGGCAGCAAAATCCGCGTGAAGCGGGCCGCAGCAGGAGAGAAGTTTGTGACGCTTGATGGTACGGAGCGCACCCTTAAAGGAGAAGACTTGGTTATTGCCGATGCGCATGGCTCGCCCATGGCGCTGGCTGGCGTGTTCGGGGGCAAAACCTCGGGCGTGTCCCATGAAACCACCCGCGTGTTCCTGGAAAGTGCGTATTTCCAGCCAGCTGCGGTACGCAAAACCAGCCAGACGCACCAATTGAAAACGGATGCGTCGTTCCGCTTCGAGCGGGGCACCGACCCCAACATGGTACTGCCAGCGTTGAAACGCGCTGCCTTGCTGCTCCAAGAAGTGGCTGGAGCCACTGTGGCCGGGCCCATCGTGGATGTGTACCCAACGCACATCGGCCACACCACCGTGCGCCTGCGCTTAGCTCGCGTAGAGAAACTGGTGGGTCAGTTCATTGCCCCCGAACGAATCCGCCAGATCCT
Source organism: Hymenobacter tibetensis (assembly GCF_022827545.1). Taxonomy (NCBI): domain Bacteria; kingdom Pseudomonadati; phylum Bacteroidota; class Cytophagia; order Cytophagales; family Hymenobacteraceae; genus Hymenobacter; species Hymenobacter tibetensis. The sequence continues at coordinate 926,821 of NZ_CP094669.1, forward strand.
GACCGACTTGGATATTCTGATTGCCGAGGAAATCACCGATCAACCAGCCGCCACCGAATGGATTCTGTCGGTGCCGCCGCACAAGGTGGACGTGACCCGCGAAGCGGACATCATCGAGGAAATTCTGCGCATCTACGGCTACGACCACGTGGCGCTGCGGCCGCACAACTCGGCTTCGTTCCTGGCTAGCTTCGTGAAGCCTGATCCGGAAATCCTGCGCCAGAACATAGCGCGCCTTCTAAGCGGCATGGGCTTCTCGGAAATCATCACCAACTCCATCACCAACTCAACCTACTTCCAGAAGCCAGGCGAAAAGAACGAGGGGCTGGTGCCACTGCTCAACTTCAACAGTGCCGACCTCGACGTGATGCGCCCCACCATGCTGCACAGCGGCTTGGAAGTGGTGCGCTACAACGTGAACCGCCGCCAGCGCGATTTGAAGCTCTACGAGTTCGGCAAAACCTACCACCGCGAAGCCGATGGTCAGTATCAGGAGAAGAACAAGCTGGTTGTGTACCTGACCGGCAACACCGCTGCCGAAACGTGGCAGCAGAAGTCGGAGAAGGCGACGTACCACCAACTGGCCGGTGCGGTGCAGCAGGTGTTGTCCGCCTTGGGGTTTGCTTCCCCTACTTCGCAGCCGGTGCAACATCCATATTTGGCCGGTGGCCTGACACTGCTTGCCCAAAACCAACCGGTGGCGCAGCTTGGCGCTGTATCGGGAGTGGTGCTAAAGCAGGTGGATGTCACGCAGCCCGTATGGTACGCCGAGCTGGACTGGGACTGGCTGGTTAAGAAATACAAGAACAGCCTCGTAGCCCGTGAGCTGCCCAAATTCCCGGAGGTCCGCCGCGACCTGTCGCTGGTAGTCGACAAGACCATCACCTTCGACCAACTTCAGCAGATTGCGCGCCGTACCGAGAAGAAACTGCTACAGTCGGTGAATGTGTTCGACGTGTACGAAGGCGAGAACCTCGGAGCGGGCAAGAAGTCGTACTCGGTGAGCTTCCTGCTCCAAGACACCACCCAAACGCTCACCGACCAGGCCATCGACTCGGTGATGCAGCGCTTGATTCAGCAGTTTGAACAGCAAGCTGGCGCTGTTATCCGGCGTTAACATAGAAATCCGATCTGCAACCAGCGAAGCGAGCAACAGAACCAGGACACTACGAAATTCCTGCCGAAACTTGCTTTGTTGGTGGCAGAACGGTTTCTCAGTGTTTGCGTGTTACATCGTAGCTTCAAGCAAAATATATACACCCGAATGGCCTCCTCTCAGCAGCTTGCTCAACTCGACCGCCTAGAGCGGCAGGTGAACACCTTAGTGTCTGCCTATCAGCGGTTGCGTGAAGAATTGGCTGATGCGCAAACTACTGTTGAGCAGCTTCGGGCCGACGTGCGCGACCGGGAGCGGCAACTCAAGGATTTCCAGAATCAGGAGAATATAGTTAAACTTGTCAATACCATAGCCGGAGAACCGGCCAATGTCAACGAGCTAAAACTGCGCCTCAACGAATACATCCGTGAAATAGATAAGTGCCTTGCCTATTTGAGGGAGTAACCGCCACACCATCCACCCCACCACCCACGACTGCTCCTTATGAGCGAACTATCCATCAAAATCCGCATTGCCGAACGGGACTACCCGATGCGTGTCGAACCTCAGGACGAGGAACGGTTGCGTATGGCCGGCCGCCTGCTAGGCGAGCGGATCAAGGAGTTTCGCGAGCAATACGGCATTCAGGACAAGCAAGACCTGCTCGCCATGATTGCGCTGTCCACGATGGCTGACCGGTTGAAAGTCAGCAAGGAAAAAGATGGTACCGATACAGTACTGACCGAGCGCCTGGCGCGCTTGGACGAGTTGTTATCGGGAGTGGTGCTCGTCTGAAGAGAGAAACAGACGACGCACCTGCGTAATTTTTAGCTGGTAACCCCGACAGTGCAACAGGCGCAGCGGGGTTGTTTGGCATGTGGCCCTACATCTGGTTATGGTTTTTAATCACCCCTTCCAAAACCATAGCTCATGTCCACCACTATCTATATCGTCTTAGCTGCCGTGCTGGCCCTTGTGGTCGGCATCGTGGTGGGGCGCATGTTGGCCGGCAAGGCCAATAAAGACCACGAAGCCGAGGCCAAAGCCCGCGCTCAACAACTGCTGGCCGAAGCCGAGCAGCAAGCCACCCGCACCCGCGACGAACGCATTCAGCAGTCGAAAGACAAATTTCGCACCCTCAAGCAGGAATTCGAGCAGGAAAGCCGCCGTCAGAAGCAAGCCTTAGAACAGGAATTGACGGAGCGCCGCGCTGGCGTGGTAGAGCAAGAGCAGGCCATCAAGAAGCTCACGGAAACCACCCAGCGCCAACTAGAGCAGATTCAGCGCAAAGAAACCGAGTTGGATGCTACTCGAGAGCGAATAGAAACCCAGAGCCAAGCCCAGCGTGAGAAGCTGGAAGCCCAAGAGGAGAAGCGCCGGGCCACGCTGGAAAACCAACTCGCCAAGCTTCAGCAGCGCGAAGAGGAAGTGGAAACCGAGCTGGAACAGACCCGCCACCACCTCCACGAGCAATTACACCAAGTACAGAGCAAACTAGAAACCATTTCGGGCCTGACAGCTGCTGAGGCTCGCGAACAATTGGTGGAATCGTTGAAAAACGAGGCACAGATTCAGGCTTCGTCGTACATCAAAGACGTAGTGGCTCAAGCCAAGCTCTCGGCCACTAAAGACGCCAAGAAAGTGGTGCTGGAAACCATTCAGCGCACGGCAGCGGAACATGCCATTGAAAACTGCGTGTCGGTGTTCAACATCGAATCCGATGACGTGAAGGGCAAGATTATCGGCCGGGAAGGCCGCAATATTCGGGCGCTGGAAGCCGCTACCGGCGTGGAAATCATTGTGGATGACACACCCGAAGCTATCATCATTTCCGGCTTCGACCCCGTACGCCGCGAGGTGGCTCGCTTGAGCTTACACTTGCTGGTGAAAGACGGTCGGATTCATCCGGCCCGCATCGAGGAAATTGTGGCCAAAACCCGCAAAAACATCGACGAGGAAATCGTGGAAATCGGGGAGAAAACCATCATCGACCTCGGCATTCACGGTCTGCACCCCGAGCTGATTAAGATGGTAGGCCGGATGCGTTTCCGCTCCAGCTACGGCCAAAACCTGCTCCAACACTCGCGCGAAGTAGCCAACCTCTGCGCTACCATGGCCGCCGAGCTCGGCCTTAACGTGAAGCACGCCAAGCGTGCCGGCCTCCTCCACGACATCGGCAAGGTGAGCACTGAAGAGCCTGAACTGCCCCACGCCATCTTGGGCATGGAGCTGGCCAAGAAGTACAAAGAGCACCCCGACGTGGTAAACGCCATCGGCGCCCACCACGACGAGATGGAAATGACGGCCATGATTTCGCCGCTCGTGCAAGCCTGCGACGCCATTTCCGGCTCGCGCCCCGGTGCCCGCCGCGAGATGATGGAGAGCTACATCAAGCGCCTCAAGCAGCTCGAAGAAACCGCCGTCAGCTTCGACGGTGTATTGCAGTGCTACGCCATCCAGGCCGGCCGCGAGCTGCGCGTAATGGTAAATGCCGACAACGTATCCGACGAGCGCGCGCAGGAGCTGAGCTACGAAATCTCGCAGAAAATCGAGAAGGAAATGCAGTATCCTGGTCAGATCAAAATCACGGTAATCCGCGAAATGCGCGCCGTTGCGTACGCCAAGTAAAGGCTGATTAACACTTAGTTAACTAGGAAAAAGGATAAACGCGGTTACAGTCTAGGCTGTAACCGCGTTTATCCTTTTTAGCTATGCAACCAAGCTGCAGCAGCCAGTATCTTAGTGATGCCTCTCCAAGGCTCGTGCGGTACCATTTGTGTGAATTAAAGCACAAGCAAAATTCTGTATGCGCAGGGGCACTGGATTAAAGACTGTAGGCTTGTAAAAGCTAATGCATATTCGTTCTAGTAATTGCTTGTTATGCCTCGAACTATACTCTGTGCTTATACTTGCTTGCTACTGACTTGGCTGTGTAGCAGCTGCTCGGTGTATGCTCCAATGTTGCCTTCCACGTCTCAAATCCGCGAAAAAGGCGAGGTGGAGGTGCAAGGCACTACGTTTTTAAATGGCCGCTGGGAAGCAGGAGCCACCTACTCGCCAGTAAAGCATCTGTTGGTGCGGGCGGCTGGAGGCATCAAAACGGATGACCGGGACACCACCTACTTTCGGGTTCGGCAGTACGAAATGGGTATCGGTGGATATTATCCGCTCGGCAAGCGGTGGTTGCTGAGTGGGCTGGGCGGCTACGGCCAAACGCGCAGCAGCCGAGGGTATTTCGATGTTGGGCCTTTCGTGTCAATAGGGGAAAACGTGGCTTTCAAGGCGCGCTACCACAAGCTGTATGGCGAAGCTTCTGCGTCTTATCGTGCCCCTTGGGTTACAATGGGCGTTGCCTACCGCTTGACACGCGTCACGTTCACTTCGCTCACCTACGACAGCCAACCGCTCGACCTGCGCCATATGACCCGCATGGAGCCGATGGTGTTCTGGCGTTTTGGCCGCGAAGATGGAGCACTGCCCTGGCTGCGGGTGCAAGCCTCAATAGGAGGTTCCAATGAAGGCCGCCGCAAATACGACCCCAACGAATCGTATGAACGCCGCCTTATCAAAGATGGGCGAGGATTTGCGGCATTGAGCGTGATTCTGCTGCCCCATTTATTTGCGCAGAAAACGGAGTAGGCTACTAACGCTGCCTGACTAGTTCCAGATACTTCGCGTCGCACTGCCCGAAACGGGTGTACTCGTTCATGGAGTTGCCGTAGTTCTGGAGCACTAGCATAGTGTCTTGCCACGCAACTTCTATATCAATTTGCGGCTCAGTTCCTTTCAGCCCCAGTAAAGTCAGGTAGGTTTCGGCACCTTGCTGCATTACTGCAACCTTGCCTTGCGTTCCGCCCGAGGTGAAGTGGTAGCCATCGGCCTGCTTGCTGATGGTGATAGACAAGGAGCACACCGCCGTATCCTGCATTGTATAAGTGCCTGCATAAGTGAGGCTAGCCGATGCCGGGGCAATTGGTGGGGGCGTGGTGCGGGTTGCTGGAGTAGGGGTGGGAGGTGCAGCAGAGGAAGCCGCTTTCTGCTCACACCCGACCAAGAATGCACCCAAGCAAAAGACAACGACGGCACATGCTATTCGACGCATACATGAGGGCGCTACGCTTACAAGTGGAAACAGAGAAATCTACTGCTGTTCTATGGCCGTAGTGCCGGCTGGGAAGCGCATCGAGTGCTGAATGCCGACCTTCCAGCTAAGCCGTAGTACATATTTGTAGTTGAAGATGCCAACGTGGTGCAATCCATCCTTAGGTTGGCACTGCCCGCGAGGCAAAGTGTTGCATACAGATCATAGCATGGATAGAGGAGCGGGGCTTGCAGGACAACCATAGATGCTCTGCTTCAGGGAATACCCTCTCATGAGCACCAAGAAAGCAAGAACTGTAGCCAGCTAAGCGCCCCCACCTACCCGCTTGTGCTACTTGGGTTTTGCCAATTTCGCAAATACATTGTTCAGGCCTTCTGCCCAGCTAGGATGCGCAATAACCATGTTCTGAAGCTGCTGATATTTCAGATTGCCCATCATAATGAGTTGGAACATGGTCATTAGTTCGCCGCCTTCCGCACACAGCACCGAAGCGCCCACAATGTGGTCCTTCTCATCAACCAGTACTTTCCAGAAACCGCCGGTGCGGCTAGTTTCGCGGGCGCGGCCAATCGTGAGTACGGGCATGGAAGCTACGCGGTACTCGATGCCTTGCTCTTGGGCCTGGCTTTCATTGAGGCCGATGCGGCCAAGTTGCGGCTCAGTATACACACAGTAGGGGAGGGGGCGCTGTTTGGCTGAGCGACGCTTGCTGCGCGCAAGTAAGTTGTCGCGAACAACGCGGAAGTCGTCGTAGCTGATGTGGGTGAACTGGGGGCCACCGTGGATGTCGCCGAGGGCGTAAACGCCGCGCACGTTGGTCTCCAGACGCTCATTCACCTCAATGAATTGCTTGTCATCTAGCTTGATGCCGGCTTTGTCGAGGCCTAGCGTATCGGTGTTGGGAGTGCGGCCGGTGGCTACTAGCAGATGCGTGCCGCGCAAGCGTCGTTCGCCTTGCTTGGTGCTGGCCGTGAGCGTAAACATGCCTTCTGCATTGCGCGAAACGAGCCGAACTTTAGCATCCAGCACAATTTCAACTCCCTCATCGGTTAAAATTTTGCTCAATGCCTCGCACACATCATCGTCTTCGCGTTCTAGCAACTGGGAGCCTGATTCGATGATAGTTACCTGGCTGCCAAAGCGCCTAAACATTTGGCTGAACTCCAAGCCAATGTAGCCGCCGCCTAGAATGATGAGGTGTTCGGGCAGTTCTTTAAGATCGAGCAGCTGCGTGGTGGTCAGGTATGGTAGCCCTTCCAGGCCTTCGACCTCCGGAATAGTAGCGCGGGTGCCCGTATTGATGAAAATGCGCTTGGCAGTAAGCTCTTGTAGAGGCCCAGTGGCAGGCGTAAAAAGAATGTTGCGCGGCCCCGTGAAGGCGGCATGGCCTTCAAGAACTGTAATGCCCTTGTGCTCTTCGGTGAGGTTGCTACGGACGCCTTCGCGCATCGTGCCAATTATTTCGTCTTTGCGAGATACCACGGCAGCCATATCGACGGCGGGTTCGGCGCCTTTAACGCCAAAATCAGTGGCAGTACGCAGTTGGTGGGCCCTTTCGGCTGAAGCCAACATGGCTTTCACGGGGGAGCAGCCGTAGTTGATGCAGGAACCACCGAGCAAGTTTTCCTCGATAAGAGCTACGCGTTGGCCGGCGTCGGCAAGGGCAGTGGCAAGTGGATTACCCGCTTGGCCGGAACCAATAATGAGGGCATCGTAAGAAGTATTGGGCATAAAACGCGAAGTTTGGACAATGAGAAGCTGCCTCGGTAGCAACTCCCATTTTAAACTGTACGCAACTGTGGAGCCTGCGGCCACACAACGAAGTGTAGTTTTGTGCGTTTGGCCTTCAATTTTCCTATTACCCGCCTGTCGGTTATGATTCGTTTGCTTCGTGCCATTTTGCTGTTGAGCTTGCCTGGCTTGGCTAGTTGTTCTTCTCTTTATTTCCCGCCCCCGCCCCAAGTGCCACTACTCACCCAGAAAGGGGAGTGGAGCGCCGGCGTCCACAGCAATTTCAGTGGCAATACGGCATTGCAAGGGGCCTACGCCGTGGGGGAGCATATCGGTGTCATGGGGTCGGCCTCGTTTCTGCACTCCAACAAAAAGGAGGACTTCTTTGGCAGCAAAACCAAGCGCGAATCCATCGACCACGACTTTGTGGAAGGCGGAGTGGGCTACTTCACCCGCCTGCGTAAGGACCGCCGCGTGCTGGAGGTGTATGGAGGCCTCGGTGTGGGCAATACCAAGCGCACCCGGTTCAACAACGAAACCAACATCACCACCGAAACGGCGGAAGGAAAGCTCAACAAGTATTTTGTGCAGGTGAACTACACGTCGAAAGACGAGAAAAGCTTCCACGCTCTCGGGCGCGACTGGGACTTCAACTACGGTACGGCGTTGCGAGCCAGCTATATGCAGCTCAATGACTTGCGTGTTGAAGGAGTGGCGCAAGCACCCGAAGACAATGTCTTCCTGGAGCCTATCACCTACACGCGCATTCAGGTATTGGGCCCTATTCAACTGCAACTTATTAGCGGCAGCAACTTCGGCTTGCGTAGCCGTAAGTTTTTGAAAGCCTCCAACTCGGTGTTTCAACTCGGGGTCATCGTGAACGTAGGCGGGCAGGAAGGACGGAAGTAGCTGGCTAGCCCCGGTTCCGTGTTCAAGAATACGAGCAATAAAAAAGCCCCGACTTGCGCCGGGGCTTTTTCAATGAGCTAACCCACGTACAACTTATTTACCGCCCAAAATGCGCAGCATCGTGTCGCCGATTTCGGCGGGCGAATCCACTACGTGGATGCCGCACTCACGCATGATGGCCATTTTGGCGGCAGCGGTGTCGTCGGCACCACCAACGATGGCACCAGCGTGGCCCATGCGGCGGCCGGGAGGAGCCGTCTGGCCTGCAATGAAGCCTACTACAGGCTTTTTATTGCCGGTTTCTTTGATCCAACGCGCAGCTTCGGCTTCCATACCTCCGCCGATTTCGCCAATCATCACGATGCCCTCCGTTTCGGGGTCGTTCATGAGCAGCTCTACCGCTTCCTTGGTGGTGGTGCCAATGATAGGGTCGCCGCCGATGCCGATGGCGGTTGTCTGGCCGAGGCCGGCTTTGGTGAGCTGGTCCACTGCTTCGTAGGTCAGTGTGCCCGACTTCGAAACGATACCGATTTTGCCTTTCGTGAAGATGAAGCCGGGCATGATGCCCACTTTGCACTCACCAGCCGTCATGACGCCGGGGCAGTTTGGCCCAATCATGCGCAGGCCTTCGCGGCCCTTCAGGTATTCCTTCACCGCAATCATGTCCTTGGTAGGGATGCCTTCGGTGATGGTGACGATGACCTTGATGCCTGCGTCGGCGGCTTCCATGATGGCGTCGGCGGCGAAAGCTGGGGGCACGAAGATGATGCTGGTGTCGGCGCCGGCTTGTTCCACGGCTTCGGCTACGGTGTTGAACACCGGGCGGTCGAGGTGCTGCGTGCCGCCTTTGCCGGGCGTAACGCCGCCCACCACATTGGTGCCGTACTCAATCATCTGCTGGGCATGGAACGAGCCTTCGGAGCCAGTAAAGCCCTGCACAATCACTTTAGAATCCTTGTTGACCAGAACACTCATGTAGAGAGGGGGTTAAAGATAAGTTGCGGTTGGGGGTGCAAAAAAGGTGCTGTGAAAGCAGCCGGTGCGCAAAAGTAGGCTTTTTTGGCCCGGTGACAAGCCGTTGGCGCATTCAAGGTAAGTACTTGCCTGCGAGAGCTACTAGGGGGCATCTGTGCGCAAAGCACACCGGCTACTAGTGGCCTGCCGCAGATTTATCTTGGCTCGACTAGAACTATTGCGGCGTCAATAGCTCTTCAAAGAGAAGTGAAACTGGAGCCATGCCACTCTCGGTGTCCTGTATGATTGAAACCGGGAAACCGGAAACCACACGCTCATCAACCTGCCGGACCGCTACGATGCCATTCTATATTTCGACGAAGCGCAGGCTTTGTATTCGCTTGATAACACAGAAAGCCGGCAAGCGGTTGTTGTACCAGAAGGGCTTACCAGGAACTAGCTGTTAGTGCCCAATTTCTAGGTTTGTGCTGGTGCAGCACAGGAAACTTGGTAGCAGCTTAAGGCTACCACAGCAATTCCGTACCTTTGCGGCCCCCTCTCTCATAAACAATTCCCCTCTCATGTACCTTAATAACATAGTCGAAGCCATCGGCAACACGCCGTTGGTACGGCTCAACAAGGTTACGGACGGTATCAAAGGTACCGTTCTGGCTAAAGTAGAATACTTCAACCCCGGCAACTCGGTGAAAGACCGTATGGCCGTGCGTATGATTGAAGATGCCGAAAAAGCGGGCATTCTGAAGCCTGGCGGCACTATTGTAGAAGGTACTTCCGGCAACACGGGCATGGGCTTGGCGTTGGCCGCTATTTCCAAAGGCTACAAGTGCATCTTTGTAATGAGCGACAAGCAAAGCAAAGAGAAGCAGGATATTCTGCGGGCTGTAGGAGCTGAGGTTGTGATTTGCCCCGTGGACGTAGAACCCGAAGATCCGCGCTCCTACTACTCGGTGGCTCGTCGCATCACAGCCGAAACGCCCAACTCGTTTTACCCCAACCAGTACGACAACCTGTCGAACACAGCTGCTCACTACGAGAACACGGGCCCTGAGCTTTGGAAAGGAACCGATGGCAAAATCACGCACCTAGCGTGCGGCGTAGGCACTGGCGGTACTATCTGCGGAACGTCGAAGTATCTGAAAGAGCAGAACGCCGACCTCGTGACGGTAGGCATTGACACCTACGGCTCGGTGTTCAAAAAATACAAGGAAACCGGGATTTTCGATAAAAACGAAATCTATCCTTACAAGACCGAAGGCATCGGCGAAGATATTTTGCCCAAGAATGTTAACTTCGACGTGATTGATCTGTTCATCAAAGTCACAGACCAAGACGGAGCCGTTATGACGCGCCGCTTAGCGAAGGAAGAGGGCTTGTTCGTTGGATGGTCCTGTGGCTCGGCAGTGTACGGGGCACTGGAATACGCCCGGGAGCACCTTCAGGAAGACGATACCATGGTTGTCATCCTACCTGACCACGGCACCCGCTACTTGGGTAAGATCTACAACGATGATTGGATGCGGGAGCAAGGGTGGCTGTAAACCTTTCCGCGAGTTCCAGCTTCTATTCGTGCTTTATTGAAAATAAACTGCCCTATGTCGAAGAAGTTGCGCAGCATTGTACTGGTTGACGATAACGAAACCACTAGTTTTCTGAACAACCGCTTGCTTAGTCGGCTCGACGTAGCTGACCAGGTACACACGTTCCGTAAAGCGGAGCAAGCATTCCAATTTCTGTGGGGCGAAGAAAACACGCCCGCTGATCCTGATGCCGTACCTGCGCTCGTGTTCGTTGATCTAAAAATGCCTGGTATGGACGGTTTCGAGTTTTTGAAGCTGTACGACGCGCTGCCCGACCAATCGAAAGCTAAAACGGTAATGGCTGTGCTAACCACTTCCATGCACGCCGCCGACACGGCCCGTGTAGCGCAATATCCGGACGTGGAGTACCTCGCCAAGCCGCTAACCGAAGAGAAGATGGAAAAGCTGCTGAAAAAGCGGTTCTAACAGCAACAGAGACGCAGTTTGCTCAGGCAAATGACAGAGATACAAAAGGCCGTTCCTATAGGTAGGAACGGCCTTTTGCATTACACCACATGGGCAAAGCGTGCTACACCACTGCTTCTACAAACCGAAAGGCCTCGCCATCAAACAGGCCTTTGTCGCTCAATTTCAAGCTCGGGATAACCAACAGAGCCATAAAAGAAAGCGTCATGAACGGCGCACCCAGTGGGGAGCCAAGCTGCCTGGATAGCGCATCAATAGCGGCATAGGAAGCAGCTACGCCGTATCCATCCTTTTCCGACATCAGGCCCGCTACCGGCAAAGGCAGCAACAGTTCCTCCCTGTGGCTGCCCACGGCTGCAAGGCCGCCCTGTGCTTCCATCACCAAGTTCACGGCCCGGGCTAGGCTTTCATCATCACAGCCTACCGCGGTAATATTGTGCGAGTCGTGCCCGACGCTGCTGGCCAAGGCGCCGCGCTTCAGGCCAAAGCCACGAATGAAGGCCACTGCTGGTGGCGCCGGCTGGTAACGGTTCACAACAACAAGCTTCAGGATATCCTGCGCGGCATCGGGCACTACCAGCCTATCTACGGTGCGAGCTGGTAGGTCGTGGCGGGCGGTAATAAGCTGCCCATCAAAGCACTCGATTACTCTGATTGTCGCTTGTCCAGCGGTTGGGGTAGGCAGCTGAAACTCTTGTGCACCAACAACGCGTGCATGGAAGTTATTGACAACCCGGCCGGGTACCGCCGGAATCAGCGTAGCCCCATTCTCGGCAACTAGCGCACCATCCAAATAGGTCTGGCGTACATTGAAATCCGTTAGGTTGTCTACTACAATGAAGTCGGCCGGGTCGCCGATTTGCAAGAGGCCAACCGGCAGACGGTAGTGTTCTACGGGGTTGCGGCAGGCTACGCGGAGAACTTGTAGCACGTCCTGGCCGCGGGCCACGGCGCGCTGCACCAGTTGGTTGATGTGGCCGAGCACCAGCGTATCGGGGTGCTTGTCGTCGGAGCAGAACATCATGTGCTCGTGGTGCTCGGGCAGCAAGTCAATCAGCGCATCAAAATTACGTGCTGCGGAACCTTCCCGAATCAGGATCTTCATGCCCACGGCCAGCTTGTCTAGGGCTTCTTCGGCTGTGAAACATTCGTGGTCGGTGCTGATGCCGGCTTCGGCATAGCGTTGTGCGTCGGCACCGCGTAGGCCGGGCGCGTGGCCGTCAACGGGGCGCCCGTACTGCTGCGCCAGTCGGATCTTCTCCATCACCCCCGCGTCGCGGTTTAGCACGCCAGGCCAATTCATCATCTCCGCCAGATACCCGATTTCCGGGTTCTGAAACAATTGCTCGATGTCTTGCGCCGTTATCTCGGCACCGGCCGTTTCGAAAGGAGTAGCCGGCACACACGACGGGGCCCCAAAACAAAACTTGAATGGCACCTGCCGCCCACTCTCCAGCATGAATTCGACACCCGCCACCCCGAGTACGTTTCCAATTTCGTGCGGGTCGGATACGGTAGCTACCGTACCGTGCACTACAGCCAACCGGGCAAACTCGGCGGGTATCAGCAAGGAGCTTTCAATGTGCACGTGGGCATCCACGAAACCGGGCAAGGCATACGGCAAACCAGGGTCGGGCTCGGCGGCACCAGTTGGTTCGATGGCCTGGATGCGGCCAGCGGCTACGTGCACAACAGCTGGGGCTATGGTATTGGCAAACAGGTCGATGACGTTCGCCTGTAAACTAAATTCAGCGGGCATAAGTTAGGGGAGAAGCTGTAGGATACTGGTCGCTAGCAAGCGGCAGACAGGTAAAGAACCGTATATTTGTAGAAATCTGCGTCAGTGAGAAAGATTGCCACTCTATTGATAACTGCCCTTTTCTTGGGTTCAGGCCTCGCTACTACGGGCTGCGCTAGCCGCACGCCGCAGCAAAAGAAAACCGCGTCCTATAAGCGCAAGGCCGCCATCGGCAAAATCCCCTGCCCCTGCGACAGCCACTAAGGCAATAGTTACCAGCTAGCGTATTCTCTGCAATAGTGTATTGCTAGTCGATGAACACGTTTTACCGCTTCAAGCCGGTCATAACTCTTCGTGCGCTATTCTTACTGGCTGTCAGGCTGCTGGCCGCAGATGAAACCCAGCGCGGGTCGGGCTTATTTCCGCAAGAGTGCGCTTGATAACTATGGGAGCCGATACCTTTCAGGTTGTACGCAATTTCGCCAACACCCGAAAAACCAACCAACGGGTAGGTCGTCAGCTTCATGAAAAGTCAGTAACTAAGGCAGCTAGCTGTTAGCTTCTTACAGGTGAAACAACATGAATGGAGCGGAAACGAATTGATGCTCAGGCACATAACCGAGGCAATGGCGGTGCCAGTCAAGCGTTAAGGGTTCGAGCGTATGATGTTAGCTCTTTTGGGAGACCATCTGGGCTTGGCGAAACATCCGTAGGCCGGTGACTTGCGCACTAAAGCCTACCAAGTAGAGGATAGGACGGTCCATAGACTGGAAGCGCCGGTATCCTAATACTGATTCAAGTTGCCGATCTTTCCCGCCATGAAAACCAGGCACATCCTGTTTAATCTAACAGTTACCGTCTCGGTTGCGCTTGCTGGTACCGGGCAGGCCCAACGCAAGCCTGCTGCTTTCCCGGCGCCTACGCCTGCTCCTACCGAAGATCCGACGCTCCGGCGGGGTGCTGGCCACGCCGGAATATATCAGGGCAATGATGGCGCCTGGCATACGGTGCAGATAGAAAATTGGGAAAATGACCGGGTGTACCTAAGCGACGCCGGCCGTATCTACAAAGCGTATCTCCCCACCGAGTTGAGGCGTTTCGCAACGATGGGCGATACTGTAGTAGCAGCGCGGGACTTGGTTGTCGTCAAGCGCCGCTTTCCATTTGTTCGGCGCCGTGTGCTGCTGCCTGCTGTCTTCGGACTGCAGTTGTACCGAGGCGGCGGCTTTCAGTTACTCAGCTACGACTCGCAACGGCCCGCTACATTGCTTTCGGCGCTTTCCAGCCAGCTACTGTTGCGGCATGGCCAGGACGAGTGGCAAATATTGCCCACGAATACAGCAAAGTTCAACCAGCTTATGCTGAAGCTGCTCGGCGATAATCCGGACCTAGTCGCTGGGTTGCGAGCCAAGCAGTACCACCCTCGCCGCGACGCTGCCCAACTACTTGAGCGCTACTCCAACTGGCGGATAAATCAGTACTTACAGTTCACCTCCCAGCCAGCTCGTTAGTTTTTTCCTTATGTCTGTTCCTGAATCTCCGGTGGCCGCCCTGCGGGCTGCTGCCGAGGCCGTGCGCCAGCAACTTCACGTCACTGCCTTCGATACGGCGGCGGTGGAAAGGCTGGCTGAATTTGTGGAAGCGCAACGCACCACTGTATCTGCCGCCGACCGCCAAGGTGTGGTTACGGCTCTTGGCTGCTTTCTGGGGCAGTGCTTGGTTGATGTGTATGGAGGCACTTGGGCACAGGGCCCAGATGGTACGACCGGGGTAGGCATCAAGGAGAGGCATTTTTTCAATCCTTTCTTCCGAGTAGCACAGCAACTCGACAAAGGAGCAGCCGAATCCGTAGCTACGTTTTTTGCATCGGTACCCATTCACCTGGCAAATCCGGGGCGTCGACAGTGGATTTCGTAAAATTCGTCCAAAAAAATAGGGGGTAACCCGTGCAGGTAGTAGATTAGAATAGTCTGGGGGTCTGTAAGCAAGGGGTTTACAGTCATTTCAGATGAACTATTAACTCCTGTACCCATGCGCCATTTGCAAGAAGCGGCCGAAGCCGTACGAAAAAATCTTAACCTAGCTCAGTTCGATGAAAAGGCTGTGCAAGCACTAGCCGATTTTATTGAGAATGAGCGCGCTACTGTGCCAGCTGAAAGCCGCGAAGCAGTAGTAAATGCGTTGGGGTGTTTTTTAGGCGAGTGTATCATCCGTAGCTTTGGGGGCTGGTGGCGCACTGATCCGCGCGGCACAGCAGGTGTGCAGATCGGCCAAAACTTCTTTTTGCATCCTCATTTCTTTATCGAACAACAGTTTAAGCGGGGAATAGCGGAGTCGGTAGCGGAGTTTTTCACTTCCTTGCCAACCAAGCTTCTGAACTCGCCACCACCCCGCAGAACCTGGATTCCGGTACCCGTACCGGTTTTCCGCCGACCGATGTAACTATGAGAAAAATCGTCATTGCCATCGACGGCTACTCCTCGTGCGGCAAGAGTACAACGGCGAAAGCCGTGGCCGCTGAGTTGGGCTACGCCTACATCGACACCGGCGCTATGTATCGCGCCGTGACCCTGTATCTGCTCGAGAACAATATCAGCTTTGACGATTTGCCCCGCATAGAGCAGGCCTTGCAAGAAATGCACATTTCCTTCAAGCGCAACCGTAAAACAGGGCGCAATGAATTATGCTTGGACGGACACATCAGGGAGGATGAAATCCGGCAAATGCGTATTTCCAATCTGGTGAGCGAGGTGTCTAGTGTGCCGGCAGTGCGCCACGCCATGGTAGCGCAGCAGCAACGGATGGGGCGCAAGCGTGGGGTGGTAATGGATGGCCGTGACATAGGCACCACTGTTTTCCCGGATGCCGAGGTGAAAATATTCATGACCGCTGACGTGCAAACCCGCGCCGAACGCCGCCAAGACGAGTTGGCGGCCAAGGGCGAGCAGGTGCCGGTAGAGGAAATTGTGGAGAACCTACGCAAGCGCGACCACCTAGATTCCACCCGCACCGAAAGCCCGCTGCGCCGGGCCGCCGATGCGGTGATGCTAGATACCACGCACATGATGATTGATGAGCAAGTGGATTTTGTATTGGAAAGAGTGTCGGCCATGCTATTTGCGCTGGCTTCTGAGGCTGGCAATGAACGGAACGGCAACGAAGTGGTTGTATAAGATTAGTGCTTGATGCTTAACGCGTAGTGCTTAGGCACTAGAATTGCGAGGGCAATACCCTAGCGCACCGCACCGAGTCCCACGCACCTACACACCTAGAATCCATGAACGTTACCATCGATAAAAATTCCGGATACTGTTTTGGGGTAGAATTCGCCATTCAGATGGCGGAAGACGAGTTGGCGCACGATGAAACTCTGTATTGCCTGGGCGATATTGTGCACAACCGTATGGAGGTGGAGCGCCTGCACGAACAAGGCTTGCGCATCATCGACCGGGCTCAGCTCGAGCAACTACACGACTGCAAAGTGCTGATCAGGGCTCATGGTGAGCCACCTGAAACCTACCAGCTAGCGTTGCGCAACAACATCGAGTTGATTGACGCCTCGTGCCCGGTGGTACTCAAGCTGCAGAACCGTGTGAAGCATGCCTTTGATGCCAGCCGGCGGCAGGATGGCCAGATTGTAATTTATGGTCAGCCTGGCCACGCCGAAGTAGCAGGCCTCACCGGCCAGACCGGTAACCGTGCCCTTATCGTCATGACGGAAGCCGACCTCGACCAGGTGGATTTTGCGCGGCCGGTTACGCTCTTCAGCCAGACCACCAAAAGTACCGCTGGTTTCTACCATATGAAGGCCGTTATCGAAGAGCGGATAAAGGCAGCAGGCGGCTCCCTGGAAGCCTTCGACGCCAACGATAGTATCTGCCGGCAGGTAAGTAACCGGGAGCCGGCCCTTGCTAGGTTTGCCGCTGAGCACGATGTAGTGGTATTTGTAAGTGGCCGTAAAAGCTCGAACGGCAAGGCGCTGTTCTCAGTGGTCAACAAAACCAATGCGCGTAGCTACTTCGTGGAAAACGAGCAGGAAATCGACGAAGAATGGTTTCACGAGGCAGAGTCGGTGGGCATCTGCGGCGCTACTAGCACCCCTATGTGGCTGATGCAACGCGTAAAAGAGCGCATTGAACAAGTGCCCGAGGCAGTAGCGTAGCTACTTGCCGCTTGAATAGGTAAAGGCGAAGGGGTGGGTTGTTCGGATAAGGTTCCAACAACTCACCCCTTCGCCTTTCAACAGACAACCCCCTTGCTACCTTCGCGCCATGCGCAGATATTTCAACTACTTCCTCAACGGCTTCCTTATTGTAGCGCCCATTGCGCTTACGGGGTACATTCTGTACGCTGTTTTTCACTGGCTCGACGAACTGTTCAACATCTACGACATTCCGGGGCTGGGCATACTAGTGGCCATGTTGGTGGTGACGGTAATTGGCTTTGTGGCGAAGTCGTTTATGGTGCGTCCCTTCCTGGTTATTGCCGAGCGGTTGCTGCACCGCACACCGCTGGTTAGCATCATTTACTCCAGCCTCAAAGACCTTTTCGACGCCTTTGTCGGCGACAACCAAAAGTTTAACTGTCCGGTGCTGGCCCGCCTTAATGCTCAGGACGAAGTGTACAAGATGGGGTTCGTCACCCAAGAGGCCATGACGGCTATCAACCGTCAGGAACTGCTGGCCGTGTACTTTCCGCATTCCTACAATTTCTCGGGCGAGCTAGTGCTGATGCCTGCCGCCAACGTGACGTACCTAGACCTGCCCAGCAGTGAAGTCATGAAGTTCATCGTGTCGGGTGGTGTCTCGCGGTTGATGTAAGATAAAACAGTGAAGCGGCTTTCCGTTTGGGCGGTTTGAACGTAAAACCCACTGTTTACACGTTTCATTCGCGTTGCTCATGCCCACCAAGCTGCACTACCGGGCCTACGGCTCTGGTCCCCGGGTCATTCTTGCTTTTCATGGTTACGGGCAAGGAGAAGGGCATTGGCGCACGCTCATTGGCGAGTTGGGAACCGAGGTAACGGTGTATGCTTTCGACCTGTTCTACCACGGCCGCAGCAAGCTAGCCAAAGCCGATACGCCACTCACCAAAAAGTGCTTGGGTGAGCTGCTACACAGCTTTTTACACGAAAACAGTATTGGTGACTTCAGCTTACTCGCGTTTAGTATGGGTGCCAAATTTGCCCTGACTGCCGTCGAGCACTTCCCTAAACGGGTGCAGAACCTATGGCTGATTGCGCCCGACGGGTTGCAGCGGCAGTTCTGGTATTCGCTGGCCACCTATCCGCCGTGGATGCGCGGGGTACTCGGCCGGGCCGTGCTACGGCCGCAGCGGCTGTTGCAGTTTTTGGGCACGCTGGAACAGAAGCGACTAGTGCCTTCCAGCCTTGTGCGGTTCGCTGAGTGGCAGCTAGAGAGCCGAGAGAAACGCCTTCGGGTGTACCGGAGCTGGGTTGGTTTCCGCCTCTTGACGTTCAGCTTGCAGGCCTTGGCAGGGCTCTTGAACCGTCGGCCTACGCCGGTCACGTTCTTTCTGGGCCGCCACGATCAGGTCATCCCGCACGCTGGGCTACAACGCTTCATTGCTTTACTGCAAGGTGCCCACACCGTGCTGTTGGATGCAGGCCATGCGGGACTTATCTACAACGTAGCCGCCTATCTGCGACGACACCAAGAGGTTAAGTTGTAGGGCTATGTGCCCTACATACTCTCAGGCTGGCGCCGGAAAATTTTGTGATCAACAGAGTACCGGCCCGGCCCTTTGATCATAAAGAACAGCAGCAAACTCAGGACCAGCATAGACACCCAAAGTTCTCGGTTTTGCATGCCCACTCCTTGTTGCGGATTGACTACTAATGCCGCACCCAACAGAATAGGAATCTGGCAAAGAAGAGCCAGCCGGGTGAGTGCCCCAACCGCAATCATCAAGCCGCCCACAATGTGAAAGATGCTGAAGAGGAGTGGAGCCTTTCTGAGTGCGCCCAAGCTGTGCTGTTCGCTGAGCAGGTTGAAAACGTCGCTGGTATTGCTCAGAAACGAAAATCCTTTTACAAAAAGAAACAGACCTAGCACAATGCGCAAAGCATCCATCCAAACAGGATTGCTGGCACTGTTGCGGTGTTTGACGAGGGGGTGGTGGTTTGAGAGTTCCATAGCGCTTTTCCTTTGGTAGTAAGGTAAGCGAAATCGATTGCATAGGCAACACGAGCTGATGTTCATGCTGGATTCTATGCAAAGTAGGACCTCGTGTAGTGCTACTGTAGGGCCTTTTCGTACAGGTGAAAGCTCTCTTCATTGGAAGCTACGAACACCACTTCCTGTGGTAGCTCGTGCTCTTGCAAAAATGCCCGCGTCTCGCGCACCGCAATGGCAGCTGCCTCCGATTTGGGATAGCCGTACACCCCTGTACTGATACCGGGGAAAGCAATACTACGCAGCGTATGCTCAACTGCTACACGTAGGCTGTTGCGGTAGCTGTTGGCTAGTAGCTCAGGCTCCTGTTTGTGGCCGCCGTTCCAAACGGGCCCCACTGTATGAATAACGTGCTGGGAGGGCAAGTGGCCCGCAGTGGTGATAACTGCTTCGCCGGTTCGCAGCCCTTTACCGTAATGGCCAGCCCGCAACCAGCGGCACGCTTCTAGAATCTCGGGTCCGCCAGCACGATGAATGGCTCCGTCGACTCCACCACCACCGAGCAGGCTGGAATTGGCCGCATTCACAATGGCATCAGTGTCCACACGTGTGATGTCGCCGCGGTAGAGTAGGATGCGGCCGAACGTTTTTGCTTCGGAGCGCCAATTGCTGGCAGTAAGGGTGGTAGACATGGGCAGATGAAAGGAAACAGTACCGTACGCAGGTGCCAGGATGTGGGCTGCGGTTGAGGTGGCATTTTCCAGGCTTCAGTCATTCAATCTGTTGCTTGAGTAACTTGTTTTGGCTTGGGAGTAGGGGAAGCCATAGGTTTGATCATCATTCAACCAAAGCTCTTTACCATGGAAACCCCTCCCCGTGACCCACAACTCTGGCGTATGGCATTGGACCGCGCCGAATTCAAGTCAAGCCTTGTGACGTACGCGCTGGTAAATGCTTTGCTGTGGTCTATCTGGGCCCTGACGGGGCAGGAAGCGCGGCCGATTCCATGGCCGATGTGGGTTGCTGTGTTCTGGGGAATTGGATTGGTACTGAAGGGCATAAAAATGTACGCCGGCTTTGGACCAGAACAGCAGTCGGAAAGGGAGTACGAGAAACTGATACGTCGGCGCGAGAGCCGGCTCTAACGCAACACATAGCTGTTTGTGGAGGTAGTTCTTGTGGGCAGAAGCTTCTCTTTCACTATGGTTGGGCTTGGTGGTTGTTCCCCCAACGGCCGAGCAACTTTCCATCCTGCTCGGTAGTTAGTGGCTGTATGACAACAACCCGACTGCTCCCGATTTTGCTGCTGGCGCCGCTGGCGTTGGTTTCCTCGGCCCCCGACCGCCCCACGGCGGCCCCGGATGCAAACCTGAGTAAGATCAAACTACCCGCTGGTTTCACAATTACGTATTTCGCACAAGGGGTGAAAAGCGCCCGCGAATTGGCCGTAGGACCCGACGGCACCGTGTACGTAGGTAGCCGCGACGCCGGCAAGGTGTATGCCTTGCCGGACCGCAACAAAGATAGCCGCGCCGACGAGGTGGTGACTGTTGCAAATGGGCTGAACGGCCCCAACGGAGTGGCGGTGCGCAACGGCTCTTTGTACGTGGGCGAAATCCACCGCATTATTCGGTACGACAACATCGCCCAAAAGCTTAAGCAGCCGCCCAAGCCGGTGGTGGTGTACGACCAGCTGCTCAACAACGAGTGGCATGGCTACCGCTACATTTCTTTCGGGCCCGACGGTAAGCTCTACGTACCCGTAGGAGCGCCGTGCAACACCTGCATTCCGGCGGAGCCCGTGATTGGCACCATCACCCGGATGAACCCGGACGGAACAGGAATGGAAATCTATGCGCAGGGCGTCCGCAACACAGTAGGCTTCGACTGGAGCCCGGTAGACAAAGCGCTGTGGTTCACAGACAATGGCCGCGACCAGCTAGGCGACAACCTGCCTTCCGACGAGCTGAACCGGGCTCCTAGTGCGGGGTTGCATTTCGGCTTTCCTTACTTTTTTGCCGGTGACGTGCCTGATCCTGAGTTCGGCAAAGGCCGCTCCGCTTCCACGTACACCAAACCCGCCCGTAAGCTAGGGCCGCATGTAGCGGCGCTAGGAATGAAGTTCTACACTGGCAAGAAATTCCCGGCTGCATACCGCAACCAGATTTTCATTCCGGAACATGGTTCCTGGAACCGGACCAGCAAGCTCGGCTACCGCATTTCGTTGGTGCGCCTAGATGCTACGGGCAAGCAAGCCAAGAGCTATGAAACTTTTGCCGAAGGTTGGTTGCAGGGGCAGAAGTCGTGGGGGCGGCCCGTGTGCTTGCTCGTGCTACCCGATGGCTCCATGCTCGTTTCTGACGATCAGAACGACGCTGTGTACCGCATCAGCTACAAAGGATAAGTGACTTAGATAAGAGTAGGAAGGTCCACTTCGTGGCCCGTCTACCTACATAGTGCTTGTACTGCAAGCAGTTTTGTGAGGGCCAGACGTCTGCGAAGTGGAACTTCCCGTTACCTTACAGTCATGAAAAAGCAGCGTATTCCGAAGCGTATCGTGGGGCGGCTGGAGCTGGTGGATTTTCCCGAGTTGCAACTTTGGGGTGTAGAAGCCAAAGTTGATACCGGCGCCTATACAAGTGCTATCCATTGTTCTGACATTCACGTAGTAACGGATTCCAATCAGCAGCCGTTACTGCGGGTGTTGCTCCTGGATCCGTCGCATCCTCACTTCGATGGCACCCCCATGGAATTTTCGGAATTTTCGCTGCGTGATATCAAGAGTTCCAATGGGGAAGTGCAGCAGCGCTACGTCATTCAGGCGGTGCTACGCATTTTTGAACAAGATTTGTACACTGAATTCTCCTTATCCGACCGATCCGATATGAAGTATCCTGTGCTGTTAGGCCGGCGCCTTATGCGGCAGGGAAACTTCGTGGTTGATGTGGCCCGGCGTAATCTATCTCATAAAGCTCAAGTGGCGGCCAAAGCTTCGCGCGCCTAAACGGCCGTGCTTATTTTGTTACTTGCGGCCTCTTGCGGCTCGCTCTGGCTTTTGCCCCAATCCACCCTCTCTCTCTTTTCCGATGAAACTGGCGATTCTGTCGCGTGAGCCTAAGCTGTACTCCACCACCCGCCTTGTGGAAGCCGCCGAACAGCGGGGCTACGAGGCCGTGGTAGTGGACCATTTGCATTGTAACCTAGTGCTAGAAAAAGGCAAACCCGACATCATTTATCAAAAGCAACGGCTTCAGGATATTGATGCTATTATTCCTCGCATTGGGGCGTCCGTCACCTTCTATGGCTGCGCCGTTGTGCGGCAGTTCGAGATGATGAAGGTGCGCACTGCTGTGGATAGCCAAGCTATTGTCCGTAGCCGCGACAAACTGCGCTCCATGCAGATTCTGGCCCGGGCCGGCGTCGGGATGCCCAAAACGGCCTTCACCAATTACTCCGATGAGGTGGCTGAGATGATAGAGCAGGTAGGCGGCGCCCCTGTCATCATCAAGCTGCTCGAAGGCACCCAGGGGTTAGGCGTGGTACTGGCCGAAAGTGCCAAAGCCGCGCAGTCCGTTATCGAAGCATTTCACAACCTGAAGGCCCGCATCATCGTGCAGGAATTTATTGCCGAAAGCAAAGGAGCCGACTTGCGCGCCTTTGTAGTGAATGGCGAGGTGGTGGGGGCTATGAAGCGGCAAGGCAAGGAAGGCGAGTTTCGCTCGAACCTGCACCGGGGTGGAACGGGCGTGCTCGTGAAGCTGACCCGCGCCGAAAAAGCCGCGGCGCTACTCGCTGCCAAGTCGTTGGGCCTGGGTATTGCGGGCGTGGATATGCTGCAAAGCAAGCGTGGCCCCCTGGTGCTGGAAGTGAATTCCTCGCCCGGCCTGGAAGGCATTGAAAAGGCCACGGGGCTAGACATTGCCGGTAAGATAATCGAGTACACCGCCGAAATAGCCCTGAAAAAGAAAACCAAAGCCAAGCCCAAAGCCATGGCTGCCCTCCCCGACAACCAGCCCGATCTTCCTCGGTAACCTGCCAACCCCTTGCGCCAGTACCCTCCGGGCACTGGTTTAGATCCTCGTTTCTTGACTCTATTCCCTGGTCCCGACGACATGTTGCTGAATGGCTTGGTTATCAGGCCGGGCGACGAGGTGCAGACGCGGCTGGTGATTTCGCGGCTGCCATCAGGTACCGTTATTGATATTCCAGTGCACGTGTATCGGTCGCGCAACCCCGGCCCGACTGTGCTGCTGCTGGCCGGCATGCACGGCGACGAAGTGAACGGGATAGAAACTATCCGGCGCTTGATTCGGCGGGAGCAGTTGCGGCCGTTGCGCGGAAGTATCATTGCCATTCCTATTCTCAACATCTACGGCTTTCTGAATTTCAGCCGCGAGGTGCCGGACGGCAAAGATGTGAACCGCAGCTTTCCTGGCAACCCGCGCGGCTCGTTGGCCAGCCGGGTGGCGCACCGCTTCATGCGCGAAATCATGCCCCTGATCGACTACGGCATTGACTTTCATACCGGGGGTGCGGCGCGGTCCAACACGCCCCAAATTCGGTGCCTGCTGCACGAAGACCCGGAAATAGATGCCTTGGCCGCTGCTTTTGCGGCTCCATTTACCTTGAACGCCGGGTTGCGGCCGGGGTCGTTGCGTGAAGCTGCTATGCAGCAGGGCCGGCGCATTATCGTGTACGAAACCGGAGAGTCGTTGCGGCTTGATGAAATTGGTATTGAGTTAGCTACTGCGGGTACGTTCCGGGTGCTGCAATACTTGGGAATGGCCGCGGCTGCCACTCCGCCCGAGCACCCAGGGGTAGTGTGCGTCCGCTCCACGTGGTTGCGGGCCCGGTACGCAGGGCTGTTTCGCAGCTTTGTGCGCAACGGCGACTATGTGGAGAAGGGGCATGTGTACGGCTCGGTGGCCGACCCCTACGGCGAAACGGCGGTGCGGCTGGAGTCGCCGGTGGCAGGCTATATCATCGGCCTCAACCATATGCCCGTCGTCAACCAGGGTGATGCGCTGGTGCATGTGGGGCGCGTAGATGCCGCTCCTAGCCGCTCTGATCTGGCTCCGCCTTTCGATGAAAAGCCCCACAAAGAGCCGGAGCCCGACGCCGATGATCCGGAATTAGACGAAGACGAGGCGCATTAGCTGAAGTCTGGATTGGCTACCGAGGTGAGGTACAGCCGGGCGTTTTTGCTTTTCTTTGAGGCATCGTTAGCTGGTTTTGCGTGTAGAAGCCAGCTGTTTTCGTTTTTTCTCTTGATTCTCGCATGAAAAATTCTGTGCAACTAGTTCTGAATGTAGTACTGGTTATTGCCGTGGCGGTGCTGTTTTACTTGCATTTCGCCAACAAGCCTGCCGCCGCTCCAACTCGCAAAGCACCTACCGTAGCCGCCATTTCCTCTGACTCGGCGGGCACTGTGGCTACCACTTCTCCCGACGACCTAGCGGCTGTAGCCGATACCGATAAAGTGGCGTACGTGGAATCCAGCAAGCTGCTCGAAGACTACAAAGGCATGCAGGACGCCCGCAAGGCGTTCGAGGCGAAAGCCAAGCGTTGGGAGGCCCAAAACCAGACCTTGGTGCGCGGCTTCCAGACGGCCGTGCAGCAGTACCAGAAGCAAGCGGAAAGCCTAACTGCTGAACAGCGTGCTGCCACCGAGCAGAAGCTGCAGGCTCAGCAACAGCAAGTAGGGCAGGGGCAGCAAAAGCTACAGCAGCAAGCCCAGGAGGAAGAAGCCAAAATGACCCAAACCGTATTGGAGCGCCTCAACAAGCAAATTGAAAAATACGGCAAAGCCAATGGGTACCGCCTGATTCTGATTGCGGCCCCGAGCGGCACCATTGCCTACGGCCGCAAGGACCTCGACATCACTCCGCAGGTACTTAAATACTTGAACACCGAGTATTCCGCTAAAAAATAACGGCATTTGTCTTTAGATGGTCGCCTGCCTTCCCACTTTGGGAAAGGCAGGCGATTTGCTTTACAGCAAACAAGGGTCAATAGCGGGTGTTTAAAACACTAGCTACAGTAGGTATATAACGAAAAAGTTATATTTATCGTCGTTGCGCCTGCACTTATCAATTATGCCTTCCCATTTAGGTAAACAGACCCTAGGTAAAACCTTGACAAGAGCAAGCAGTCAATGAATCCGGTACCTTTGTTGCTGCGTTTTCATGGTAGAGTACCTTGTTATAAACGAGAGCATGACGGATCAAGAACAGCGAATTCACGAACTAGAGCAGCAACTGCAAGCTGCAAAAGCTGCTGTCGCAACGGCCGAGCAGCACCTAGCCACGCTTGCTGATTCTTTGCCGGAAGGGGTGCTGCTATACAACGATGAGGGCACCATTGGCTTCGTCAACCAACAGACCTGTGCGTTGTTTGACATGGCAGGTCCGGCCTACCAGTGGATCGGCAAAACCTTTACAGCTATACTATCCGCTATGCAAGCGCAAGTACTTGCGCCTGCCGCTTTCAGTAATTGGGCTCAAGAAGGTTGGGCCTTCAGGGACTTGCCTGTGTGCACTGAAATGCCGCTCCGTAGCGGCCGCACCGTTCAGATCGACTATATTCCGGTGTGTGATGGCCAGTCCTTGCCAAACAGCCGCCTGATTTGCTTCCGCGACGTGACGGAGCGCAAGGAAAACGCTCGGCGCCTAAACGAGCAGCGGAATTTCTACGAAACCATTCTGGACTTCTTGCCCGGCGAAGCCGCCGTGTATGACGTCGACCACAGGTACCGCTACGTGAATGCCAAAGCCGTAGCCAACCCCGCGGTACGCTCCTGGCTGATCGGCAAGACCGATACGGAATACGTGGCGTACCGCCAGCGAGACCCCGAAATAGCGAATCGGCGGCAGCAGTTGCTTGATCAGGCGCTGGCAGAAGGACAAGTGGTGTGGGAAGAATCGTTTCGGGAGCCCAACGGAGCCATGCGCTACACGCTGCGCCACCTGCACGCCATCCGGGGCGGCGACGGGCAGGCCCGGATGCTCATTGGCTATGGCACCGACATTACACAGCGCTATAAAGCGGAAAAACACATCCGGGCGTTGTTTGCGGCTTTGCCGGATACTATTCTGGTGGTGGGGCCTGAGGGGCAGGTGCGGGATGCCAAGCTTGGCGACACACCTCTGCTTCTGCCGGAAGCCGCCCTGGCGGGGGCTAACTTGCAACAAGTGCTACCCGGTTCGGCGCGCGGACCGCTGTTGCCTTGTTTAGAGCAAGTGCAGGCCACTGGCCAGCCGGGAGCCTGCACGTTTGAGATGCGCGCCGACGACAACTCGGTTTCCTATCACGCGGCTCGACTAGTATCTTTGCCCGACGACCAAGCCGTACTCATTATTCTGCAGAACGTAACCACCCAGGAGCGTACCCGGCGTGAGTTGGCGGAAAATCAAGAGTTTATTCGGCAGGTGGTAGAAGTGAGCCCCACGTTGGTTCACGTTCGAAACGAGGCCAACCAGATCATCCTGAGCAATAAGGCCTTCGATGACTTCATGCAGAACATGCAGCACTTGGCCGTAATCAAAGGCCAGGCGCAGACCGAAGACCAAAGCGAGGCCGTGCAGGTAGAACTAGCCCGCATTCATCATGTGTTCAAGCACGTGATGACCACACGCGAGGAGCTCAACTACGAATCCTCGTTTACGCTTCCGAACGGGCAAGTGAAGTGGCTACAATCCACGAAACGGCCTTTGGTTCGTAGCGACGGCTCACTCAACGTGCTAACGGTGGGCAATGAGATTACCGAAATCAAGCAAGCGCGCCAAGGGCTGGAAAGCAGTGAGAAAAAGTACCGCGACCTGGTGTACTACTCGCAAGGCCTGATCTGCACGCATGATCTGGAAGGGAATATGCTGTCCGTTAACCCGGCTATTGAGAGGCTGATGGGTTTGCCCGCTCACGAGCTGGTAGGCCGGAACCTGCGGGAAGTGGTGCCTTCTAATTATTTGCCGCAGCTGCAGGAATATCTGGCTGGTTTCGCGCAGCAACCGGGGCAGCGTAGCATCATGGCCTTGATTACGCGTCGGGGAGAACGGCGCTATTTGCAATACAACAACTACCAGGTAAAAGAAACAGACCAGGTATCGTACGTGGTGGCCTCGGCCTACGACATCACGGAAAGCGTGCTGACGGAACGAGAGCTGCGCCAGGCCAAGCGGGAAGTAGAGGAAAGCGCCCGCGCCAAAGACAACTTTCTGGCCAGCATGAGCCACGAAATTCGGACGCCGCTCAACGGGGTGCTCGGAATGGCTGCGCTGCTTACCAAAACAAATCTTGACGCGCAGCAGCGAGAATTGCTTGATACCATCAATCACTCGGGGCAGCACTTGCTGGCCGTGGTGAACGATGTGCTGGATATGGCCAAGATTACGGCAGGGCAGCTAGAGCTGGAGCACACCGCCTTCGACCTGTGGGCTTCCGTGCAGAATGCCGTGCAAACCATGATGTACGTGGCCGAAGCAAAAGGTCTGTACTTGTCGGTTGTCCCGCTCTCGATTCAGCCGCCTTTCGTCCTCGGCGACTCGCACCGCCTCACCCAAGTGCTGCTCAACTTGCTTTCCAACGCCATCAAGTTCACAGAGTACGGCAGCGTCACGCTCGGCGGCGACGTGCTCCACGACACCCCCGAACAGGTAACGATTCGGTTTTGGGTGCGCGACACGGGCATTGGCATACCGCTGGATATGCAGCAGCACATCTTTGGGGCATTTACCCAGGCCAGCACCGATACCACTCGGCGGTTCGGTGGCTCGGGGCTGGGCTTGGCCATCAGCCAGCACTTGGTGCAGCTCATGGGGGGCACTATTCTCGTGGATAGCCTGCCCAACCGAGGGAGCACCTTCTCGTTTGCTGTTACGTTGGCTCGTACTTCCGAAGTGCCATTGCGCGGCCTCAAAGCAATAGAACAGCCAGGGCTAGCCCAATTGCGCGTGCTGCTGGCCGAAGACAACCGCATCAATCAGCGCATTTCCACCCTGATGCTACAACCCCGGGGCGTGATAGTGGACTGTGCCAGCAACGGACCGGAAGCTCTAACGCTGTTCAACGAGCAGCTCTACGATGTGGTGCTGATGGATATTCAGATGCCCGGCATGAGCGGCGTGGAAGTAACCACTGCCATTCGCCGGCACCCAGACCCGCGCCGCGCCAATGTGCCCATTATTGCGCTAACGGCCAACGCCCTCCGCCGCGACCAAGAACGGTACTTGGCGGCGGGTATGAATGCCTGCCTGATCAAGCCCTTTGAAGAGCAGCAGCTGCACCAAACCATAGTCAGCGTACTGAATGGTACGCCGCTGCCCATACTACCAGCCGCCGCTTTGCCAGTTGCGGAAGCTACTTCCGAGGAACTCTACGATCTGGCTTTTCTGGAGGCTTCAGCCAACGGCAATGTGCATTTTGTGGAACGCATGCTGGATGTGTTTCTGCAGGAAATGCCGGCTTCCATGGAGGCGTTGCACCAGGCGGTAGCCGCCAATAATTGGCCGGCTGTTGGACGAGTGGCGCACAGCATAAAGCCAACTGTGTTGCTGCTGCGCATAGCAGGTGGCGCAGCAGCCATTCAAACCTTGGAAAACGTTGCTACCAAGTCAAGCGTAGCCAAGGAGACGGCCGTGTTTCTCTGCAAGCAATTGCAGCTAACGTGTGAGAGTATCGGCGCGCTACGTCACAAGTAGAGCCGGCAGTGCTCCAGACTGCTTTTGAAGTGTACCAAGCTTGTCTGGCCCTTTCCCTCTAAAGACCCTGTGAAGGGTGAGCAGCTCCTGTTGGTACGGGCAGAGTGTAACTACTTAAGAACAAGCTGCACTGCGGCACTGCCGGCCGCATACATGCATCCCTATGCACACGCTGGGACTAGGCTTGGCGTGTTCAGCAAAAGGCGGCGCCACTGGAAGGATGACTGCAAGGCGCGGCTACTTCTTGGTGCTATCCAGCCAACCTTTGCTGCACTACTGGCCTCTACTATATACGTGAAAAGGTATTTTAAGCGTTCGGCTTTCAACTACTCGACGATTACAAGTGCCACTATTCTCTACTACTATCTATGAAACCAGCTTTCCGCGCTGTAGTACTACCCTTGTTTCTGGGGGGGCCGCTTGCTGCACGTGCGCAGCAACCTGTTGCTCCCTCCAAAATCACCATCAGTGGCTATGTCCGCGATGCGGCGACCGGTGAAAACCTGATTGGGGTAGCGGTAGTGAATCCTGGCACGGGGCAGGGCACTGCCACCAATACCTACGGCTTCTACTCGCTTACCCTGCCCGCAACCGATTCCGTGCGGCTGGTAGCCAGCTACCTCGGCTACGAGCGGCTTCGGTGGGCCGCCGCTACCACCCGCAACGTCGCGCACGATTTCCGGCTGCGGGCCGCCAGCAGTGAGCTAGCCGGAGTGGAGGTAGTCGGCAACCGGCAGGAGCGCATAGAGCAGAGCACCCGCATGGGCACCATCAATGTACCGATAGCGCAAATCAAGAACCTGCCCAAACTATTCGGCGAAACCGACGTGCTGAAGGTGCTGCAACTACTGCCAGGGGTACAAAGCGGCGGCGAAGGGCAGAGCGGCCTTTACGTGCGCGGTGGCTCCCCCGACCAGAACCTGATTCTGCTCGACGGTACGCCCGTGTACAATGCAGCCCACTTGTTCGGTTTCTTCTCAGTGTTCAATGCCGATGCCCTCAACAACGTGGAGTTGATTAAAGGCGGCTTTCCGGCGCGGTACGGCGGGCGCCTGTCGTCGGTGCTAGATATTTCGATGAAGGAAGGCAATATGCAGGAGTTCCACGGCGAAGGCGCTATTGGAATTGTGGCCTCCAAAATCACTTTGGAAGGCCCCATCAAGAAGGACACCGCCTCGTTCATTATCTCGGCCCGCCGGACCTACCTTGATGTGCTGGCACAGCCGTTCATCAAGTCTCAACTCTCGGCGGAAGGCACTAGAGGGTCGGTCGGCTATTTCTTCCACGACCTCAATGCCAAGCTGAACTGGAAGGTGAGTAGCCGCGACCGGCTGTACTTAAGCGCCTATACTGGCTACGACAAGTTTTACGCCCGCATCCGCGACAAAGACGAAGGTGCCGAAAACTACAGCCGCACTGATGGCAACCTAGGGTGGGGCAACCTTACGTCGGGCCTGCGCTGGAACCACATCGTGAACGACCAACTGTTCATGAACACCCATCTCACCTACAGCAAATACCAGTTCAACGTGGGAGCGGGGGAGGAGCGGCGCTACAATAACCAAGGCGACGTGCGCACCGACAAGTTTTCGTTGCGCTACTTTTCCAACATCCGCGACTTCAGCCTGAAAACGGATTTCGACTATACGCCCACGCCCGACCACTACATCCGGTTTGGTGGGCAATATATTCTGCATTCATTCCGGCCCGGTGCCCTCACCGCCAAAGACAACGCCAGCGACCTGGAAAGCCAGTTGAACTCAGGCAACCGCACCATGGCCAGCGAGGTGGGGCTTTACGCCGAAGACGACTACCGCCTCACCGACCGCCTGAAAGTGAACGGTGGCCTGCGCCTAAACGGGTTTCTGGTGGAAGGCAAGTTCTACCCGAGCGTGGAAC
Source organism: Hymenobacter tibetensis (assembly GCF_022827545.1). NCBI lineage: Bacteria > Pseudomonadati > Bacteroidota > Cytophagia > Cytophagales > Hymenobacteraceae > Hymenobacter > Hymenobacter tibetensis. The sequence goes on from NZ_CP094669.1 coordinate 957,103, forward strand.
CGCGCCTAGCAGCTCGTTTTCTGCTCACCGAGGAATGGGCGTTGAAAGCTTCCTATGCCCGTACCACGCAGTTTATCCACCTGCTCACCAACAGCGGAATAGGCCTGCCTACCGACCTGTGGGTGCCCGCCACCAAACAAATCAAGCCCCAACGGGCGCAGCAGGTTAGCGTGGGCGCCGCTCGCACCTTGCGTTTCAAGGACGAGGATTACGAAGTCAGCTTCGAGAGCTACTACAAGCCCATGCGCAACTTGGTGGAGTACCGGGAGGGCGCTAGCTTCCTGGGCACCGTGGACAGCGACTGGGAAAGCAAAGTGACCAGCGGCAACGGCTGGGCCTACGGCGGCGAGTTCTTCGTGCAAAAGAAGTCGGGCCGCACCACCGGCTGGATTGGCTACACGCTGGCCTGGAGCAACCGCCGCTTCCCCGACCTCAACCAGGGCCGCATCTTCCCTTATAAGTACGACCGGCGCCACGACGTTTCAGTGGTGGCCATCCATCGGTTTAGTCCCACCTTCACGCTGTCGGGTACGTGGGTCTACGGCACCGGCAACGCCACCACGTTGTCGCAGGGACGGTTTACGCTGGGTGGCTACGACCAGTTCGACGACTACGGGGAGCGGAACTCGTACCGCATGGCGGCTTACCACCGCTTCGACCTCGACCTAAGCAAAACCAAGAAAAAGAAGTGGGGCGAGGTGGTGAACAGCTTCTCGATTTACAACGTGTACAGCCGTCGCAACCCCTATTATCTCTATTTCGACCCAGGGTATACCGATTATCAGGGCAACGAGGTGAAGCCAGTGTATCGCCAGATTTCGCTGTTCCCCATCATTCCTTCTTTCAGCAAAGCCTTCAAATTCTAAACACCGATTTGCAGTGCATATAACCGGCTATTTCCTGCTTGATATGAAACAAGTGCCTATCCTCTGCTTACTAGGGGCATTGGTTTTCAGCAGCTGCGAAACCATTGTGGAAGTGGATACCCCGCCGCACACGCCTCGGCTGGCCCTTACCTACACCCTCAGCAACCAGGCTCCGACAGCCGAGTACCAAAAGTTCTTCACTGGACGCGAACTGTTTGTGAGCGTAAGCCAAGGCGTGTTGGAAGTGAAACAACCCGCTGGCCGCGGCGACGCTAGTGTGGAACTGATAAACGAAGCCGGGCAGACGGTGGAGCAGTTCCGGTCCAAGGCCCGGCAAGGCCATAACTACACCACTGGCCGGCCCGATAGTGTGTATGGCTATTATGTGCCGGTGCGCGGGTTTGTGGGGGAACCGGGCCGCACGTACACCCTGCGCGCCGCAGTACCAGGTATCGAGGCAGTGGAAGCAACGCTGACAATGCCAACACGCGCCACTATTGAAACGGGTAGCTACGTCTCATCTACCCCGCCAAGTCCATTCATTAGGGGTACTGCCGGCCGCCTCACGTGTAGCATCCTCGACAACGTCGCTACCACTGATTACTATATAGCTCACGCCCGTGTGCTGGACCGTAACGGAACGTATTGGGGCTATATACGGTTGGACTACAACAGCAACAACGGCAACAATTCCGAGATAAATCTAAACCGATTCCAGCTCTCTGAAGGCAGCAACCTCTACAGCCAGTCGCCCTTCAGCGACGCTGGTGGTAACGGGCAGCGCCTCAACCTCAGCAACGATATCTTGATGCAGTACGACGGCAGCTACGGCCCCGGCGGCACCTACCCGGAGCCGGGTTTCATTGAAGTCATCGTGGGCACCATTACACCCGACACGTATCGTTTCTACCAGTCGCTAAACCGCTACTACGACACCGACGGTAATCCTTTTGCCGAGCCAGCACCGCTGTTTTCCAACATGCGTCCCGGATACGGCCTGTTCGGCGGGGCCACCGATGCCACCTACCGGATTCCACTGTAAAAGAGCTCTGTTGTTTCCTGCTCCTTCGACGTTCCGCACAGCAAGTAGCTAGTAGGAATAACAGGTGACAAACACGGTGGGGCGGCACACCCTCAACAGAGAATTGCTCCCGCATTTCAGGTATGGTTCGCGCTGACCAACAAGCTGCTATATAGTTTTTTTGACTGAATGCGATTAAACTTTGGGATAATTTTTGCGTCTAACCAATAGTGCGGGTCCAGGTTGTGGCCCGCCGCTATTGACTATGAAAAAGCTCCTGAAAATTCCGTTTCTGCTCGCCCTCTTGGTGGCGGGTACGCTGCTGACTGGGTGTGCTGCTTCTACCCAAGCTGTTGTTTCCACTGGCCCTGTAGGCTACTACGGCGACTACTATGGCCCCCGCTACCGGCCCTATTACGGCCCGCGCTATTACCGGCCTTCCCGAGTGATTGTGCGTCCCGCGCCCGTCATTGTGCGGCCCCGGCCTGTCATTGTGCACCCAGGGCCCCGCTACTACCACCGCCCGTATGGTGGTTACCGGGGCGGCGGACGCCGTTAATATTTCCGCACTTGTTGCCGATAAGCAACGCATAAAAAAGGCCCAACCTGCTACTAGGTTGGGCCTTTTTTATGCGTTGTTATATGAGTTGCTAGTTAAATCAGCTTGTCCGGCGTAATGGGCAGTTCGCGAATACGTTTGCCAGTGGCGTTGAACACAGCATTGGCAATGGCGGGAGCCGCTCCAATAATGGCTATTTCACCGATGCCTTTTGTGCCCATAGAATCCACAATAAGGTCGGGCTTGTCCACAAAGGCTACTTCAATGTGCGGGGCGTCGGCATGGACGGGAACGTGGTAGTCGGCTAGGTCTTTGGTGATGTAGCGGCCAAACCGGTCGTCCATTGTGGCACCTTCGGTTAGGGCCATGCCAATACCGCCCACAGCGCCGCCTATCATTTGGTTGCCGGCCGTTTTGTGGTTGACGATGGTGCCCGCATCAGCGCAGGAAACCATCTTTTTCACCCGCACCTCACCTGTTAGCTGATGCACGTGTACTTCCGCAAAATGCACCGAAAACGAATACATAGAATACTTCTGCCGCTCGTCGCCCGGCTTGGACTCGATGAGTACTGCCACCTCCTGGCCGTTGTTCTGCTTGATGAGGTCGGCATATGCCACCTTGGTGGCAGCATTGTTGGCCAGCGAAAGTTGGTTGCCTTGAATAACGATGTCCGCTGGCTTGGCGGCGCTAAATGCTGGTCCGGCCAATTGATGCAGCTTTTCCTTGAGCGCAGCGCAGGCTTCCACCACGGCCGAACCCACGGTGTTCACGGTAGCCGAACCCCCTTGCGAGGGTGCGTCTGGGAAAAGAGAATTACCTAACTCGAAGCGCACTTTTTCTGGGGGCATCTTCAGGGCATCGGCGGCCAGCTGCACCATCACGGTGCCGGTGCCAGGGCCAATGTCGGTAGTGGCGCTTTGCAGCACCACGGTACCATCGGCAAGCAGCCGCGCACTAGCCTTCGACCGGCCTCGGTTGGCGCCAAATGTGCCTACACCCATGCCGTAGCCTACTAGCCAGTCGCCTTGCTTGAGCATACCCGGCTTGAGTTGGCGGTTTTTCCACCCAATTCGGTCGGCGCCCATCTGGTAGCATTCCTTCAGGTACTTAGTCGACCACGGCTTGCCGTTGTCGGGGTCAACGTCGGTGTAGTTGCGCAGGCGGAACTCCATGGGGTCTATGTTCAGAGCAAACGCCAGTTCATCCATAGCCGATTCCAACGCAAACGCCCCAGTAGCTTCCCCTGGCCCCCGCATCCAGATAGGCGTACTGATGTCGAGCGGTAGAATCCGGTAGCGCGTGCTCACATTGGGGCTCGTGTACATCATGCGCGTTTGCTGCACCGTTGACTCGGTGAAGTCCTCGTACGTGGAGGTTTGGCCGGTGGCTTCGTGCGTGATACCCACCAGCTTGCCGTCGGGGGTGGCCCCAATGCCAATGCGCTGCCAGGTGTAGGGGCGGTAGCCTACCATCGTGAACATTTGCTCGCGTGTGAGCACCAGCTTCACCGGCCGGTTCACTTGCTTGGCGGCAATGATGGCCGCCGTTTCGTGGGGCCAGTTGTGCAGACCATTCCCGAACGCCCCGCCCACAAACGTGGCAATTACTCTCACGTTTTCTTCCGGAATGCCCCAGTCTTTGGCGAAGGCGCGTTGGGTGCCCTTCACTGCCTGCACTTTGTCGTACACGGTCAGCTTGTCGGGAGCTTCCCAATGAGCAATGATGGACTGCAATTCCATGGGATTATGCATCTCCGAAGGAATTACATATTCCATTTCCAGCTTCACTGGAGCAGTTTTGTAGCCGTCCACCTGGCCTCGGTCGTGGTCAGCCTGCGGTGACTTGGGGTTCTTTTTCGCCTGGGCCGGCACCTTGGCTCGGTCGGTGTGCGCGTTGAAGTTGGTGGCGTGCTTGTCGGCTTCGTACTGGGTTTTCACCAAGCCCGCCGCGTAGCGTGCCCGCTCCAACGTGTCGGCCACCACAATAGCAATAGGCTGGTCGTTGAAAACGATTCTATCGTTGTTGAATACCCGGAGTGGCTGCCCAGTAGTGGCAGGCTCGTCGGGTTGGCTGCGGTTGGCGTGACCGGGTACCTTGATGGAGTTCAGGTGCGTAATAACGGCCAGCACCCCCGGAGCACGCTCGGCCGCTTTGGTATCGATGCTTTTGATGCGTCCTTTGGCAATGGTGCTGCCCACCAAAAAGCCGTGCACGAGGCCCGGTATCTGGTATTCGGCGGAGTATTGCGCGGCGCCGGTTACTTTCAGGCGGCCGTCTACACGGTTCATTCGGTCGCCCACCACGCCGTCTTTGAAGAGAGGTTGCTCGTTCATAGGATAAGGGGCTTTACGCCACGTTAGTAGCGTTTTTTAGGGCCTGCACAATGGCGTTGGGCCCTAGCTTCAATTTAAATGCGTTGTGCTTGAACGCCTTGGCGCCCCGCATAGCTATTTCGGCAGCAGCTTGAAAAGTAGCTTCGGTGGCTGGCTTTCCTACCAACGACTTTTCCGCTTCCGTCAGCCGCCAGGGCTTGTGCGCTACGCCACCCATCGCCAAGCGGGCATCCTTGATAACGTTGTTTTCCAGTTGCAGCGCCGCCGCTACCGATACCAGCGCAAACGCGTACGACGCCCGCTCGCGCACCTTCAGGTAATGCACGTTCTTGGTGAAAGGACCTTCGGGCACTTCCACCGCCGTTATCAGCTCCCCAGGTTCTAAGGTGGTATCCTTCTGCGGTATATCGCCGGGCAGGCGGTGCAGCTCCGCAAACGGAATGCGCCGGTCGCCTTTAGGCCCACTGACCAGCACGGTAGCATCCAGGGCAACTAGGGCCACACTCATGTCGGAGGGGTGCACGGCGATGCACTTGTCGGAGAAGCCGAAAATGGCGTGCATGCGGTTGTAGCCTTCCAGCGCGCCACAGCCGGAGCCAGGCTCCCGCTTGTTGCAAGGCAGCGCCGTGTCGTAGAAATAGGGGCAGCGGGTGCGCTGTAGCATGTTGCCCCCGATAGTGGCCATGTTGCGAAGCTGCGCCGAAGCCCCAGCGTTCAATGCCTGTGCCAGCAGTGGCAGCTTCTCCAGCACCTGCTTGTCGTCGGCCACGGTGGCGTTCAGTGCCATGGAGCCAATGCGAAACGTGTTGCCTTGGCGCTCTAGCTTGTCGAGGGGCAGGCGGCTGATGTCGATGAGGCGCTCTGGATTCATTACCCCGCGCTTCATAAGGTCGAGCAGGTTGGTGCCGCCCGCAATGAACTGGGAGTTCTGGTCTTTCACCCGCGCCTCAATGGCTGCTTTGGGCTTGGCGGGCCGTACGTATTGAAACTGGTTCATACTTTTTGCCCTCCGTTTTTAACTTCCTGAATAGCACTCACAATGTTGGGGTAAGCACCGCAGCGGCAGATGTTGCCGCTCATGAATTCTTTAATTTCGGTCTCAGAATTGGCCTTGCCTTCCCGAATGCAGGCCACCGCCGACATAATCTGGCCGGGCGTGCAGTAGCCACACTGAAAGCCGTCGTTCTTAATAAAGGCTTCCTGCATAGGGTGCAGGTCGTCGCCTTTGGCGAGGCCTTCGATGGTGGTAATTTCGCGCCCGTCCTGCATGACGGCTAGCACTAAGCAGGAATTAACCCGCTTGCCATCTATATGCACCGTGCAGGCCCCACACTGGCCGTAGTCGCAGCCTTTCTTGGTGCCGGTCAGGTGCATCTGCTCGCGAAGCAGATCCAGCAGCGTCACGCGCGGCTCCACCGACAGCTTATAGCTTTTGCCGTTCACGGCCAGCTTAAGCGGTACTTTTTCGAAAGGTGCTGCAATCTTCTCGTCCCACTCGGCGGCGGCGGCTTGCACTACCGGGCCCGGCGTAAGGGCCAGCGCCGTGAGCACCGAGGATTGCTTGAGGAAGTTCCGGCGCGCCGCATCGTGGCTGCGTTCTTCGTTTTCCGGCTTGGAATCAGATATTTCGTCGGCCATGAGGATGAATGATGAATGAGGCCGCGCTTGTTGCGCAAGCCAGTGATACAAACGAGATACTACAACCTGCCGCTTTCTAAGTTCGGCAAACACACAGACGCTTTCGGCAACAGATAGGCCGCTTCAGCAGCAAACAAAACGGGGTATTGCAGCCAATTTAATCTAGGAAAGGTGTTATCCTGCCCAACTAATCTAGCAACTTTCTACACGTTTTCGCTGCGTCAGACGCCGTATAGGTTTACGACAGAAGGAGGGGAGCGTTTAAACTTAAAACCTTGTTTTCATTACTTTCAAGGCTATTGATGAGGTACAAAGGGCTAGGTGCAGAGGGTAGGTGCAGGAGGAAATACCACTTATCCTTGAACGGCAGCGGTAAGCATACAAAAAAGCACCCTGCCGGAAAATTCGGTAGGGTGCTGAAAAAGTTAGCAAATGAAGCCGAGCGGCTACTCGTGTAGTAGTTTCTTGGTTACGATTCCTGTGGGTGTGTGTACGCTTACCGAGTACACGCCGGCCGGTAGTCCCGCCAGGTGCAGCGTCTGACGCAATATGCCGGCCTGTGGCCGCACAGTCACTTGCTGTACCGTCTGGCCCAATGTGTTCGAAACTACTACTTGCGCCTCGCCGCTGCCTTGAAAACCACTGAGCGCCAGCGTGACCTTACCGCTGGTAGGGTTGGGCGAGAGTTGCATCTCTGCTACCTGAGCTTTTGCCTTGTTGCCGAGCGTGATAGTTTGATAGTCGGAATAAAAGGATTTTTCATAATTCACTAGTGTGCTTGTAGTATAGTCTACGTTTTGCGTCAAGCGTCTAGCTAAGTCGTTGTTGGCATTGTAGCCGACAGTGTAACGGGTGCCGAAAACATAAACCCAAGTATTGTTCAGCCAGTCCTCGAAAATGACCCCGAGATATGTGCCTTGTAGGTCATAGGTGTTATTATAGCGCGTATAGTTCTGCCAAGTGCCATTCAAAAATTGCTCAGTTAAAGAGGTATAGTCCTGGCCGCTAGCCAGATAAGTGTACGTGGTGCGAAGGTTAGGCTGCCATGTAGTACCATTCCAGAGTTGAGCTTCATAGGAGCTAATACGGCCCTGCGTATTGTAAGCAAAAGTATAACGCGAGCTGCTGAGCCAGCTATTCGTGTTGGCGTTCCAGGTCTGGTAGTCGTAGCTACTGTAATTAGTACTGGTTCCTGTGTAGGTATAAAGGTAGCGGCCTTCGAGAACGAAGGTGCCTAGATTGGTATTCCAGGGGGTATACTGCTGTTCACTCATTCTACCTGCGGTATCAAATGTGTAGCTATACTGTTGCCCGCCAAAAGTACTCCAGGCATTATTAGCCCAGCGCTGATAAAGCACCTGCGTAAAATACCCTTGCGCATTGTAAGTGTATTGGTCGCGGTAAGAGTTTTGCCAGGCGCCATTGATCCAATTCTGGTTCAGATACTCGGTTCTTCTATTTTGCCCATCGTATGTAAATAGTTCCTGGTTAAAATTCTGCCATGCCGAGCCCTGCCATGTTTCATCAAGATAGCGGCTCAGTTGACCTGTGGCGTTGTACGTATACGTAGTGCGGGTGCTTGGCACCTGGGTTGCGGAATCTGTGCGGACAACGCCTATGGTGCGCCCTTGAGCATCATAGGTGTACGTGGCTATACTACCAGAGCCCCATTGCGAAGTAGTACGGTTCCAGAGGTAAGTTGAGATTCTGCTTGCTTGGCGCACAGTGGTTGTAGGCCGGGCTGCTTCGTTGCGCTTTAGTAAGGCTTCAATGGGAGCTAAAGCTGGATTGGTAGGCGTGTTTCGGAGCGTGCGCTCTGGCAGTGGTGCTTGCGCAAAAGTGGTCAGGGTGCTGCCGAGCAGCGAGGCAAACAGTAAAAAGTGCTTCATGTAGTTGTAGTGAAAAGGATATAGAGTGTAGGCAATGGTATCGGCCGGCATTTATGGTGCGGGAAGCTGTTTGTTATAGCAAAGGATGATACTACTTGAGACGCAGGAGCAGACAAAAACTGCACGACCATAAGGCCGTGCAGTTTTTGATTTAGAACGTGAACCGCAAGCTTATAGCAGCGTCGTTGTAGAAGCCGGTGTAGCCGTTGAAAACCTCGAAGAACGGCTTGTAGTCAACGCCGACCACAAACGGCAGATCCTCTAGCTTGTATTCCAGACCTAGAATGAGGTCGGCACCGAAGGCTACGTAGGTAGCATCATCGTACACGTAGTCGCGGTAGACGTACACGTTCTTTTTGTGGTATCGGTAGAAGCGCGCGTCAGTGAAATAATAGCGCCCCCGGTAAGCGCCGGCATGGAAACCAGCTCCGTAGTAGAACTGCAGGCCCTTCACATCAGAAATGCCTTTGTGCTTCTCGCCCAACAACGTAAGCCGGGCGCCACGCGCTTTGTACTCCGTGGTCAGAAGCCCTTCAATGGCCACGCCATTCTTGCCGCTGAGAAAGTGTTTAATCGTAAGTCCTGATGAATAGCCACCACCCCGCAGACCGATACCCGTGCTGTATCCGTTGCTGCTACCACCACCACTACTCTTTTTTTTGCTTTGAGCTGCTACTGGCTGCGTCCCGCACACTAGCGCAATACCTAACGCAACAAGAGTAAAATTCTTCATAGGAAAGTTATAAAAGTGAAATTATATTCACGTAAATATAACGCCTAACACGGATTAGCCGCGGAATTATTACAAAGATGATGTGCGCGCTATTTCATCGGAGAGGTGCACTTTGATACCGCCACCGTCATCTTCGGCCGCACGTAGCATGGCTTGCGCCACGGCAGCAGCGGGCACGGGCCGGTATTTCCGCAACGGGCCCAGCAACAGCGGATTCAGGGCGCGGAGCAGAATGGCGCCGATTCGTTCTGCGGGCCGTTTCTCGTTCCGCTCGCCCAGCAGCAAGGAAGGCCGGAAGAAATGGATAGCTCGGAAAGGCGTCTGCTGCACGGCCGCTTCCATCTCACCTTTCACACGGTTGTAGTAGATGCGCGAGCCGGCATCGGCGCCCATGGCCGATACCAGTAACAGCTGCGACGCAAAGTTGCGGGCCGTAAGCGCTGCCAGCGTTACCACGTACAAGTAATCGACGCGGTAAAACGCTTCTCTGGAGCCCGCCTGCCGCATGGTGGTACCTAGGCAACAATACACATCATCAGCAATTAAACTCATGCTGTGTTGCTCTAACTGGTCGAAATCCAGGACCCGCTGCTCTAATTTAGGATGAACCTGAGTCAACGGCTTACGTCCGACGGCAATAACTTTGGCGTAGCGGTTGGAGGCCAGCAGCAAGGGCAGCAACTGGGAACCAATCAGACCACTGGCCCCGGCGATGATAGCGGTTTTCTGCATGATAAAGAGGTAGCAACAAATGGCCGAGAGCCGGACGCCCGCACAGCAAACCAACAGAAACAGTCTTAAGGGCCTGCCGTGGTACGTAAACCCGGTGAGTAGGGTAGGCCAACAGCAGAAAGATGCTGTTATTACTTGTTGCGTTGCCTGCTTACAAAGAACCTGGCTGCAGGTTCCTTTCATCTACAGTCCGGCGCGTGTGCAGTACTGCTGAAGGTGCCATTATCCGCAAGGCGTCGCTGTGAACATGTATCTAGTGCTGTCATTCCAACGCAGGAGGAATCTGGGTTAATTTGTTCTAATAATTTCACTCAGATTCCTCCTGCGTTGGAATGACAGGGCTTGTGTAGATAGGCTTTAAGAACCAAGCGGGAGCTTGCTAATCAGGCAAGTAGTTTCTCTCGTACTTCCCTGAGCCGTTCCTGCTTGGCCGCCTCGCGCCACGCCACGGCGGTAGCAGTCCAGTAATGGTGCTGCGCTAGAAATTGCTCTTGCGAACGATTCCAGGCGTTTTCGTCGGCGGTTATAAGCTGGCGCGCCTGAAACTCCAGAAACAGCGTGTGGGCTATGGGCTCAAAGTCGGGGCGGCCCAGGTAGTCGAGGTCGGCGTCGCAGAGGATTTCGGCTAGGTGCGAATGCGGATCCTGGGGCAGGCGAGTCGCCATGATCATCTCGCAGATCGTGTCAATCTGGGTAGCAGTGTACTCGAAACGGGGCAACATTTCACGTACGAGGGTACAGCCCTCCACTTCATGCCCCGTGAACGTGCGCAGAAACCCAGTGTCGTGGTACAGAGCCGCTGTGCGCAGGAGTTGGCGGTCGGTTTCGGCAGTGATGCCTTCGGCCGTAGCTAGCTGCATCGCCGCCTGCGTCACATCCAAGGTGTGGTGCACACCATGGTAGTAGAGAATGGCCGGCAGGTGGGCACGCAACTCGTGCAAAATGTACTCTTCAGCAAGCTCAACATTCATGGGTTTCTGCTAACGGTCAGAAGGCACAGCAAGATATGCCTACCGGCAAATATGTGCTTTTGGCAATTGATATTTGTGCTCCGTGAAAGCACGTGCGCTCCGAAAGATGGTAGGCTGGATTTTTCAACCTTTCTTTACTTACAGCAGCCCGGCAGTACAGCGCAAAACACTGGTGTCTGGTGCGCAAACTATCCCTGTGCTCTCGTCTCGATAGGTCTTACCACGTCTCGTACCTTCCGAACAGTCTCCACTTGAACATGAACATCAACACCGAGATATTATTCTCCGCCATAGTTGCTACGGGCATTGCAGGAGCGTTAAGTAAGTTTTTCAGCTTACCCATCCGCTCAGCACGCTGGCACTTTCTGCTCACCCGGCTCTGGGTGCCAGGCGTGGCGCTGTTCCTACTGTCGGCCGTGTTTGGTGTGAAAAGTGAGCGGATCAACGATGTGTACTGGTTGCTGGTGTTTGCGGCAACGGCGGCCATGCTTGTTAGGCTGCGCAATTACCGGCCAGCCCGCACCGTCTTGTTGGCTATGGCGCCGTTTGTGCTGTGGTTTGGGTTGGAGTTTTTGGTGGCCCTATTCGGCAACAGACTCATAAGGGAATACGAAGATGTGTTCGAGACGGCACAAGGCTTTACCATTTTCTGGATGATAACCTTCGGGCTGATTGCTCGCAGCCAGAAAAAACAACTTGAAGCAGAGCGCTTAGTACGCGAAGAAGAAGAAAAGGCCAAGCAGCGCATTGAAGCCCAAAATTCCGAGCTAGAGCGAATGGTATCGGAGCGGACGGCGGCCCTCACGCAGCAAGCCGAGGAGCTGCGCTACACCCTTACTGAGCTCAAAACCACGCAGGCACAGCTTATTCAGGCCGAAAAAATGGCCAGCTTGGGCGAGCTAACCGCCGGTATTGCCCACGAAATTCAGAATCCACTCAACTTCGTCAACAATTTTTCGGAGGTATCGAGTGAGCTATTGCAAGAGTTGGAAGAAGAACAGCAAAAGCCCAACCGGGACACCGAGCTGGAAAGTGAACTGTTAGCCGACCTCAAGCAGAACTTGCAGAAAATCTCGCACCACGGGCACCGAGCCAGCAGTATTGTGCGGGGCATGCTAGAGCACAGCCGCGCCAGTACCGGCGAGCGGCAACTCACCGACCTCAATGCCCTCTGCGACGAGTATCTGCGCCTCGCCTACCACGGCCTGCGGGCCAAAGACAAAACCTTCAACGCCACCCTCGACACGCATTTCGATCCGACGCTGGGACCAGTCAACGTTATTTCGCAAGACGTGGGCCGCGTGCTGCTCAACTTGCTTACCAATGCTTTTTATGCGGTGCAGCAGCGCCAAAAGCGCCAGGAGCCCGGCTATAAGCCCACCGTCGTGGTGAGTACCAACAATAGAGCAGGCTGCACCGAAATCAGAGTGCGCGACAATGGTATGGGAATTCCAGAGAACGTGAAGCAGAAAATTTTTCAACCTTTCTTCACCACCAAGCCCACCGGCGAAGGCACTGGCCTGGGCCTCTCGTTGTCCTACGACATCATCACGAAAGGCCACGGCGGCAGCCTCAGTATGGAAAGTGAGGAAGGCAAGGGAACAGAGTTTATCATAACTCTGCCCATCTGAGCTAGTAAGGCTGCCTGTCCGAGCGCACCACTAGGTGAATAAGGCCGCGCTACAGCTCCCAGAAATCAGCAGCAGGCGCTACTTTTTCGCCCTAACTTTAGACACCATATCCGCCTGCACTTCGGGTCCACAACCGGGGTGGTAGGCCCCTAGCCACCTAGCACCAGAACACAATGAAAATATTGGTCGTCGACGACGAAGTGGACGTACGGACGTTGTTTGAGCAGCGCTTTCGGCGCGAAATTCGGAGCGGGGAGTTCACCTTTTCCTTTGCCTACTCGGGCGAAGAGGCGCTTAACTATCTGCACAGCCACGTGTCGGAAGTGGTGCTAATTCTGTCTGACATCAACATGCCGGGTATGAGCGGGCTGGAACTGCTGCGGCGTGTGAAGCAGGAGTACGCTGCCCCACCGCCCGCGCCACCCCTGGTCATGATGATAACTGCCTACGGCGACACGGAAAGCTACAACCAAGCTATGCAGCTCGGAGCCAATGATTTCCTAACCAAACCCGTAGATTTTGCCGCTCTCAAAGAAAAATTAGTCTCGCTGGAGAAGCTATGAAAACGAAAATTTTGGTGGTCGATGACGAAGCCGATTTGGAGTTGCTGATCAAGCAAAAGTTCCGGCGGCAGATTCGCGAAGGGGTGTACGAGTTCAAGTTTGCTGGCAACGGCCAGGAAGCACTCGACACCATTCGCGACACGCCGGACCTGGACATCATTCTCTCCGACATCAACATGCCCGTCATGGACGGGCTGACGCTGCTTACCAAGCTGCACGATCTGAATTCGGTGCTGAAAACCGTGATGGTGTCGGCCTACGGCGACATGGAAAACATTCGGACGGCCATGAACCGTGGGGCCTTCGACTTTGTGTGCAAGCCCGTGGACTTCGCCGACCTGGAAGTGACCATGCAGAAAACGGCCAGCCACGTGCAGCAGCTGCGCGAAACCTTGCGCGCTATTCAGGAAAACAACATCCTGAAGATGTACGTGGATGAAACGGTTATCAACTTCATGGCGCGCCCCGGCTTCGAGGATACCCTCATGGCCAGCGAAACAGTCGAAGCCACCGTGGCCTTTGTTGATATCTGTGGGTTCACCGCACTGTCGGAGGTGCTGCCGGCTCACACGGTGGTAACGCTGCTCAATACCTACTTCGACCAGATGGTGAAGGAGATAATTGCGCAGGGTGGCTACATTGATAAGTTCATGGGTGACGCCGTAATGGCCGTGTTCCGAGGCGAATATCACCTCGACCGAGCCATTGATGCCGCCTTGTCGGTGCGCACGCTCATCCAGAACCAGCAAAGCACCCTCCCCGACGGCACTAGCTACCAGCCGCAGGTGTCCATCGGCATCAACACTGGTGAAATGGTGAGCGGCAACATCGGTTCGGCCTCTCTCCGCCGCCTCGACTACACCGTCATCGGCGACACCGTGAATGTGAGCCAACGTCTGCAGGGAGCCGCGCAGCCTAACCAGATTATTATCACGGAAGCCATTTATCAGAAAGTAAAGGAATCGTTTCAATGCCAGCCCGTGGGGGAGCTGAAACTAAAGAATAAAGCCAACCCCGTGATGACGTATGAAGTAGTGGCGTAAGCTGCCACAACGGCTGAAGTATCGTGCATCTACAGCAGGCCAACTATAAAGACGAGCGCCCAGCCTTTTATTAGGGCTGGGCGCTCGTCTTTTGTAGGTAGACTGTTAGTGAAGTGCTGAGCTTCAACAGCTACTGGGGAAGTTGCATCTTCTCGTTTTGGCGGCGCAGGCGCTGGCAGAGCACCCGCAACACGTTGCGCAGTACTTCACCGCGTTCCTCCATCACGTCGTAGAAGTCTTCTTGGTCGAGGCGGAACGCCACTACGGGACCGTGCGCCACGGCCGTAGCAGAGCGGGGTTCGGCATCGAGGAGGGCCAGTTCGCCAAAAAAGTCGCCTTTCTTGAAGGTAGCTAGCTGCTGAGGGCCGTTGAATACGCCCACTTCGCCTTCATACACGATGAAGAGTGAGGTGCCCAGGTCGCCTTTGGCAAAGATTTCCTGTCCCTCATGGAAGGTTACTTCCTTCATAATGGGTACGATGCTGCTCAGCACGTTTTCGGGCGTTTCGGCAAACAAGGCCGTATGGTGCAGCACTTGTACCCGGTCGTGAGCGGAAATAGTTGCGGCGGCGGCATGATGGGCCATACGTTGGGAGGCTATAGTGGAATTTTCATTGCACAGCTGCTGATGCAACGCAGGTTGCCGGTGAGCTAGCTGTTCCAAGGTGGCAAAGGCACTTTCTCGCACCAGTAAGCTAGGGCTGCTCAAGTGGGGTAGTAGCTGCGGCATAGTACCGGCCGTGGGCTGCCAGTGCGGTAGGGCCACGCTTACCGTCCATTCCGAAAACGTGGTTTCGCCCAGCCGAACCACCAGCAGCACCACATCAACAGGCACAGCTGGAACACCCAGCAACCGGTCGAAGGTGCGGATTTTGTCGGGGTTGGGCAGCACGTCCAGCAAGGCTTGCAACCCCTGGTAGAGCGAGCGAGGAATGATGTTATCGAGGATTTCCAGGGCGTTGGCCTGCCGCTCACGGGCGGCGTGAGCCACGCCGCGTTGCGCGTCGGCAATGAATTGCGGGGGGTAGAGCTGGAGCAGGAGCCCAAAGATTCGTTGCTGCACTCGGGTTAGCTCATAGTCGAGGGCACGCCGTAGCTCAGTGGGAGCGGTGGCAAGGCCATGCAGAAGTTGTTGGGCGAGTTGTAGTTCTTCCCGCACCAACGCCTGGAACATGGGCCCATCGGCGGGGTCTTGGTCGAAGGTACGCAAGGCGCGTAACGCCACTTCGCGCCCAAACAAGCGGGGCTGTTTCAGCAAGGTCAGCAGAGCTTGCCGGCTGGCGGGAGTCTGGATGTGGCCGTACACGTGCGCCAACCGTTGCAGCTGTACTTCCTCGGTGGTGTTTTGAAGCGCTTCGGCCAACAACGGCACAGCCGTTTCGCCTAGCTGAACAAGGCGGGCAGTAGCCCGCCGTCGCTGCGTCCGGTCGGAGAGGCCCGCAATCAACTGGCGGATATGGTCGTCGTTGATAGCCTCGGAAGCCTGCTCGGCCTGGGTGGCGGTAGGTTGATGCCAGCCCGTACCAGACGACGCTGGCGCTTCGGCATCATCGGTGAAGCGGCGGCTAACGGCGTGGTGTAGCTCGGCTAGGTAGTGGCCATAGGTGCGGTGCAGAAACAGCAGGGCCCCCGCCGCAAATAAGCCCATCCATACGAACGGTAGCCACTCGTTTAGCTCCGGCAGGTAGTGTAACGCAAACAGCAGGAACCCAGCCAGCGCCATCCCCAACGGCTCGAAAAAGCCCTTGGCGGTGGTGTGAGCCTGCAACCGCTCGGTTGCCGAAAGCGCCTGAAACAGCACCAGAAATACCGGGTCGAACACCGCCCGCCGCAACACTTCCAACCCCAAAAACAACCCGCAGAAGTACAGCAACATCACCGAATCGGGAGCGGCTGCGAATTCCAAGCCGCCAAACACCAGCACTCCTAGCACTACGGCGGCCGGCAGCGCCAATAGCATCAGGCGAATACCTAGCCGCTCCAACGTAACCTGCGAGAGCAGCACCTTGAACACCATGGCCAGCAGGTAAGTCAGGGCCAGGACGGTACCCAAATACCGCATCAGCGTGGCTTGGTCGTGAAATTTGTGCTTGACGTTCACGAAGAAGGAGTACTCGACGCCCGTTGTGACGGCCGCCACGGCCATCAAGCTCAGGCACATAGACAACACCAACTGGCTGTTGCCGGACCAGCGCTGAAGCAGAGGGGCAGCGTCTTGCTGCCGGTGGCGCCGGGCTACCGATTTCACCTCTACCACGTGTGAGGCCAACGTGGTACGCAGCGTAAACAACGCGCCTACGTAGGCCCCGAATGCTAGTAGCAGCAGAAACAACAAATCGGTGTGGCCGTGCACCAGAATGGCAAGTACCGCACCCAGTGCCTTGGCGGGCATATCACCGGAACTGATGAGGCTAAAGAGGCGCTTGCTTTGCCGCACATCAAACACCACGGCCGATACGCCCCAGAATTCCAAGTTGGTGAGCAGATAGATGATGCGGTAGCCCGCCATAATGGCCACCGCTGCCGCCACCGAGTGCCCTACGGCGACTAACACGCCCAGCACACCCGTCAGCACCACTACCGCTAGCAGCACCCGCACCGCCAGGCGCTGTAGTTGCAGCTGGTGCTCGAAATGCGTGTACACTTTGCCGACGGCCATAAGCGCCAACGCGGCTACCCCGTAGGCCAGCGGCAGGTTGCGCTCGGGGTTGTTTTCGAGCAGAATAACGTTGGCCGCCACGTACACCAGAATGGTGCCGATGCCCAGTAGAAAGTTGTGCAGAAAGAACAGCCACACCGTCTTTCCCTCATCGGGGCGGATGCCAAGAAAGCGGTGCCAAGTGGTAGGGAGTATCAAGTAGCCTGCAAGTAGGTTCGTAGCGGCAAGGTACGGCAGATTCACCTACAAGGAAACGAGCTACAGGTTAACTTCTGCACACTGCGCTGGCCTGCCCTCTGGCTGTGCGCTACGGCGTAAAACGGGTGCCCCAAAGCGCCACAGGCGAGCACTGCAACTGTTGGTAGCGCTGCATGTGCCAACCTACGGACCCTACTTGGTTTTTGCTACCAGTTGCGTGTACTCCGGGAAAAGCTGCACTTCTCCGCGCTTATACAGCGTGCCCAGCGCCTTCTTGAACACCTTCTTGCTCATGCCTAGGCGGCGGTAGATGTCGTCGGGCTCACTCTTGTCGCCAACTTGGAGCCGGCCCTCGGGTGCTTGGCGCAAGGCTTCCAGCAAGGTGTCGGCAGCGGCCAGGGCTTCGTCGTACCCCACACGTTGCAGGCTGATATCCAGCTTGCCGTCCTCCCGAATCTGACGCACGTAGCCGGTGGGCATGTCGCCGAGGCGCAGGGGCTTAAACACTTCGTTGTGATACAGCAGCCCTTGGTGGGTGCCGTTCACGATGACTTTGTAGCCCATATCTGTTTCATCGGCCACAAACAGATGCACTTCGTCTCCGGCCTTGCCAGGGAAAGGCATATCGGTGGGAAGCTGCCGCTCCCATTTGGCGGTGGCTACAATGCGGTCCGAAGTGTCATCAAGGTACACGTACACGGTTTCGCGCTGGCCCACGCGCAAACTGCGGCGCTGGTTGCGGTAGGGGAGGAATAGGTCTTTCTCGAGGCCCCAGTCTAGGAAGGCTCCGAGTGGCGTTACGTCGCGTACGGTTAGGGCCGCAAATTCGCCAACCTTCACCAGGGGGTCGAGGGTGGTGGCAATGAGGCGGTCTTCGGAGTCGCGGTACACAAACACGCGCAGCACGTCGCCGATGCGGGTGCCCGTAGGAATGTATTTGCGCGGAATCAACATGTCGCCGTCGTCGGACCGCAGGTACATGCCAAAATCGACCTCGCGGTCCACTTCCAGTTCGTTGTAGTCGCCGAGTAGCATAGAGGGGTGTTGGGGTAAGGAGAGGAACAGCAAAGATACGTGTACGGCCGCCAGGCTGTCTTGCACGACCAGCGGAGCCAATATGTAGCGCGCTCTTTACTTTTTCTTGGTCAAATAATCGGCGGCTAGCGTAGCCAGCGTCGTAACGCCCAGCGTGAAGCCGCTCTCTTCGATGTGAAACCCAGGGGTGTGGTGCGGGGCGGCAGTGGCAGGATTGCCCCCAGCCGGCATGCCCCCGAGCCACACAAACAGGCCCGGCACCTTCTCTTGGTAGCAAGCAAAATCCTCGGCTATCATGGAGGCTTTGGTTTCGCGCACCTTGTCTTTGCCGGCTGCGGTGCGCAGGGAAGGCAGCATCTGTTCGGTCAGGCCGGGATGGTTGATGGTAACCGGGGCGTAGTTGACGATGTCCACTTCGGCGGTAGCACCGGCACTTTCGGCAATGTTGGTGGCCGTGCGCCGGATGGCTGCCCATACTTTTTGCTGCATTTCTGGGCTGAGCGTGCGAATGGTGCCGGCCATTTCGGCCTGCTCCGGAATGATGTTGTTGCGCACCCCGGCTTGCATGATGCCCACCGTCAGCACGGCCGCATCTTCGGTTAGCTCTGTCTGGCGGCTGATAATGCTTTGCAGCCCCAACACAATCTGCGCCGACACCACTACGGGGTCTACCCCGAGCCACGGCGTAGCACCATGCGCCGACTTGCCTTTCACTTTGATGGTAAACACGTCGGAACTGGCCATTTCCGGGCCCGAACGGTATTCCAGGGTGCCTACCTCCCGTTGCGCGCTGATGTGCAGGCCGAAGATGGCGTCCACTCTGGGGTTGTCGAGGACGCCTTCCTGCACCATGAGGCGGGCCCCGCCCACCATGCCGGGCAAGGAGCCTTCCTCGGCTGGCTGAAAGATGAACTTCACCGTGCCCGGCAAGTCCTTGCGGACTTCACTCAGCACCGTGGCGGCGCCCAGCAGCATGGCCGTGTGCGAGTCGTGGCCGCAAGCATGCATCACGCCCACTTGCTGGCCGTTGTACTGCGCTTTCACCGTGGATGCAAAGGCTAGGCCGACTGGCTCAGTTACGGGCAGCGCGTCCATATCGGCTCGTAAGGCTACTACCGGGCCCGGTTTGCCGCCTTTCAGGATGCCCACCACACCGGTGCGGGCCACGCCCGTTTGCACTTCCAGGCCCAGCTTGCGGAGGTGGTCGGCTACCAATGCCGAAGTGCGCTTTTCGTCGTTGCTGAGTTCGGGGTTCTGGTGAATGTCGCGCCGCCAAGCAACTACATTCTTTTCTTGCAGGCGAGCCAACTTGGCTATTCGGGCATCAAGCGCAGCATTCTGGGCCAGCACCGGCGTAGCAGCCAGTAGAGACAAAGCGAAAAGGAAACGAGGTATATACAACATCATAAAGCGAAAAGGGAACCACACTAAAAAAAGGCGTGCCTGGGGCGTACCAGAGAAGACAAGATAAGCCCGTACGTTTACCCTAGTCTTCGGGATAGATAGACCCAGCCAGTTCATCAAACATACATAGCAATGAACAGCTTCAAGCACCTCCAGAAACAACCCTCTTTCGTTTACGGGGACGCTGCCTATCTACTACAGTACCGTTTCACCGACGGCGAGGGCTTCCCGCCATCCTACCTCGACTTTGCCCTGCAAGTAGGCTGGGGGAGGCTCTGTAACCTGTTCTTGGTCTACATCCCGGCGCTGGAACACGCCGACTCGTGGCCGGTTCAGTCGGCACGCATCAAAGGCTTTATGGATATTTTCTACCAGGAAATGGAGTATGACCCTTTCCTATTGGAGCCCGATGGATACCCAGGCATCGAGTCTGCCTTGGTACCCTTCGGGATGAGCGAAAACGGAGAGTACCTGGCTTGGGATAGCAGCCAGCGGAACGCAGCCAACGAATTCCCCATTTATGTAGTAGCAGCACGCATGGGGGGTATCCGGTATGGCGCCAGCAACTTGTACGACTTCCTGGCGAAGTGCACAAACGACCAAGAAGTAAAATCGGTGCTGGGAGCCGGGTACAGCAAGTTAGAACCAGTTTTCGAGCCTCTTCGTCTGGCTTGAGCGGTTGGTTAGGCCTGCCAGGATAGGCTTATTAATTGGTAGAGTTGTGAACTTTTGTTCTTTTGTACCCTAGCAGATCCTAACTTGGTGCCGTAGCTGGAAAAGCAAATGGCAGCACCAGCTCCGGTCCGGCGAAGTCATCCACTGGCTTGAACTCCCCACGTCCTGTTTATACCCTTTTTTCAATTCAATGGCTGAACAAACTCTTACTGGCCTGCGGGCTGGCGTCCTGCACGGCGACGAAGTGCAAGCCCTCTTCCAAGTAGCTAAGGCCAATGCCTTCGCTCTGCCCGCCGTCAACGTGACGGGTAGCAACACGGTGAATGCGGTATTGGAAACGGCTGCGGCCGTCAACTCGCCGGTTATCATTCAGTTCTCCAATGGTGGCGCGCAGTTTTTTGCGGGTAAGTCTATCCCCAATGGCGACCAGCGAGCCAGCATTGCCGGTGCTATTTCCGGTGCGCAGCACGTGCACCTCATGGCCGAGCTCTACGATGTGCCCGTGATTCTGCACACCGACCACGCCGCCAAAAAGCTTCTACCCTGGATCGACGGCCTGCTCGCCGCCGGCGAAAAGCACTTCGCCCAGTACGGACAGCCGCTCTACAGCTCTCACATGCTGGATTTGTCGGAGGAGCCCATTGAAGAGAACATCGAAATCTGCAAGCGCTACCTAGAGCGCATGAGCAAGATTGGCATGACGCTGGAAATCGAACTGGGCGTAACCGGCGGCGAAGAAGACGGCGTTGATAACTCGGATGTGGATAGCTCCAAGCTCTACACCCAGCCTGAGGAAGTGGCCTACGCCTACGAGCAACTGAGCGAGGTTAGCCCACGCTTTACCATTGCGGCCGCTTTCGGTAACGTGCACGGCGTATACAAGCCTGGCAACGTGAAGTTGCAACCTGTAATCCTGCACAACTCGCAGGAGTTCCTGCGGGAGAAGCACAACATTGCCGAGGCCCTGCCTATCAACTTTGTGTTCCACGGCGGCTCCGGCTCCAGCCAAGCTGAAATCCGCGAGGCCATCAGCTACGGCGCCATCAAGATGAACCTAGACACCGACTTGCAGTGGGCGCTGTGGGAAGGCATCAAGGATTACTACGTGAAAAACGAAGGCTTCTTGCAAGGTCAGATCGGCAACCCAAGCGGCGCCGACTCGCCCAACAAGAAGTACTACGACCCCCGCGTGTGGCTGCGTAAAGGCGAAGAAACCTTCATTGCTCGTCTCAAGCAGGCTTTCGAAGATCTAAACGCCATCAACCGCCGCTAGAAATTCAGCTTCACTGCAAGCGCCTCAAAACAGAAAGAGCCCCGAAACCATGTGTTTCGGGGCTCTTTCTGTTTAACGCACCGTAAACTCCTAGTGCATGCGTAAGCTGATTCCGCACACCATAGTATGTTGAAAACTACTCGTAGCGTGCAATGCCTGGTTGGCCGAAGCTGAAGTCGCTGAAGTCGTAGTAAGGGCGGGAGCTTTCGTAGATGCGGTAGCCGCTCTCGCTGGTGAGGCCGCGGGGATAGTAGCCCAGCAGGATTTGGATGGTCCGGATGGGGGTGTATTCGTTGCGGAAACGCAGGCCCGCGCCGAAGCCGGTGTACGGCTTGTCGTAGATGGGCAGCACGCGGCCAGAGCGGTTGTTGAGCCACGCTATGTCGGCAAAGAGGACGCCCGCCAACCGGAAGCCAAAGAAGGATACCGGCGTATAGACGGTGGTTTCGTAGTTGAGTACTGCCCGGCTGGTGCCGCGCAGGTCGCTGGTCGAGCGGAAGCCCCGCAAGCCCCGTTCGCCTTCAATCGTAAGGGGCAGGTCGCTGGAAAGGCGGTTCAACCCGATAGCCGTCCGGTTCCAGAGGAAATGCCGCCACTGGTAGTTGCCGGTGTGATAGAGGCGAGTGAAATACAGGATTTCCGTGCTGATTAGCCCCTGTTGCCAGTCGTGGGTAGAGGGACGGACGTAGGAGCCAAACTCACCGCTCAGGTACAAGTAGCCGGCGCGCGGACTATAGTTGGCCGTCGAGATTCGGGCGCCGTAGTAGTGGCGCCGGTCCTGGTCGTTGAGCTCGTAGCCCAGCGTGGCGCTGAGCAGTGTGCCGGTTGGGATGTCTTCTGTGCGGCCGAAGCCAAACAGGTATTTGTCTTTGTAGTAGCGCCGCACGCTGTAGCCAATGGTGCCCAGCAAGGCATTGGCGTTCAGGAAGTCGGAGTTAGGGCGAATGGTATGGTGCGTGCGCAACAGCCGGGCCGACAAAATCATGCGGCCGGGGTTATCGTAGCCCAAATCATAGCTACGCAGCGGCAAGGAACGGCCCACCCACAAATCCTGGGTGGTGTAGCGAATAGGGGAGTAGTCGGGCTCCTGGCCGGGCGGGGGCTGCCTAAGCAGCAGCCGGTAGTTGTAGGAGTTCAACGACAACGCCCCGGCGTACTTGGTATTGATAGAGTAGAAGTCGCGGCTAAGCGTAACGCCCCCCTGCCGGTTCTGATACTCGTTTTGGTAGCGGGCTTCCCCGTAGATGAAGTTGCGGAACGGCACCCGGTAGCTGCCACGGTAACTCCACGATTGTGGCTGGCGGCGCCCGTACTCGTAGCGGTTGCGGAACTGGTGTCCCTGGCCCAGAAAATTCTGGTCGCGCAAGCCAATCACGGCCGCGCCCACGTCGCGCACCTCCACCGACCCGCTCAAGCTGAACACATCCTTGGTTACAATTTCCACGTCCACGCTGTCGGCTGAGCTGGTGCGCTCGTTCACAAACACCCGAGCGTCTAGCAACTCAGCAGTCTGGCGTAGCAAACGCTCTGATTCGGCCAGGGCTTGCGGCTCTAGCTCCGAGCCGGCCCGAAACAGCAACACCTGTCGGACCCGGGCCTTCGAGGTCTTCATGTGGAAGAAGTTGCCGGTTTTCTCTAGCACGTTGCGCGGAATGCGGGTGGTGTCGGAGATGCTGTAGCCGAAAGCCGTCAGCGTCCGGATGTTGATGTTGCGTACTATTTTATAGTTGTGGCGGTCGTATTGGCGGTCCAGCAAGGCCGCATCTAGGCCCGCTTGGTCTTCACGGCGCGGCGTGAAGTTGAAAAGAGCTGCCGCTGCTTTGCCGGCAATGGTTTTGCGCTTGGTGTACGCCTTGAGGCCGTTGAGTAGGCGTTCTTGGTCGAAGCGCCGCCGTAGGGAGTCGGTGCTGACGGCTGGGCGGCGGGTGGTATCGGTAGGCTCAATTACTCGGGAAGTATCAGCAGGCGTGGTCGTGGTGGTTTGGGCCAGCGTGGGGAAAGCCCCAAGCCACAAGAATGCCCACACATACACCACATACTTCATACGACAGAATTCAACCCTTGCAAGGTACAGCGTTCTTAAGAGGTTTGCCACACGCTGATCGTTGCAAAACGCCCCGAAAACAGGGATAAAAATAGCGCTATCGTTCCGACGCAGGAGGCAGCCGAGTTAGCTGGTTCAACGATTCAGACTCAGCTACCTCCCGCGTCGAAACGGCAACGTTGTTGTCTGACAATGCAGGAGAAATACTCGGCAGTTTCGGAACAATTCCAACGAAATTAGTCTTGATGTATAGTGCAACTATCAGCACAAGCCCCTATTTTTAAGCCCAGATACAGCCCGATGAACGACCAGCGCATTCAGGAAAAGCTAAGCATTTTGGCAGACGCCGCGAAGTACGACGTATCGTGCTCCAGCAGCGGTGGCAAGCGCAAAAACGAGTCCAAGGGCCTCGGCAATGCGGAAGGTATGGGCATCTGCCACAGCTACACTGAAGACGGCCGTTGCGTGAGTCTGCTCAAGATTTTGCTTACCAACCATTGCATCTTCGACTGCGCTTACTGCGTGTCGCGCAAGAGCAACGACGTGAAGCGGGCGGCTTTCACTGTTGACGAAGTAGTGGACCTGACCATGAACTTCTACCGTCGTAACTACATCGAGGGGTTGTTCTTAAGTTCCGGCATTTTTTCGTCGCCCGACTATACAATGGAGCGCCTCGTGCGCATCATCAAGAAGCTGCGCACTGAGCACAATTTCAACGGCTATATCCACGTGAAAGCCATTCCGGGCGCTTCGGAGGAGCTGATTCAGGAGGCGGGCCTGTACGCCGACCGTTTGAGCGTGAACATCGAGCTGCCCTCGGAAATGAGCTTGCAGAACCTGGCGCCGGAAAAGAATTACGAGGAGATTCTGACCCCGATGGCCCAGATTCGGGACGGTATCACCAAAAACAAAGAAGAGAAGGCGCTTTTCAAGAAGGTGCCGCAGTTCGCCACGGCCGGCCAGAGCACCCAGCTTATTGTAGGCGCTTCCGCTGAAAACGACCTCGAAATCATCAACCTGACCGACTCGCTCTACAAAGGCTACGGCCTGAAGCGGGTGTACTACTCGGGCTACATCCCCGTCACCGACGATGCGCGTTTGCCGCAAGTGACGCAGCCGCCCCTCATCCGGGAGCACCGCCTCTACCAGACCGACTGGCTGATGCGCTTCTACGGCTTCCAGGCCGACGAAATCCTGGACCCTGCGCACCCCTTCCTCGATCTGGAAGTGGACCCCAAGCTAGCATGGGCCTTGCGCAACCGCCACGTATTTCCGGTGGACGTGAATTCGGCAGACTACGAAATGATTTTGCGCATTCCAGGTGTTGGGGCGCGCTCAGCGAAGCGTATTGTGGCCGCTCGCCGGTTTGCGCCTATCACGCTCGACCATCTGCACAAGTTTGGAGTGGTGCTGAAGCGAGCCAAGTTTTTCCTGACTTGCCGCGGGCAGGCCTTAGAGAAGCGCGACTACGACGAGCAAACCATTCGCCGCCAAATTCTATTTGGCGCAGGCTCGGTGCGGTCAGCCCTCGTCACCCAGCAACTCGACCTTTTTGCCCAAGCCTCTTAGGGGCTTGGGACTAGAAGGTTGGTTGCGAAAAGGAGTGTCCGGGAATATAAAAACAGATTGTTCTTACATAACCACTTGAAAACAAACCACTATTAACCAACTTCTACCATGACCATCTCACATCGCGCCGCCGACGCGTCGGCTGCCTCTCTCGACGCTTCCACTCCCAAGAAAGTAGCCCGTATTGCCTGCTGCTGCAAGCTTTCCGACCTGTTGCCCATTGTGCAGCAACTCCACCGGGAGGCGGCCCACGCCAACGCCACGCGGGCTCGGCGGCAGTCGGAGGCGGCTTGAAGCTGATAGCTGGGCAGTAACCCTACGCCTGGTTGTGGGGTACGCGTAGCATGGCTTTCGAAATCGAGCATCACTACGTCCGTACCAACGGCATTACGCTGCACGTGGCACAGTGCGGCCCTCCTGCTGGGCCGCTAGTTGTCTTGTTGCATGGCTTTCCAGAATTCTGGTACAGTTGGCGCAAGCAAATTCCGGCGCTGGCCGAAGCTGGCTACCGCGTGTGGGTGCCCGACCAACGCGGCTACAACCTCAGCGACAAACCCAAGGGGGTAGCCAATTACCAGATAGACCGATTAGGCGCCGACATACTTGATTTGCTGGATGCGGCCGGCCAAGCCCAGGCGATGATCATCGGACACGACTCGGGTGCGGCGGTGGCTTGGTGGCTGGCTGCCCGGCACCCGGCGCGGGTGGCACGAGTAGGTATTTTGAACGTGCCGCATCCGGCGGTGCTGGGTCGGGCGCTGCGCAAAACCCCGCGCCAATTGCTGAAAAGCTGGTATATCTTCTTTTTCCAGTTGCCGGTGCTACCCGAGAAGATGTTCCGGCGGAAAGAATACAAGTTTGGGCGTGGGTCGTTGCGCGGTACCAGCCACCCCGATACTTTTTCCTCGTATGACCTGCAGCAATACGTGAGGGCCTGGGCCCAGCCGGGTGCCGTCACGGCCATGATCAACTGGTACCGAGCAGCATTTCGCAACTCGCAGCGCGTGGGCAAGGTGGGCCGCATCACCGTACCCGTGCGCATTCTGTGGGGGCAGCAGGATACCTTTCTGGAACCTGAACTAGGGCGCTTAAGCGTGGCTATGTGCGACCAAGGCGAGCTAACCTATTTCAAACAGGCCACGCACTGGCTGCATCAAGAAGAGCCGACCGCCGTAAACAAGTTGCTGCTGGAGTTCTTACAAGGACAGCCTCAGGTACAGAAAGTCATTGGCTAGCCTAGTTCCGAAGAATGTTGTGCGTGAACCGGGGGTGGGGCAATAACTGACTGTATGCGCATCAGTAACTTCGACCGTATTCCCTACTTATGAGCCGTTCGCTTACGCCGTATAATCGCCGGAAGGCAACTGTAGCTGCTGCCTCGGCTACGCCCCGCCCAACGGCGCCCGCCCTGACGAATGCGCCGTTGGATTACGCATACGACGGCTCGTTCGAGGGTTTGCTGACGGTGCTCTTTGCTGTGTACGACCGGAAGGCGGCGCCTAATAGCATTCAGCCCTTGGGGGAAGTGCAAGGTGGCCTGTTCGCGCAACCCGTCCAGATCGATACCAATGAGGCCACGGCTACCCGGGTATGGGATGGCCTGCTGCGCCACATGGACAAAGAAGCCCGCGCCCGGCTCTACCACGTGTTCCTGAGTGAGCAGCCAGACCGGGAGCTGCTGGTTTTTCGCTATGCTGATTTGGCGATGCGCTCAGCCCGCGACATTTCAGAAAACTACGCCGACGATAACGTGCGCCGGGTGGCGCATATCGCGCAGCAAATGTTCCGCGAAAAGCACCGAATGGAGGCGTTTGTGCGCTTCGAGAAAACCAGTGACAACCTCTTTCACGCCACCATCGACCCGGACTTTGACGTGTTGCCGCTCATTGCGCCTCACTTCACCAAACGGTACGCCGACCAACGCTGGCTGATATTCGATAAGCGACGCCGCTACGGCCTGTATTACGACCTGCAGCGCACCGACGTAGTGCAATTTGAAACCAGCACGCCGCAACGCAGCACCGATATTTCAGCTACGGTGCTTGATGAGCGGGAGCCGTTGTTCAAGCTGCTGTGGCAGTCGTATTTCGACCACGTCAACATCCCGGAGCGTAAGAACATGAAGCTGCACCGGC
Source organism: Hymenobacter tibetensis (assembly GCF_022827545.1). Classification (NCBI taxonomy): domain Bacteria; kingdom Pseudomonadati; phylum Bacteroidota; class Cytophagia; order Cytophagales; family Hymenobacteraceae; genus Hymenobacter; species Hymenobacter tibetensis. The sequence goes on from NZ_CP094669.1 coordinate 984,077, forward strand.
GCCACATTCCGCTACGGTACTGGCGCTACCTGAGCGAGAAGCAGCCCCGGGAGCAACGCTTTCAGCCCATCAACAACAAGCGGCCCGTGCAGCCCGGTGGCCCTGCTCTGCCGCCAGCTCCCTCAGACCCGAATGACTCAGAGCCTGGAAAAGCCTAATTTGCGGCCTACACGCACATAACAGGCTTTTTATTCCAGCAGTATTTCTATGAGTACAACCCTCGTTTTTGGTGGCACTGGCCAGCTCGGCCAATGCTTGCAGCACGTAGCACGCGAAAGAAATTTAACCGACATCGTTTTCCTGCCGGAAGAACAGGCGGATATTCTGGATGCCGGTAAGCTGCAGGCTGTATTTAGGCAGTATCAGCCCGCGTATTGTATCAACTGCGCTGCGTATACTGCCGTAGACAAAGCCGAAGACGAAGTGGACATTGCTCGCCGCGTCAACCGCGACGGAGCGGAAAACCTGGCCCGGTTGTGCAGTGAGTTCAATACCACGCTCATCCACATTTCCACCGACTTTGTGTTTGCTGGCACCGGCAACCAGCCCTTAGTGGAAACCGACGAAGCCGCGCCCATCAGCGTCTATGGCCTTACCAAGCTGGAAGGCGAGCAGGTAATACCAACGCACACCAGCCAGTACTTTGTGTTGCGCACCAGTTGGCTGTATTCCGAATACGCCAATAATTTCGTGAAAACCATGCTCCGGTTTGGTCGGGAGCGGGAGGAGATGCGCGTTATCTGGGACCAAGCTGGCACGCCCACCTACGCTATTGACCTGGCTGGTTGCATCCTAACCATTATCGAAAGCCAGAGCCAGGCCTACGGCATCTACCACTACAGCAACGAAGGCCTTACTTCCTGGTACGACTTCGCCCAAGCCATCTTCGAGCTAAGCAACACGCCGGTTCGTACTGTACCCATTCGTACCGCTGAGTACCCCACCAAGGCGACCCGCCCTGCCTACTCAGTGATGGACAAGACCAAGGTGAAAACCACATTCCAAGTCGCCATTCCGCACTGGCGCGACAGCCTGAAAGTGTGTTTGAGCCGGCTGTCATAGGATGTAGCGCGAAGCCTGCGCTTCGCTTACCGTTACTCGATAAGCCTTGCAACATCAGCAGTGCCAATCGTTCGACGAGGCGCGAAGCCCGCGCTTCGCGCTACAGCCTACGACAGCGAGGGTTAGATTTATAAGCCGCATCCTGCCTAGCAGAATGCGGCTTTTCTGTCTTGTGCCACTGAACATCATCTTGGCCTTGTTCAGCTATGCGCTTGAAAATTCCGTAAGGTTATTTCTGGTTGGAACGTGTCAATCAATAGCTTAAGGAATTGCCTGTATGTGGATAGTGCGGTTGGCGATAGCGCGGCCCTATACGTTTTTGGTCATGGCGCTGCTGATTATAGCCGGTGGTATCGTGACTATTCGCACCATGGCCGTGGATATCTTCCCGGAAGTGAACATTCCGGTGGTGGGCGTGGTGTGGTCGTACTCGGGCATGAGCGCCGAGGAGATGAACAAGCGGGTACTCACCGTCAACCAGCGGGTGTACACCACCACCGTCAACAATATCGAGCATCTGGAGTCCCAGTCGATAAAAGGGGTGGGGCTAATCAAGGTGTTTTTCCAGCCCGGCACCGATCCTGATGCGGGCGTGGCCCAGATTACCGCTATTACGGCTACCCTGCTGCGGGGGCTCCCCCAAGGCATTGGCGCACCACTGATTGTCCGTTACTCGGCTTCCAATGTGCCCATTGCCCAGGCTAGCCTATCGTCGGAAACCCTCGGAGAATCTGACCTGTACGACGCCAGCAGCGCCTTTATCCGGCCGGGACTGGCCGTTGTCAAAGGTGCTTCCTTGCTGGTGCCCATCGGAGGGCGGCCCAAGCAGATTATGGTGGACCTGGACCCAGAAGCACTAGCCGGTAAGGGCCTTTCTGGCAACGATGTGGTGCAAACGCTGGTCACGCAAAACGTGATTCTGCCTGCCGGTGTCGCCAAACTCGGCACCCGCGAATATGACGTGCGCCTTAACAGCAGCCCCGAGGTCATTGCCACCCTCAACGATTTGCCTATCAAAACGGTAGATGGAGTGCCGGTCTATGTTCGTGACGTGGCTTTCGTGCACGAGGGAGCGGCTGTGCAAACCAACATTGTGCGCCAGAACGGCCAGCGCACGGCTATTATCCCCATTCTTAAAAGTGGCTTAGCGAGCACGCTGGATGTTATTGAGGGTATCAAAAAGGAGTTGCCGCGGGTGAAAGCCACTGCGCCAGAAGGCCTGGATATCAAGCTGCTCTTCGACCAATCGTTTTTCGTGCGGGCCTCCATTCAAGGGGTGGTGCTGGAAGGCTGCGCCGCCGCCGCACTTACCGGCCTCATGATTCTGCTGTTTCTGGGTTCCTGGCGCTCCACGTTCATGATTACGCTGTCTATTCCGCTGTGCGTACTGGTGGCCATCATCGTGCTGAACGCGCTAGGGCAAACGCTCAATATCATGACCCTAAGCGGCTTGGCGCTGAGTATGGGCAACTTGGTGGATGACGCTACGGTGGAAATAGAGAACATCCACCGCAACATGGCCATGAAGAAAGGCGTGAAAAAAGCCATTCTGGATGGTGCCGGGCAAATTGCCTTGCCCGCGCTGGTATCCACGGTGGGCCTGGCCATTGTGTTCGTGCCGATTTTCTTTTTGACTGGTGTGGCCTCGTCCATTTTCACCCCACTGGCTCTGACGGTGATTATCGTGCTGTTCGTGTCCTACTTCCTGTCCCGGACCCTGTTGCCCACCATGGCCATGCGCCTGCTCCGCACCGAGCTGCCCATCTACCACCGCCAGGGCCCCGACGTTATGCCCAGCGACGAATACCGCGACGGCCGCAAAGTGAGCAAGCACGCCTTGGAGCTGGAGCGCCTGCGCCGGACCGAAATGGACAAGGAAATATCGGCCGACTTAGGGGAAGATGCGGCTGAGGAACCGCTGACTACCAAAGAAAAGAAAGCAGCCAAACAGCTGGAAAAAGGCTGGATCTGGCGCGTACACAAAAAGTTCGACAAAGGGTTTGACTGGGTGCGCGACCATTACCGCGACGCCCTGGATTGGTCGTTGGACCACCGGCCGCTGGTGGTGGGCTGCTTTGTGGTGCTGTTTGCCGGCTCTATGGCATTGTATCCGTTCATTGGGCAGGATTTCTTTCCGAAAGTGGATGCTGGCCAGTTGCGCATGCACGTGCGCACACCCACCGGCACTCGGGTAGAAGAAACCGAGCGGCGTTTCCGAGAAGTGGAGCAAGTGATTCGGCAGGTGATTCCGGCCGAAGAGCTGGAATTGGTGCTTTCCAACATTGGGTTGCCTTACGTGCCTATCAACCTTTTGCTCAGCGACAACCCCGTAATTGGCCCCGGCGACGGAGAAATCAGGGTGTCATTGAAGGAAAAGCACGGCCCGAGCGAGGAGTACGTAACCGAAATCCGGCGGCGCCTCAAAAAGCAATATCCAGACCTGACGGTGTTTTTCCAGCCTGCCGACATTGTTAACCAGACCTTGAATTTCGGCTTGCCTGCCCCCATTGATGTGCAGGTGACGGGCCGCAAGGTGGAGGAAAACCAAAAGATAACGCAGCGGCTTCAGAAGCAGATTGCGGCCATACCGGGGGTTGTCGATGCGTTTATTTTCCAAACTAAAACGCCTCAGATTCGGCTGGACGTGGACCGGGTGCGTGCGCAACAGGCTGGCCTAGCGCAGCAGGACGTCGCCGACAACGTGCTGGTCAACCTAAGTTCCAGCACCCAAACCAACCCCAACCAGTGGCTCAACCCCGAAAGCGGCGTTAACTACACCGTGGCCGTGCAGACGCCCCCGCGCGAGCTTACTACGCTCGATGATGTGCGCAACATCGGCGTCACGAGTGCCAACCAGCCTCAGGCGCAGTTGCTGAGCAGCTTTGCTGAAACCCGCCGCTCGGAAACCGTGGCCGTGGTCAGCGACTACGACATCCAACGTTCCCTCGACGTGTACGCCAGCGTGGAAGGCCGCGACTTGGGCGGGGTAGGCAAGGAAATCCGCGACATCATCAAAGAAGCCAAAAAGAAGCTGCCCGAAGGCACTGAAATCAAGCTGCGCGGCCAGTTAGAGTCCATGACCACTTCGTTTACTGGTTTGGCGCTCGGAGTACTGGCTGCTATTGTGTTGTTGTATCTGCTGATGGTGGTCAACTTTCAAAGCTGGCTCGACCCGTTTATTATCATCATGGCGTTGCCTGGGGCGCTTTCAGGGATGCTCTGGATGCTGTTCGTAACCCAGACTACGTTCTCGGTGCCTTCGTTGATGGGGGCCATCATGACCATTGGGGTGGCCACGGCGAACAGTATTCTAGTGGTGAGCTTTGCCAACGAGCGGCGCGAGGAACAGCCCGACCTCTCGCCCCGCGACGCCGCCATTGACTCCGGCGTAACTCGTCTGCGGCCGGTGCTGATGACGGCCCTAGCCACCATTATTGGCATTACGCCCATGGCGCTGGCGTTAGGCGAGGGTGGCGAGCAGAACGCCCCACTCGGGCGGGCCGTGATTGGGGGCTTGATTATGGCCACGTTCACCACGCTGTTTTTCGTGCCCATCATGTTCAGCTACCTCAAGAAAAAGCAGGTGGTGGTAGAAGCCGAAAAAACGCAAAAAGCCGCTGCCTAGCCCACCGTATCCTACTCTATTTCGCTTTCGCCGTCCGTTACCGCTCCTATGCCGTTCGATCCTCCAAAACGCCCTCATTCCGATGACCCTGAAGCCGAGCGCCCCACCAACCAGGACGACGAAGACCAGCCGGCAGCCGATGATGGCGTAAACCACAACAGCCCTGAGCAGGCCGTACGCGACCATATGCACTTCGGCGAAAGTGAGTCGAGGGAAGAGAAAAAGGAACGCGAAGCCGCAGAAGCGGAAGCCAAGGAGAAGGCCGACAAAGGCAAGAAAAACAAGAAACCAACCGACGCCGCAGACGAAGACACCGAGGAGGAAGACGAGGACGACACCGATGCCGAAAAGCCGAAGTCGCGCTCCAAACGCACGTTTTGGATAGTCATGCTACTTGTGGTCGCACTGTTTATCGGGTTACTGCTGGTTGGGCTGCTGCCGCGCCTCAAGAAAGACAAGGCGCGCAAAGAGGAAGCTCAGGCGGCCGCCAATGCCCTACCCATCGTGACGGTGGAGCCGGCTAAGAAAGCGCCTGACACCACGCGGGTGGAACTGCCTGCTAACACGCGCTCCAACCGCGAAACCTACGTTTTCGCCCGTACCAACGGCTTCGTGCAGTCCTGGTACGCCGACATTGGCGCGAAAGTGCGGCGCGGGCAGTTGTTGGCCGTAGTGGCTACGCCCGAGCTCGACCAGCAAGTGGTGCAGGCTCGCGCCAACCTCAATCTGGCCCGCACCACCTACGACCGGCTGCGTAACATCGAGCTGCCGGGTGCCATTTCGCGGCAGGAACTCGACCAGGGGCAGGCGCAGTATGAAGCCCAGCGTGCTATTGTCAATCAGTTGCTGGCCCAGCAGGCCTTCAAGCGCGTGACGGCCCCTTTCTCCGGCATCGTGACCCAGCGCAGCATCGAGGTGGGGTCGTTGGTTTCAACCAGTAATGCAGAAGGTACGCAACTGTTCAAGCTAGAGCAGACCGACACGATACGCGCCTTCGTGAACGTGCCGCAGAACTTTGTGCCCAGTATTCGCACAGGCTTACCGGCCGCCGTCATCGTGCCGGAGTTCCCAGACCGGACATTCACGGGTAGAGTATCGCGGGAAGCTGGCGCTTTGGTGCCGGAAACGCGCACCTTGCTCACGGAAGTGAAGGTGCCCAACAATGAGCAGTTGCTACGCCCCGGCATTTTTGCGCAGGTGCGCTTTCAAGTGCCGCGCACCGGGGCGAGTGTTGTTATTTCAGCCAATACTCTGGTGCCCGGTGGCTTGGAGCAGCGCGTGGTGATGGTACGTGACAAGAAGATTCATTACCAGGTAATCGAGCCTGGCCGCGACTTTGGCGACGAACTGGAGGTGGCCAAAGGGCTGAAAGGCGGGGAACTGCTGGTCGTCAACCCTACCGAAACCCTGCGCGAAGGCCAAGAAGTGGAAATGCGGAAGCCCAAGGAAGAAAAGAAGTCGGATGGCCCGACGGGTGCCAAGCCTAAATCCCCTGACCCGCTCTACAACCCCAACCGCCCGCGTGTTTCCACTCCCGGAGACGAGGACAAGAAAAAAGACAAGAAGAACTAACCGGTATGAAGTCATTCTCACCGACGCTTTGTGCCTATTACTTCTCCGCCGCCTTGTTGCTGGCCTTGGCTGGGTGTGCCCGCAGCCCTGGCTACAAAGCACCCAATGTGCCAACCCCGGCGGCTTGGAAAGCCGGCCAGGATTCGATGGTAGCAGGACTAGCACCAACTAGCCAGCCACCGGAAGCACCCGCCACACTACAGCAGGCGCCGGCCGCCCCGGCGTGGTGGGCTCTGTTCAACGACCCTGAACTTGCCGCTATTGAGCAGCAAGTAGTTGCTCAAAACTTCAGCTTGCAAGCTGCCGCCGCCCGGGTGCAGGAAGCCGGCGCCAACCTGCGCGTGGCAAATTCCTACCGAATGCCGCTGGTTTCGTTGGACCCACAAGCCTACCGGACTCGCCTTTCTGCGCTGCGCCCCCTGCCCGTTACCGTCGACAATGGCAACCGTAACCTCGGCGTCACGCAAACGCAGTACTACATTCCGCTGAATGTCAGCTATGAGTTGGATGTGTGGGGCCGCATCCGGAGCAGCGTGCGGGCTGCCTCCGCTGAGGCCGATGCCACCGAAGCTGCCCAGCGCGCTGCCCACTTGCTGCTCACCGCCGATGCGGCCGCCTATTACTTCGGGCTGCGGGGACTTGACACGGAATTGGCCGTGCTCGATAGTGCCCGCCAGGGCCGAGCGCAGAGCTTGCAGCTCACCCAAGCCCGCTTCAAAGCCGGCGTCGACAACGAAATATCAGTGCGGCGGGCTGAAACCGAGCTTGCCAGCGTGGAAGCCACCTTCATTGAAACGCGTCGGCAACGCCAGGGCTTCGAAGCGGCTTTGGCTACGCTAGCAGGGCAGCCTGCGAGTACCTTCCGTCTTGTGCCGCGCCCAACGCTGCTGCTAGCCCCGCCAGTACCCATTACGGTGCCCGCCAACCTACTAGCCCGCCGCCCCGATTTGCGCGAAGCCGAGCGCCAGCTAGCTGCCGCCAATGCTCGTATTGATGTGGCACGCCTCACCCGGCTGCCCACTGTCCGTCTGAACGGGTTTATTGGGTCGCAAAGCGCCGAGTTCAACGGCCTAACCAAAATCGACGACAGCTACACCTACTACGTAGCCGGAGTGGTAAGTATCCCCATCTTCAATGGCGGCCGCAACCGTGCCAACCAGCAAGTGGCCGAAGCCCAATATAACGGCCTGACTGCCGAATACAAACAGGCCGCGTTGGTAGCCTTTCAGGAAGTGGAAACCGCCCTTGCCAATGTGCAGCAAAGCCAGCAGCAAGTGGCCGCTCAGCAACGCGCCTTGCGTGCTGCCCGGCAGGCCGGCCAACTCACGGCCGAACGGTACCGCACGGGCCTCACCAACTACTTTGAAATTGTGGATGCCGACCGCCAAAGCCTGGAAGCGGCTCGCCTACTGGTGCAAGCGCAAGCCAACCAGCTAACGTACACTGTGCAGCTGGTACGGGCACTAGGCGGCACGTGGGAGTAATTTACACGCCCTAGTTGACGCCAAAACTAGGTAAGCTCCCCCTGAAACCGGTTTCCTGTTACGGAAGGGACGGAAGCTAACCTTTCGGCGCTACATGGCTCCTGCTGTGTGGGCTTACCGGGCGTAGAACCGATTGATCAGATACGCGGCCACTCCAAAAGCCACTCCTACGCTGCACACGCCGGGCCAGTGGAAATGCGTCCAGGCCCAAGCGCCGGTAAACGAGCCCACGGAGGCGCCCATGAAGGCGGTCGTCATGTACACAGTATTGAGGCGGCTGCGCGCTTCCGGAATCAGCGTGAAAATGCGAGCTTGGTTGGAAACGTGGGTCATCTGTTGGCCTACATCAAGTATGACCACTGCTATGACAAGCCCCACCAGGTAGTAGCCCCCAAAGGCCAGCAGCACATACGCTCCCAGAAACAGCAGAATCCCGAAGTTCAGGCCGTAGTCAGCGCCTTTGGTATCGGCTGATTTGCCGGCAGCAGAGGCAGCAAACGCCCCACTAGCCCCAATAAGGCCGAAAAGCCCGGCTATGTCGCTGCCATAGCCGTAGGCGTCGCTTTCCAAAAAGAAAACCAAGGTGGTCCAGAACACGCTGAACCCGCCGAACATGCAGGCACCCACCAACGCCGAGCGCCGCAGCACGGGCAGGTCGCGGGTGAGGGTGCCCAACGAGCGGAGCAGGCTACCGTAGCTGCCCGCAAATTGGGGTTGATTGCGCGGCAGCATCCGGGCCAGAATACCCGTAAGCACCACCATGATGGCAGCACCCACCCAAAACATGGTGCGCCACCCGAAATGCGCGCCCACGTAGCCACTTATCGTGCGCGAAACTAGAATACCAATCAGCAGCCCGCTCATCACTTTGCCTACCACCCGGCCTCGCTCTTCATTGGACGCCAAGGAAGCCGCCATGGGCACTAACAGTTGCGGAACCGCCGAGAAAATGCCAATGCAGAGGCTGGCAACGGCCAAAACGGCAAACGATGGAGCAAACGCCGCGGCGGCCAGACACACTGCGGCGGCCAGTAGCAGCACCAAAATCAAACTTTTCCGCTCCCGTTTGTCGCCAAGCGGCACCACGAATAGCAAGCCAATCGTGTAGCCGACTTGTGTGATGGTGGCTATCAAGCTCACCTTGCTTTCAGAGAGTTGAAACGTGCGGCCGATTTCGGCTAGCAAAGGCTGGTTGTAGTAGATATTGGCTACTACTAGCCCGCAGGTGGCGGCCATCAGCCACACCAGCGCCGGCGCAAGGGGAGGATGAGGAACCGGAAAATCAGGACGCGCGTCCTCGGGCGCGGCGGGTTGCGAGACAACCCTTGCTGCTTCTTTCATGTGATGCTATTGCCGCCGCTGCACTACGGCAGCAACGAGTACGGCCTCAGATACCACGAAAGAAGGCAGAAGGTTTTCAAGAACGGTCTACGGTGGCAGTGCTATGCTTAAAAGACTTGCCTCGCGTAACTACCCGCCGATATTCCGCTAGAGCCCGGCCAGGCGCTGTAGCGCCACCATCGGGTAAATGCCATTGAGCGCTTTTAGGGCCGCAACAGTAGCGGGCGTAACATCGGCAACCGGCTGCAAGGCCGCCAACAGCTTGTCGCGCCTTGCCTGTTCCTGCCGCATGTACGGGTCGGCTTGCAGTATCTCGTTGAAGTCTTCCTCGTCCGGGTCAAGCTCCTGATACATCTGCACAAACGTGTCGATGCATTCCGTTACGGCGGTCAGATGGTTGTGGAAGTGCGTTTCCTGCTGGGTGGAAACGAAGAGTAGCGCCTCGTACAGCACAACGCACGCATCGAAAGCATACGATACCAACAGGTTGTCGAACTCATCTAAATCCGGAAACAGATGGTGCGTTTCCGTCAGGACCTGGGTTGCTGCCGTGGTGGAGTTGCCGAGGCTGAAGCTGTATAAGGCATCGATGCCACGGGCGTATAAGGCTAGGTCGCCCCATTCCTCTGCTTCACAGAAATCGGCGTAGAGGGGCTGCATCTTCTCGCAGGTAAGTGCGGCCACTAGGGCCTTATGGCGAGCTGGTAGCTGAAAAATGGAGGTAATAGAATCTGCCACGAATGCAAGTAGGCTAATTACCGCCAAATAATTGCTTACACCGCGTGCTGCTTTTTGTAGAGGCCTGGCGTCATGCCTTCGTATTGCTTGAAGAGTTTCTGAAAATACGCCGTATTGTTAAAGCCCGCCCGGAAGCAGACATCCGCCACCGAAGTAAGCGGGTTGCGCAACAAACGCTTGGCCTCGGCCAGCCGCTCCTGTATGATATACTCGATAGGAGTGAGGCCCAGTTCCCGCTTGAAAACCCGGAAAAAAGTGGCTTTGCTCATGCAAGCTAAGGCGCTAAGCTTCTCCACCGTAATCTGTTCGGTAAGATGCTGCTTGATGTACTGCACCACCGCCGCGAAGCGGTGCGACGTTACGTGCTGCTTGTAGTTGTGGAAAATGAGCTGCCGCGCCTGGGTCTGCATCAGGCGCACCAGCATTTCCTGAATAGTGAACGTGGCTAGCACGTCCTTCACCCGGCCCGTGTCACGGGAAAGCTGCACGAGGCGCTCTAGGGTGCCGGTAAGCTCGGGGGTGTTCTGAAAGTGAGCGTGGTCGAGGGTGTCGAGCTGCCAGGGCAAGTGCTCCTCGGCGCGGGGCTGCTGCTCGTTCAGCAAATCCACCGTTTGGCGGATAGTGTCGTTGGGAATAGCCACGGCAAGGCACTGCGTGGGGTTATCTTCGTCGGCTTCGGGAAAGTCGATGAGCATGGTTTCCTCTTGGCCAACCACCACTGACTCGCCGGGTAAGTAGTTGAATGATGGCCGGCCAGCGAGGTGCATCACTTTCTTGCCACGCAACATGGTGGTTAAAACCAGGTTGCCCATGCTAAGCGGTACCTGGTGCGCGGTGCGGTGCGTTTCGAACACATTCAACTCAAAGGCCTCTAACGTATAGACCGTCCGGTTTTCAACCAATGAAGTGAGTTGGTCGGCTTGGCGTAGTGCAATGGGAGCGGGCAGGTGGGATGGGTGCATGAGTTCGGGGGAATATCATGGAGCAGAAAAGGAGCGCAGACACTAGGTCACCACTACAAGATAGTGAGTCATCACTTACGGGTAGCGGCTTCTGTATCTACAAAGGCAGGAAGGGGGGTATAAGTTGCGACAATAGGTGGCTTTTGTGAGAGAATACTACAGCTATTTGGGCAGGCAGACGGGTAGCTTGGGGTATCGAACTCCAACCTCACTTTAGCGCTGATGGAAACCCTAGAAAAACCCACCACTCTCGTTGCCCGGCCCCAATTTAAGTCACACTACGACAACTTCATTGGCGGTAAGTGGGTAGCTCCCGTCAAAGGTCAGTACTTCGAGAACCCATCTCCTATCGATGGGAAAGCATTTTGTAAGGTCGCGCGCAGCACCAAAGAAGACATCGAACTAGCGCTTGATGCGGCGCATGAGGCGTTTAAGAGCTGGAGCAAAACCTCGGTTACCGAGCGCAGCAACATCCTCAACAAAGTGGCTACCATCATCGAGGAGAACCTAGCGCACTTGGCGGCCGTGGAGTGCGTAGAAAACGGCAAGGCCATTCGGGAATGCATGGCCGCCGACCTGCCCCTGGTCGTCGACCACTTCCGCTACTTCGCTAGCGTTATTCGGGCCGAGGAAGGCAGTGCCACCGAATTGAACGCCACCACATTGTCGATGAACATTCAGGAGCCGCTGGGCGTGGTGGGCCAGATTATTCCCTGGAACTTCCCGCTGCTGATGGCTACCTGGAAGCTGGCGCCCGCGCTGGCGGCCGGCTGCTGCGTGGTAATGAAGCCAGCCGAGCAAACGCCGGCCTCCATCATGGTGCTCATGGAGTTGCTGCAAGACGTATTGCCGCCCGGCATCGTGAATGTAGTGAACGGCTTTGGGCTGGAAGCAGGCAAGCCGCTGGCTTCCTCGCCGCGCATCCAGAAAGTGTCGTTCACGGGCGAAACCACCACGGGCCGCCTCATCATGCAGTACGCCTCCGAAAACATCATCCCCGTGACGATGGAGCTAGGTGGCAAGTCGCCGAACGTGTTCTTCAAGAGCGTGATGGATGCCGACGATGATTTCCTCGATAAAGCCATTGAAGGCGCGGTGATGTTCGCCCTCAACCAAGGCGAAATCTGCACTTGCCCCTCGCGGATGCTGGTGCAGGAAGACATCTACGACGAGTTTATTGCCCGCGTGATTGAGCGGGTGAAAGCCATCAAGCTCGGCAACCCGCTCGACATGGACACTATGATGGGCGCCCAAGCCAGCAACGACCAGTTCGAGAAAATCTTGAGTTACCTAGAGATTGGGAAGGCGGAAGGGGCCGAAGTGCTGATCGGCGGTGAGGCCTACCACCAGGAAGACGGTGCCCTGGCCGAGGGCTACTACATCCAGCCCACCATGTTCCGCGGCCATAACAAGATGCGCATCTTCCAGGAGGAAATCTTTGGCCCTGTGGTATCGGTGACTACCTTCAAAACGGTAGAGGAAGCCATTGAAATAGCCAATGACACGCTCTACGGCCTCGGTGCCGGCGTCTGGACCCGCGACGCGCACGAGCTGTACGAAGTGCCGCGCGCCATTCAGGCCGGTCGTGTGTGGGTGAACTGCTACCACGATTATCCGGCCGGTGCTCCGTTCGGTGGCTACAAATCGTCGGGTTTTGGGCGCGAGAACCACAAGATGATGCTTAGCCACTACCGCCAAAACAAGAACATGCTGATTTCCTATAGCCAGCAGAAGCTCGGGTTCTTCTAGGCTAGTACAAAAAAGAAAAGCTGTCGGTCTAAGCTTACCGAAGCATCTCACTAGGGTGGTTACTACTCCACCGAGATGGTTCGGTAAGCTCAGCCCGGCGGCTTTTTTCATTTCGCTACCAGTTATTTGTTCCCTTATCGAGACTGGCGCAACGCTTTAAGAGAAACATTCGTCATTATCAACGGATGTGCTTAATTAGCTGATGATTATGCCTGATTCGTGTAAGGTGATGCTTGTGGTTGGGGCAATGTTGTTTGTCGGTAGTTCAGCGCATGCCCAAAAGCTGCCCATCCCTGGCCAGAAGAACCCGGATTGGTCGTTGCAAAAAACAAGGGAGGTGCAGTCTGCGGTCCTATTGAATAAGCAGCCTGTTCCACCGCCCATGCCAAACGGAATGCAAGAAGGCTCCAACTACTATGAAGACGGGAAGTTGAAAATCATTTATGAGCCAAGCCTCGGAATTCGCTACAACATGTCAGCTATACAAAGAGGCGTTGTGCGCGTGCAGAATCTGAGGACCGGCACTGTGTACACCTACGTCCGCAAAGGAGTTGTTGCTCCTTACAATCAAAAGTAAACTCCTGTAGCCTCCTTGTCTGGCTGCGGGCTACCGCTCGTACTCCTGAACCAACAACCGCCTACATGCATACCGAACCAACTCCCCGCGTACTCGTAACCCCAGCCGCCGAGGCTACCATCGACCTGCTTCGCGACGAGCACGGCCCCCTTATGTTTCACCAAAGTGGTGGCTGCTGCGACGGGTCTTCGCCCATGTGCTTTGCCGCCGGCGAGTTTCGGGTGGGTACCAACGACGTCTGGCTTGGCCAGATTCACGACTGCAACTTCTTTATGAGCGCCAGCCAATTCGATTATTGGAGGCACACCCAACTGACGGTGGATGTTGTGAAAGGCCGGGGGGCTAGCTTCTCGCTGGAAATTCCCTTGGGTGTTCGGTTTCTGATTCGTTCCCGCCTGTTTACGCAAGAGGAAGAGCATAACATGGCGCCGGTGTATGATGGCGAAGAGTATCTGACACGGCCCACCGAGACGCAATAACACCCTGTTGTTAAGGTATAAGTAAAAGCAAAAGCCCCCGGCAACTAGTTGCCGGGGGCTTTTCAACGTACAGAGGGTATGGGGCAGGATTTGTTGATGCAAGTGGAAAAGAGCGTTAGCCTGACAGGCCTGGGCGTCTTGTTGCTGCCAGCGCAACTGCTACCCCTGTTGCAGACCTACGATTTACACTCGCAGTGGCTCATACACCTCGTGTTTCCAGACGGTACCGAAACAGAAGCCCACGCCAGCGTCGAAGAAATATCTCGCCCCGCTGATTCAGTAGGCGCAGTGGCCGTTGAAACTAGAGCTTTATTACTAACGGAAGAAGGAGCAGGACCCGTGCCAACTGGTACCCTGGTGTACTTGATGAAACAGCAGGACTGGTTTATTACTTAACTCGAACCGGCAAGCCTTCCAGCTGCACGTAGCTAAGTTTCCAGGCGTTTTTGGCGTTCTTCTTCCAGAGTAAAATGAAGTTGCCTTCGCCCTCGCCACGGGGCGAGTTAGGGCCTTCGGGTACTACTTCCGTGGAGAACGTGCCGGCCTCGTAGGCTATCTGGGTATCGGCCCCGGAGGTGGTAGCGTAGGTTTTCAGGTCAGTGATGGTGCCTAGCGTAGCGCGCACCCACTTGTCGGATACTTCCGACTTGCCTTTGTAGTGCGTTTCCCCTTGCGAATATTGAATATCGTCGGCCAGCAGGGTGTCGAGCTGCGCGGTATTTCTGCTGTTCCAGGCACCAATGAACTGCTGGTTGAGAGTCGAGACGTTCACGGCTTCTGCAGGCTTGTTTTCAGACGACGAGCAAGATGCCAGGGAAGCTGCCGCAAGCAGCCAGCCGAAATAGGTTTTCATGAGAATAAGGGTTTGGTAAGTTGGTTGATGGGGGAGGATGAAAAAACCCAGGCCAAGAGGCCCGGGTTTTCTGTTTCAGAACGCGAAAGAACTACCAGCTCTTTCTGCGAACTTCCGAGCTAGGATAGGCACTCGTACGGTCGCCGTATGCCGCGTTGGGTAAGTAAGACAGACCCGAAGCCGTAGGAGCGTAAGCAGCCTGGCTGGCGTTGGAGTTGAGCGTGTACATCACACCGGCACCGGTGCCAGCCGTGAGGGCAGCAGCGCCAGCAGGAGCAGCCGAGTTTCTGGCGGCCAAGGCACTGCCTTGTTCTAAACCAGATTTATAAGCGGCGGCGCGTTGGGCTTCGGCGCGACGAGCAGCGGCTACGCGGTTGGCTTCGGCGCGGTTGGCGGCAGCAACCCGGGCAGCTTCAGCTTTGCGCTTGTTGTCGGCGTTTTTACCAATTGCATAGCCCAGACCAGCACCAGCAACGCCACCTACTGCACCACCTACTACGCGGTTGCGCTTGTTGATAAGGGCACCAGCGGCGGCACCACCCAAGCCACCAATTACGGCTCCTTTAGCGTGCGAGCTTATGCGGTTTTGAGCCTGCGTAGAGTAACTGAAAACAGAAGCAAACATCAAAACCAGGGCGAGAATCAAACTGACCTTTTTCATGACAAATATTTTTTCAGGTTAAGAAACTTTCACTCACTTGAGAAGCAAGTTTGCAAGCACCGTGCCAGTACGATGGACGAGCTTGGATAGTTGAAATAAACTATACGATTTTGAGATATAATAACAATAGCAAGAACCAGCCAAAGGATCCATAAACGACAGAGCCCCTGAGAGTTTGTCTCAAGGGCTCTGTCTACAAGAAAAAATATTGCTTATCAGGCTACTTTGCCAGCCAACCGTTGGCGTCAAACCAATTTTGTAGGCGTTCCACCCACTTATCGTTGGTGGTTTTGTTGTTCATCCCGAAGCCGTGGCCGCCTTTGGGGTAGAGGTGCATCTCAACGGGTACGCCGTGGTGCAGGCACGCTTCGTAAAAGCGTAAGCTGTTCTGCACCTTAACTGTCTTATCATCCGCGGCGTGTACGAGGAAAGTGGGCGGCGTTTGGGCGGTTACCTGTTGGTCGTTGGAGTAGAGTTTAATTTGGTCGGGCGCCGGGGTCTTGCCGATTAAGTTGGTGCGGGAGCCACCGTGCATCAGACTATCAGCGAAACTGATAACGGGGTAGAGTAGCACCAGAAAATCGGGCCGGACGGAGGTGTTGGTGGGGTCTTGGCCGACGGGCTTGGCGAAGTGCGTACCCGCCGTAGAAGCCAGGTGCCCACCCGCCGAAAAGCCCATGATGCCAATGCGGCCCGGATTCACGCCGAACTCCGTAGCCCGCTGCCGCACCAACCGAATGGATTGCTGGGCATCGAGTAGCGGGGCAATGCTTTTGTCGGGCTGGCTTTGGTCGTTGGGCAGGCGGTACTTGAGCACAAAGGCTGTGATGCCCATTTCGTTGAGCCGCTTGGCCACATCCAGTCCTTCATGGTCGATGGCTAAGCGGGCGTAGCCACCACCTGGGCAAATGATAACGGCCGTGCCATTGGCTTTGTCCTTGGCTGGTTTGAATACGGTTAGCGTGGGCTGAATAACGTTGGAAACGCGAATACCACCGTTCGACTCGGTGATAGTGGTTTCCTTAACGTCGCTCGGCTTGGAATTAGGAATAGTGACCGAGTACACCGAAATAACCTGCTGCGCTAGCAGTAGGTGGGAGCAGGTGCCAAGGGCAAGGGTTAGCAGAAGCTTTTTCATAGAAAGTAGAATGCAGATTGGAGGCTTAAGGATACAAAAAAGCCCTGGAAGCTTATAGTCCAGGGCTTTTATGACCAGCAGCGGCGCTATGAGGTGGCTTGCTGCTGGGCGACAAACAATGCTGTTACGCCGTGCTCGGCGCCGGGTGTTGGCCTTCGCCGGCTGGCTTGTCGGGAGCGGGGCCACCGTGCTCTTCGTCGGGCTTATAGTTGGCTTCTAGTTCGGCCAGTTTCTCTTTGCCGTAAGCGAAGCGCGTGATGATGACATACAACACCGGCACAATGAAGATAGCCAGCAGCGTAGCCGAAAGCATACCGCCCAGCACCGTCCAGCCAATAGTCTGACGGCTTTGGGCACCGGCTCCGGATGCAAACACCAGCGGCAGTACCCCCAGAATGAAGGCCAGCGAGGTCATTACGATAGGGCGCAAGCGCAGCCGCACCGCTTCCAGCGTGGCATCCACCAGCGGCATGCCCTTGTCTACCCGTTCCTTGGCGAATTCGATAATCAGAATGGCGTTTTTAGCCGACAAACCAATCAGCGTAATCAAACCGATTTGGGCGTACACGTTGTTGGTGAGCTTGGGCAGGAACGTGAGGGCCAGAATAGCTCCGAAGGCTCCTACCGGCACCGCCAGCAGTACCGAAAACGGTACCGACCAGCTTTCGTACAGCGCAGCCAAGAACAGGAACACGAAGGCAATCGACAGGGCGAAGATGTACACCGTCTGGCCGCCCGCCAGCAATTCTTCGCGGCTCAAACCCGAAAACTCGAATCCGTAGCCCTGCGGTAACGCCTGCGCAGCAGTTTCCTGCAACGCCGTAATGGCGTCGCCGGAGCTGTAGCCGGGAGCGGGGTTACCGTTGATTTCGGCCGAGCGGAACAAGTTGTAGTGCGAAATCAGTGGCGCGCTTTCCGTACGGGCGTAGGAGGTAAGGGTACTCAGCGGCACCATACCGCCTGTGCTATTGCGCACATAATACTGCCCGAGGTTGCTGATGTCGCCGCGGAACATCGAGTCGGCTTGGGTCACAACGCGGAAGTTGCGGCCGTACACCGTGAAGTCGTTGACGTAGGCGCTACCTAGGTAGGTGCGCAGAGCGGTACCTACATCGGAAATTGAAACTCCAAGTTTCTTGGCCTTCTCCCGGTCAATGGTGAGTTGATAGCCGGGCGTGTTGGCAGTGAAGAACGAGAAAGAGCTGGCAATTTCAGGACGCTTGCGTAGGGCCCCCAGGAAGTTTTGCAACTGCGCGTCAAAGTTCTTGATGTCGCCTCCGGCTTCGCGCTCTTGCAGCACAAACGAGAAGCCACCGGTGTTGCCAAGGCCGGGAATAGCCGGCGGCGAAATCACGACGATGTTGGCTTCTTTCAGGCGGCTCAAACGCTGCTGCACGTTGGCAATCAGGCTTTGCAGTTGCAGCTCTTTGTCTTTGCGCTCTTCCCATGGGTCGAGCTGGCAAAACACCGTGCCGCTGTTTGATTTCGAGGAGAAGTTAACGGCGTTCAAGCCACCTAAGCCCGCGTAGTGCCGAATGCCTTTGATCTGACTCAGTTCCTTCATAATCTCGTTCAGCGTACTCACGGTGCGGGCCGTGGAGGATGCTTCCGGCAAGTTGAAGGTTACGATAATCCGGCCTTCATCTTCGGTCGGAATAAAGCCACCCGGCTTCTTGATAAACAGGAAGGCCGTGGCCGCCACAATGCACACCAGAATAACGACCACAAAGCGCGAGTTCTTGATGCCGCGGTGCACGCCGTTGCCGTACTTGTTGGTGACCTTATCAAACCAGGTGTTGAACTTGAAGAACAGCTTGTCGATACCACCGGAGTTGGCGTCGCGCTTGTGCGGCTTGAGCAGCAGCACGCACAATGCTGGCGTGAGTGACAAGGCCACGAAGGCCGAAATCAGCACCGAAATAGCAATGGTAATAGCAAATTGCTGATACAAGCGGCCCGTGATACCAGGAATGAAACCTACCGGCACAAACACCGCCGCCAGAATCAGGGCAATAGCAATAACCGGAGCCGATATTTCTCGCATGGCCGCCATGGTGGCATCCATCACGTTCATGCCTCGTTCGTTCATGTTGTGCTCCACGGCTTCCACCACCACAATGGCGTCATCGACCACAATACCAATGGCCAACACGAAGCCGAACATCGTCAGCGTGTTGATGGTAAAGCCCAGCGGGATAAAGAAGATGAACGTACCCACAATGGACACCGGAATAGCCAACACCGGAATAAGCGTGGAGCGCCAGCTTTGCAGAAACAAAAACACCACCACTACCACCAGCAACAGGGCTTCTACCAGCGTATGCAGCACCTCTTCAATAGACACCTTCACCACCGACGCTGCTTCGAACGGCACAACATAGGATAGATCGGCGGGAAACTGCTGCTTCAGGCTTTCCATGGTAGCATTTACGTTCTCGAACGTTTCCAACGCGTTGGCGCCGGGAGCCTGGTACACCAGCAGATACGCGGCCCGCTTGCCGTCCACAAACGAATTGTTGCCGTAGTTGAATTTGCCGAGTTCTAACCGGGCCACGTCTTTCAGGTATACCAGCGAACCATCTTCGGGCTGGGTTTTCACCACGATGTTGCCGAATTCCTCGGTGGTGGTTAGGCGGCCTTTCACGAACACAATGTATTCGAAGGTCTGGCCGGTTTGCTGCGGTGGCGCCCCAATGGAACCCGCCGCAATCTGGGCGTTCTGCTCCTGAATAGCGGCCGTTACTTCCTGCGCCGTAACGCCGAGCTGCGAAAGTTTGTCGGGTTGCAGCCACACGCGCATCGAGAAGTCGTCGGCGCGCGATACAATGTCACCTACCCCTTTGGTCCGCAACAGGGCGTCTTTGATAAATACGTTGGCGTAGTTGTCGAGGAAAGTGGTGCTGTGCGTGCCTTTAGGCGAATACATGGCTACCAGCATCAGAATACTCGGGTTCCGCTTCCGGACAATCATACCGAGGCGCTGCACTTCTTGGGGCAGCGTAGGCAAGGCTATGCCCACCCGGTTCTGCACATCGAGAGCGGCAATGTTGATGTCGGTGCCCACCTCGAAGTTCACGGTCATGCTCATCTGACCGTTGCTGGTGCTGTTGCTTTGCAGGTACGTCATGCCGGGCGTACCGTTCACTTGCACTTCCACGGGCGTAGCCACGGTTTGTTCCACCGTTTGGGCGTCAGCCCCGGTATAGGTGCCGCTTACCGATACGGTGGGCGGCGTAATTTCCGGATACTGCCCAACAGGCAAGTTCAGGATGGCCAGCACCCCCACCAGCACAATCACCAGCGAACTGACAATGGCCGTAACGGGGCGCCGAATAAAGGTTTCTGCAATCATGAGGTCGTTACTTTGGGCGGTGTAGAGGCGCTGATGGGCGCCTCGCGGTTGAACCCTGCCTGAAGGAGAAGCTCAACGTATGACGCGTCCGGTGGGAAGGCGCAAATCAGCGTCTCGGGGCCACAGGGCGCCTAATTATTTGGCCGTGGCCGGTGTAGGCTGGTTGCCTTGGGCCTGGACTGGCGTGCCCGCCTGGGCCTGCACGGGAGCTGGGGCGCCCACCTGAATGGGGGCACCTTCGCGCAAGCGCTGGATGCCTTCGGTTATCACTTTGTCGCCCTGCTTGAGGCCTTCCATTACCACAATCTGGTCGCGCAGGCGGGGGCCAAGCTGCACCTTGCGTTGGTGCGCTTTGCTGCTGTCGCCGGCTACGAACACGAAGTTTTCGCCCATCTGCTCGATAATGGCTTTGTAGGGTACCACAACGCGGCGGCCCGACTGGCGGTTGAGTACGCGTAGCACGGTGCTCATGCCATCTTTCAGCTCTCGCCCTGGGTTCGGAAACTGCACTCGAATCTGGACGGTACCCGTCTGCTGGTTTACCCCTCGATCAATGGCGAGCATCTTGCCCGGCTGTTTGTAAGCGGAGCCGTTGGGCAACACCAAGCGGAATGTGGAATCGTCGCGGGTGCTGGCCTGGCGCTCTAAATCAGCAAAGCGGCTGAGGTCGGAAGCTGGAATAACAAAGTCAACGGCCATCGGATTTTCTCCGCTGATGGTGTTAAGCAACGTGCTGCCGGGGCTAACCTGGGAGCCCAAGCGTACCTGCGAAATGCCGATGCGCCCCGCGAAAGGAGCTTTTACCAAGGAATAATCGAGGTCGGTACGGGCGAGGGCTACGCCGGCTTGGGCTTCTGCTACCTGGCTTTGGGCGGTAGCATAAGCTGTGGAGGCGTTGTCCACTACTTGCTTGGCAATAGCGTCTTGCTGTGCTAGCCGCTGATAGCGTTCCAGGTTCACTTGCGCGTTTTGCACGGTGGCCTGGGTGCTGCGCAAGCCGGCTAGCGCCTGCTGGTAGGCAGCCTGGTAGCGGCGGCGGTCGATTTCATAGAGCGTTTTGCCTTTAGGCACCATCTCACCTTCCTTGAAGTAGATGTTGGTGATGAAGCCTGCCACCTGGCTGCGCAACTCTACCGTGTTGATGGCCACCACGGTAGCCGGGTACTCGTCGTAATATATTGCATCGGTGACGCGGGCATCTACCAGCGTGACGGGAGTGGCGGGCGGTGGCCCAGCTGGTTTGTCGGCGTCTTTGTTGCCACAGCTCGTCCAGGCAAACAGGCCCACGGCATAAGACAGGGCAAGAAGGGTCTTCTTCATATAAAAAATAGAGCAGCAGGAGCTTAGTAAGAAACGGGCAACTCGCCGATGGCGCGCTGCAAATCCACTTTGCTGCTCAGTACCTGAAACAGCGCGGTGTAGTAGTTGAGCTGCGAAGTGCGCAGTGTCGTTTGGGCCACTATCAAATCAACGTAGGCCCGAATGCCTTCCCGGTATTGTAGGTTGATAACGTTGTACACCTCCTTGGAGGCTTCTAGGTTGCGCTTGCCGAGCAAGTACTCGGTGTAGTAGCCTTTGTACGTGGCTAGCGCCGTGGCGTACTCGGTGTTGATTTGGTTGCGCGTATTGGCAATGTCTTCGTCGAGGCGCGTGTTTTGCAGGCGCGCCCGCCGGATGTTCTGGGTGCGCCGGAAGCCCGTGAAGATGGGCAAACCCAACTGAACTCCCAGATAAGAGTTAGGGAAGCGGGTGCGGTACTGGTCGCTCACTTCATTGTTCTGGAACACCGAGTTGTAGTTGGCAAACGCCGACACTGACGGCAGGAAGCCCAGGCGGTAGTAATCTACGTTGAGATCCTGCAACGCTTTTTCGGTTTGCAGCTGCTGAATCTCGATGCGGTTGTTGATGTTGAGCGCCACGGTGGTATCCACAACGGCATCTATTTCCAGCTTGAGCGTATCGTACTGCAAAGCCAGCGCGCGCTCCGGTGGCAGGCCCATGAGCTGCTTGAGATAAGCCAAGCGGGCATTTACGGCTTCAAACGCCTGCTTACGCCCCGCCAACGAGTTGTTGAGCGACACTTCCGCCTGCAAATACTCAGTTTTGTCGGCTACTCCCGTCTCGTACCGGACGCGGGCGTCGCGGTAGTTGCGTTGCAAGCGGGCAATGTCCTGGGTGAATACGTCGAGCTGGCGTTGAGCCAGGAGCACGTCGTAGAAGGCTTTGCTGACATTGCTTACCGTGGCAATTTTCACGTTTACCGTGTTTTGCTCGGCGGCCCGTGAGTTGAAGCGCTTGCTCCGCGCGGCCAAATTCACGTCGTTGTTGTAGATAACCTGCGTGCCGCTCAACCCCAGCGTCGTGACGTTGCGCACGCCTAGCTGGCGTGGAAGTAGGGTTCCGGTAGCGGGGTCAGGGAAAATCGTGAAGGGCAGCTGCAAATAGTGCTGCGCCGTACCAGTAAAGCCCACCTGCGGTAGCCAGGCCGACAAGGCAATCTGATTGGAGGACCGGGTGATTTCCTGATCAATGTTTGCCTGTCGTACCAAGGGCTGATTGGTCAGCGCCTCGTTCAAACATTGTGTGAGGGTGTACTCGGTGCCATTTGCCTGTGGCAGAGTGGTAGACTGAGCTTGCAGCCAGAGGGGAGCAAGCAGGAGGAGACCAAGCAGAAGCCGGAGCGTCCGTGTCATTTGTTTCATATACTTGAAAAAGCAGCTACTTTCTTACGCAACTGATCGGTAAGCGGCCGGATGCGGCGCAAGTCAGATGAAAAGCCGTTGTGATGGACACCACCTAATTGGATAAGGCTGCATGGGTGAAGTGCTTCCAGACAGAGGGGGTAGTGAGTCAACGGTAAGTATTGCCTGAGGCAAAGAGTCCAAGGCGGGTAAACAGGTATTGTGGCAAAAGGTTGTGTGTCTCGCAAAATAAGGTGGGCAACTACTCTCGCTAGCGCTCGACAAAGCCTAGTCCAACCCGTGAGTTTCGGGCTACTAAAGAATGTACTAAAGCTGCCGGGTATGAAATGACCCCGCTGGGGCCGTAGTTCAGCGCTGTTAATGCCATAGGTAGGTACGCTGCACTGAGTAGAAGAGGCCGTCCTTCTAACTGGATTATCTAGGAATGAGCTGGAAAGCATCCGGTTTTATGAGCTGGAAGGCAGCTGGTGAAATACAACCACAGTACATACTTCGTATATAGTCGAGCTTTAGCTGTTCCTCCTTTGGCTGCAAAGGCTTGGCACCGCACACACTACTAGTTGAATTTCTTCACGTGAAAACGTCTGACTTTGAAGCTGATACCACACACTATATAGTCAGATATAAAGAAAGAATAGGATAACTATCTTATTGTACTATTTTAGTATTTATGTATATTTTATGCAGGGTAAGCGCTTTGTTGCTATATTTGTGAACGGAATTTTAAGTCATAGCATGGGTCTATTGGAAAGCTTGTTAAAATGAGAGCTGAGGATATAGTCCTAGGAAATGCTAGTATTATTCTAAACAGGAATTGGAATTCCACTTAAAATTTCCGTCGATGCTTGGCCGTCCCCTTGTTTCAATCATTGTTCCGACATACAACGCTGTAAAGTATGTCCAAGAAACACTGGAGAGTTGTTTGCAGCAGACGTATGATAATATAGAAATCGTCTTTCAGGACGATTGCTCCACGGATGGGACCTGGGAACTGGTTACGTCGTTGTACGCGCATGTTCCTAGGGTGAAAATGTTCAGGAATGCGCACAACCTAGGCATCGGCGACAACTGGAATGCTGCCTACAGAAATTCGGCAGGTACCTACGTAGTGGTGTTCAACGCCGATGATCTTATGCATCCTGCCATGATTGAAAGCTTTCTGGCTTTATTCAGTCAGGACAGCACCATTGATATTGTGACCGGTACGTTCGAAGTGCTTGTTACCAGTACAGGACACACCTTCACGTATCCAGATCATGTGAATCTGCCAGGTGGCCTGGTGAATAACATGTATTCGAAGTTGTTTTTTAAATCATCTTTTCACTGGAATTACAGCTTGGTGAAAAGAGGGTTTCTAAGAAAATTGGAAATACAGGAAGGAGAGTTATTTATGAACACGCAGGTGTGTGATTATGAACTGTGGTTCAGGTCATTTCTAGCTGATGCGAAAGTTTATTTCGACAACACTCGGATCTGGGGGTATTATAGGAGGCATGAAACAAATGCATCATCCAAGCCGAACGGAGAACTAAGAAGTTTCTTGAAGGACTTTTTGGAGCACCATCATGAAATAATAAAGAAAAGGAGCGGCTTTAGATACACCAGAAGATTGATGCGTAATTTTATTACGTTCTGTAATAACACAAAAAGCTTTGAGAAAGACGTATTCTATTTGTACGTAAAAAGAATAGCGCAAAGCGTGTTATAAATAATGACGTAGCGTATTGATTAGATACTGTTCACTGAATTCAGAGTAATGTAGAAACACTTACACGAGCCATAAAAATATATGCGTAGCGGCTGGGTACTTCCACTGAATTGCTAGCGTGCCAAGCATTACCGATAGAGTGCTGCCTACTGGCTGATAATAATTTGTTAATAGAGCCTTTGAGCTACTTGCAGCAAAGTAAATCATCCTAAATAGGGCTAAGGAACAGCCTGTATTCGGTTGTCAAATACTCGCCATGCAAGCTTTTGATGCTTATGTAACAGCAGACAGTAAGGGAAGCCCATTTTCGTGGCGTGCTTGTTGTGCTATCGGGTTGTTAGTCAAGGTTTTTTGCAATGTGTATCGTTTGGTTGTAGGTGCCGAGAATACAAGTGTTGTCCCTGAAACCCTCTCTGGTATTGCAACTGCAACTAGGCAGAACGAGGTGTCAAAAATCCGGTGCAGGCAGAAGCTAGCGTATCAGCTCACACAACTTTCACTGGCTATTCGTCAAGGCTCTAAAAACAGGATAAAGAATAATAGAGGATATTTGCACCCGGGATGGCAGCTACTACCGTGTAACTACCAGCACGCGTGCATTACCATTACGCCTTGAATACTTACGCTATTACATATTCACTGTGGATAAAATTATCGCACCGTATTAACCTTACAATTCAACCCATAAGTGATTAAGCTTCTAAGGCAAATACCACTTGCATAGAAGGTTTCTGGCAAATCAGATTTCGTATGAGAGCATCCGTTCAGCGCATATTACAGCATCCAACTTATGCGCGGGCATTAGAATGGGGAAGGCTGATTACTATTACAGGATCAGCGCAGATTGCAGTCCAAGCCATTAGCTTTCTTTGCGGAATCTTGGTAATTCGGCTTCTTCCCACCCAGGAATACGCGCTTTACACCCTGGCCAACACTATGTTGGGTACCATGGTCTTGTTGGCCGATGGTGGCATCTCAACGGGGGTAATGTCGCAAGGCAGCAAGGTGTGGCAAGACCGAGAGAAGCTCGGGACGGTTATGGCTACCGGCCTCGACTTACGCAATAAGTTTGCGATAGGAAGCCTAATAATTGCGGCTCCTATTCTGATAGGGCTCCTACGACATCACGGGGCCAGCTGGCTGATGGCGACCCTGCTCTTGCTAGCGACTATTCCGGCGTTTTATACCGGCCTCTCCAACACGCTGCTGGAAATTGGACCCAAGCTGCAGCAAGACATAACTCCACTTCAGAAAACCCAAGTGGGCGTCAACGTCGGGCGTCTGCTACTGCTGGTGCTCACCATTTTTATATTTCCGTGGGCCTTCGTGGCTGTATTGGCGGCAGGCTTGCCACAGATTTGGGGCAACCGGCGGCTGCACAAAATCTCCGATGGATACGTAGACCTCACCCAAAAGCCTGATCCTGAAATCAGAGCGGCTATTTTCAAGGTGATCAAGCGAGTGCTGCCGGGCACTATCTATTACTGCGCATCAGGACAGATAACCGTGTGGCTGATTTCGATATTTGGCTCCACTTCGTCTATTGCCCAAGTCGGCGCCTTGTCACGGCTAGGCATGGTGCTCAATCTGTTTACCGCCCTGCTCACCACCTTGGTTATACCTCGCTTCGCCCGCTTGGATGGGGGCAGGAAGATGATTATGGCGCGTTATCTACAGATTGAAGGTGGCCTGTTTGTCTTGTGTTTGTGCATTGTAGGCACCGTATGGCTTTTCCCAAACCAAGTGCTGTGGATACTAGGTAAAAACTATACGGGCCTTAATACGGAGTTGGTATTAAGTATTACGGGTAGCTGCTTTAATTTGATGGCAGGTATTTCCTTTTCTTTGGTTTTGAGCAGAGGATGGGCCACTAATCCTGCCATTACGATTGCTGTCGAAGTTCTAGCAGTAATTGTGGGCGTTCTAACGATAGATGTTTCCACTCTGCAAGGGATATTTAAGTTTAATATATTTCTTGCTTTCGTGCAGGCAGTTCTTTTTATAAGCTATGGCTCGCTGAAAATATTGAAGTCAGAATAATTCATCGGCTCTACTGATTGATAATAATTATGCATGTAAATAGCAAAACGACTTGTTGTTAAGCTTGATTACAGCGTAATGATAGTAACTAGTCTTAGCGAATTAAGATTTATATTCTGTAGTACATTGGTATAGTAGTAAAATACTTTGCTATTTATATAGGGTACTGCATAAGTGTGTATCTTTCAAAAGATTTGCGCATTACATGCATTCATAGCTTGCTCATGAAAATAGTTTTTGTTTGTGGTTCGCTGGAACCTGGCCGTGACGGCGTGGGAGATTACACCCGGCGATTAGCAGCCAAACTTATTTCTCAAGGTCATCAAGTAGCTGCCGTAGCACTGAACGATGGCTACAGCAAGGAAGAGTTTTTGGGCAGTCAAGATGCAGAAAGCCAGGAATTGCATGTCTTGCGCATTCCGGCTTCCTACAGCAGTGCCACCCGTTTTGCAAGAGCCCAGCAGTGGATTGATACGGTGAACCCGGAGTGGCTGAGTTTGCAATACGTTCCCTTTGCCTTTCACAAGAAAGGCTTGCCTTGGGGGCTCGATAGCAGCCTCGAGCGAATGGGCCGGGGGCGGCACTGGCACATCATGTTTCATGAGCTTTGGGTCGGGATGGACACGGAGGCGCCGTTGAAATACGTATTGATGGGGCGGGTGCAGAAGTATCTAATCAACGCCCTATTGAAGAAGTTGCGCCCCGCTGCAATTCATACCCAAACCAAGCTCTACCAAGCGCTTCTCGAAAAACTCGGCTACAAGACGCATTATTTGCCGCTGTTCGGCAACATACCCGTCGTCAGCAAGGCCAGCTCGCCTACCCAGGCGCTACATCATGCCCGTGAGCAGCGCGATGTGGCGCTACTGGTGTTCGGTACGCTTCATCCCAAATCGTACTTCGAAGAGTTTACTAAAGAGGCGTCTCAGTTGGCCAAGGCAAAGGGTATTCGCTTCTCCCTGACGGCCGTAGGGCGTTGTGGTAGCGGGCTTGATACCTTTTCCAAAGAGTGGAAAGGAGAGGGGCTACCGCTCAACATACTAGGCGAACAAGCAGAAGAAGAGATTTCGCAGGCGTTGAGCAGCGCGACCATCGGCTTGTCTACTACGGTGCTGCCACTGGCGGAAAAAAGCGGGACTGTAGCGGCGATGCGTGAACATGGCTTACCTGTATTGTGCATTGCAAAGCCCTGGGAGCCCTGCGGAATATCAAACCTAGCGTTGCCGCCCGGTATCGTGCAGTACCAGCAAGGCCAGTTGGAAGCGTACCTCTCAAACGCTCAGCCGCCTGTTGACGCAAGCAACGTGCTGGAAGTTTCTCAACTCATGGTAGCCGATCTTACGGCCTCCGTGCCTGCTAGCAGTGCTAGGGTATCCACACCATAAGCCCCGCGGTTGCTCGTTCTCGGGAGTGTTCGGGAAACGCACATACCGCTTCTCATACGCGTAACGGCTCAATCGGTGCCGTTCCACTGTTGCATCAGCTACCACGCGCTCAAGCTTAAGCAAGCCTGAAACTCAGTTCAGTTTGTAACAGATACTTCTTCTGTTGTTGGCTAGGCTTTGTTTTCCGGCTGACGCACTTCTGCCTTAGTGGGGCAAGAGGGTGCAAGCCGGGAGTTTGTCGCAACGAGGTAGTCGAAATGCCCATTTCTAGGTGCTATTTGCGTCCGCTTGCGTTGCTTGCTAGGGGTAACGCATGATGATGCTAGCTGGTAAATGGCCAGTCCAACTGTCGTCGTCAAGCTACTGCTTGATCGGTCGTGTTCAGCAAATACGCTCGGGCTTTGTCTGGCTTGTGTGCTGCCACCTCTTGCGAGGCCGGTAGATAACTTATTGTTGCTTTCAATGCTTTTCTCATGAAACTGATCTACTCTCACCCCACTGGTAATGCCAACGTCCGTGCTGCGGCTTGTGGACTAGCGAAGGCAGATCTGCTGGCGGAATTCCATACCACCATTGCTTCCTTTCCGGGCAGCATGCTGGATAGCTTAGGAGCCATTGGGCCGCTAGCTGAAATTCGGCGGCGGCGCTACGACCCTGTACTCGAACCGTTTACGCGCATGTGGCCCTGGCGCGAAGCCGGTCGGTTGTTTGCTTCCAAGGCCGGCTTCAAAAGCCTGCACGGCCACGAAACGGGTCCTTATAGCGTTGACGCCGTGTATCAAAGCCTCGACCAGCGGGTTGGGACCATGTTGCAGCCCGCTATAAAGCAGGGTGTACGGGGCGTATATGCCTACGAAGATGGAGCCGTGCAGTCGTTTCGTGTGGCAAAAAGGCTAGGCTTGCAGTGTCTGTACGATTTGCCTATTGGCTACTGGCGGGCGGCACGCCGGCTGTTGGAACCTGAGCTAGAGCGGTGGCCGGCCTGGGCACCCACCCTCACCGGCTTCGGGGATTCAGACGCCAAACTAGCCCGCAAAGACGAAGAGCTACAGCTAGCCGATCATATTTTTGTGGCCAGCCGGTTCACTGCCTATACCCTGCAAGATTTTCCGGGGCCGCTAGCGCCCATCGAAGTCATTCCCTACGGCTACCCCCCCGTGGGTTCCTCCCGCGACTATTCCAGCCTGAACAGTGGCCGCCCATTGAAGCTGCTCTTTGTGGGTAGCCTCTCACAACGCAAGGGCATTGCCGATCTTTTTGCCGCCGTCGACATCATTGGTAGCCGCGTGGAGCTTACCGTGGTAGGCCGCAAAGCCAACGATAATTGCCCGGCCCTGGACGTCGAACTGGCCAAGCACCGCTGGATTTCGAGCCTGCCCCACGACCAGGTGTTGGCCTTGATGCGGGAGCACGACGTATTTGTGTTCCCTTCGCTTTTCGAAGGGTTTGGCCTGGTGATTACCGAGGCTATGTCGCAGGGCGTGCCAGTTATTACCACTGACCGAACTGCTGGGCCCGACTTAATCGAGCATGGCCGCAACGGCTGGCTGGTGGATGCTGGGTCTACGGAAGCGTTGGTGGCTTCCATTGAAGAATTGCTACTGCGCCCAAGTGTGGTGGCGGAAGCCGGCCGCGCTGCGTTGGAGTCGGCCCGCGCCCGCCCTTGGGAAGTGTATGGGCGTGAGTTGGCGGCTGCCATTATGAAACGCCAGAACGGATAAGCGGAATAGAAAAAACGGGCGCCCCACTGACTTTCTGTTGGGGCGCCCGTGTGTTTAAGGGCCCTTTGCTTGTCAGCAGACAGAACGCTGAAGCACGTGGTAACGGGGGCCGAAGTAGGTTATAACTCGCTCACGGTCACAAGTACATCGGTATTGCGGCCGTGGTCATCGGCGCAGGAGATTTTTAGGGGGCCGGGTGGCGGCTTGAAAAACACCCGCTCGGTAGCTGCTGCTGCCCGCAGAAACTTGTCGTTGACGTACCAGTACACTTGGCGCACCTCGTTGTCGGTGGTGCAGCTTAGTAATAGCTGCTGCTGCTCGTGGCGGTTGAGGACGTATTCGGTGTTGGGAGCAGGCGAGGTGATGGTAGGCGCCAACTCAGTACCACCTCGTACCAACTGGCAAGCCGGATTGTGGGGCGGCAGCCGTTGGTACGGTATGCCTTGGTCTTCTTTGTAGGCCGCCACTTCCGGCAGCAAATTGGGGTACAAGGCCCGCTTAAACCCAGTTACTGGGGCACACGCCCGGCAATACACGAAGCTGCCATCAGCCGACAGCAGTACCTCCCGCTGGTGCTGGCAGCGGCGACCTTCCGAAACGTTGGGCAGAAAGTAGTCGATTATTTGGTTGGGGCAGGTTTCGCTTGGTACCAAGCCGGTTTCGGCGCACACCAGCCGGAAGTCCAGCGCGGCCGGCGGTACAAACCAGTCGTTGGGCGAGTTGTACGCCAGGTCGTTGAACACGTTGAACAGCAGCGGCGTGGCCACGTCGGCGCCAGTGAGGGCGGGGCTGCCGTGGCCGCTGAAGTTGCCGATCCACACGCCCACCGTGTACTGCTTGTTGTAGCCGATGCTCCACGCGTCGCGGCGGCCGTAGCTGGTGCCGGTTTTCCAGGCAATTTTAGGCAACCGCATGCTACTAGCTGCCCCTAATGGCAAATCAGGCCGGGTAAGCTGCGCCAGAATGTCGGTGGTAAGGAAGGCAGACGCCGGGGAGATGAGGGCAGTACCCTTGGGCTCCTTTTCTTCCGGGAGAGGGAGAGTTGTACGGTTGACACCAGAACGCACCCCCTCCCCCGCAGGGGAAGGAGCCAGGCGGTGGGGTGTTACCAGCCGCAACTTGGCATACTGGCCGCCATTGGCCAGCGTCACATACAGGTTGGTTAACTCTTCCAAACTAGCGCCGCAGCCGCCCAAGATGCTGCTCAAGCCTAGGCGGGCCCGGTTGCGGCCGACGCTCTGGAAGCCGGCTTGGCGGAGCTTGTCGGTGAAGCTGGCCACGCCTAGGTCGTTGAGCACGCGCACGGCCGGGATGTTGAGCGAATAAGCCAGGGCGCGTTCTAGGGTTACTTCGCCGTTGCAGTGCTTGTCGAAGTTTTCGGGACGGTAGCCCTGGAAGTTGGTGGGCACATCGGGCAGCACCAGCTTGGGCGTAACCAGTCCTCGGTCGATGGCCAGGGCGTACAGAAACGGCTTGAGCGTACTGCCCGGCGAGCGAACGGCCATGACGCCGTCGTTCTGGCCCTGGTTGCCGAAATCATGAAAATCAGCCGAGCCAACGTAGGCTTCCACCTGCCGGGTGTGGTTGTTGACGACCAGCACGGCAGCCTGCGTGATGCCTAGCTCGTACAGGCGGCGCACATAGTTGCGGGTGAGGTCTTCGGCCTTGCTTTGTTTGTTGCGCTGGAGGCTGCTCTGGATAATGGCCCACCCCGGAAACTGCTGCACCAGCCGCCGCGAGAGGTGCGGGGCCAGCGTGGGCGCGGCGTGGCGCTGCACGTCTAAGGGTTCCAGGAGGGCATCGGCTACATCCTGCTTGGTAAACAAGCCAGCAGCGCCAAACCGCCGGAGCCAACGGTTCCGCTCTTGCCGCACGGCCGCGTTGTTCTTGCCTAGTACCAGCCCGCGTGGCCGGTTCGGGATGATGGCCAGCGTCACGGTTTGGGCCAACGAGAGGTAGTCGGGAGGCTGCTGGAAGTAGAGCAGCGCTGCCGACTTCACGCCTTCTACGTTGCCGCCGTAAGGCACTAGGTTTAGGTAGAGCTGCAAGATTTCGGCCTTGCTATAATGTGCTTCCAGCTGGGTGGCGCGGGCCATTTCCAGGAGCTTGTTGCCGAACGTGCGCTCCTTGGGTTCCAGCAGCCGGGCCACCTGCATGGTAATGGTGCTGGCCCCGGTGGTACGGCCCTCCCCGAACAGATTGCGCCCGGCAGCTTGCACCAGGGCCAGTGGGTTCACCCCGAAGTGCCAGTAAAACCACCGGTCCTCCTTCTCGATAATGGCCTTGCGCAACACCGGCGTGATTTCGCGCAACTCGGTTTTCATCCGCCACTTCTGCGTAGGGTTGAGGTAAGCGTGCAGCACCGAGCCATCAGCGGCCAGCACCAGGGGAGAATACTGTGGCGCATGCGGCAGCGGAAACAACCAGTCAAGGCCCGCCAACAGCAGGATTCCCGCCAAAAGCGTCCCACCAAAAAGCCGTAAGCTCGTCCACCGATCCATGGTCAAAGATACTGGCTGGGGCTATTGCTGGTACTGGCCATTAGTAGCAAGTAATGCTTGCCTGTGGAGCTACCTGAAGGGGTGGGTTGCTCACTTTGTAGATGATGCCGCTAGCATCCCAGCTGGTTTGGCGGGCTACGTGAGCAGTGCCTTGGACCTCATCAATGCCTATTACACCCTTACGCAGGTCCCTTACGACTCGCAGCCTATCTTACATGCTGCCTTCAAGCCCGCGCAATACGTAACCCGCGCCGATTTCGTCGTCATTGTGAGCCGTACATTCCCGCAGTACAATGCCCTGACGCAACCTGCTGCCCGCTCCGCCGCTACCACTAGTACCACGCTGGCTCCGTCGGCGGCAGCCATACTCACCAAAGAAACGGTGGCCTACCCCAACCCTTTTACGGGTAGCACCACCATCAGCTACTACCTCACCCAAAACGGTCTCGTAACGGTGGAAATCTACAATGCCATAGGGCGCAAGGTGCAGACCCTGGTATCGGGTACCGAAACGGCAAGTTTCCACCAAGTACAGTTCAAGGCAGATAACCTGTCGAATGGTACCTATCTGTTCAAGGTAAAAACTGCTGAGTCAGTTGCTACCAAGCGCCTCGTGCTCCAGCAGTATTTACTTCCACTTGCTACCATAAAAAGAGCCTGCTCAGTTGAGCAGGCTCTTTTTATGGTAGGTGTTGTTGTCTTGCACGGTTCTTACAGTGGGGCCGTCGAATGCGAGGTTTCGGTTTCGCCGGTGGCGGCCCAATGCAGGGCTTGCTCTTTCTGTTCTAAGGGGAAATGATGCACTTCGGCGGGGCTTACCATGGTAGCCAGTGCGGTGGCGGCTTTGAGTAAGTTATCGTCGTCGCTGGTGATGGCCACGCGGTTGAAGTCGCGCCAGTGCTTGACATCCAGCTTGATGTCTTCCCAAAGAGCCGTGGCCGTGATGTAATTGAAGCTGCGCACATCCAGATATAAGTTGATGCGGCCCCAGCGCGCTATTTTCTCTTCTAGCAGCGGAATAATGGTGTCGTAGTGCTCTTTGGTGAGGGCACCCGATACGGTGAGGGACAACAGGTTTTGCTCAGGATAATCGACTGTATTGAACATGTCTGAGAGTCGGCAAAAGTGGAATAGAAACTCCTCCTTACGGGTGAAGGCAACTACCGGTTTATCTGTTCTAGTAGCAACACCTACTTGCGTGTGAGGGCGCGCTGGCGCTTCATTTCGGTGGTTGGGGTACTTCCACTTGTACCTCAAAGTCTCGTTTGGGAGGCGCTTGGTTGTCGGTGGCATTTCGATACAGAAACCGCAACGTTGTTTGACCGGGCTTGAGGGCCGTAAACTGAAATGCAACATCTTCGGGAGAGCCTACTTTGGCTTTCTTCGGTTTCTTGCGGGGCTGCTCAACGGGTGGCGCTACTGCTTGCACTACGCCGTCGGCTACAGGCATCAGCTCCCACTTGTACTGCGAGCCAACCGTGGTGTCGAGCTTGATTAAAAGCTGGTCGCCCTGGTTGACCTTGACATTGCTATGGTTGCCATACTCCGTGATGTTCACGTTTTTGGCCACACCGGGCTTATCAATGGTGACGTACGCATGGAAATAGCCGCCCAGCGGCGAATAGCCAGAACCGGGCACTGCCGAAACCAGTGCCAAATCAATGCCCCCCGTGCCAACAGCCTGAAAATGCACTTCAAACGTGGCGGGGGCGCCCGGAACGCCACTGCTCAACCCAGGCAAGCTGTGCGTCTGCGTTACGGCAAGCTGACCGGGGTAGGTCTGGGTCAAGCGCCAGCCAAAGCGCGGTGAAACCGTGGGCAACCGCACCACCAACTGGTCGCCTACATTGAGTTGAATCTGTTTGCCGTTATCGTTGGCGGTAAGCGTAACAACATCGGCATGTACGGGGGTAGCAAGCACAGAAGTAACGTACACCCACAGTAAAAGCCAGGGCCAAGTAAAGCGCTTGATGGAAAGCGCGTAAGGGATAGTGATTCGCAGTGAATTCAGCATTTCAACAAAGCGTAAGGTTCAGGTAGCAAACAAGACAGCCGGCGCTTACGAAGCCGCCGGCTGTATCAAGAGTGCGAGAAAGTGTACGATTAAACGTTGAAAAACGCTGTTGTTGAGCTTGTTATCGGTGGCGTCCGTAGAGAGCAAAGACTGAGTGACTACAGCAAAACGGTCCTGCGTTGGCTAAGGCAGCGCGCCCGTTCCGTAGGTATGCGTTGTTTGCTAGCGAGTAGTGCCTTACCGCACACGTACCGTGCCGGCGCCGTTGTAGCTATGGTACTCGGCGTTGTACATGGCGTCGGCGCTGACGGGGCCGAGCTTGAACGTGCCTTTGCTTACAGCGCGGGCCAGGTAGTAGAACGATTTGGGCGTGGGTTCTACGGTGGTGAAAAGGTTGATTCGGTCGTCGCGGACATCGAGATAGTCGGGTTGAGCGGCGTCGGTGGCCCAAGTCAGGTCCCGAACGGCGCCGATGCGCGGGTTCTCGATTTCCAGGCCAGCAGGCAGCAAGTCGGTGATGGCCACGTTCTTCACTTCCCCAGCACTTTGTGTCGACTGGATGGTGATTTTGACCACCACTAGGTCGTTCTGTTTGAACGACGTGGTGCCGACCGGCGCGCCGGTGCGGTCCAGGAACTGGCGGCGGACTTGCAGGTAGGCATCTTCCTCAATTACCTGGCCGGTGGGACTGATGCCTTCCATTTCCCAGAAATAGTAGAGGCTGCCTTTGCCGCTGGTACGCAACGCCAGCTTGTGGTTGGCTACGTTATTTACCGTGAGGTCTTTGCCCGTGAAGTTGCCCATGGCTTTGCTATCAGATAAAAGCGAGGCCGTGACGGTGCTAGCGGCATTCTTCTTGGCCAGCTTGCCAAGGGCCAGCAGCGAGAAGGCGCGTTCCTGCGTGTTCAGCCACCTAGCCGATTTCACTTGGCGGCTGAGCTGGCGAGCCAGCACGTTTATTTGCGGGTTGGCGGGGTCGGCGGCGAGCAGGGCGTTGAGCACCAGGGCTTCGTCGCGGATAGGGGAGGCGAACGAGCCGTCTAGCTCGCGGCCGGCCATGGTTTGGGTGCCGAAGCGGGTGGGTAAGGCTTCGCGGTAGCTGCGCTGGTTGCCGCCCACGGCAAAGGCGCAGGCCAGCACCCACCGCGAATCTTCGGCCAGTAGCTTACGGTTGGCTTTGTAGTAGTTGAGCGCCACCGGGTCGGGGCGGCCGGCGAGGGCCAGCACGTAGAGCGAGTACGGAATTTCCTTTTTCGCCAGGGTGAGCTGCTGAATCACGCCGCCGGTTTGGATGATGTTGTAGGTGTTGGTTTCGCGCTTTTTGGTGCGGGCTTGCAGGTAGCCAAGCACCCGATCGAGCACACTCTTATTCACGGTGAAGCCGGCCTGTTGGGCTTCGAGCAGGAAGTGCGCGGCGTAGGCAGTGGCCCACCAGTTGTCGTAGTCGCCGCCGGGCCAGTAGCTGAGGCTGCCGTTGTACATCTGCTGCGACTCCACCTTGCGGATGGCTTCCTGCACGTGGTAATTGGGGTTGAACAGGCCCGCCTTACCCGTTTTGCCGGTTTTCTGCCCCAAAGACGCCGCCAAATCCCCGTAGTACAGCTGCGGGAAAGCCGCTGATACGGTTTGCTCCAAACAGCCATAGGGGTATTGCAGCAGGTAGCGCAAATCCTTGGCAAACTCGGTCATCGGCGAGCGGCTCACCACCAGCTGGCTCCGCATCGACGACGGCAGGAAGTCACTCGTCAGGTTCAGCTGCTGCGTCGCGCCGCCCGCCACCATGCCCGCTCCCGTGCGCTTCTGGAGCGGCGAAGCAGGGCGGATGGGTAGTTCGATGGTTTCGCTTAATTCATAGGTTGGATTAGAAACGTCTTTGTCAGTTTGAAAACCAGGCACATTAGGTTTCTTCCGTTCGTATACATTAGCTCCAATTTTTATAAAGCCAGTTCCAATAGATGATGCAGTATATCGATAGGTTACCCTGGTTTCCGTATTTGGCTTCAACGTCACATCACGAACGTGATAAGACGGACCTAGTGGAGAAATAACATCAGGAACCTGTTTTACTAAGTTACTAGAAGGCCATAATCTAACATCTAATACTTTTTCCGTCGTGTTCGTCAGCGTGACAGGCACGTCAATCGTGTCGCCGGGGCTGAGGAAGCGGGGGAGGGCCGTTGAAATGACTACCGGGTCGGCGACGCGCATGGTTTGCTCGGCGGAACCGAAAGCATCGTTTTTGTAGGCCACGGCCATGATGCGGACGGCGCCGCTGAACTGTGGCACGCGCAGCTTGTAACGCACGAGGCCGCTGGCGTCGGCGGTAAGTACGCCGCTCCACTTGGCGAATAATTTCACCCGGCGCGAGGGAACGGGCGTGGTGCGGCGGGAGAGGTCGGAGGCGTCGCCGCCCGACGAGCTGGTACCAAGTTCGGGCAGCAGAAAGGGGTACACGTCGTAGGCACTTACTTCGAGGGCGCGCTTCTGGTAGAAGTAGCCGTAGGGGTCGGGCGTGCGGTAATCCTTTAGTTGCAGGATGCCTTCATCCACTATAGCCAGCGTCACGTTGGCGTTGGGCGCGGTGCGCACTTCCACCGTCTGCCACACTTGCGAGCGGCTCAGTTCGGGCGCTTTGATGGCCACGGCCAGCTTGGTTTCCGGCTTTTCCACCACCAGCGGCACGAAGCCGCGCGCCACCGTGAGCGGCAGCCGATTGTCGGTGATTTCGCGGATGGCGGTGGCCGTGACGTAGATGTTCGGGACGTGCCCGCCCTGAATCGGGATGCTGACTTGGGCTGATTTCTCGTCGGTATTTACGTAGAAATGGTTGAGCACCCGGTCCCGCTCCACGGTCACGAGGATGCGGCCGGGGAAAGGCGTTTTCAACAGCAGGTTGGCCGTTTCGCCGGGCTGGTATTTCTCTTTGTCGGCGGCAATGGTCACCTCGCCCTCGTTGTTCACTTCGAAGGCGTTGCTTTGGGTGTCGCCGTAGCCGTAGGCGTACACCTGCTGCGCCACGTAGGTGTCGGCGCCGGGCCGCGACACGCGCACTTCGTACTCGCCGGAATAGCTGGCCGGGAAGCCTAAGTTGCCGGCGTTGCCTTCCTTGCCCACCGATACGCGCTGGTCCATCACGGTTTCTTCGCGCCGCTGCGAGTTGTACACGTAGCGGCCGCCCTGGCGCTCAATCACCGTTTCCCACAACAGACGCACCACTTGCACGCGGGCTTCGGCGCTGGTGGGCTGTCCGGCCGGCGTGAGGGCCACCAACTTAATCGGGATGACCTCGCGGGTTTCAAACATTTCGGGCAGCGTTTTCAGCCCGAACATGACCGCCTGCGTCTGCACCTCGAAGGTGGCGAGGCGGTTGACGGGCCGGCCGGTTTCGTCGAACACCGTGGTGAAGGCCGAGCCTTGCAGCGTACCGAGGTCGGTGTAGTTGGGCACGTCGTAGATAGCCGTGCCGCGGCCAGCAGCATCGGTGTTGCCTTCGCGGGTGGTGTTCTCGAAGCGGCTCGCCAACGAAGACGTGCCCGACTGGTTGCCGTAGCGCGTGCGGCGCTGCTCGCCCGTGCTCAAACTGAAGGTGTAGTCCTCGAATTTCTTAGGAGCGAAAGCCTTTTCTTTCAGCGCAAACTCCACCTCGAACTTGCGGTCGGCGGCGGGCGGACCGAACAGGTTCAGGGCCGTAATCTGAGCGGAAACGGTCTGGCCGGGCTTCACCACGGCGGGTGTGGCTTTCACCGTCACCTTCATGCGGTCCGGAATAAACTCTTCCACGCTCACCTGCCGCGAGGTCAGCAGCACGTCGTTGCCGGTCAGCACTTCCATGGTGTAAGTGCCGGTCATGATGCTAGGCGGCAGAATAAAATCGGCCTCAAAGCTGCCGGCTGCCGTTAGCTCCTTGCGCAAGCTGGCGTACTCCTTGCCGGTGGGCAGCAGCAGCCGAATCTTGACGGGCAGCTTAGCCACCGGGTTTTTCCAATCCTCGGTCCGGATGATGGTGTTGCTGCGGATGGTGTCGCCGGGGCGGTACAGGTCCCGGTCGCCGTAGAGGAAGGCCTGGTAGCGGGCGGCGTTGGATTGCAGCCCACCCACCTCGAACCGCGACGTTTCCACGCCGCTCCGGGTCAAGTCCAGAAACGTGAAATCCGACTCGCGCTGGGCTACCAGCATACTCAGCTTAAAGCGCGAATTGGCGGTAGTGGTGTCGAATTTGGCCACACCTTCCCGGTTGGTGACGCTGGTGCTAATCACCTGGTTGTTGGAACTCACGAAGCGCACTTCCACCCCCGACAGCGGCTTGGCCGTGCGGATGGAGTTGGCGAATACCAGCGTGCTGCCGTTTTTGCCCTGCTTGACAATCATGCCGATATCCGACACCGATACCAGCTTGCTGACTTGCAGCCATTGCCGCTCGGTGTCCTGCACTTTCACCACGTACAGGCCCTTCAACCCGCCCGAAAACTCCAGGTCTTTCAAGTCCAGATTCAGCAGGCGCAGCCCCTGCGCCTTCGGCAGCCCGGCCACGGTGTAGCTCCGCTCAGTCAGCACGTTGCCAAGGTTCTCGATGTCGTAGTAGCGGTAAGAGCGGTCCACGTACTCGCCGTCTTCGCTTGCACTCTCTCCCTCACTGTCTTCGTCGTATTCGGGGTAGCCGTATTGCTGTTCGCCGCGCAACAGCTGCTGGATGTTGTTGGCGTAGACTTTGGCAATGGTTACCTGCACCTTCTCCACCTCGTTGATGCGAATGCCGAGGTTGCGCGTACCCAACGCATCGAGGTACATGGCCTTGTCCTGACTGGCGAAGCTGATGGTGGGCTGCTCGGTTGCGAAACTGACCGTTTCGGTGACGCTGCTGGCGAGTTGGCCGCCAAGCGCACCGGGTAACCCTTGCGCTAAACTTACCTGATACGTTTTGCCGGCTTCAAAACCGCCTTTCAGCACAAAGCCGCTTTCCAACTCTTCCACCGAAAACGCCACTGCCGGCGACACCGTGAGGCCGCTTTGCAGATTCACCTCACTCACGGGCTGGCTGGTCTGAACAGTGATGATGGGGTCGGCATTTTGCAGGCTACCCACAATAGAGCGCACTTCCAGTGCCTGCTGGTCGGGCACGGGTATGCTGGTGGAGTACTCACTCGTGGAAGCTCGGTCGCTGCCCACAGCACGCAGGCCCTGCGCCAGCGCCACGGTGAGCGGGCTACTGGTCCGAACTTCCTGCGTAAGACCTACGCTCACGCTCTGGCCCGGCTCGGCGCTGCGCACTTCGAAGGCCACCGGTTGCCCGTCCTGCGTCACGCGGAGCAGGGGTTTGACGTCGGAG
Organism: Hymenobacter tibetensis; assembly: GCF_022827545.1. NCBI lineage: Bacteria > Pseudomonadati > Bacteroidota > Cytophagia > Cytophagales > Hymenobacteraceae > Hymenobacter > Hymenobacter tibetensis. The sequence continues at coordinate 1,023,067 of NZ_CP094669.1, forward strand.
GGGCGCACGCTGTAGTTGAAGGGCAACTCCAGACGCATTTCAGCCGTGCCCGCCGCCCGGGTCGAGCGGCCCCAAAAGGCCTGCGGCTCATTCAGCGCCAGAAACGGCGTGTGAAACTTGCGGCGGTTCTCGGGCAGCGCCAGTTTCTGCTTGCCGCTCGGCAGCGTGGCCGGCTGTAGCTCCGCCTGAAACGTGGTGCTTGGCCGAAACGGCGTAAGCGGCGAAAACACCAGTTCCCGATCAGAAGTCCACTTGAACTTGCCGCGCATGGCGGGCTGAAATTTTACATACTGCACCGTGTCCCACCGGTTCTGCTGCGCCTTGTTCATCACGGCTTCATCGAAGAGAAACACCAGGTTCTGCTGCGGGTCGATTTCCTCGCCGTCGGGGCTAGTAGCGGTATCGGTGCCAGGCTTCGAGCAAGCCCATAGCAATGCCAGCAGCACCAGCAGCGGCAGGCGAGAAAGGGTACGGAACAACATGATAGGGAGGAGCTTGAAAAGACGCCGGAAGGTATATAAAAACGACGATTCTGCTATGTTATGTATAGATTTGGAAGAGACAACTAATCTGTAACGCCTACCGCTCTATCATAAGGATGAACCGTTTGCTTGCCATTCAGAAGTTGGTCTATGATGTATGCTGCCAAATCAGGCTTAAGGTTTATAACGAAGACTATATAACTGACTGGAAAAGTGGATTTGGCTTGCCCGTAGAAGGCTATATTGAGGTTTCAGGGCCGGAAAGAATTAGTGATGTAGAGTGGATAGAACTCGACCCTGTTGTAGTAACTCGGATAGGAAGGCTAGTGCCGCCTAAAGTGAGTATTATTTTAGACGAAATTATACAAGTATTGCAACAAGAATCTATTGATTATCAGGTTGTAAAAGGAATGGTTAGGATAGATGGGCAACAGTTAAGCTAATACTCAAAATGCAGGGTTGAATAGCTTTTGGCCTTTCAATGGCTTTAATTCTAATAACGCAACAGGAGAGTTGTGCGCAAAGAAGACGACCACTTCGTCAAAGCTTCTGAAGGTGCTTACCTCATCAAAATCAAATTGTTCGGCCACCATGTTCGCTTCTGCAATTTCAGTTACAGATACTTTGTATAGGTCTTGCCATTTTTGGATAGCAACTGACGTGTGGTATAGCTGCTGATCTTTCAGTTCATAAATAGCTTTTCCTATCTGCTGCCCGTTTTCTAGCCAATTCTGTATTTTATCCAGCATAGTTTTACACTCCCTCAAACACTCGTTCCCACTGCAACTGCAAGCCTGGTAATGTGTGCACGAGCATATCGCCGGGAGCAAAGTAGGTGCCGCGTGCTTTGTAACGGCCATTTTCTAGCACGTAGGCCGCAATGCTTTTTTCGCCGGGAAACACTATCCAATACTCCGTCACGCCGCTTTCCTCGTAGAGGTCGAATTTCTCTTTTGTATCGTAGGCAGCGGTGCTGGGCGAAAGGATTTCGATAATCCAGTCAGGGGAGCCGAGGCAGCCTTTATCATCTAGTTTCGCGGGGTCGCAGACTACGCAGATGTCTGGCTGCACAACAGTGGTAATCTGTGCATCACCAGTAGGGCCAGCGGTGGTTAAGCGTACATCGAAGGGGGCGTGGTAAACCTCACAGCGCTGGTTGAGCAGGTGCGTATACGTAGTGGCAAAGAAGTAACCAGATATTCGTTGGTGGGCGCGGCGTGGCGCCGGGCTCATACGACGAACCTTGCCTTTTACCAACTCCACGAGTTCATCAAATTGCCACGTCAGATAATCAGCGTAGGAATACGTTTTGCTGACATCGAGTTGGGAAAAACTGGTGATAGGGGGCATGGCACAAACGACATTCGGTGGTTAGTAAAGATACGAGAGCAGCCTACATTTGTCGAAAATCAACTTGTTCATGCCTTCAACCATCCTCATCGTGACCGGCTTGGGCAACTCTGGCCCCGAACACTGGCAAACCCACTGGGAACAGCACTACGGCTACCGGCGCGTGGAACAGCACAACTGGGACGAGCCCGTCCGTGCCGATTGGGTGCAGACGCTTGATGCGGCGGTAGCAACTGCCGACCCCCATGTGGTGCTGGTGGCGCACAGTCTGGCTTGTGCTACCATTGCTCACTGGGCGGCTACCACGCAACACCGCATAGCCGGTGCCCTGCTGGTAGCTCCCGCCGATGTAGACCGGCCCGACTTTCCGCTAGAAGTCACGGGGTTTCGGCCCATGCCCCTGGCGCCGCTGCCGTTTCCGAGTATTGTGGTAGCCAGCACCAGCGACGAGTATGTGACGTTGGCACGGGCGCAGCAATTTGCGGAGGCGTGGGGCAGCCGGCTGGTGAACGTCGGGGCGCTAGGCCACATCAATTCTGAAACCAACCTAGGTCTATGGCCGGAAGGGCACGCATTGCTGATGGAGTTGATGGCACGTTGATCTTCGCACAGGTAAGAGCATTTTTGCCGCTGTACCTTTTGCGCCTTTGACGATAGTACTGTCCTGCTGAGCTTGTCGAAGCATCTCGCGTGCTGACGTTGTGATAGTAAATGATTTTACCACACTAGCGAGATGCTTCGACAAGCTCAGCATGAGGGTCTTGGGTTTAGAGTAACTAGGGGTAACTTTTAGCTAGTACGCACCTGCCCATTGCCGCGGACAAGCCACTTGTAGCTGGTGAGTTCCTCGAGGCCCATGGGGCCGCGGGCGTGGAGCTTTTGGGTGCTGATACCGATTTCGGCGCCGAGGCCGAATTGGCCGCCGTCGGTGAAGGCGGTGGAGGCGTTGGCGTACACGGCAGCGGCATCGACGCTGTTGAGGAACTGCTCGATGTGCGCCGCATCCTCGGAAACTATGGCCTCGCTGTGCTTGGAGCTGTGGGCAGCAATATGAGTGAGGGCTTCGTCGAGGCTGGCTACGGTTTTGATGGCCATTCGCAACGACAGAAACTCGGTGCCGAAGTGCTCGGGCGCGGCCGGCTGCAAAAGCTGGCTGGGGTACAGGCCGCGCAGGACCGCGTAAGCAGGCTCGTCGGCGTAGAGAGTCACGTTGGCTTGGGCCAGGGGAGCAGCCAGCGCGGGCAAGTCAATCAGGCGGGCTTCGTGCAGCAGCAGGCAATCCAGAGAGTTGCAGACGCTTACGCGGCGGGTTTTGGCGTTGGCGACGATGGCGCGGCCTTTGGCGAGGTCGGCAGTTTCGTCGAAGTAAGTGTGCACGATGCCCGCGCCGGTTTCGATGACGGGGACTTTGGCGTTTTGGCGCACGTACTCAATCAGGCCTTGGCTGCCGCGCGGAATCAGCACGTCCACGTAGCCGACGGCCTTAAGCAGAGCTTCCGTGGCCTGGCGGTCGGGGGGGAGCAGGGTGGCGCAGTTGGGGAGTAGGTCGTGCCGGCGCAGCACCTCGTGCACAACGGAAATAATGGCCTCGTTGGAGAAGCTGGCGTCGCTGCCGCCTTTCAGCAAGCACGCATTGCCAGTCTTCAAACACAGCGCTGCCACGTCGAAGGTTACGTTGGGGCGAGCTTCGTAAATGACGCCGACCACGCCGAGCGGCACCCGAACTTTGGAAATGTGCAGGCCGTTGGGCAGCTCCTGTTCCAGCAGCACCTTGCCTAGCGGGGAAGGCAGGGTGGCCACACTTTCTATATCCTGCGCAATGCTTTCGAGGCGCGCGGCGGTGAGTTGCAGCCGGTCGTAGTTAGGATTTTCGGGGGCCATACGGGCCAAGTCTTTCTCGTTTTCACTGAGCAAAAACGGCGTCTGTGCCACGGCGGTGGCCGCTAGGTCGAGCAGGAGCGCGTTTACCTTTTCAGGGGCCAACAGGGCGAGGCTCCGGCTGGCGGTTTGCGTGGCTTGAAAACTGACTTGTAAATCCATAGCGGAAAGGTCGGGAGAAGATACGGCTGCGTGGTTGATAGCCTACAGGATAGATAGTGTTTTGCGGTCTACTAAGAGGGCCATGCTTCGGCAAGCTCAGCACGACGGGTGTAGCCATACACTCTAGCTGATTTCAGCGCTTAAAAACAGATAATCGTAGTGTACCAGCGGCTTCTGGTTTTGCAAGCCAAGGCGTTCTAAAGCCTTATCGGAACCGTATTCAGCTATGCCAATGCCGATGGGTCTGCCGCCTTCGTCGAGCAGCCGAATAATGTCGCCTTTGGTAAACGTGCCGACGATGCCGAGCACGCCCACCGGCAGGAGGCTGGTGGCCTTGCCGGGGGTGGTGAGGGCCGCTTTCGCGCCGGCGTTTATTTGCACGGCCCCTTTGGCAGCGGTTTCGGCGTGGGCCAGCCACTTCTTCTTGCGCGATGCCGTTTTGTTGGGGATGAATTTGGTGTTTACCACTTCCTCGCTCAGGATGCGGGGCAGGACGTTGATGGTTTTGCCGTTGGCAATGTGCACCGCAATGCCCAACTGCGCCACTTTGTGGGCCATATGGCACTTGGTAATCATGCCGCCGCGCCCAAACTGGGAGCGTTGGGTGGTCACGAAACCGGAAAAGCTGGTGGTAGTGGGCTCGATAGCCGGAATCAGTTGGGCACCGGGGGCTTTCGGGTCGCCGTCGAAGATGCCGTCTACGTTGCTCAGGATTAGCAACGCGTCGGCGTCCAGCATCGACGCCACGAGGCCGGCCAGCTCGTCGTTGTCGGTGAACATCAGTTCCGTGACGGAAATAACATCGTTCTCGTTGACGACCGGGATAATGTTGTTTTGCAGCAGCGCCCGAAAGCAGTTTTGCATGTGCAAGTAGTGCTGCCGGTCGCGGAAGTCCTCTTTGGTTACCAGCACTTGCGCGCACACCAACTCGTGGGCCCGAAACAACTCGGCGTACGTGGCCAGCAGCTTCACCTGGCCCACGGCGGCCAGCAGCTGGCGGCTGCTCACGGCATCGGCCTTCTCGGAAACGGAAACCAAGCTACGCCCCGCCGCCACCGCTCCCGACGACACCACAATCACTTCTTTGCCAACTCTTTTCAGGTCGGCAATCTGGTCAACTAAGTGCTGAATGCGGCTGCTGTCGGGCAGGCCGTCTTCGCGCGTGAGGACGTTGGAGCCAATTTTAACGACAATTCTTTGGTACGAAAGTGCCATGCTGCATAAGGTTTCTGCGCTGTTAAGGTAGGCAGAGATTTGCATGGCCACGTTGGTCTTTTCCTCGTTTACGGCTTATGCTCCATCTCCAAAGCGCTGTGTGCGGACTGCTCCTGACCTTATTGGGTGCGGCGGCCTGTGAGCAACGCGGTTCGCAGCGGAGCGCCTCCTCCTCCCGTCCTACCTCTCTCCAACCCGACCAACCCATGGGTGCCGATCAAACCCGACTGTATGCCGATGTTAAGTTCCTGACGTCGCTGCAACCTGCCCGCCACTACCGCAACCTTCGGTCCTTGAATGCGGCTGCTGACCATATCAAAGCCGCTTTTGTGAGTTTGGAAAACGGCCACGTCGAGGAGCAAACCTTCAAGGCCGATGGTCGGCAGTACCGCAACATTATCTTGTGGTTTGGGCAGCCCGACGCGCCGCGCTTGGTAGTTGGTGCGCACTACGACGTGTGCGGCGACCAACCCGGCGCCGACGATAATGCCAGTGCCGTGGCTGGCCTGCTGGAAACGGCCCGGCTGCTACAAAACCTTGGTTCTAACTCGAAATACCGCGTGGAACTAGTAGCCTACCCCAACGAGGAGCCGCCTTACTTCGCCACTGAGTACATGGGCAGCGCCGTGCACGCTAAATCCTTGCACGATGCGAACGTGCCCGTGCGGGCCATGCTTTGCTACGAGATGATCGGCTACTTCCGCGACGAGCCCGGCTCGCAGCGTTTCCCCAACGAGCAAATAGCCGCGCTGTATCCAAACACCGGCAACTTCATCACGGTAGTGGGGCGCATGGGCCAGGAGAGCTTCACCAAGCAGGTGCAGGACCTTATGAAAACCAAGGCCGACATCGACGTGCAGCGCATCAACCTGCCCGCCGAAATGGGCCTGGCCGGTCTTTCCGATCATCGGAACTACTGGAAGTACGGCTACGAGGCCCTCATGATCAACGACACCTCCTTCCTGCGCAACCCCAATTATCACCTCCCCTCCGACACCATCGACACGCTGGATTTCAGGCGGATGGCAGAAGTGGTAAACGGCGTATACGCGGCCATTATGGGGCTGTGATGCGTGAAGAAAACCAACGGCTATAAAGTAAAAAACTAGGTCCCCGCCTCATCTGAGGTGGGGACCTAGTTTTTTACTTACCTATTTATCTGAGCTACCTACTCTAGCTCTTCTTCTGCATCGGCGGCTGGCGCAAACCGGCCTTTGAAGCGGGCGTACAGGGCATTCATAGCGAGCAGCAACAAACCCATCAAGATGAAGACGATGGCGCGGGTGATGGTGTTGCTCTGGCTTAAATCGTAGGATATGAGCCGAATAAAGCAAACAACCATGCCAACCAGCGAGGCATAGCGCAGGTCTTGCCGGCGCAACAGCAGGCTACTGATGAATGCGCCCATAACTTCTACCATCAGCAGAACCGTCAGCACAGACCGGTCGAAGGACTGAACCAACAGCAGCATAAGCGCCAGGAACGCTGGATACAGCAGCAGGGGGACCTTGACCGGCAGTGGTAGTTGCCCAAGCTTGGCCAAAGGCGCCAACCACGGCGGCCAATACGCGTCTTCGGTGGCAAGAACTGGCTGATTGAAGACCACAGCGGCATACGTGAACAGCAAAACGACGGTGCTAGCCGCGGCCAGCCAGGGAGCTGTCAAGAGCTGGCCAGGCGCAATGGCAGTAAGGGCTACGTAGCTACTCCAGAGCACGGAAGCTGCGAAGAAGAACACCCCGTACACCTGCACTCGGCGCAGGCGGTGGGGTAGGTAATGGGCACCCAATGTCAGCGCAAAGGCCAGCAGTATCCACAGCAAAGCTTCCCATTCCAGTTGCACTTCGCGCCACAGCGTAAACGTGAAAAAGAGCAGCGTCAATTCAGGAAGCAAGGGCTGCACGTATTGAGTGGAACGATATACCGGACCGGTAGTTGATGGACGCTGCCACGCAAGACCCGCTAGCACCAGTAGCAGCGCGGCGGCCGTAAAGCGACGAGCCGGAAAGCCTAGCAGCAGGTCGGTAGAAGAAGCCGCCAGCAAGTTGAGGTGGCTAACCAGTGCCAGTGTGAGCAACCCATAGGTAAGGTGCAGCAGGAATCGGTCGGGGTGGCCGTGCCGCGTTAGGGTTTCAGTTGTGGTCAGTTGTTGGCGTAGTAGGTGCGCGGCCATTGCTGCTACAGCGGCCAGCACCACCCACAGAAGTACGGGCACGGCTTCGGTACGCGGCGCGAAGGCCACCCAAACGGCCAGCGTGGCGTGCAACCCGAGCAGGTACAGCCACGGCCAGCGTACGTGCTGCTGCCTGCCTTCCCACCACGAGCAGAACAAGCCCACCCCTGACAAAGCCAGTAGTGGCAGCAGATACCCTAGCACCGATAGAGGTTCGTAAGCTTGCTGAACCGGGAGCACCTGGCTCCATTGCAAGCCCTGATAGCCGACGGCCAGTAACAATAAACCTAACCATAGGCCCGGTATGGTGATATAGTGCCGGAGTACAAGCAGTATCCCACCCAAGCCAACTACAACCCAACCCGCCCAAGTGTGCTCGTACACCAAGCCGCCCGCTGCCAGCAGCAGCCAACCCGCCAACGTGCCGAGTAGGCGCAGCCTGTACAGCGAGTTATAAGAAAGCGGTACGGCATCGAATACGAGCGCGCCGCGGCGGTGCAACAGCGCCTGCGTAGCAACGGTAGTCAGTGCCGCAGCTGCCAGTAGCAAGGCGCGTAGTGTATCGGGGAGCAGGCCGGAACTGGTGCGGTACACGAGCGGGGCCAGCGCCACGGCCAGCACCAACGAAGCGTAAACCAAAACGCGGTACAACGGCCACTCCTGATACCAGGCCAGCAGCAACGCCAGCACTAGGGTTTCAACGTAAAGCAGCGTGAGCGTAGTAGGCCACGAAAGACCGGCTTCGTGCAAACCCAACACAGCTAATGCTAGCAGCAACTGACCTAGCAGCAAGTGCAGCGGCCGGAACCAGCCCGGATTACCCCGCATCCACCAGGCCAGCCCAAATAGCCCGCCCGCGGTAGCGGCCAAGCCGCCAATTAGGGCGGCCACAGGGGCGTTGCTGATGCCAAACAACGCCTGCGTGAGCAGCAGGCCGCCTCCTAAGTACAACAAGCCAGTTAGTACCCGTAGTCCGGTGTGCAGGCTTCGGTCGTTGGGTTCAAACAGCAGTGCGGCAAGCTGCGATAAACGCCCCGTCAGGTGCAAAGCCACGGAACTGCTGAAAGCGGCCAGCAGCAGGAGCAGCGCGTTGCGGTGCAGCTCGGGGCCCGACAACTGTAGGACCAGCGTAGTAGACGCCAGCAACAGCCAGCCGCCACTCAGCACCGTGGCAACCAGCAGCACACGGTAAGCCGGTGGTTCGTTGGCTTTGCCCAATACGCCCGCCAACAGCAAGCTTTCCAAGTACAGCACCACTGCCACTGCCGGCCACACCAGTCCGGCCTTGTGTAGCCCTAAAATAGCTACCACCAACAGCACCTGACCGCATAGCAAGTGCATGGTGCGGAACCAGCCTTTAATTGAGCGTAGCCACCACGCCACCCCGAAAAGCGCGCCCGCGGCCGCAACAGCGCCACTCAACAGCCCCGTTTCCGGCGGATTCGGGACGCCGAAAAGAGCTTGTACCAGCAAAGCCGCACCACCCAGATACAACGCGCCCACCATCGCGCCGAAGCCACGGTACAGCTCTTGTCCGCTTGGCTCTTCTGCGTCGTTGAGCAGGGTTTGGCGCTGCACAAGTTGGAAATAGCCGGCGCCTAGCAAACCAGCCAGTACTAGCAGGCCGGCGTTGCGGTGCAATTCTGCGGAGGTGTAAGAAGTGATTTGCGCGATATTGAGCACCAACAGCCCCAAACTCGCCAACAAAGCACCTGCCGCGGCTACCTGAAACACCACTACTTCCCGCTCTCGGGCCATGATGAAGGCAACCAGCAACGTTTCGAGCAGCATAAAGAGCAGCACGAGCGTGCCCGTAGCGTGCCAGCCTTGCAACGAGAAGGCCGTAAACAAAGCTAGAACCAGCGAGATAATGCTGTCGGTGCGGAACAGCCACTGAATACCGAGTTGCCGGGCCTGCCGGGCTACCCAGAATGTGAGCAGCGCGCCCAGCCCTAAGGGCACTGTTTTCCAGGGCGAGCCGGTGCTGTACTGATAGAGGTTGATGCCCAGGCAAGTCCAGTTCAGTAGGTGGGCCGCAAACAGCAAAGCATCGAAACGCACGCTGGCGTACACCTTCCGGTATTGCACCACGGCCGCGGCTACTCCTACCAGCAATACCAAGCCCATGGCGCCTAAGCGTACAGAATTAGAGGGTGGCGCATCTGCAACCAGCAAGTAGTGCCAGTATTGATGAAACACGAAAAAGCTGAGAATGCTAAGCAGCAGCTGGTACCGCCAGCGCTGGCGGTACGTAATGACGATGCTAAATGCCGTGACGCCCGCCGCGGCAGCCAGCGTGAGTAGCGTGTGCGGCAGCACCGCCAACGCCACCAAACTCAGCACCCCGTGCAGCGTGGCCACCGATTCGCGGCTAGCGTCCCAGGCCAACCACAGATTGGCGGCCACGCCCACTAGTAGCAAGAGGTAGCTAAACGGCGGGTCAACCCATTGCAGCCCCGGTACACTCACGGCACCCACGCAAGCAAACAGAAACACCGCTGCCGCACTGCTTTGCAGCCACACGTGCAGCTGTGCCGCAAAGGGCTTTGCCCGCAGGTAATAATGCATGGCCAGCAGCGCCGCCGCAAAAGTGGTAATCATGCCGAAGCGCACTGGCGCACTAACGCGCAATGCCGTGTACACGCCCAGGAAGCCAATGCCTGTCACGAGGACCACGGCACCTAGTATGCCGGTCCAGTTGTCGAGAAGCAGTTGTTCGGCCCGGTTCCACCAGGTTGGGTTAGTTGGTACAACTGCCGCAGGAGCTGGAATGGACCGGGGAGCAGGACGCAGTGCGGGCGCGGGCAGTGGCCGCGGGGCGGGCGTTGGGGCTGGAGTAGCCGTCAGGGAAGCGGGAGTGGGAGGCGCCGGAACCGGCTTTTCAACCGGCTGAGGTTTGATAGGTGGAGAAGTTGTGGTAGCCGTATCAGCGGCGGCAGGTGCAACAGGTGGCGCTGGTACAGCGGGTGCTGCTTGTGGTGCCGCTGGAGCCATATCAGTAGGCTCTGCTTTGGCCGGTGCCTGAACAGGCGGTGCAGCCGTTGGTGGAGGCGGAGTGGTGGCCACGGCAGGAGCTGCCGACTTATACCACTCCAGTGTCGGTGGGGGTGGCGCCACGATTGGCGCCGGTGCCGGTGGTGCCGGGGCGGGCTCTTGTGGTGGTTGGGAGTGAAGCTTTTGCAGCTCTTGGCGCAAACGCTCAACGGTCACCGATAAAGCAAGGTGTTCGTCTTCGCGCTTTTGCAGGCGTTGGGTCAACTCCCGCACACGCTTTGATACATCCTGGTACAGCAGGACGCCCACAACGGCGACCAGCATCAGTAGGCCAGTTTCCATACAGGTAATGGTTAAGGATAAAACACGAACTGGCTGCCGTCAAGCAGCCGATAATAGCGCGGGCCCGGCGCGGCTGGTAACTTATAGAAGCCACCGCCAGTAGCCCGCAATAGCATAGGGACCGGAACATACAAAATAGTCTTTGTATAATGATCAAGTAAATGACAAAATTTTATACATATTTTTCTGATAAGCCCTTTCAACGGCTCTGAGGGCATAGTACATGAGTCGGGTTCGTACCTTGCTGCCCTCCCTGGCCTCTCGTTTTCTTTATGCTTTCCCACCCGCACGAAATCTTCCTGGAAGTAGCCCGACAACTCAGCTTCACCAAGGCCGGACAGACCTTGTTTCTGAGCCAATCGGCGGTGAGCAAGCAAGTGAAGGCGCTGGAAGAGTATTACAAGACTGGCCTGTTCGAGCGACTCGGCAACAGCGTGGTGCTCACGCCGGCCGGCGAATTGCTGTATAGCAAGCTACTGCTGGCCAAACAGCTGCAACACGAGCTGCACCAAGAGTTTACGGCTCTCAGCAACGACTTCTCGCCGCAGGTGCGCATGGTGATTGGGGCCAGCACCACCATTTCGCTGTACGTTATTCCGCCAGTGCTTTCCGCCTACCTAGGTAAGTACCCCAACACCCAACTCACCCTCAAAAACCGCAACAGCGAAAACATTCTTAAGGCGCTGCTCGAACACGAAATCGACCTTGGCATCATCGAGGGCATCCACAAAGTCAGCAACGTTACTTACACGCCCTTGCTCACCGACGAGGTAGTAGCAGTGTGCTCCACTCGCAACCCCATTTACAAGCAAGAACTCACGGCCCGCGAGCTACTAACCGTGCCCGTTGCGTTGCGTGAAACGGGTTCTGGTACGCTAGCGGTGCTGGAAGAGGCGTTGGCGGCGCACCACATCAAGCTCACCGACTTGCCAGTGAAAGTGCGGCTTGGCGGTACCGAAGCCCTGAAAAACTTCGTGCGGGTTGATACCTGTCTGGCATTTCTGCCACGGCAGGCAGTGCTGAAAGAGCTGGAGTCGGGGGAGTTGCAGGTGGTGCGCATCCGCGACCTGAACCTGGTGCGGCATTTCGACTTTGTACAGCGCAAGGGCACCGAAAACAATATGCCCTACAAAAGCTTCGTGCAGTTCACGCGGCGCTACTATTCCAAAAAGGAATAGCCTATTCCAAATAGCCGTTTGTAAATGGAATAGCAACAGAGGAGGTTTGCGTAGAAATCAGCGCTATGAAAACTCTCCTCGATACCCCCACGCGGCTGCACGAACTGCACTGCGCCGCCTGTCACACTGCCTACTCGGCTTTTACCATGCAGCGCGTTTCGGAATGCTGTGGGCAACCTCTGCTGGCTTCCTACCACTTAACTGAGCCCTTGCCGCGCACTGCGGGCATAAACACCGCCGAAAACTCGATGTGGCGTTACCGCTCCCTGCTGCCGCTTTTCGACGATGCGCACAAAGTAAGCCTCGGCGAAGGCTGGACCCCACTTCTGGAAATGCAACGCCTCGGTGCCCGCTATAGCCTGCACGATTTGCGCCTCAAAGACGAAGGACAAAACCCCACAGGTTCCTTCAAGGCCCGCGGCCTGAGCATGGCTGTTTCCAAAGCCAAGGAGCTAGGTGCCACTGGCTGCATCATCCCAACGGCCGGCAACGCCGGGGTAGCCATGGCAGCCTACTGCGCCCGCGCTGGCTTACGGGCCGTGGTGGTGATGCCCCGCCACACCCCCAAGGCCTTCAAAGAGGAATGCTACTGGTACGGTGCCGAAGTACACCTCGTCGATGGCCTCATCAACGACTGCGCCGCCCGCGTCCGGGAACTGAACGCCAACGGGGAATTGCTCGATGTATCGACGCTGAAAGAACCCTATCGGCTCGAAGGCAAGAAAACCATGGGCTACGAGCTAGCCGAACAACTCGACTGGCAACTGCCCGACGTACTGCTTTACCCCGCTGGCGGTGGCACCGGCCTCATCGGCATCTGGAAAGCCTTCCGCGAAATGCAAACCCTCGGTTGGCTCCCCGCCGATGCTAAACTACCGCGCATGGTAGCCGTGCAGGCCGCCAACTGCTGCCCCCTGGTGGAAACTCGCGCCGGTCATCAGCCCAACTGCCACGAGTATGTCGGCCAGCCCACCATTGCCAATGGCCTCGCCGTGCCCCGCCCCCTCGGTGAGCAACTGATGCTGCAAGTGCTAGACGAATCGAAAGGAACTGCCATCAGCATCACCGACGAGCAGATGCTGGAAGGCATGCGGGAACTAGCACAGCTAGAAGGCCTGTTTGTAGCTCCCGAGGGTGGAGCCGTTTGGATGGCAGCCCGCCAGTTGCTTGAAACCGGCTGGCTGAAACCCGAAGAGCAGATACTACTCTTGAACACCGGCTCCGGCCAGAAGTACATGGACAACGTGGAAGGCCGGTATAAAGAATAGCACGGAATAGCTTGGCTGGACAACTATCCAAGCAAGCACAGTAGTGCAGAAAGCCTTTGTTGAGTTGTGTCATCATTGAACTGATGGCATAATTCGGCAAAGGCTTTCTGCACTACTGTGCTTAACGAATACAGAACTCTCTAGTGGTTACACTTTATCGATATGGTATGCGTTTCGAGGGAGGTTGGACTGATAAGTAAGGTAAATTTCAGTTTAGGGGATAAAAATTAGGGGTGTATGCTAGTGATTAGATAGTGTTTGCCTATTTTGGCCATAGAAAATAAGGCGTACCTCAACTTTTGGCTATGAATTCTGTGTCCAAGCGAACAAACAACCTAAGTCTGTACTCCCTGATATTATTGGTTGTCCTAACCTTGGTTTCGGCTTTTGTCGACGTGGCACATCCTGCGGCAGCGCCGGGTTCCATCAATGCCGCCGACGTGGCTTGGATGCTTACGGCTACCGCCTTCGTTCTGATTATGACGCCCGGGTTGTCGTTTTTCTACGGCGGAATGGTTCGACCCAAAAACGTCATCAGCACCATGCTCCAAAGCTTCGTGGCTTTGGGCGTCATATCCATTGTCTTCTACTTCGTGGGTTTCTCGCTGTGCTACGGCGATTCTTGGCGCGGCATCATCGGCAACCCGTTCACCTTTGTTATGCTGCGCAACGTGGGCACCGCACCGCATCCGCTGTTGTCGCCTACCATTCCGTTCATCCTCTTCTTCGCATTTCAGCTGAAGTTTGCCATCATCACCCCGGCCCTGATTACGGGCTCGTTTGCCGAGCGGGTGCGCTTCAAAGGCTACTTGGTCTTTATGGTGTTGTTCTGCTTATTCATCTACTGCCCGCTGGCCCACTGGACCTGGCATCCGGAAGGTTTCCTGCGCAAGTGGGGCGTGCTTGATTTTGCGGGCGGTACAGTGGTGCATATTTCCGCGGGTATTGCCGCTTTGGCGGGCGCTACCGTGCTGGGCCGTCGGGCCACGCACCTCACCAACACGGTATTTTCAACCCCCAACGTGCCGTACGTACTCTTGGGCACGGGCTTGCTGTGGTTTGGTTGGTTTGGTTTCAACGCGGGTTCTGCCCTCGGAGCCAACGAGCTAGCGGTAACGGCTTTCGTAAATACGAACCTAGCTTCGGCGGCGGCTCTGGTAGCCTGGATGCTGGCCGATGTAGTGCGCGGCGGTAAGCCGAGCGCCATGGGCGCTTGCATCGGAGCGGTGGTTGGATTGGTGGCCATTACGCCCGCCGCTGGCTACGTAACCTACGGTCAGAGCTTACTGATTGGGGTGGTGGCTGCTCTAATCAGCAACGTAGCGGTGCACTGGCAGAACAGCCGCACCACTATCGACGATACGCTGGACGTGTTTCCGTGCCACGGGCTGGGCGGCATTGTGGGCATGCTCCTCACCGGAGTGTTTGCCGACAAAGTGGGTCTCATTCATGGCACCGCCACCGTGTTCGGCTACCACGTGCTGGGCCTTGTGATTGTCGTAGCGTACTCGTTTGTGGGCTCCTGGATCCTGCTTAAGCTAACCGACCGGTTCTTCGGCCTGCGAGTGAAGCTGCAGGAAGAAGCGTTGGGCCTCGACCTGAGCCAGCACGAGGAATCAACGTACCATGTAGATGAAGACTTTGAGCGCACCTACCGCAAAGAAGTTGCGAAGGAGAGCGTGTAGTACACTTGACTGGTGGCACCCTGTTGCAAACAGATGCCTAAAAGCAAGTGAGTAGGGGGGAGAGAAAAAGCCGTCGGAGGGGGGATCTGACGGCTTTTTCATGTCTAATTCAACAGGAATTTGTGAGAGCGAGCTGTCCTGCGCGCTACCGGCTGTCAGCTCAGCGCCGTGCCCCAAATAAAGACTAACCAGATAATAAACAGCAGACCCATAACGCCTTTGTATAGCTCCCCATCGGGCTGTGCTACGCTCAATACGGTTCCGGCTACTCCTAGCACCAGCAAGGCCACTGCGGCTGCTATCGCCCATTGCCGCTGCCGCCCAGCCACACCGGGCCGCAACGCTACCATGAGGGGAAACAGCGCGGCCAATAGCGCTCCGCCAAGCACAGCCGACCACGCAACGGGCACCAAGGCAGCCCCAACAAGCAGGATAATGGCCGTTGCCACAACGCCCATAAACACTAAGGCCTGTCGGCGCTGGGCTTCAGACAGGGCGTGGCGGCCGTAGGAGTTGAGTTGTAGCAAACCGTTGAAAATAGGATCGGCAAACCAACTCATGAATACCAATGGCAAGTAGAGGGGCAGCAACAACGGCACAAAACGCACCAACACGTAGATGCCAAAGAACATCAAGCGGCGCGTGCCGTCGCCCAGGCTTTGGGTCCAGACGCTGAAACGTAGGAAGGTGCGGTACACCCAATAACGAGCCTTCAACGCTTCTACCAGCCCCTCGCGGGCATATTCAGAAGTTGGCCGCAGGCGCAGGGCGTCGCGGAAGTGGCTGAGTGCCAGTTTGTGCTGGCCGGCCTCCAATGCTACCCAACCCGCGTCGGCGTGGGTGCCGGCATCGTCGGGGTCGTGGCGGAGGGCTTGTTGCAGGGAGTCGGCGGCATCGGTGGCGCGGCCAAGGCGAGCTAGGCAGCGCGCCCGCAAGCTCAGGCAGTCAACGTGTTCGGCATCGTAGTAAAGGCCCGCTTCGGCGGCCCGCAGCGCGCCTTCCCACTGGGCCCGCTGAAACCGAATCTGACCCAGCATATGGTGGTAGGTAGGATCGGTGGGGTCGAGGGCGAGGGCTTGCTCAATGGCTTTTTGCGCTTCCGGCAAGCGTTGCTGCCGCTGATGGGCTAGGCCAAGCAGGTAGTGCGCAAAGTCGTATTCCGGCGCTAGCCCGATGGCCGTTTCAATTTCCTGCTGCCCCTGCACGGGTTGGTTGAGGTCGAGGAGAGCCATACCTAGCCAGGCGTGTGCTAGCGGGTTGTCAGGGTCTTCCTGCAATGCGCGGCGCAATTCCTGCTCGGCTTGCGCGGCCCGCCCTTGGCGCAGCAGCAGCAAGATTCGGTCGGGCCAAGTAGGTTGTTCCATATAAAAACGACGTGTCAGGTAGAGATAGAAAGTGTTGACTTAGCAGCTGGAAAGGCCACAGGCATAAGGAGTGTGCTATGCAATGCGTAATGGCTTACAAGTAGAAGACCAGCCAAACACATAAAGACATTGCGCTAACTCCAGCCAGTACTGCTACCAATAATTTCCAGCCTGCTACAGCTGAGAAAGGGTAGCAGCGTATTAGTCGAACGTCAGGGTGGCGTCGCCACTGCACTGCTATATAGATGCGCAAAGCCAGGATCGGTAGGCACAGATAAGCAATCAGCACGGCCAATACCAAAAGCAGGGGCCACGCCCATACCTGATGCCAGCCGTTACGATATTTCAACCCATCCAGCCAAGCATCGCAGCGGCGCCATTGCCGATGCAGTTGTAAGCTAGCTTTAGTTGTTCGCTCAATGCCTTTGCGGGCTGTAACATTAGCTGGGTCCAGTTGCCAGGCTTCCAGAAAAAAGGTTCTGGCGGCAGCAATATCTGTTTGACTGATTGCTTTGTGCCCACGCTGAAGTAAAATCAGGAGGAGAAGTCTTTGGCAACGGGAATTTGTTGGTTCAAGGCGGATAGCCTCCCGAACATGCATTTCCCCTATCGGAAATTCATCTTGGTCGTATGCTTCTTCTGCTAACAGGCGATGCGTAACCGCTGCGTTAGGATGCCAGCGTGCCACTTCCTTGATGGTAGCAGCAGCAGCTGTTGATTTATTTAATTGCCTGAACGCCTGTACTCGCTGATACAGACATTCCAAATGGCCTGGGTTGATAAACAAGCCTGACTTAGCTGCCTGTAGCGCCTCTTCTGGTTGCTGCAGGCTATTCAAAATCACCGCCTTGTATCCAAAATACTGGGCGCTGTGGCTATGAAGGCGCAAAGCCTCATTTATAGCCTGCAAGGCTTCATGAGTCTGCGAATTACGTAGTCGAGCTATACTGTGAAAGTAATGAGCATCACTACTCTCAGGATTAAGCGCAATAGCTTGATGAACAACTTCTAAAGCTTCATGTAGGCGCCCTGGTTGATTCAGTAGCGTCAGTGCTAGCTGCTCATATACTTCAGCATCTTGCGGATGCGTTGCTAAGCGCCGACGTACCAATTGCTCTGCCTGCGCCGGACGACGTACAGCCAGCAATTGCCGCACCGCTTCCTGCCACCGGTTGGTGCGGATAGTCTCCATATTCATACAACGTGCTGGCTACGCCGACGGCTTCTTGATACCCAAGTACACCAAGATGCCGTCGTACACGCCGCCCTCGTTGGAGTATAGCGCGTAGTTCTTGGCCGTCGCAAACCACTCGCGGGTGCTGGCGCGCACTTTGCCGGCGGCATCGGTTAGGGTGGCGTGCTCCAGCGGCAGGGGCTTGCCAGCCTTCATTGATTCGCGCAGGCGGTTTTCTACGGCCACATCCACCACGGCTTGCAGGTCGGCGCCAGAGTAGCCGGCCGTTTGGGTTGCTAGCTTGCGCAGGTTCACGGAAGGCCCCACTGGTTTGCCGCGCAGCAGCACTTCCAACACCGCGGCGCGGGCGGCCTCGTCGGGCGGGGTGACCAGCAGAATCCGGTCGAAGCGGCCGGGGCGGCGGAAGGCGGAGTCGAGGTGCCAGGGGGCATTGGTGGCCGCCAAGACCAGTACGCCGTCGTTGGAGGAAGTGGCGCCGTCTAGCTCGGCCAGAAACTGGTTGATAACCGTGCGTCCGGCACTCTGGCGCAGGTCGTGGCGGTTGGCCGCTAGGGCGTCTACTTCATCGAAAAACAGGACGCAGGGCGCTTGCAAACGAGCTTGCTCGAACAGTTGGTGCAGGTTTCGCTCACTGCTGCCCAGCCACATATCCAAAATATCGTTGATGCCGACGTGGATAAACGAGGCTTGCACTTCGCCGGCCGTGGCCCGAGCCAAGTAGGTTTTGCCGCAGCCAGGCGGGCCATAGAGCAGCAACCCGCCCCCGGTGGATTTGCCGTAGGCTTTGTAGAGGTCGGGAAATTGCAGCGGATGAATGATCTTCAAACGAATTTCTTCTTTGAGGGCTTCCATACCGCCCACATCCGAGAAATTGATTTTCGGCTTTTCCAGGCCACCAAACAGGGCCTGCTCATCCGTGACGGGCGGGCCGGCAAATGGGGCGGCTATGGGTGGGCCACCCTGTGCGGGTTGAGCGGGTGCCCGTTCGCGCAGTTTGCTGTTTAGCTCGGTATCCTCTAGCGTAGGGTTGTGCTGCAGAGCGGTTTCGTAGGCTTCGCGGGCCGCTACCAGCTGGTTGGTGCTGGCTAGAAGGTGGGCATGCAGCAAATGCGCCCGGGCGTGGTCCGGATAGGAAGCCAGTAGTTCTTCCACCACCACAAACGCCGCCGACGTCTTGTTTAGGCCAGCGTAGGTTTTGGCTAAACCCAGCTGCAAGTCTGCATCGATAGGGGTGTGGCGCAACCCAGTGCGGTATAAGTCTTCTGCCTCAGCCAGCCGGCCGGCCTCGAAGAGCAAGGTGCCCACATGTTTGCGCAGAGGTAGATTATCGGGTGAAAAAGCCAATGCATCCAGCAAAGGTTGAATAGCAGACGGATCGGGTGGTATAGCCATTAAGTGCTTGCTGATGAGCAGATGTAACGTAATAAACAGTGAAAGCCGGGGCTTCGAACACAATGGTGTCAAAGTTGAGGATTTCAAGGATAACGAACGCCAGCCACCCCGTACTATTTTACGCCTTACGCTTGCGTGCGTGCCCGGTTGTATAGTACCACGCTTGCCGGGAGGCTAGGGCATTATTGCACACTATATCGGTTTGGTGAGCTACAGGCTGCTGTTGCAGAAGCCCTCAGCCCATCTTGCTAAGGAAGAAAGAAACCAGGAAGCCGAGCACCGTAATCAGGCCCGTGAAATTGTGTGCTTCCTCGAAGGCTTCCGGTATCATGGTGTCGGCTATCATGGCCAGCACCGCGCCGGCCGACACGGCCATGGTAGCTGCTATTACTTCGTTGGAGAAGCCGCTAAACAACGTGTAGCCTATCAAGGAGGCCACGCCCGATATCAGCGCAATACCGGCCCAGAGCAGCAGCACATAGCGCGCCGAGTGACCGGCCTTTTTCATGCCCGCTGCACTCGACAAGCCTTCAGGCAGGTTGGAAAGAAAGATAGCTACCACCGCTACCATGCTCACCTTGCCACCGGCTAGCATGCTTAAGCCAATGACAATACTTTCCGGAATGCCATCAAGCAGCGCGCCAATGGCCAGCGCCATGCCGTTGTCGGCCTCGGCACCGTCCTTGGCGTTGTTTTGCTGCACAGAAGACCGTTCCTGCGCTTGCTCTTGGCCGGAGCGTT
Organism: Hymenobacter tibetensis; assembly: GCF_022827545.1. NCBI lineage: Bacteria > Pseudomonadati > Bacteroidota > Cytophagia > Cytophagales > Hymenobacteraceae > Hymenobacter > Hymenobacter tibetensis. The sequence goes on from NZ_CP094669.1 coordinate 1,042,486, forward strand.
TGCGGTGCTTGGCGCCAGAACGGGCCAGCAGCCAGTTGGCAAGCGTGTACACGGCCGCGCCTCCAACGAAGCCCGCCGCCGTGGAATTAAGCCCACCCTTCTCGTAGGCTTCTTCCATAAGCTCCAGTGAGAGGGTGGAAATCAAGACGCCGCTGCCAAACGCCATAATAGCGGCAATTAGCCGTTGGGGAACCTGCGCAAAATACCCAAGGGCCGCGCCCACCAACAGGGCCGACCCCGAAACGAGTCCCCAAAAACCAGCTAATACCCAAGTAGGAAATGTCATGTGCAAAATGGAAAGCTGCGCGCCACAGAGGAGCTGAACGCCGGCGAGTTATACGCAGCCCGGTGCGCAGGTTGTCGGTTCCTGCGGCATAGCGCTACAACGAACCAAAGTTTGTAGGTGGCACCGAGGAGCATACGGGATGATAGCTAGCCCGGCGGTTGGTAGTAAACTTCTTCAAGGCTCCACCTGGAATTGCGCCAATACGCGGTGCAGCGTGGCCTCATCCACCGCCTCGAGGGCTACCTTCTTGAACGGGGCCGTGTGGCCGGAAACCAACGTGACGTTGGATTTGCTGACGCCAAACACCTGCGCGAGGTATGCCAGCAAACAGGCATTGGCTTTGCCATCTTGAGCGGCGGCATGCAGGCGTACCGTCACGCTGCCATCAGGGCTTACCTGCAACTGGTTGGCGCGAGCGTTGGGCTTGGCTTTGAGGTGAAGAAAAACAGGCACAGGAACAATACAAACAGCCGACGCAGGGCATCTGGTGCGCTACATCGGCTGCTCGGGCTGGAGGTAAGGAGTTGTATACTAGAAAAGCCGGTTAGGCGGGGTCGTTGTAGGCATCGTACACGTTCCAGGCCCAGATCAGGAAGGGTACTATCAGCGTCCAGGCCAGTAGGAAACCTACCACGCCACCTAACGCCCAAATCAGGAAGGCTTTCAGAATCTGGCCTTTCACTAACTGCCCCAGACCAGGAATGAAGAAGGATATTAAAGCGGGTACGCCATAGGTCTGTTTCATAACGAGTAGGGCTTGCGGGTGAAAAAAGGAGAGGGTGGCAAATAACAAAAAGTCCAGCACCTACACTTGATACGGTGGCCTTTGTCTTATCGATACAAGCTGGTATCTGCTACGGCTCACCAGTGCGCCACGCGTAGCTGCGGCATCAGATCTGCTTTGCTGCTCACTTCACCCGTTCCTGGCCAAAGGGGCACTGGTCCAACACGACGCACCGGCCACAGGCGGGGGTGTGAAAGTAGCAGCACTTCTGGCCGTGGTACATAAAGGCCTCGTGGTGGTCATAAACCTGCTGCGCGTCCCAGCCAGGTGGCAGCAAGGCTTCCAGCAGCGCGTGAGCTGCCCCCTCACCCACCTTGGGCCCTATCAACCCAAGGCGTTGCGCCACGCGGTGGTGGTGGCTATCCACGGGCATGGCCGGAATGCGCAGCTTGCTGAAAAGCAGCACGGCCGCGCTGGTTTTAGGCCCCACCCCCGAAATAGATTCCAACCAGGCTCGCGCTTCCTTTACCGACTTATCGGCCAGAAACGCTAGGTCGCAGGGGCCACCGCACCGCTCGCTGATTTCACGCAGAACCGCCTGAATGCGCGGCGCTTTCTGCTCGGGCCAGGTACACGGGCTGATGGCTTCCTGCACTTCTTCGGTAGGAGCATCGCGCACCAATTCCCAAGTAGGAAAGCGGGCCACCAATTGCTGGTAGGCCCTATGTGAATCCTGGTTGCGGGTACGGTGCGAAAGCAACGCACTAACCAACTCGCTCAGCGGATCTTTGGTGCTGAAAAACGGGAATGGCGCCTGGTATTCCGCGCACAAACGAGCATGCACTAACAGCGCCTTTTCCTGGCGGCTGTCGAAGGTAGTATCGGGAGTTTTGGTAGATGGCACACCCGTAGCTACGGGATTGGTGGTGGCTGGTTGTTGCTGATTAGCCGAAGCATTATGGTTTTGACACTCAGCAAGCAACAGTCCGACCTCGATAATCAACAACAATCAACCAGCCACCACCCAACTACTCGTCGCGCCAGATGGCAACTACTGGTTCTTCTTCGCCTACCCGGTAAGCCCGGCGCATCACGTTGCAGTTGCATTCCAGCGCCACGTTGCCTTGCGGGTCGATGGCAATGATGCCTTTGTCGCCTTGCAGGTCTTCATCGCGCAGGCTGATGGCAGCGCGGCAAGCCTCGTCTATGGGTAGGCCTTTGTACTTCACTAGGGCGTATACCTCGTGCGCTAGTGCTCCGCGCAGTATCACTTCTCCGTCGCCGGTGCAGGAAGCGGCGCAGGCATCGTTGCTGGCATAGCTGCCGCCGCCTATAACCGGGCTGTCGCCAACGCGGCCCTTGAGTTGGCCTTCAATACCGCCCGTGCTGGTCGCTACGGCCAGGTTGCCGTGTTGGTCTAGGGCTACTGCGCCTACTGTGTCTTTTTGCTGGGGCTCGGCCTGCTCTTGCTGCACCAACTCCAGCCATTCTTTGCGCGTTTTTTCAACTTCGAAGTACTCGGGGGCAGCAAGGTCTAGGCCTTGCCGCAGCGCGAATTCCAGAGCGCCTTCGCCGGCCAGATACACATGCTGGCTGTTGTCGAGCACGGCACGCGCTAGTTGGATGGGGTTCTTGACATACTGAACACTGTTCACAGCGCCGGCTTTGAGGTTGCGGCCATCCATGATGCTGGCATCCATCTGCACCTCGCCTTGCAGGTTGAGGCTGCTGCCCCGGCCAGCGTTGAAGTGCTCGTTGTTTTCAAGGCTCATAACGGCTGCCTGTACGGCGTCGAGGGCGGTGCCGCCTTGGTGGAGCACTTCCCACCCAGTTTGTAGGGCGTGGCGTAGTCCTTCCCGCAGGTGTGCTTCCTCTTCCGGCCCTAGCTGGCCGGGCTTCATGGTCACGGCGCCGCCGTGTATCACAATGGCGTATGTAGGCATATATTCAGTGTTTGCTTTCGTCGAAATCAACCGCGCTCTACTATGCGTTTTCTAGCAGACTTGTCGAGGTTGCTGAGGTTATCAACCAGACAGCCTCAGTCCTCGCGCCACAATGGTGGGCAAGAACTGAGGCTGTGGAAAATTGGTAAGCGGTTCTGTGCGCAGAAACCCGCTAATCTATTGTTCTACTTACAAGAACAGAGCTGTAGAAGCCGCCACGAAATTACGGGCGATGCTTTTCACTGAAGCTGGATCCAATGGTTCGTCGAAGGCTTCGGAAGCCGACGCTGCTCCTATGCCCGCTGTGTTGGCGGTTATGTCCACACCTGCCTGCGTAGTATTGCTTTCAGCAGGATAGAAAATAGCTGTAGCAGCACCAGTTGCTGGATTGCCGGCCGCATATACCGGTGCCGTTGATGGATTGGTAGTAGGGGAGGGACCTCCGCCATCGTTGCCAGAAATCCAGCTCTTAGGCCGTCCGGTTTTGCCGCTCAGGTTGTTCAAGTCGGCGGCTACGGTGGTGGCTGCTTGGCCGCTCTGGCCAGCCGACAGGCCGCGGCGCACAGTGCGCACGTGCGACGAGTGACGAGCTTCTACAGAGTGAATGTTAAGAGCCGCTTCCAATAGGTCTTTATTCTGCTTCAAAACAGGAGCACCCCCTTTGTAAGCACGAACCCCTGTATCTACGAACGCCTGCGACGAGCCTAAGAATAGTGCGTAGTCGTTGACCAACGCTGGGGCAAACGGCCCGAGGCCAGTACCACGGCCACCGCTGTAGTCAAAGGCAGCGCGGGTGGGGTCTGGAATGATGTTGGTGAATCCTGGAACTCCACGCAGCACCTTGATGTGGCCGGATTCATCGTTGCGGATGGTTACGAAAGCCGGGCGGTCGGCGTCTGGAATCAGACCCGCGGCCTTCAAGCCACTGTCATAGAAGTAATATTCCAGGTACTCGAGGCTCAAAGCCAGATTCAAGACATCCTGAACAGGCGTAGGAAGCGCGGTAGCGGTGCCTTGACCATAAGCCCGCTGAAAAATACCGCTAACTAAGCCAGGCAGAACCGCCGCTGTAACGGCTTTACCAGCTAAGCCAAAGTGTTTGAACACGCGACGACGCGTGTCGATACGACCGTATATCTCAGGGTCAACCTGCTCGATTTCGGAGATTAGTTTAAATAGATCCATGATAGGAAAGACGATTTAGCAATGAGGAATAGCCGCGGCCAGATTAGTTGAAGCTGTTGGCGCTGATCTTAGAGCCTTCTTTCAGGTAGACGTTAGCTTCTTCTACCACTTGATTAGGCCGCTTCGACCGCTCCTGGCCTGTACCTTCACCCACACCTGGGGCCGACGTAGCCGACGTAGGGGTGAATAGAACTACCACGTCGTTGTCTACGAACTTGTTATAAGAACGCAAGTCGCGAATGAGAGCCGCATGGCGGGCTTCCACCGACACAATTTTGCCGGCAAGCAATAGGTTCACATCAGATTCAATGTAGCGTCCAGCACCGTTATAAGCAGCTACTCCTAAGTCTTCAAACTTTTGAGCTGCTTCCAGTACGCTGTTCTTTTCATTGAAATTGATGGTGCTGAAGTCAGGCTCCAATGCTTTGATGGCGCTAGTACCAAGGGCCGCTTTGAGGAAGTTGGCGTGGGCCAACTCGTGCAATGCCAAGTCATCGAAAATCTGCTTTTCAGCAGCAGAGGCGTTGGCATAATACTGGCCAGCCTTCACCTGAACGTAGAAAGCAGCTTCCAGCTGCTCTAGAGCGTACGCGTAATTCAAAATGCCGGTGTCGCCGGTACCCACATCAATACGGTTGTTGCTGTCTTCGCTGTCATCGTCGCAGCCAGCTAGCAGGAGGCCGCCAACAGCCATGCTAGCGCCGGAGTAGCGCAGAAACGAGCGGCGGGAAGTTGGGGAAGTCAGCTTATCGGCTGGCTCAGGAGGAAGGAGAAGCTTGGTCATAGCGGGGTAGTACATCTAAGTTGTGTGAAACATGAGTTGATGTACGGTGAGTGCTTTGTTTGCCACCCCATGCAAGCATGTAATTACGTGTTTGTTGGTACGGATTTACGTGTTTGTTACGATGGTTTCGTGTGTAGATGACTACATAGAAAAAGCCAAATTATTGTTGTGTTTACATATAATTTTGGCTTCTTAAAGCAGAAGAGGCACCCAAACAGTCCAATTAAGCTGAACCGTTTGGATGCCTCTTTTCTCGACTAAAACCCCCTGCTAAGCCGGTACCGCCACCCGGTCCGGGGTGCTGATGCGGTTGCCGACGGGCGCCTCCACCGGAGCCACCGTTACAATCACAAATTTCGAGGTGGGCGTGTTGCTCTTGTAAGCCACGCTGCCGATGGGTACCAGCACGTTGCCCTCGGGGAAATACATGGCGCAGTTACCCTTCGGAATGTCGTAGGGAATGGCAATGAATTTCTCGGCGTGCCGCTGTTGGCCTTCGAAATGGCTGGTGATGTTCACCAGGCCTTTCCCCTTGATGCCCCGGTCGGCCATGTCTTCCGGGTTGAGGAGGATAATGCGCCGCTCGCCATAGATTCCCCGGTACCGGTCGTTGTAGTCGTACACGGTGGTGTTGAACTGGTCGTGGCTGCGGATGGTCATCATCACCAGTTGGTCGGATTCCAGCACGTGCTGTTCGAAAGGAGTAGCCGTGAAGTTAGCCTTGCCGTTCTCGGTGGTGAAGTTCCGTTCGCGCGGACCGTTGGGTAAGTAGAAGCCGCCTGGGTGCCGCACTTTCGTGTTAAATTCCTCGAAGCCAGGGATAGTACGCGCCACATACTCGCGGACCAAGTCGTAGTTCTCGGTGCAGCCCACCCAGTCCACGGTGCTTCGGTCGCCGAGGGTGGCAATGGCCATGCCGCACACAATGGCTACTTCGCTGAGCATCTGGTCGGATATGGGTTCCAGCACGCCCTTGCTCATACTCACTACGCCCATCGAGTTTTCACAGGTCATGAACTGTTGCCCCGATTTTTGCACGTCAATATCAACGCGGGACTTGCACGGCAGCAACAGCGCCATTTCCCCGTTGACGAGGTGGCTGCGGTTGAGCTTGGTTGTGATGTGCACCGAGAGGCGCAGCTTGCGCATGCCTTCGGCCACAAACTCGGTGTCGGAGCAAGCCGAAAGCATGTTGCCGCCCAGCGCTATAAATACCTTGACTTTGCTTTCATAGAGCGCCTTCACGGCCTCTACGGTATCCCAGCCAAACTCCCGGGGCGGCTCGAAGCTGAATTCCTTGGCCAGCGCATCCAAAAACTCGGTGCTCGGCCGCTCCCAGATGCCCATAGTTCGGTCGCCTTGCACGTTGGAGTGGCCGCGCACGGGGCACAGGCCAGCCCCCGCAATACCCACGGCGCCTTTCAGGAAGTGCATGTTTACCACTTCTTGAATGGTGTACACCCCGTTTTTCTGTTGCGTAAGGCCCATAGCCCAGCACGTGATAATCTTTTTATGACGGGCTATCAAATTAGCGGCCTCCTGAATCTGCACCTTCTTCAGGCCGCTGGCTTCCTCGATATCAGCCCACTCGGTGAGGTCTAGGTTGTGCACCAGCGCATCATAGCCGGTGGTGTACTCCTGAATAAACGAGTGGTCGAGCACCTGACCGGGGTTCAGGGCTTCCGCTTCGAGCAGACATTTCATGATGCCGCGCATCACTAGCTGGTCGCTGTTGATGCGCACTTGCAGGAAAATGTCGGTGATGGGGGTGCCGTCGCCGAGCAAAGTGCCCAACGCCTTCAGCGGGTTCATGAAATCCTGCGGGTTTTTGAAGTGGTTGAGGCCCGCTTCCAGCAAGGGGTTGATGCTGATGATTTTGGCGCCGTTGTGCTTGGCTTTCTGCAAGGCCGTGAGCATCCGCGGGTGGTTGGTGCCTGGGTTTTGCCCAATAATGAGGATGACTTCGGCCTCGTAGATGTCGTTGAGCGTTACGGTGCCTTTGCCTAGGCCAGTGGTGTTGCTTAGAGCCGCGCCGCTGCTTTCGTGGCACATATTAGAGCAGTCGGGCAGGTTGTTGGTGCCAAACTGCCGCACAAACAGCTGGTAGAGATAGGCCGGCTCATTGGGTACTTTGCCCGAAGTATAGAAAATGGCCTCGTGCGGCGACGGCAAGGCGTTCAGCTCTTGCCCTACCAGGTCGAACGCTTCGGGCCAGGAGATGGGCGTGTAGTGCGTGGCACCCGGCCGCAGCACCATCGGGTGAGTGATACGGCCGGCGTTGTTCAGGTCGCGGTCCGTCATGCGTGAAAGGTCCACGAGGCTGTGCTTGGCAAAGAACTCGGGGCCTACCGGGTCCGATTGCGCGTCGGAGGCCGTAGCTTTGGCGCCGTTTTCGCAAAACTCGGCTACGGAGCGGTGTTCATCAGGGTCGGGCCATGCGCAGCTCGAGCAGTCGAAGCCATCTTTCTGGTTGAGCTTCAGCAGCGCATGGGTGCCCCGTACCGGCCCGTCCTCGCTGAACGCAAACGCCCCCGACTTCAGCACGGCCGTCACGCCGGCCGCTACCTTGGCGGGCTTGCCAAGCTTGAGGCCCGTAAATTCTTCGGGTGGTTGCGCCAGAATTGGGTGCTTGTGCTTGGCGCCCAGCGTGTCCGGCGCTTCCATCGGGCGCTCATCCAACGACTTCCGGTCGGGCGACGTGCTCCAATGGTCGGCGGTAGGGGCGGTGCCTTGGTCGGGCCGCTCCCCGCTCTTCGGTACGTTGTTGGCGGTTTGCTGTTCTATTTTGCCTGCTTTGCTAGGGTCTTCAGCCGGAGATTTTTCCATGATAGGTAAGCTTCTAAGAATAGTGTGGTTGTGGTACAGTGATGCGTGCTGAAACAGAACGTCATGCTGCCTTTCCCAGAGCACTTCATCGGTGTCAGCAAACAGCGTTTACCACCCGAGTGAAAGGCGCCGGAGAAAGCAGCATGACGTGTATAGACCACCCCAAGGGCGGTTGCAGCCAAGTAATTACCGGGAGCTGCTACAGGCCTAAGGTGTCTTTGATGTTGCCCACCACACTATCGGTCAGGGTCATCTGCTCTTTCTGGGCGTGGCCTTCGGGCACGGGAGGCGCCAGCTTGGGCTCTCCGCCCAGCGGCTCGGCTTTCATGACGTGGAACTCGCCTTTGCCGTCAATAGAAGGGCCCTGGGTCCAGCGGCCGTTCGGCGTACCCAGGTCGTTGACGCTGGTGCTCACGAAAGCGTAGCTGAACTGCTGCACTTCCTGGCTTTGCGGAAACGAGTTTGGAATAGGATGCACGCCCTGCACGCCGCCCAACTCTTCGAGTACGGCCAGCCACTGGTTCTGGTGCATACTGTCGCGAGCAATCAGAAAGGAAAGCATGTCTTTCATGCCGGGGTCGTCGGTCATTTCCCACAAACGGGTAGCCAGTACGCGGCCAGTGCTTTCCGCCATTACGTTGGCATACATGTCGGCGGCGGTGTTGCCACTGCCCACCACCCACGAGCCGTTGAACGGTACGCCATTGGCATCAACAGCCATAGCCGCCAAGCCCGACGACAAAAAGTGACGCGGGTCCATGCCGCCCAGAATGGCACCTACCATTTTGTCTTTCGCCATTTCCTCTTTCAGACTGGTAGGAGCGCCTTCCAGGTTGAGGGCCACGGCCGTAGCGAGCATCTCGATGTGGGCCATTTCCTCGGTGCCGGTTTCGAGAAGCATGTCGCGGTACTTTGCGGGCCCGCGGTTGCCCCAGGCCTGAAACAGATACTGCAAACACACCCTGATTTCGCCTTCGATGCCGCCAATGGCTTGCTGCAACATGCGCGCGAAAACGGGGTTAGGGCGGTCGACCCGAACTTTGTATTGCAACTCCTTATCGTGATAGAACATGGGCTGAAAAAGTTAAATAGAAAGGCGGCCAGCACGTGCCAGCCCGCCATTCTATACGACCCATCTTCATGCCCTAGACGCTGGGAAAACACGTATTTTCAGCGTATAAACCCGCAAAACCTCGATAGTTGTACCCAGAATAAGCGGCTACTCCCCAGCAAGCGCCACTGTAGAAAGCCAGGGCTTACAACGTGCAGCTGGTGTTTTTGCCTCCTTCGCGCAGCACCCAGTTGCCGGGTTGGCCGAGCCAGTGCAAACGACCATCGGGGGCAACCTGATTGGCGAAATCGAGGGAACATACGTCCAGCGTTTCCGTCCCGACCTTGTTGACGCGTAGGTGCTCCACGTACTGCAGCTCCAGCTTGCCGGTGTCGAGGCAGCTGGGGTGCAGGGCCAGGTTGTGGTTCAAGGACGGCATGGCCGCCGACGGGTACAGCAGCCCGTCAAAGAAATCCCCCAACTTGCAGGCTTCGGCTATGGCAATGGAAAAGCGGTAGTGGTGGGCATTTTCCTCGGATACGGGCCGCGTGAAAATCCGCGTAAGAAAAGCGGAAACCACTCGCACCGACGACGGAAGCTGCTGCAACACTTGGCGCAGGGTATGGTCCCGGTCGGAGTGGGGGTCGTCGGGGCTTTGGTCGGCGGGGTGGAAGCTAACCAGGCGCAGCGGCTGCCGGCTGATCCAGCGGCTGATGATGATTTCATCCTGAGGCTGCACGCCCGCCTCAAAAAAGGGCGGGTGCCAGGTGGCGCTGGCGTAGAACATGGGCACACCCGCGCGGTTGGCCCGCTGGTCGTGGGCTATGCGCTCCGGCGGCGGATACGACACGTCCTGCACCCGTTGCGGCAGCTCCTGGCACGGAATGCCCCGGTATACCAGCGTGCCAGCCGGTAGCTCCAGGCAGCGGATGTTGGGCTCGGTGAGCAGCCAGCGTACTCGGGTGGATAAGGAACTGATAGAATGGCGTCGGCAGCTTAAATGGCGCAGCCTTCGAAGCTGCCGGCGTATGGTGGCTTCTGTGGCCTGGGGGGGCGGCACACTCATTTGGGCGTAGGGGGGTTCAGAGGAGAAATGGGTGGTATGGAGTCGTGGAGCAAGGATTGGGGGCCCTGGTAGTTGCCGGTGGTTTGCAAGTGCAGCAGTTGGCTTAGCCCGCTTTCCACCAGCTGGTCGAGCACGGTGGTTGGCATGCCGCACCAGTGCAACGACACCCCTATGAGGCGGGCCTGCCGGTCGGCGTTGAGAATGCCTCGCTGGCCCTGCCAGTTCAGGCGTTCCAGGTGCTGGCAGTCGATCCACACCACGGCCAGCCCGTTGGCTATGGCCTGGCTGATAGCAGACTCCAGTTGCCGGGCAGCTTCCTGGTCGGTGCAGCACCCACGCAGGCTTACGCCTATTGTACCTTGGCTTTGTTGGATATAGGTTGTGAAGGCGGTCATCGGCCCGGTGCCTTTGCAACGGCACATGCCGAAGACTCCAACAGCAAAGCTACTGGCTACCCAAGCGCGCGGACTAGGGGAAAATGCTGATTTACTTGTGCGTATTACGCTGATTTTACTGGTGCGTACTAGCACAGCAAGCGCCCACTAAAGACCCTACTACGCAGTAATATCTGCTGGTGTAAGCTATGGGTGTGTTGGTGAGCGAGAGCCCCAAACGCAAGCTGGTACCCTGGCCGGGCAAATAAAAGCCAATGAATACGCGTACTCTGGAGTGGGAAGTAGCAATAGTCGGGTTGTAGAGCGAACAAGCGCTACTTAGAAAACCACCTCTACATTGGAAATAGTGGGCCTATCCTGCGCAGTGCCACAAAAGCCGCCGCCCATACCTATGCCAGCAAAAAGGTCCAGGCTTCGTAAACCCGAAGCCTGGACCTTTCAAGAAATCTATGGAGAAGGCTATTCAGCCTTGGCGTTGAGGTAGTTTTTGGCTAGATCGTTCAATTTGGTGTCGGCCAGCTGCTCTTCTTCCAGGGTCTGGCGGAGCAAATCGGCGGCGTCGGTGTGGCCGAGGCGTTCCGCGAAGTGAGCGGCCGTGCCGTAGCCCGAAATTTCGTAGTGCTCGATGCGCTGGGAGGCGGCAATCAGGGCGGCGTCCATTACTTCTTCCGTCGCGTTTTCCGACATCGTTTCCTGGCCTTCGGCAATCAGGCCTTCCATGGCTTTGCAGGTGTGGCCGCTCAGGTCTAGCTGCAAGTTTTTGCCGATTTGTTCGAGCCGGGCCACTTGGTTTTCCGTCTCGCGGATATGGCGCTCAATGCCTCTACGCAAGCGGCCGTCTTTGGCGGCACTGGCCATCTGGGGCAGGGCCTTGGTCAATTGCTGTTCAGCACTGTACAGGTCCTTTAGCTGCATTTCGAACAGGTCGTCGAGCGTCTCTAGTTTGTCGAATAACATGGCAAAGAAGTTAGGTGAGTGGAACAAGTTGCCAAGGGTGTTTTGGCTGGTACTATGTACGCCGCTGTTTGGCCCTCGTTTCCAACCTACCGGTAGCCGCTTCCTGTTCAGGTGCCAAGCAGCAAAACCGTTGATATTTTATAAGCGCCTTTAAGTCAGTGAATTGTAAACGTTGCCTGCGCTCTGGCAGTCGGTAGCCTTCGGGAGGTGCTGGATGAAAACCCGTACTTTTTTCAAACGCTTTCAGTAGAAACCACAGGCTGGTGATAACCGCGTAAGCGCTGTCCTAGCCGCGGGCGCGTCACCACCATCAGACAACGCAACGGGGCCCACCATACCAGCATGGTGGGCCCCGTTGTGGAGCGCGAAAACCAACCGGCGGTTACAGCCCGCGGTTGTAGACGCTGATAGCTTGCCGGATATTATTCTGGCTTTTGCCGCCGAGCACCAGGGGCACAATCAGGAAAGGCAGGCTGCCGTAGAAAAACGGCGATATAGAAGCGCTGCTGTTGCCGCTGGGGTTGAGTGTTGAAACGAGGCCAGCGACCAACAAGCCTCCCGCCGCCACATAGCTCAGGGTGGTGAACGTCTGGTACTGCCGGGCCTGGAGGAGTAGGTTGGTGGAAGTCTGGTTGTCGGAAGTAGCCAGCAGCAGGTTGCGCAAACTCAGGTCTTCAATCGGGCCGTTGTCTTTGCTGAAATACTCGGTTTTGGTGGTGCGGTACATCGGGCCGCCGTAGCCGTAGGGGTTGCCGAACCCGCCGAAGCCCCCGTAGCGGCCATAGCCATAAGGGTTGCCAAAGCCATTGCCAGCGTATTGCGTGCTGGTGATGGAGTACAAGCTAAGCCGGCCCACCCGGTCCCGGCGCAGCGTGGTTTCGCGGCGGGAGCGGCCCGGCAGCGTGGTGCGCACGTAGAAACCGGTTTCGTCTTCGTAGTAGCGCACCTGGTCTAAGTCGAAGCGCTGCTGCCCATCAAGCAACAGAAACGAGCGGCCCAGAAGCGGCTGCTTGATGAGTACATCGTAGGCTTTGTACACTTGCCCGGTTTTCAACCCCACCGAGTAGCGGGTGGTATTGGCGGGCGGCAGTGCGGTTTGGCGCTGCTGTTGCTGGCGCACCGAATCGGGCACCACCGGCGGAGAAGCCAGCTGGCGGGGCGCAGTCTGCGGGGCAGCGCGGCGGGTGGTATCCGGGGCAGCAGGTGGTGGAGTAGGGAGCGTGTTCAGTTGGCGCGGACCGTCTTGCGCCCACGCGGCCGTGGGCAGCAGCACCGACGAACTCACCAACAACAGCAACACCGAACGGTACATCATGATAGGAAAAGCGAGTGAGGAGTTAGGCACTGAAAGTAACGTTTAGTTGGTAAAAACTGGTATCTCCAACACCTCCCACCTTCTGCCAGCCTATTTCAATAGCTTTTCCAGCAAGCTCATGCTGTCCACCATGTCGGCGGCCGTTTCAAAATCCAGGGGCTTCAAAATGTAGCCGCTCACCCCCAGATGCTGCACGTTCAGCCGGTCCACATCGAGCGCCGACGTGGTAGTGACGAACACCGGAATAGACGCCAGCTCCGGGTGCTTGCGCATTTCAGCCAAGAACTCGTGGCCGTTCATTTTGGGCATGTTCAGGTCCAGCAGAATAACCTCGGGCAGCGGCTGAATGGGTTCAACGCCGTTTTGTCCCAACAGCAAATCCAGCGCCTCCAGCCCGTTGAACGCCGTGTAGAGGTGGTGCTGCACGCTGAATTTCTCGAAAGACTTTTTGACCGTCATCGTATCAAAGAAGTCGTCTTCAACCAGTAATACCGAACGCATAAGTGAAATAGGGGAAAGAGAGTTGGGGAGTTGCTACTTCACCACATCATTTTGGCCAAGTAAAGACGAAGGTGGCACCCTGGCCAGGTGCTGACTCTACGTGAATACTGCCTTTTTGCTCGTCGATTATTTTTTTGACAATACTAAGCCCAATACCTGTGCTTTCGGCCGTGTGCCGGTCGCGCAGGGTCTGGAAAATGAGGAATATTTTCTCGTGGTACTCCGGCGCAATACCGGGGCCGTCGTCTTGCACTCGAAACTCGTAGTGGCGGCCCACGTCGCGGCAGCCGATGGTGATGGTGCCGGTGGGCTGGTGATGGTACTTAACGGCATTGCCCATGAGGTTGGTGAACACCTGCTGCAAGCCCAGGCGGTCGGTGAGGAAAGTGGGCAGCGGGTCGGGCTGCTCTACCTGAAAGCCGGCCGGCACCACCATGTCCGCTACCTCATGCACCAGTTGCTCCACGCTGACTTGTTCTTGGGCCTGGCTGTCTCGGCCGGCCCGCGCATATGCTAGTAGCCCGTTGATGAGGTCGTCCAGTCGATTGAGGCGGTCTTTCATCATGGCTAGGTACTGTCGCATTTGCTGCCCCAGTTCGCTGGCTAGTTCGTCTTCAATCCATTTCACCACGGTGGTTACCCCCCTCAGGGGAGCTTTCAAGTCGTGGGCGGCTACGTAGGCAAACTGGTCTAGCTCTTTGTTGCGGTTTTGCAAGGCCGTGAAGTTTTCTTCCAGCGTTTGCGTCATGCGGTTCAGTGACGTAGCCAGGTTGCCGAGACTATCTTTCTGGTCTTCGTTCTTGACTTTCACCGTGTAGTCGCCCTGCACCACCCGCTCGGCCAGTTCCTCGATTACATCGATGCGGCGGGCTGTTTCCTCGTTGATGCGGGTGAGTTCGGCTTGTAGCACTTGGTTGGCTTTCAGCTCTTTCAGAATCTTGACGAACAGCCACAGCACAATCACCACGGCCAGCACCGCCGCTGCAATAATGGCCGCTGGCGACGTAATGCGGTACAAGTCCTGGTTGCGCATCCGGTCCCGTAGCAAGGCCTCTTCGGAAGCGCGCAACCGAGCCAATAGCTCCTGGAGGTGATTGAGGTTGTTTCGGTCGGCCTCTACCAGGTTGCGGGCTGTGGAAGGGGAAGGCGGCAGCGAGGTCCACGGGTCTAGAAAGGCCCGCTCCCGGCTTATGGTGCGCCGTAGCGTGTCGAGCCGGCTCTGCTGCTCCGGATTGTCGCGGACGGCCTGCTGCAGCGAATCCAGGTCGATGGTTGCTCTCTGAAACCCGTCGCGGTACGCCAGCAGATAGGTTGGTTCGCCAAGCAGCAAGTAGCCCCGAACCGCTACCTGCGCGTCACGAATGCGCATGCGCAAGTCGGAGGTGTGCTGGAGTACCTGGTTGGTGTGCTGAACTTGCTGCGTGTAGAACGACAACTGCTGAATGCTTTTGTAGGCGCCCAGCGAGGTGAGCAGCAGCACAGACAGCGCCAGGCTAAAGCCCAGAATAATTTTGGTGTTGAGCTTCAGACGCATCGAATAAACAGCAGAAAAGCAAAAGTCAACGCTCTACGCATCTACAAGGATAACGGTTCAGCCTGGAATGTACCGTGTAATCTGGGTAAATGCCAGGTATCACTTGGCAAAGCACACGGTGTGGCCCGCCGCTGCTCTTGCAACCAAACCGGAGCGCCGTTTCTCTTCCCCACCAGCGGCCCCTGTATTTGCTGAAGGCCGTTGCGGTGCCTATCGTATATTCGCCGTTTTACGCGTCATCCGGTTTTGTTGCTTTTATGTCTGTGCCCGACTCTATTACCAGCCCCCAGAATCCACGCATCAAGAACCTGCTACGCTTGCAGCAGAAGTCGTCGGAGCGGCGCGAGCAGGGCCTGACCATCATTGAAGGCCACCGCGAGCTAACTATTGCGCACGGGGCCGGCGTGGCCGTTACGGCGCTGTTCGTGTGCCCCGAGTTGGCCGGCGGCGCCCAGTTGCAGGAGTTGCGCACCTTGCTGGGCAGCGGCCCCACAGAATGGTTCGAGGTATCGAGGGCGGTATTCGAGAAAGTAGCCTACCGCGAGGGGTCCGATGGGGTGCTGGCCTTGGTTCGGCCGCCCCGCCTCACGCTGCAAAGCTTGCCACTGCCCGCCGCGCCGCTGCTGCTGGTGCTGGAATCGGTAGAGAAACCCGGCAACCTGGGCGCCATCCTGCGGACTGCTGATGCGGCCCAGGCAACCGCCGTTGTGGTCTGCGACCCGCGCACCGACCTCTACAATCCCAACGCCATTCGGGCCAGTATCGGGTGCAGCTTCACGGTGCCTACAGTAGCCACCACGCGCGCTGAACTGCTGGACTGGTGCCGTCAGCACGGCATTCAAACCTATGCCGCTGCCCTCACGGAGCGGGCTGTGGCCTATACCACCTGCGACTTCCGGGGGCCTACTGCTCTGGTGATGGGTACCGAAGCCGATGGCCTCACCCCCGAACTACTAGCCGCCTGCGACCATACCATCATCATCCCCATGCGCGGTGCCATCGACTCGCTGAACGTGAGTACGGCCACAGCTATTCTCACGTTTGAAGCCGTGCGGCAACGTGGCGCCTGACCTCCGCCTGAAACGTTGTGTAAGGTGAACTCCGCACAAGAGCTTACTGAGTGCTGCTTGCAGCACCTACTACCATACAATCCAATATTCAGTTATACCTAGCCGCTAGTACATGACCCCAACCCTGCCTGAAACACGATTGCTGAGCCGCTGGGGCGGCCCATTGTTGGGGATAATGGCTACGTTAGGGTTGCTGGTCGATTTGGGGGGGCTTACGCTGCGGCACTGGGACGAGGCACGGTTGGGCGTCAATGCCATAGAAATGGCGCAAAGCAACAAGTGGCTGATTACCACTTTCGGCTTCAAGCCTGATTTGTGGAACACCAAGCCGCCTCTGATGATTTGGCTACAAGCCGGGCTTATCCAACTGCTTGGCCCTACCGAGTGGGCAGTGCGCTTGCCTGCCGCCTTGGCTGCTTTGGCTACCATTGGCCTGCTGTACTGGTTTATGGCCAAGTTCATGCGTCGCCCGCTGGGGGGCTTGTTGGCGGGTATTGTGCTGGTAAGTTCCCAGGGCTTCCTCGGCCAGCACCACGGCCACGCCGGCGACTACGATGCTCTGCTCACCTTGATGCAGCTGGTTGTTGGGCTGTCGGTGCTACTGCTGCTCGAAACCAAGCAGCGCCGCTGGTGGGTGGGGGTAGGGGTGGGGTTGATTATGGCCACGCTCACCAAAGGGGTAGCTGTGTTGCTGCCGTTGCCCGGTATGGCTCTGTATTGCCTGGCACAGCGCCGGGGTCGGGCGTTGCTGCGCACCACCGGCTTCTGGTTGGTGCTGCTGAGCTGGATGGCTGCGGCTGTGGGTTGGTATACGCTGCGGGAGCACGTGGGCCCAGGCTATTGGGCGGCCATCAACGAAAATGAGCTGAGCGGACGTTTTGCGGCCGTGGTTGAAAAGCATGAGGAGCCTTGGTATTACTATATTGCTCGGATGGCAGCAGCCCGGTTTCTGCCTTGGGTGTACGTGGTGCCAGTGGTTGTTTTCTTTGCCCTGCGCCACCCCGATGCCCGCGCCCGGCGAGTAGCAGCATTTGCAGCAAGCTGGGCAGTTGGCATGCTGGTAGTGTTGACAATAGCCAAAACCAAGATCGAGTGGTATTCTGTGCCCACTTATCCGTGGTTGGCATTGCTTATTGGCCTTGGTAGTCCGCGGCTGGCTACGTTGCTGTTGGGCCGGGTGCATAGCCGGCCTGTGCAATTAAGTTTGCGGGTATTGCTCACCGCCTTCTTGGTTGTCCCGCCCTTGGCTGCCATTGGGTTAGAGCAACGGCGCTACCGCCGAGACACCGCCGATGAGGCCCGGGTCGGCTACGGATTGCGGGCGTTGAGCGAAGAAGACCAGCCCCCGACACCCTTATTCGTGGTGGCGCCAGGGACTTTTTATACCGCCTTGTTGCCCCCTACTGTCTCGGGCGGTATATCTGGCTACAATGCGTCGTTGCGCTTCTACGTGCTAGGGTATCCGCGCGAATTGCGTGTGGTGCCGCCGGCAAGTGTAGCTTCTCTCCGCAGCCCCGGATACGTCCTGACCTCCACCGCCGCCGACTCGGCCCTTGTGCGCGCCACGTTTCCCCGCGCTTCCTGTCGAGCAGTAGGTCGCTTTCCGTGCTGGCTATGGCGCCTTCTGCCCGCCAATTAACCGCTGGGGAAGCGTGCTTGAAACGCAGAAAAACCAAAGAAGCCAGTTGTTGTGAGCCGCCGAGCCGTACAAAGCGCGTACTCCCTGACAAGCCTCCTCTCTCGACATACCCGATGCCCCACTATACGTTACAGATTCATGGCCGCGTGCAGGGCGTGTTCTACCGCCAAAGTGCCCGCACCGAAGCGCAGCGCCTAGGCCTCACCGGCTACGCCCGAAACAACCCCGACGGCACCGTAACAATTGAAGCAGAGGGCCCAGCTGAAAAGCTGGCTGCTTTGGAAGCGTGGTGCCACCAGGGGCCCGCGGCGGCCGAGGTAACCAAGGTGGAAGTGCAGCCAGGAGAGGTGCAGGGATACTCTTTGTTTGAAATAAGGCGCTAACGGGCCACTTGCATTGCGCTGGAAGCAGGGTTGATACCAGAGCCAGTATATTGGGTGAGCCTTACACTTTCGCTATGCCCTTGTTGTCTCGACTTGCAACTGGTTTCAGTCTTCCCTTACTGCTCTTGGCTTGTTCAACCAAACCAGGGCAGCCCACCCCAACGGCGCCGGTAGCCACACCAGTATCCGCGGAATTTTCGCGCTATTGGTATGCCGGCCAAGCCGAGCTAAGCCGCTACCAGCTTCAGCAAAACCGCTATGATGATGTGCATCCCGGAGAGGCCGTGCTGGTGTTCGTTACCGAAGATTTTCTGCCGGTGCAGCAAGTGAAAATGGAAGGTGGCCCTACCACCGAAACGCCAGTTTCTGTGTTGAAGATGAACCAGATGCGCCGCTTCACCACCGGCATCTACGACTATTCCATCAACACGTCGGTGTTTACGCCCGTGCCAGCCAGCCAATTTCCGCACACCCTGAAAGTGGCTACCTCGGTGCAGGATTGGTGCGGTCAGACCTACACGCAACTCAACTTGCGCCGGCAGAAGTACCACCTCGGAGCGCATTCCTACTTTCAGCAGGAGGCCGACCAGACGGATTCCCTGGACGCAGTGGTACTAGAAGACGAACTGTGGAACCGACTCCGCCTCGATCCGAGAGCGTTGCCAGTAGGAGAGCTGCGCATTATTCCGGGTACGGTCGTGTCGAGGCTGCGCCACCAGCCGCTCCGTGTGGAAACAGCTCGTGCCACGCTAACACCCTATCAGGGCTCTATCTTCAAGCCCGCCCAAGCCGGCGCCGCTCTGCAAGCCTACACGCTCAGCTACCCCACTACCAACCGTACGCTCACCATTGTATTTGAGTCAGCCTTTCCGTACCTGATTGCTGGTTGGGAAGACACCTACGACGGCCAGATGAAGCTCGGCAACCAGACATTTGGTAGTGCTAAGCCACTTACCACCCGCGCCATCCGTACGGCCACCCTCAAATCCGACTATTGGCAGCGCCATACCCGCCCCGACTCAGTGCTGCGCCGGCAGTTGGGGGCCACTGGTTTCGGTAAGTAAAACGTGCCAGTCCAACGATTGGGTAGTACCTTCGGTGTGTTGTAAGAGTAGGCCGATGCCTGGGGGCAGGCGCCGGCTGTTGCCACCGCCAACGAGGCGGCGGTTCACGCGCTAACCACTCGGTACGATGGACGATTTCCTTGCTGCCCGGTCACAAATGGCCCTCTCGTTGGGCTTCCACATCATCTTCTCGTGCATCGGCATGGTGATGCCGTTTTTTATGGCGGTTTCGCACTTCCAGTGGCTCCGTAGCGGCGATGTTGCCTATAAAAACCTAACCAAAGCCTGGAGCAAAGGCGTAGCTATCTTCTTTGCTACCGGGGCCGTTTCGGGTACGGTACTCTCGTTTGAGTTGGGGCTGCTGTGGCCGAAGTTTATGGAGCACGCAGGCCCCATCTTCGGCATGCCTTTCTCATTGGAAGGCACCGCCTTTTTCATTGAAGCCATTGCCTTAGGCTTTTTTCTGTACGGCTGGGGGCGGTTTCACCCGTGGTTTCACTGGTTTACGGGCGTAGTGGTGGGTATAAGCGGCTTGGCTTCCGGTATTTTGGTGGTAGCCGCCAACGCCTGGATGAACAGCCCGGCCGGCTTCGACTTCGTGAACGGGCAGTATCTGAACATCGACCCGATACGCGCCATGTTTAATGATGCGTGGCTCTCGCAGGCCATTCACATGTCGTTGGCGGCGTTTGCCGCCACTGGCTTTGCCGTGGCCGGCGTGCACGCCCTCATGATATTGAAGCGGCGCAACGTGCAATTTCACACCCGGGCATTTCAGATTGCGGCCCTGTTTGCTGCCGTAGCCGCTGTGCTTCAGCCATTAAGCGGCGACTTCTCGGCCAAGGACGTCGCGCGTCGGCAGCCTGCCAAGCTAGCGGCTATGGAGGCCCATTTCTACACCGAGAAACGCGCCTCGTTGGTATTAGGTGGCTTACCCGACGAGCAAGGCAAGAAAGTGGACTACGCCATCAAGATTCCGGGGATGCTGAGCTTCTTGGCGCACGGCAATTTCGAGCAGGAAGTCACCGGCCTCGACCAGATTCCGGTTGCCGACCAGCCGCCCGTGTTGGTGCCGCACGTGGCGTTTCAGCTGATGGTGGGGCTGGGCATGGCTATGGTCGCCCTATCCATCCTGTACTTCATAGCCATCTGGCGCAAAAAACGCTGGTTGCGCAGCGAGTGGCTATTGAAGCTATTTGTGGCCGCTACGCCCGCCGGCTTCCTTGCCGTGGAAGCTGGCTGGACGGTAACGGAAGTCGGCCGTCAGCCCTGGATTATCAACGGCGTCATGCGCACCGCCGATGCTGTCACGCCGATGCCAGGTATTGCTTATTCTTTTTACCTGTTTTCGGCGGTGTACGTGTCGTTGAGTGTGGTTGTGATTTTCCTGCTCTACCGCCAAATCAAAATGGTGCCGGAACTCTACGACCAACCCGCGCAGCTAGCCGCAGCGTAGCCTGGGGTGGCTTGGCCCCATCCGGTTACCAAACAACTGCGGGGTACTTAATAAGATGGTTTAACGCTTTTCTCGCCTGATGCAATACGTCGTCATCACTTACCTGTGCCTGGCTATCCTGCTGTATTTGCTGCTGGGTGGCGCCGACTTTGGGGCCGGTATTATGGAGCTATTTACGAGCAGCAAAAACCGTAGTGCCGCCCGCCAAACCATGTCGCATGCCATCGGACCCATCTGGGAAGCCAATCATATGTGGCTCATTATTGCTGTGGTGATTCTGTTCGTGGGGTTTCCGCGCATCTACAGCGTTATGTCGGTGTACCTACACATCCCACTGCTAATTATGCTCATGGGCATTATAGCCCGCGGCACGGCCTTCGTGTTTCGGCACTATGATGCCGTGAAGGACCGCATGCAGCAATTGTATAACCGCATCTTTGCGCTGTCGAGTGCCGTGACGCCGTTTTTTCTGGGGGTCATTGCTGCCAGCGTAGTGGCCGGAACCATCGACTTGCAAGCGTCGGATTTTCTGTCAGCTTACGTGTTTAGCTGGTTGCACTGGTTTTCGGTGGCCGTGGGCGTTTTCACGGTAGCGCTGTGCGGGTATTTAGCTAGTGTGTACAGCATCGGCGAAGCACACAACGAGGCCGACAAACGCTACTTCATCCGCAAAACCCGCACCATGACTGTCTTGGCCTTTGCCGCCGGTGGGCTGGTGTTTCTGGCCGCCGAAATGGAAGGTATTCCGCTCTGGCAGTGGATTTTCGGCAATGTGGTAGGTACGGCGGCTGTGGTATTGGCTACTATTTCGTTGGGGGCAATGGCGTACGCCGTTGGTCGGGGCTGGACAGTTCTGCCGCGCTTGTTAGCTGGGTTCCAGGTTACCATGATTTTGCTGGCCATCGGCTACCGTCACTTCCCCGATTTTATTGTGGTGCAAAACGGCGCTAACCTTTCGCTGCTGAAAGACCAGGCACCCGCGGCTACTATCGACGCTTTAGGCTGGGCGTTGCTACTGGGTAGCATCTTTATTCTGCCTGCCCTGTATTACCTCTACTACAGCTTCCAGCACCAAGCCGAGGAGGTAGCAGAAGCCGCGCACTAATAGTGGTTGCCTACACGCGCCGCAGTTCCCGGACCCACACGTCCAATGCATCGGCAGCATAGAGCAGGGGAGCACCTACTGGGGTTGGAAGACCGTGGCTTTCCACCAACGTCGAATCCCATTCGCTGAGCGTAGCCTCCCGTAACCTCCAAGGCTCGTGAAAGAGTTGGCCGCGCCATAGGTTGGGCCCCTGTATATCCCGCAGCAGGTTGGGTCCCGCGGTGTAGAGAAAGTACCGCTCGGTCAGAAAATGCGCTAATGTACCCGGCTGAGTTGGCGGGAGTGCTTGCCCTGGCGTCCAGGTAGCGGCAAAGGTGGCTGGTGCTACTCCTTTGTGCGTGCGTTTGGCTACGGCCCGCAGCGCACTGCCGGTTTGCGTCAAGCTAATCTCGGCGTGCAGGTAGGGGAGGTGGAAGAACGTTCGGGCGGCCCACACGCCGAATGGATTGGTGGCATCCAGGGAAAGAAACCAAACGCCCGGCACTCCATCCAAACGCGCATACGTGCGCACATTAAGCTCGTGCAAATGATGCAACCCTGGCACAGCAGGCAACCCCAGTGGCCGAATACCGCCCATGCTAAAGGGAACTACGCCCAGCCAAGCTTGTCCTTCAAACAAATCTAGTTCCAGCCGCGCCGGCAAATAGGGCCGCAACACTTCTGGCGCTACTGGCCAGTGCGCAAATAACAACTCACTCCAGCGTTGCCGCATCAGCGGGATACGGCGGCTAGGTAGCGTGAGCGAAGAGGTAGACATAAGGCTAGACAGAGAAACAAGAAAGCTGTTGAGGCATCCCTAGTGGCAAGGGCCGTAGCACTACAACACCTCAAGCCGTGAATCTTCCTTGGGCAGTAGAAAGCAAAAGGGGATGCGGCCGTTGGCTGCATCCCCCTTTTCTCTTAATCTAGTTGATACTAGTCTACTTTCTTGGCGTAACGCAGACGCTCGTTTTCGTCGAGCAGAATCTTGCGCATCCGCACCGATTTCGGCGTTACTTCCAGGTACTCATCCTTCTGGATGTATTCCATGGCTTCTTCCAGCGAGAACTGACGCTTCGGTACAATCTTAGCGTTTTCGTCGGAACCCGAAGCACGCATGTTCGTGAGCTTCTTGCCTTTCTGGATGTTAATGGTCAAGTCGTTCGGACGAGTGTGCTCACCGATAACCTGGCCAGCGTATACTTCCTCACCTGGATCCACGAAGAACTCACCACGGTCCTGCATCTTGTCGATGGTGTACGCCGTGCCGGCACCTGTGTCCATCGAAATCAGGGAGCCAGAGATACGGCCCGGAATTACACCCTTATACGGCTCGTAAGACGCGAAGCGGTGGTTCATGATAGCCTCACCAGCAGTAGCCGTCAGTACGTTGTTACGCAGACCGATCAAGCCACGAGCGGGAATGTTGAACTCCAGGTGCTGCAAGTCGCCTTTCGGCTCCATGATGGTCAGCTCGCCTTTGCGCATCGTCACCAATTCAATCACCTTGCCAGCAGTTTCCTCTGGTACGTCCACTACAAGGTGCTCCACTGGCTCCAAGCGGTTGCCGTTGTCGTCCTCTTTGAACAGAACCTGTGGCTGACCTACCTGCAATTCGAACCCTTCGCGACGCATGGTCTCGATGAGTACCGACAAGTGAAGAATACCGCGGCCGTACACCAAGAATGTATCTTCCTTATCCGTCTCCTTTACGCGCAGCGCCAGGTTTTTCTCGGTTTCCTTGAACAGACGGTCACGCAAGTGACGCGACGTTACAAACTTGCCTTCCTTACCGAAGAACGGCGAGTTGTTGATGGTGAACAGCATGTTCATCGTTGGCTCATCAATGCTGATGGTTGCCAAGCCTTCTGGGTTGTCGGCATCCGCCAGCGTATCCCCGATTTCGAAGCCTTCGATACCCGTTACAGCGCAGATTTCGCCGGAGCTAACCTCGGAAACCTTGGTGCGACCCAGGCCTTCGAATACTTGCAGCTCTTTGATTTTCACTTTCTTGACGGTGCCGTCACGCTTCACAAGGCTCATGTTGGCGCCTTCTTTCAGCGTACCGCGGTGTACCCGGCCAATGGCAATACGGCCCACGAACGACGAGTAGTCGAGCGAGGTAACCTGCATTTGCGGGGTGCCATCCAAGGTAGGAGCCGGCGGGATAGAAGCTACTACAGCATCCAAAAGCGGAATGATGTTGTCGGTCTTCACTTTCCAGTCGGTGCTCATCCAACCCTGCTTCGAGGAGCCGTACAGCGTCACGAAGTCCAGCTGGTCTTCGTTGGCACCGAGGTTGAACATGAGGTCGAATACCTGCTCGTGCACCTCGTCGGGGCGGCAGTTTTCCTTGTCCACCTTGTTTACTACCACAATGGGCTTCAAGCCCAAGTCAATGGCTTTGCCCAACACGAAACGCGTCTGGGGCATGGCGCCTTCGAAGGCATCGACGAGCAGCAATACGCCGTCGGCCATCTTCAGTACGCGCTCCACTTCACCACCAAAGTCGGCGTGACCAGGAGTGTCGATGATGTTGATTTTTACGTCCTTATAACGCACCGAAACGTTTTTCGAAACGATGGTGATGCCTCGCTCGCGCTCCAGGTCGTTGTTGTCGAGGATCAAGTCGTCGAAGTGCTGGTGGTCGTCGAATAACTTCGAGGCGTGGATGATCTTGTCCACGAGCGTGGTCTTGCCGTGGTCAACGTGCGCAATGATTGCGATATTCCGGATGTTCTGCATACAATGGGTTTTCCGGGTGCAAAGGTAAGTAATTTCAGTGGCAAAAGCCCGCCTGCACAAAAAGTTAACTTCCTGACACAGAAACCAAGCCGTTGCCAACGAACCGAACGTATAGCCGCCCCCGTATGTTCCTTCACAAGCCGAACACTACCGCTCGGCTCCATAAATTCTTATCTGCTTCACCACATGCGCTCTTCCCTGCTGATTCTGCTCTTGTCCACCGTGGCCTTGAACTCGGCTTGTTCTCAAAATAAAAGTGCCCGCGACGCCAAAATGGATGCCGCTGACTCCCGCCGCACTCCGGTGGTTCCTGTGAAGGCAGTGGCTGCCAAATACCCCAGCCCCAAAGTGGTAACGGGCAAGCCCAATGAGTTTCCGGTGCGGAAAACCGATGCTGAGTGGAAAAAGCAACTCACGCCGGCCCAATACTTCATTTTGCGCCAGCAAGGCACTGAGCGGCCGTTCGTGAACAAGTATGCCGACAACCACGAGAAAGGCAACTATTACTGCGCGGCCGACCACAACCTACTGTTCTCTTCGGAAACCAAGTTTGAGTCCGGTACGGGTTGGCCAAGCTTCTGGGCTCCGGCCACCGAGAATAGCTTGAAAGTAACGGCCGACAACAGCATGGGCATGAGCCGCGACGAGCTGGTATGCGCTAAGTGCGGCGGGCATCTCGGCCACGTATTCAACGACGGTCCCAAGCCCACTGGCCAGCGCTACTGCATGGACTCCGACGGTATGCTGTTCGAGAAAGCCAAGTAAGTTTCTGTCTTTAATCCAGCAAGGCCCATTGGCAATCTAAGCCAATGGGCCATGTTGTTTGTTGTGGAAGCAGAAGCGTACTCTGTACTTAGTTTTCCATTCACTTTACGTATGTCAACCCAAGTTCAAGACCCCATTCTTCACTTGCAGGAGCAACTTGCTCCGGCCCGCGCGCAACTGGTAGCCCATGAAGTGTACCATACGCTGCACACCCTGGAAGATTTGCAAGTGTTCATGCAGCACCACGTGTTTGCTGTGTGGGACTTTATGTCGTTGCTGAAGGCGCTACAGCGCGACCTAACGTGTACTACCGTGCCGTGGGTGCCCCAGGGTAATCCGGCCACCCGCCGTCTAATCAACGAAATTGTGCTCGAGGAAGAAACCGACGTCGACCAGCAAGGGCAGCCGGCTTCGCACTTCGAAATGTACTTGCGCTCCATGGAAGAGTGTGGCGCCGACACTGCGCCTATGCACCGCCTGCTAGGTGCGCTAGGAGTTGGCGAAACCATGGAGCGGGCCTTGGAAATAGCAGATGCGCCCGAATCGGTACGGCGCTTTGTGCTGGCTACTTTCGACATTATTAATTCCGGCGAAACGCACGCCATAGCTGCTGCTTTTACTTTCGGCCGCGAAGATGTGATTCCGGACATGTTCCGCCACTTGGTGCATGACTTACGGGAGCGTTTCCCGAGCCAGCTGGACACATTCACGTACTACCTCGACCGCCACATTCAGCTCGACGAGGAAGTGCACACGCCGCTGGCGCAGCAAATGGTGCGCGAGCTGTGCGGTACCGATGCCAAACGGTGGCAGGAATGCGAGGAAGTAGCAGCTAAGTGCATGAAAGCCAGGCTGGAACTCTGGGACGGTATTCGGTCTGCTTTGTCGCACCCAGTAAGCAAGTAAATACCTGCTGGCAAGCCAACCTCACCACTACTTACCGCGTTGTAAGAAAGCCACACCAAAGTCGGTGTGGCTTTTCTTTTGTCTCCATGAAAACGACTTTTACGCGCCTCATACAAACGGTTCTTCTGGTAGGTACTTGCAATCTTACGACGGCCTGTTTCACCTCGCAGGAAAGCACAGCTGAAATAGAGCGCCCCGCTCTGCCAAACAAAATCACGACGGATGCCGAACGGCAAGCAGCGTACAACAGCGGCGCCGGCTACGGCGGATCGGTGCCGGACGCCACACCGGGCCGGGTCCGGCTAGGCGAGCAAGCCAGCGGTATCAATTCGCGCAAACGCCCCGAAAGCCTCAACACCAACGAGTCCAACACCACCACCAACGAGACCCGCTTGCGCCGGCTCAACGGCGCCCCCGCCGACACTATTTTACGGCCGTAGCAGACAGTCGTCAACTGAAAAGTAGAACGGCCCGCTACTTCCTGATGCAGGAGTAGCGGGCCGTTTTACGTTGCTTTCGTAGCGCGCCGTGGGTAGAAGGCTAGTTGCCCGTGGTAGCCACGCCGTCCGATACTACTTCGCTAACTGGAACTGCCTTAGCAGCGGCTGGCTTGGGCGCTGCTGGGCGCACGCGGCGGGGAGCCGGAGTAGTTGCAGCGGGCTTTGCCGTAGTGGCGGCCGGGCGAGCTGGAGCAGCTTGAGGCGCTTTGGCCGCTGCTGGGGCTTTGCTGGTGGAACTGCCTTTTGTTGTACTACCACCTTTGCTCGGCACGGTGGCTGTTTGCTTGGCGCTAGGCGCAGCAGTTGCGCTGGCGGGCTCGGTTGAAATGCTGTCGGAAGCAGCGGGCGTGCCATTGTCGTAGTGCCGTACGATGGTGTGCAGCGCTTGCTCGAACAAGCGGGCCGTATCCACGTCGAGGCGGGTAGTGGCTTCTTTCACCACTTCTTTCAACTTGTCTTTCGTTTCTTTGCGAATGCGCTTCACCACTTCGCTCATGCGCAGATCCAACTCCTTTTGCAGTTGTTTGGCCGCGAGCTTCAACGTTTTCTTTTGATTCGCTTTTTTATCAGCACTTGAGTCTGAAATAGTTTCGGAAGCACGAGTAGCCGCTTTGGCTGCTTTGCGCTGCGCTTTTTCAGCTGAATTTTTCTTGCCGGATTCTTTTTTAACCTTTTTCTCGGGCTGTTCTTCTTCAGATTTTTTCATAGGTGGGCAAGGTTGAGAGGTTTCTTTTTTAAAGAACGCTCAAGAGCAAGTAATGGTCGAGCTGCCCAAATATATGAGAAAAAATGGGCGGCCTTTGTTATGCACGTATTACCTCTAATTCAATTCGCTATTCCATCAACTTTGCAGCCCCAGAAAGTATGCATGCTGCTTTTTTCAACGCCTTGGTTCTCCTTCTGTTTATTTCTCTTTTTCACTGATGCAACCTGATCCTCAACGCTATACCGTCACGGCGGCGCTGCCCTATGCCAATGGGCCAGTGCATATCGGCCATTTGGCGGGCGTGTACTTACCAGCCGATATCTATGTCCGCTATTTGCGGGCTGCCGGCCGCGACGTGAAATTTATTTGTGGCTCCGACGAACACGGTGTGCCCATCACCATTCGGGCCCAAAAAGAAGGCGTAACGCCACAGCAAGTGGTAGATAAGTATCACGCCATCATCCGCGACTCGTTCCAGGACTTCGGAGTTTCGTTTGATATTTATTCCCGTACTTCTTCGCAAACGCACAGCGAAGTAGCCAGTGGCTTTTTTAAAAAACTGTACGCAGAAAACAAATTCGTTGAGCAGGTTTCGCAACAGTACTACGACGAAAAAGCCGAGCAATTTCTGGCCGACCGTTACATCGTAGGTACGTGCCCCAATTGCGGCAACGAAAATGCATACGGCGACCAATGTGAGCGGTGCGGCTCCTCGCTCAGCCCCACGGAGTTAATCAATCCGCACTCTATGCTTTCCGGTAACCAGCCGGTGCTGCGCGACACCAAGCACTGGTATCTGCCGCTCGATCAGTATGAGCCCTGGCTGCGTGAGTGGATAGTAGAAGGCCACAAGCAAGATTGGAAAACCAACGTGTACGGCCAGTGCAAGTCCTGGATCGATCAGGGCCTGCACCCCCGTGCCGTAACCCGTGACCTGGATTGGGGCGTGCCCGTGCCTGTCCCTGGTGCGGAGGGTAAAGTGCTCTACGTGTGGTTTGATGCGCCCATTGGCTACATTTCGGCTACCAAAGACTTGTTGCCTGACACCTGGGAAACCTACTGGAAAGATCCCGGCACGAAGCTGGTGCACTTCATCGGCAAAGACAACATCGTGTTCCACTGCATCATTTTCCCGGCGATGCTCAAGGCCCACGGCGACTATATCCTGCCCGATAACGTGCCCGCCAACGAGTTCCTGAACCTAGAAGGCGACAAAATCAGCACGTCCCGCAACTGGGCAGTGTGGCTGCACGAGTACCTGCAAGACTTCCCCGGCAAGGCCGACGTGCTGCGCTACGTACTCTGCGCTAACGCCCCCGAGAACAAAGACAACGACTTCACCTGGAAAGACTTTCAAGCTCGCAACAACAACGAGCTGGTGGCTAACCTCGGCAACTTTGTAAACCGGGCTGTGGTACTCACGCACAAGTTCTTTGACGGTAAAGTGCCTACCCGTGGGCCTCTCACAGCGCAAGACGAAGAGGTGTTCACGCAGCTAGCGGAGTTCCCGCAGCGCATCGGAGAGCTAATCGACAACTACCGTTTCCGCGACGCGCTAAACGAGTTGATGAACCTAACCCGGCTCGGCAACAAATACCTGGCTGATACCGAGCCGTGGAAGCTCATCAAAACCGATGAAGCCCGCACCGCAACTGTATTGCACGTTGCGCTGCAGTTGGCCGCCAGCTTGGTTACGTTGCTCGAACCCTTCCTGCCTACCTCAGCTGACAAGCTAGGTACCATGCTGAACCTAGAGAAAGGCACTTGGCAGCAAGCTGGCCGCCCTGATGCCTTGCCTAACGGGCATCAAATCAACGAAGCCGCCCTGCTCTTCGACAAGATTGAGGATGCTACCGTGGATGCGCAGGTGCAGAAGCTGCTTGACACCAAGAAAGCCAATGAGCTAGCCAACGCCGTAGCCGCCCCCGCCAAAGAAGACATCAGCTTTGAAGAGTTTCAGCGCATGGATTTGCGTGTGGGCACCATTGTAACCGCTGAGAAAGTTGCCAAAACCAAGAAACTACTGAAGCTGACCGTTGATCTGGGCTTGGCCGAGCCTCGCACCATTGTGAGCGGTATTGCCGAGCACTTCATTCCCGAAGCCCTGGTCGGCCAGCAGGTGCAAGTACTGCTGAATTTGGCGCCCCGTGAAATCAAAGGCATTCAAAGCCAAGGCATGCTGCTAATGGCCGAAAATGCAGACGGGTCGTTGGCGTTGATGCAGCCAGGCCACGTTGTGGTGCCGGGTAGTGGCATAGCATAATCTCCAAATCTTACACAACGCAAAAGAGCCGTTCCACGCAGGAACGGCTCTTTTGCGTTGTGTAAGATTAGTTGGCCGCTAGTCGCTATTCTATATGCCTGTGCACTGCGCGCAGTCGTCGGATTTGGTGATGCGCTGCAAGCAGGTGCGGGCGTACTCTGCGGGTGCCAAGCCCATGTTGTAGCCCATGATATCGGTCTGGACAAAGTAGGTTTCGCCTGCTTTGGCTGCAAACCGCAGAATGGTATCTGTTTTTAGGGGCCATACAAAGAAACCACTGACGTGCGAACGGAGGGTAACCATGCCTGCTGGTACCGTGGTAATCATGTAACGTCCCTTCCCCAACCGACACAGCTCTCGTGTGTCGTTAAAGAAATCGTAGTTGACGTTCCAACTGAAAAGCTTGTTTGGCCGGTACACCACCACGGTGGCCGTAGCTGCCGACTGAGCTGTAGTGGAAGTCGCCGAAAGCAACACAATGCCCAACACGGCAACGAAGCAATGCAATAGCTTGGTTTTCATAGCTAAGGAACGAGTTAATTGCTCCTACTAATATACGCATTTACCTATTTCGTATTCACTAAGTTCATAGCGCGTTCCAATCCAAGCGTGCCAAAAGCCAACAGCGCGTCAGCTGCCTTCTCGATGTGCGTGGGTAAGTCAATTTGCTCGTCGGTGGTAAAGGGATTGAGGACGTAATCCACTTGGCGGCCTTTCGGGAAATTAGCATCCACGCCGAAGCGCAGGCGGGCGTATTCGTCGCTGCCAATGGTTTCCTGAATGCTTTTCAGCCCGTTGTGCCCGCCCGCCGAGCCCTTGCCTTTTAGCCGCAGCTTGCCGTAGGGTAAGGCCAAGTCATCCGTTACCACCACCATGTTCTCTTTTTCCAGTTTGAGGCTGGTGAGGTAATGCGCCGCCGCTTTACCGCTCAGGTTCATGAAGGTGGTTGGCTTCACCAACACAAACGTTTTGCCTTTGTGCTTGATTTCGGTGGTGAAGGCATGACGCCCCAACTCGAAACGCGCGTCGTGCTTGGCAGCTAAATAGTCAGCCACCATAAACCCAATGTTGTGGCGGGTGTTGGCGTATTCCGGCCCAATGTTGCCGAGGGCGAGAACCAGGTATTTCATAGAGTCACGGATTGAAGCGGATTTATCGGATTGTCGAGGTTGTGTGGTCGTCAGCCAATCCGTCGGGTGCAAAGATGTAGCATGAACCGCATTTCAAATATAGACCTCAAGGGAAAGAGGAAAGACAAAAAAAGCCGTCCTGCATGCAGGACGGCTTTTTGCGGTTAGGAACGAAACACGCAATGCGTGTGGTCCACTTGATCCGTGCTTTACTTTTCGCCTTGCATCTGGCCTTTCAGTGCACGTGGGATGGCCACGGTAGCAATAGGAGCCTGAGCGTTGGTAAGGATGGTGAAGCCTTTCTCCTCCACCTTGCTTACTTTGATCGACTTGCCGAGGCCGAGGTCAGAAATGTCCACTTCTACGAAGTCGGGCAGGTTCTCGGGAGTAGCTTTCACTTTCAGCTTACGCAGCTTGCTCACCAGTTTGCCACCGGCCAGTACGCCTGGCGAAACGCCGATGTACTTCACGGGAACATCCATTTTCACTTCTTTACCGTCAGCCAACTCCAGGAAGTCAACGTGCAGCAGCATTTCGTTTACGGGATGGAACTGCGCATCCTGCACAATAGCGCGGTAGTGCGTACCCTCCACGTTCAAGTCCACGATGTGAACTTCAGGAGTGTACAGCAATTCGCGGAAGAGGATAGCGGGGGCCGTGAAATGGACCTGCTCAGCGCCACCGTACAATACGCACGGCACGTACGACTCAAGGCGAACCGCCTTGGAATCCTTCTTACCGAGATTCGCTCTTTTAAACCCTACAATCTCGAGGCTTTTCATAAAAGATGTGTTTTGAGAAAAATAACCACCTGCCCAAGTGGCAAACGGGCCGCAAAGATAGGCAATCAATAATAGAGTTGCTATGGTCGCGAAATTATAAAGCCTCATAATTAGCCGGCTGAGTGCTTGAATTGCAACTTAAACAGCTTTATTTGACTGTTACCGCACTGTATACCCTCTTGCTTTGAAACATAAACCTGCTAACCACCACCGTATGAAAAGGATTGCTACCCTATTTTGGCTGCTCCTACTCTGTGGGCCTCTGGCCGCACAAACTCCTACGCCTAGCGCATCAACTTACGCGCAGCAACACTACACTAAAAAGGAGGTGTACATTCCTATGCGCGACGGGGTGAAGCTGTTCACGGCTATTTACACGCCCAAGGATGCTGCCGGCAAAAAGTACCCCATGATGATGCAGCGCACTTGCTATAGTGTGGCGCCTTATGGGCCCGGAAAATTCCCGGCTCGGCTCGGGCCTTCCGAAACCATGATGAAGCAGGGTTACATTTTTGTGTACCAGGACGTGCGCGGCCGCTGGAAAAGCGAGGGTACCTGGACGAACATGACCCCTGTAATCGACAAAAAGAAAAGCAAGAAGGATGTGGACGAAGGTTCCGACACGTTCGATACGATTGACTGGCTGGTCAAGCAGGTAGCCAGCAACAACGGCCGGGTAGGGCAGTGGGGCATTTCGTATCCGGGTTTCTATACGGCGGCGGGCATCCTCTCCAACCATCCGGCCCTCAAGGCTTCTTCCCCGCAGGCACCGGTATCCGACTTCTTCTTCGACGACTTCCACCACAATGGCGCCTTCCTGGAGTCGTACATCTTCACCTACCCTGTATTCGGGGTGCAAAAGCAAGATACCACCAGTAAAGCCTGGTACAGCGCGCAGAACATCAAAGCCAATACCAAGGACGGCTACCAGTTTCTTCTGGACTTAGGTCCGCTGAAAAACGCTGACAAGTACTACGCCAACAACTTCTTCTGGCAGGAAACTATCAACCACCCCAACTACGACGAATTCTGGCAGAAGCGCGGTTTGCCCGAGCACTACACGTCTAACGTGAAACCGGCCGTTATGACCGTGGGCGGCTGGTTTGATGCCGAAGACTTGCGTGGCCCGCTGACCATCTACAAAACCATCGAGAAGAAGAGCCCCAACGCGTATAATACCATTGTGATGGGTCCCTTCGGGCACGGGCGCTGGTCCAGAGAAACCGGGCACACTATGCACAGCAATGTGTACTTCGGCGACAGTATTGCTACGTTTTACCAGCGCAACATCGAAGCCAAGTTCTTCGAGCATTTTCTGAAAGGCTCCGGCGACAAGAATTCTGGGTTGCCTGAAGCCTATATGTTCGACACCGGCCGTAAGCAGTGGGAGATGTTCGCGAAGTGGCCGGTTAGTGCTGCCACGCACCTCAAGTTCTATCTGAGTGCCGACGGCAAATTGGAAAAGCAACCCAAGGCCACGCCCGGCACCATGAGCTTTGTCAGCGACCCGCTCAAGCCGGTACCGTACACCGAGGACCTAACAACCACCATGGGATTCACTCCCTTCAATTATATGAGCGAAGACCAGCGCTTTGCTGGCCGCCGCCCCGACGTGCTGGTGTACCAGACCGACGTGCTGACGGAGGACGTAACACTGGGCGGCGAAATCATGGCCAAGCTGAAAGTAGCCACCTCGGGCACCGACGCCGACTGGGTGGTAAAGCTCATCGACGTGTACCCGCCCGACGAGCCCAACCACGACTATATGCCCAACAAAAACATCACACTGAGCAATTACCAACAAATGGTACGCTCCGAGGTGATGCCGGCTCGGTTTCGCAACAGCTTCGAGAAGCCCGAGCCGATGGTTGCCAACCAAAAGACCGACGTGGACTTCCGCTTGCAAGATGTGCTGCACACGTTCAAGAAGGGCCACCGCATTATGGTGCAGGTGCAGAGCACGTGGTTTCCGTTTATTGCCCGCAACCCGCAGAAATTCGTTGAAAACCCCTACAAAGCCAACGAGAGCGACTACATCAAAGCCACCCACACCGTGCACGGCGACAGCTATATTGATGTAGAAGTGCTGCCAGCTGCCAGCCCCAACAAGCAGTTCTAGAAAGTACCACGTTGTTCTTAAGCAAAAGGGCCGCCCAACAGTAAGTTGGGCGGCTCTTTGTCGTTATTAAGCAACTCGTTTATTACACGAAAAGCGAGCTGATAGATTCGTGCGTAACCACGTTGCGGATGGCGCTAGCAAACAGGTTAGCCACGGAAATCACCCGGATTTTGTGGTTCTCTTCCTTCAGCGGAATCGTGTCGGTAATAACCAACTCCTCCAGCGCCGAATTACGGATTCGCTCGTGGGCGGGGCCACTAAGCAAGCCGTGCGTAATCACCGCCCGCACCGACTTGGCGCCACGCTCCATGAGAAGCTCCGCCGCTTTGCAGATGGTACCAGCCGTGTCCACGATGTCATCAACGAGCACCACGTTCATTCCGGCCACGTCGCCGATTACCTGCATGGAAGCAATTTCATTGGCCCGCAGGCGCATTTTGTCGCAGACCACTATTTCGGCGCCAAACTTCTTGGCGAAAGCCCGCGTCCGAACCACGCCGCCCACGTCAGGGGAAGCGAAGATCAAGTCATCGAGGTCCAAAGACTTGATGTAGGGAGCGGTTACGGTAGCACCGTCAAGGTGGTCGACGGGAATGTCGAAGAAGCCTTGAATCTGACCGGCGTGCAAGTCACAGGTCATTAGGCGGTCGGCGCCTACGCTTTGGATCATGTTAGCCACTACTTTGGCTCCGATGCTCACGCGCGGCTTGTCTTTGCGGTCTTGGCGAGCGTAGCCCATGTACGGCATTACAATATTCACCTTGTACGCCGAGGCACGCTTGGCCGCGTCTACCATCAGTGCCAGTTCCATCAGGTTTTCGGCTGGTGGAGTGGTGCTTTGGATGAGAAACACTGCGCAACCCCGTACACTCTCGTTGAAGCTCGGCCCTAGCTCGGTATCAGCAAAGCGCTGAATGCTAAGGTCGCCAAGCGGTAGCCCGTACGCTTCCGCTATTTTCTTGGCGAGGGTATGAGAAGCGTTGCCCGCAAAAATTTTCACCTGTTGTGCCATGAGACAATCAAAAAGGAAGTGTGAAATGCAAAGGTAGAATTGTACTTGAGCTGGCAGAACGGTACCAACAATTAAAAATCAGAGCAAAAACTAAAAAAGCGAAAGGCGCTAACTCTTCGGGGGAAGAATCAGCGCCTTTCGCTTCACTTTAGTCGGTTGTCCGACCAGGGCTCGAACCTGGACTTTCTTGAATCAAAATCAAGCGTGTTGCCAGTTACACCATCGGACAATTTCCCTTCGGTTACCGATACCGGTGTGCCGTTTGGGTGTGCAAATGTACTACGGCTTTTATTCAAGGCAAACTTTCGTTGAAAAATATTTTCACAAAGTTTCGCTTAGTAGGGTAATGAAAGGCCTTTTCTAGGGTCTGAGTGGCTGATTTTCAGGGCCGCAGAAACTCCGCTGGCTCTAGGGAAGTTTAGGCGCGTGTCTGCTTTGGTGAAGCGGGGATTAAGCCGTAGTTTTGCGGCCTGAAAACGTTGCCCCACTACCTATAAAGAACCGCAATGGCGAATACCGGCAAAATCACCCAGGTTATTGGTCCCGTCGTGGACGTGAGCTTCGCGGGTGAAAACGCAAAGCTTCCTAATATTCTCGACGCCCTCGAAGTTACAAAAGACAATGGCCAGGTGGTAATCCTGGAGTGTCAGCAACACCTGGGCGAAGACCGTGTGCGTACCATCGCCATGGATTCAACTGAAGGCCTGACCCGCGGCGCGCTCGTGCGTGACTTGGGCGCTCCTATGTCGATGCCAACGGGCGAAGGCGTAAAAGGCCGTCTGTTCAACGTAATCGGCCAAGCCATCGATGGCATTCCGCAGCCAGTAAGCAATGGCCCTATGGCTATTCACCGGCAGCCGCCACCCTTCGAGGATCTGGCTACGTCGTCGGAGGTACTGTTTACGGGTATCAAAGTAATTGACTTGCTTGCCCCGTATGTAAAAGGTGGTAAGATCGGTTTGTTCGGTGGTGCCGGTGTAGGCAAAACCGTACTGATCATGGAATTGGTAAACAACATCGCCAAGGCCTACGAAGGTCTGTCGGTGTTTGCTGGCGTAGGCGAGCGTACCCGTGAGGGCAATGACTTGCTGCGCGAATTCATTGAGTCCGACATCATCAAGTATGGTGAGGAATTCAAGCACTCGATGGAAGCTGGCGGCTGGGACCTGACCAAGGTTGACCAGAACGAATTGCTGAAGTCGCAGGCTACTCTGGTGTTCGGCCAGATGAACGAGCCTCCAGGAGCCCGCGCCCGCGTAGCTCTGTCGGGTCTGACGATTGCCGAGAACTTCCGTGACGGTGACGGTTCCGGTGCCGGTCGCGACATTCTGTTCTTCATCGACAACATCTTCCGCTTCACGCAAGCGGGTTCGGAAGTATCGGCTCTGTTGGGTCGGATGCCTTCGGCCGTAGGATATCAGCCCACGCTAGCCACCGAAATGGGTGCTATGCAGGAGCGTATTACCTCTACTAAGCGCGGTTCTATCACGTCAGTACAAGCAGTATATGTGCCTGCCGATGACTTGACTGACCCAGCTCCAGCTAACACCTTTGCTCACTTGGATGCCACTACGGTACTGAGCCGCAAAATCGCCGAGCTTGGCATCTACCCAGCCGTTGACCCACTAGACTCTACCTCGCGTATCCTGTCGGTTGATGTTCTCGGCGACGAGCACTACAACACCGCGCAGCGCGTGAAAGAGATTCTGCAGCGCTACAAAGAACTGCAAGACATCATTGCCATCTTGGGTATGGACGAATTGAGCGAGGAAGATAAGCTGACCGTAACGCGTGCCCGTCGGGTACAGCGCTTCCTGTCGCAGCCTTTCTTCGTAGCCGAGCAGTTCACGGGCCTCGCCGGTGTACTGGTTGACATCAAGGATACCATCAAAGGCTTCAACGCTATCATTGACGGTACTTACGACCACCTGCCCGAGGCAGCCTTCAACTTGGTAGGTACCATTGAAGATGCTATTGCGAAAGGTGAGAAGCTGATTGCCGAAGCGAAGTAATTTGGTTGTTGATTATGGGAAGCGGCCAGATCAACAGCCCGCTTCCCATAATCAGCTCTCAACAATCAACATTTAATCCATGCATTTAGAAATCATCACGCCAGACCGGAAAGTATTTGAGGGCGAGGTTGTGTCGGCACAGTTCCCGGGTTCTGATGGGTTGTTCGAGGTTCTCAACAATCACGCGCCGCTTATTTCGGCTCTGAAAGAAGGCGACGTTGTGCTGACTAGCGCAGCCGGTCGCACTGCCTTCCACATTGAAGGTGGCGTGGTAGAGGTTCTTCGCAACAACGTGATTGTGCTGGCTGAAGGCGCTTCGGCCTAGCGGAAGTATAAAGTCTGTAGGAAAGCCCTGCTGCCGTTCTGGCGGCAGGGCTTTTTTGCGTTAAATGCCCAAACAATGTGGCGTAAGTTTTAGCTTGCACCGTTTGCCGCTCTTTCAGGTGCTATCCGCAGAGCATATTCGGGATAGTAAAAGGAAGGATAGCGCAAACTCCCAAGCTTAATCTTGTTCACACTGCATGCATATTCACCCCAAAATCACCCCCATCTACCAGACCTCTGTTTTCAAGTTTGAAGATCTGAATGAGTTGGAGCTGTACTTTGGAGAGCCAGGAAGCCGCTACCTCTATTCCCGTAATGGTAATCCTAATTCCGATGAATTAGCTGATGCGGTGAACTTGCTGGAGGGCGGGGCCGGCGCTGTAGCAACCGGTTCAGGAATGGCGGCCATTTTTGCGGCCATCATGACCTACTGCGCTTCCGGCGACCATGTGCTGTGCGCTGCGGACATCTACGGTGGGTCTTCAGCGCTGCTGAACCAGGAATTAAGCCGATTGGGCGTTGGCGTAACCTACGTGCCTTTTGAGGTCTTAGCTGAGGACTTAACACCTTATCTGGAACCCCGCACCCGATTACTACTTTGCGAAACCATTAGCAACCCGCTTCTGCGGGTGGTAGACCTACGCGGCGCAGCCCAAGCATGTCATACGCACGGCCTGAAGCTGGTTGTTGACAATACCTTTGCAACTCCTGTGCTCACGCGCCCTTTCGACTACGAGGCCGATTTGGTGCTGCACAGCGTTACGAAATATATTTCCGGGCACTCTGATGTGACAGCCGGCGTGGTAGTAGCTCGGGCCGCAGAGGACGCAGCACGCCTCAAGCAGATTGGTGTATTGTTCGGCCTTACGCTGAGCCCTATGGAAAGCTGGCTGGCCGTACGCGGCCTGAAAACGTTACGCTTGCGTGTGGAAGCACATTGCCGCAACGCGGAGGCTATTGCCAAGTTCCTGAAGCAGCAGCCAACTGTGCAAGCCGTGCATTATCCTGGCTTGCCAGACCACCCGCAACACCTATTGGCTGCCAACCAAGGCCGGGCATTATTTGGCGGTATGCTTTCCTTCCAGTTGGAAGACGAGGCCGAAGTGGTGAATCAGTTTATGCGAGCTGTAAAGCGTTTTCCTTTCGCTCCTTCCCTCGCCGGAGTAGATTCCTCTTTGTCTTATCCATTGGGTACTTCGCACCGCTCCCTCACCCAGCAGCAACAGCTCGAATTAGGTATTAGAGTGGGGCTTGTACGGCTGTCTGTTGGCATCGAACCAATCAACGAGCTATTAGCTGACTTAGAACAAGCTTTTGCTAAATAATTATTAGCAGTTAAGTTAATGATTGCCACGCAATTAAAGGAGCGTTTAAGGAAATGTACTAGTAGGGTGTAATTTATACCACGTTCTGTCTGCTTTGTACTCTTAAAACTAGAGAATGAACTTTATGTGCTTTTGCTCGCCCTTTGTGCCTTTTGCCAGGAGCCTGGGTGAAAGCATTATTGGGCGCTACATTAGCCAGTAAGGCGCAAGGATAAGGTGGAGTAGGTGATGTGTGTGTTGATATAATCGCCAGTAATTTGGCGAGAGTAATATGAGTGACGGCATCCAGTATTTGCGCAATACGGGCATGGGCTTCGCATACCATACCCTTGAGGCTTGCTGCATATTTGCTTGATAGAAGCGTGAGTATATATAGTGGCACAGCCAGCACTGCAGCAGTTCGAACTTGTGCACAAACTAACACGTGCCTCACCATAGAACATATACGGTAAAGCGGTTCTGAACTCACTGTTTGTACGGCACTTGCACAACAGCTAGACCACGCACACTTGCTCGATGAGCGGGCAGCTTCACTCCGTCATCAGCGCCACTGCCTGGCTCACGTGCGAGTTTATTTCAGCTAGGTGGTAGTCTAGGACGCAGGCGCATTTGCGATACACGTGGCCGTGAATG
Source organism: Hymenobacter tibetensis (assembly GCF_022827545.1). NCBI lineage: Bacteria > Pseudomonadati > Bacteroidota > Cytophagia > Cytophagales > Hymenobacteraceae > Hymenobacter > Hymenobacter tibetensis. The sequence continues at coordinate 1,080,971 of NZ_CP094669.1, forward strand.
GCTACCTGGACTTTACATGCCAGCACAGCAACTTGTGCACACAGCATTCTATTCGTAGGATGTGGGGCCTTTACAAGGTGTATATCCGTGTACACCGGGCCCCGACAGTTGGATTTCCTCAGGCTTTAGGCCACTCAGTTTTAGCTGACATCGCGCTACGCTGCCCGACCTCATCATGCTCATTAGGCCTGTGCTCTGAACCCGGCGCTACTTCAAGAAGTACGCTGGCTACACCTGATTATCCATCCTGCCAGCTATAGAATTTGTTGTGTGGAAATCAACTATAAATTAAAGGCAATAACCTCATCAGTAACTGGAATTAATATTAAATTAAAAAAAATAATTATATGTGTTACGGCATTTTGAATTACATTACTAACAAAATGCCGTGAAATTAAGATTAGATTAATGGTATTTTGTCTAGCTAATCAGAGAATTTCTTTTTGGTTGTGCGTAGGCTACCACGCTTAAGTTACATGCTCGTCAATGAGTCCAGTGGCCATAAGTTGAACATAATGTGAAAGGAATATTTAGTTATTCAACGGTCCAGTCATTGAAAATGCACTGTTGAATCACTCAGTACTCGCCGCCTGAAAGCAAGCTCTGAAAGACTAGTATTCGCTTGGTCTTCCTGATTGCAGTTGTCAACCAAACGAAAGTATATGCTGCGCACTTCAAAGCAAATGAATGTTGATTTTATCGAACGAGACATATTGCTCGCTTCTTTAAATAAGAATTATCAACGAATATTATTAACCGTAATTATAATAGGAGCATTTTTAAGGGTGTTTCATTTTTTTGATAACAGATCTTTATGGATTGATGAGCTCTATCTGAATGTAAATCTGATAAAAATGAATTTTATAGATTTGCTTACTAAGCCAATGGATTACCAGCAAAAAGCACCGCTTGGTTATCTGTGGATGACTAAGCTTTCTGTTCTGTTATTTGGTAAAGGGGAAAGGGCATTGCGCTTGTCTTCATTGGTAGGTGGAATAGCTTCAATTTTATTGTTCGTGCCTGTTGCACGTTTCTTTCTAAAGCCATGGTCTGTTATAATAGCAGTTGGCATCCTCGCTTTTGGTGAGCCTTTCGTTTACTACACCACAGAAGCTAAGCAGTATGGTATTGAGCTGCTAGCTTCAGTACTGGCTTTATATCTCTTTGTGAAGTTTCAACATCGTTTAGAAGTTAAGCACCTTTTATTGTGGGGTATTACCGGTGGAATATTAGTATGGTTTTCTAATAGCTCGATATTTGTCTTAGCAGGAATAGGGATTGTGGTAAGTTGTAATCTGCTACTCAAAGGCGAATGGAAGAGCCTGTTTTTTAAGCTCATTCCTTTTGGTATGTGGCTAGTAAGCTTCGCTCTTGTATACTTTTTGTTTTTGCGTAATTATGCTGATTCTGGTTGGCTCAAAGATTTCTTTGAAACGGGTTGTAATGCTTTTCTGCCACTATTTTCTCCTTTATCAGAAAACATAGAATGGTTTGCTTATACGCATTATATCCTATTAGAGCGGAATCTTGGCATGTTAGTTAAATTCGGGAAGAATATAGTTGGACCTGATATAAAAGACTATTCCACTGTACAGACTTTTTTTAGATTGCCCTTCTTGCCAATTCTACTGGAGTTGGTAGGTGTTGTTGCTTTGTTCAGGAGAAACAAGTATCGTCTGTTCATACTTGTTGTACCTATAGCGTTAACGCTGGTTGCATCTGCGTTTAAGGCGTATCCTTTTTTTGAACGCCTTATTATTTTTCTTGCTCCACTATTTATTCTTCTTATTTCTTATGGTGCGCAAGTTACCGCTGAGGCTTTTGGCAGGCGAAATCGAAATCTAGTAGCCTCGATTTTAGTTCTGCTTTTATTGTTCCCGCCCACGTGGAACGCAATACGGTTCACTGTAGCACCCGACCGTCTGCTGAAAAAGGAGTATAACAGAGAAGCTATGCTTTATGTTAATGATCGGTATAAGGAGGGAGACGCTGTATATGTTTATTGGAACGTGAACCATGCATACAAGTATTATAAAGAAGCGTATAATCTTAAATATGATGCGGTAGGGCGTGACGATTTAAGGCATGCAACTGCTACTAAGCAGGAATATTACGATAAAGTACGTCAGCAATTCGGTGATTTAAGTGATAAAAAGAGAATTTGGATTGTTCATTCTCCGGAGTTAAGAAATAATATTGGCGACTATGTAAGTCCACATCTTCGTACACCAAAGTGGTATTACAATGAAAACTTTTCTCCGGGGAAAGAATTAGAAAAAATAGCGCACGAATTCGGTGCAGCTCCCATAGATAGTTTCCATAGGCAGAATATTAGTGGCCATAATATTATGGTTAAATTGTATGTCCTAAACAAGTGAAATAGTGCTGCCACATCCTATGCTATAGTTCGATGGATGAGGATGCCGCTTAGGCAGAGTAGCACATCGTTGTACTGCATCGGGCGTGCCGTGCAGTGGTAGTTCCTATATTGGTGCTTCTATCATTTATGTCGTTCCCGTATGCGCTTAGTGCTGTGTTGCCTGCTTGTAGTTTCAGGGTTGTTCTTTGGAGGCTTCCAAAAAAAGGAGCCCTCGAAACCAGTTGCCAAGGCTAATACTGTGCTTGTCTTTTACAAGACGAGCGGTTTCTACCACACCTCCATTCCAGCTGGTATCAAGGCCATTCAGCAGCTTGGGCGCGACAACAACTTTCGCGTTGATACCACCAATGATGCGGGGCGCTTCCAGCTTGCTACTTTACGGAAGTACAAGGCCGTGGTGTTCCTGAGCACAACCCAGAATGTGCTGAATCCGGCTCAGCAAACTGCATTCGAGCAGTACATCCGTTTGGGGAGAGGCTTTGTGGGGGTGCATGCCGCCACGGATACTGAGTATGAGTGGGCCTGGTACAACAGCTTGGTAGGAGCGTATTTCAATGGCCATCCTGCTGTGCAGCAGGCTACGGTAAATGTGGTCGACAGCGGCCATCCTGCCACAAGTTTCCTTCCGGCTCGGTGGGTACGCACGGATGAGTGGTACAACTTCCGTAATCTAGCGCCGGATTTGCGGGTGCTAGCGACGTTGGATGAAACCAGTTACTCGGGCGGTACCAATGGCACCACTCACCCGATTGCTTGGTACCACTCCTACGATGGTGGTCGTGCGTTTTACACTGCCGGCGGCCATACCGATGAAAGCTACCAAGAGCCTTTATTTCTGCGGCATTTGCTGGGTGGCATCACTTACGCAATAGGCAAATAAGAACCCGTGGCGCAGTAGCTATCTGCTCTGCCTCGTTTTGCCGTCCACAATCTTGCTAGCTAGCATATCTCATGTACCGCGCTGGTTACCCGGCGTAGGTCCACTTCGGTCATGGCTGAGCCAGAGGGTAAGCAGAGGCCACGGGCGAACAAGTCGGCGCAGACGGTGCCACCGTACATAGGAGTAGCGGCAAAAAGCGGCTGCAAATGGAGGGGCTTCCACAGGGGCCGGCTTTCGATGTTGCGCGTTTCGAGGTGGAGCCGTAGTTGTTCGGGCGTGATACTGGTTTCAGTGGGGTCGAGGAGGAGTGTGGTAAGCCAGCGGTTGCTGCGGTTTCCGGCTAGCTCGACAGGTGCTACGCGCAGGCCACCCACATCGGCTAGCTGTTCCCGGTACCACGCATGAATTTCACGGCGCTTTTTCACCCGTTCTTCAATAAGCTCCATCTGGCCCCGACCTATACCCGCCAGCAGATTGCTGAGGCGGTAATTGTAGCCGGTTTCGGAATGCTGGTAGTGAGAAGCAACATCTCGGGCCTGGGTAGCTAGGTGCCGAGCTTTCCGCGCCCACTCGGCATTGTTGGTGACCAGCACACCGCCGCCGCTGGTAGTAAGAATTTTGTTGCCGTTGAAAGAGAAGACGCCAACTGCACCAAATGTGCCCAGGGGCACCCCTTCGTGGCGAGAGCCCAACGCCTCGGCTGCATCTTCGAGCACGGGTATGTTGTACTCCGCTGCCAGGGCCAGAATCTCACGCAGTTTTGCGGGCATGCCGTACAGGTGCACAACGAGCAACGCCTTTGGCCGGCGGCCTTGTTGAAGTTGGTCTTCTATGGCTTCGCGCAGCCGCTCCGGGCACAGATTCCAGGTGTCGGTTTCGCTGTCGACGAAGACTGGCGTGGCCCCGAGGTAAGTGATAGGGTTGGCGGTTGCAACGAAGGTAAACGAGGGGCAAAGCACCGTATCACCCGGCCCAACACCCAACAGAATCAAGCCTAAGTGAATAGCGGCAGTGCCTGAGCTAAGCGCTACGCAATGGTGGGCACCGGTGTACTCGCAGATGTCTCGTTCAAAACCATCGAGGTTGGGGCCAATAGGCGCCACCCAGTTGTCCTCAATGGCTTTATGGAGGTAATTCAGTTCGTGACGGCCGAGGTGGGGCGGAGACAAATAAAGACGATCGTAATCCTGGCTGCGCATCAGACAAATGTAGCACAAGCTGTATGGGCGCTTAGGCTTGTGCTGAGAAAGAATAAAGTGAATAGAGATAAGTTAGGTACTGGCCAATTGTGAGGTTCATTCAGATACATGCAAACGGCGGTTGGTTAAGCCATGCAAATGCTTGCAGCGAATACATTCAACAGAGCATTACAGTGCTTGTTGCTTGATGGCTTGAGCAGGTACTCCCACAGCAGTGCAGTTGGCGGGCAGGTTACGGACCGCAACGGCACCGGCGCCCACAATGGTGTGGGCTCCCACCTGCACCTGATTGATAACCGTGGCGTTGGTGCCTAGGTACACCCCCTGTGCCAGATGAGCGGCGCCACCTACGTTGGCGTGAGGCATCAGAGAGCAAAAGTCCTCCAGCACGGCGTCATGCCCAATCGTGCAGCCCAAATTGAGCAGCACGTGCTGACCCAGCACAATGTCGGTGGTAAGAATGCAGCCCTGGCTGATGATGCACCCTGCGCCAATCTGTACGTTTTGGTAAGGGGCACAAGGCACTCCTGGGTGGATGAGGGTAGCGAAGGATAGGAGCCGGGAGGTTAAGCGCTGTACTACCGCCGCCCGGCTTCGGCTGTTGCCCATGGCCACTACCACGTGCAGCGGTTCTGAAACGGCATTTAGGTCGGCGGCCGCGCCCAGATAAGGCAAGCCATGTAGCGTACCAGCTTCCGGTTGTGCATCATCATAGAAGCCCATCAACTGCCAGGTGGGCTGCTGCTCGTTTATCTGATGCACCAATACCAACACCTCCCGGCCTAGACCACCAGCGCCGAAAATAGCCAGCGGGCGCAGGGGCGAAGTATTGGCCATGTGCTTTTCAAGAGAAAGGGGGGAGGTCATGAGACGCTGATAAGTCGGTGGAGTGAGACGACGAGCCGCGGAAACGGTCGTTTGTGGCTTGGCCGGGGGCAGTGATGCCGTGCGCGCCCAACACGCGCACGGCCGTGCGAAGCAAGATGCGCAAGTCGAGCCCGAAGCTGGCGTGGTCTACATACCATACATCGTACAGAAACTTCTGCTCCCAGCTGATGGCATTGCGGCCATTTATCTGCGCCCATCCGGTAAGCCCCGGCAACACCAGGTGGCGACGCGCCTGCGCTTGAGAATACAACGGCAAGTACTCAGGCAACAGGGGGCGGGGCCCTACTAGACTCAATTCTCCCCGCAGGACATTCCACAGCTGGGGCAATTCATCGAGCGAGGTGGCACGTATCCAGCGCCCCAGGCGCGGTAGCCGCTGCGCATCAGGCAGCAGGTGGCCGTGGGCGTCCTGGGTGGTCATGGTTTGGAGTTTGTAGAGCGTAAACAACTGCCCATGCAGGCCGGGCCGCAACTGCCGAAATAGCCAAGGTCCTCTGTTCTGGATAGCTAGTAGCGCCGCCACCACCACCAGCACTGGAAACGCAAGCAGCAACAGCGGAAAAGCTAGCCCTACGTCCAGAACGCGCTTGCCCCAGCGGCGGTACCAATCGGCGGAGTGCGGCATCTGTGTGAATCTGGCGGTTTGGGGTGCAAGTTGTGTTATTCCGGGCACTTCACTTGTTTTCAGCTGGAAGAAACCGGGAATTTACAACGGTTCTGGCTGCTAGTGAAACAGCAATTTACTGGCAAGGGGCGTAAAAAGGCTAAGGCAATGAGGCGGCGGCTATAGGAGGGGAGTATCGATGCAGGCGCGGCTAGCAGGCACGGGAATAGGCTACTTAAGCAACAGTGGTAAGGGAACCCTTGAAAGCATGCGCTACATTTGCGGCATGCTCGTTTTTCCGAATGCCAAACTCAACCTCGGCCTCTACGTCACGGGCGTACGGCCCGATGGTTTTCGCAACCTTGAATCTGTGTTTGTGCCGCTTCCGTGGTGCGACGCGCTGGAGGTGTTGCCCGCCGCTGATCACGCAGAAAGCACCCTCACGCTTACCGGCATACCCATCCCCGGCGACCCAACAACCAACCTGTGTTATCGTGCTTACGAGCTACTACGCGCCGACTTCAACCTGCCGCCCGTACGGCAGCACTTACACAAAGTAGTGCCTATTGGGGCTGGCCTGGGCGGTGGTTCGGCCGATGCCGCGTTTGCCTTGCGAGCCTTGAGCGAGTTGTTTGAGTTGAAGCTGACCTCCGAAACCCTAATAGGCTACGCCCGCCGGCTCGGCTCCGACTGTGCCTTCTTCGTTGCCAACAAACCCGTCTTTGCTTACGAGAAAGGGGATGTATTCGAGGATATAAGCCTTGATCTGACGGGTACTGCCTGTAAAGTAGTGTATCCGGGCCTGCACATCAGCACGGCCGAAGCCTACGCCCGCGTACAACCCCAGCCACCCCGCCACGACTTGCGCTCAGCCTTAAGCCAGCCGCTGGAAACCTGGCGCGAAACCGTCAGCAACGACTTCGAAGATGCCCTAACGCCTACTTATCCTGTGCTCAGGGAAATTAAGCAGCAGCTGTATGCCGCTGGAGCCGCTTACGCTAGCCTGTCGGGCTCTGGTTCGGCAGTGTATGGGTTGTTTCCGGGCTTGGAGCTGCCGCCCAACTTGGCATTGCCAGCGGAATACTTGGTTTGGGATGGCCGACTGTAGTGTGGCTACACCAATACCTCAGCAGCCTCTTTCTGCCGGGTGCGGCGTTGGTTCCACTGGTCGATGACGGGGTGAATAAGCACGCTAAACAGAATCACGACCGTGCCTAGGTAAAACCCAACCGACATTTTTTCTTCGGTGCCGAAAATAAGAACCGCCAACAGGATGCCGTACACGGGCTCCAGGTTGATGGTCAGATTCACGACGAAAGCCGACAGCCGCTTCATCAGTTCCACCGACGACGAGAAGGCGTAAACCGTGCACACGCCCGCCAAAACGCCCAGCCACAGCCAATCGTAGCCGTAAAGGGCCAGCTGTAAGCCGTGGCCTTCGGTGAAGTACCGGCTGTAGATGGGGAAGAACAACACAATGCTAAGGCAGGCACCGCCCATCTCGTAGAAGGTGAGCCGGAGCGGGGTGTGTCGCTTCACCAATTGAGAATTCAGCACGCTAAACAGCGCCGATAGTCCCGCCGACAGAATAGCCACCAGCAACCCCGCCAGTTGGTCTAGTTCCGCCCTCGACACCAGGTACAGCCCCACCATCGTGAGCATACTGAGCCCCACCTCGTAGGCGCGTACCCGCCGCCACAGCAGGAGCGGCTCAAGCAACGAGGTCCAAAGGGCCAGCGTAGCCATACCAGCCAAACACACACTCACCGACGACAAGCGTGCGGCCAGGAAAAACGTAATCCAATGCACCGCAACCAGCGCGCCTACTCCCAACAAGCGCAATGCCTCGGCCGGCGGAATACGCCACGCCATCTTCCGTCCGGCCAGCAGTAGCCCCAAGCCAGTAGTGGCTAAGAGAGTCCGCCAGAACACCAGCTCCACCGGCGGCACCGAAATGAGCTTGCCCAGGATAGCCGTGAAGCCCCAGAGCAACACAATGAAATGCAGGCGGAGGTAGTCTTTTAGCATAGGTAAAATGGTGAGTTTGTGAAACAGTGAGTTTGTGAAATGAAGAGTCTGCACCGACTATGGTAGTCGAACATCAAACTCACTATTTCACAAACTCACCATTTCACTAGCTAGCGCGGTACCACCCGATACAACACCAGCCCAATGCAGGTGAAGACGATACTAGGTATCCAGGCGGCCAGCATTGGGTTCAGGTCGCCGACTTGCGCAAAGTTACGGCTCAGAATAACGAAGATGATGAACACGAAGGCCAGCACGAAGCCCAGCGCAATCTGCCCACCTACGCCAGCCCTCGACTTTCGGGCACTCATAATCACCCCGATAATGGTGAGGATGAACATGGCGTAGGGATAAGCGTACCGCTCGTACTTGTCGCTGAGGTAGATCTGCGTGTCGGAAGCGCCCCGGTCAATCTTTTGCTGAATGTAGCGGTTCAGTTCAGGCAGCGTCAGGGTTTCGCTTAGGCGGTAGGTGCTGGCAAAATCCTTGGGGTACAGGTTGAGCGTAGTGTCGCGCTGGGGTAGGGTAAGCAGGGTTTCTTTAGGCCCGTTGATGACGCGAACCAACTGCGGCGAAAGGCGCCAAGCACGTTTGGTGGAATCCCAGGTAATGGATTCGGCCGTAAGACGGCGTTTGAGCAGCGTACCATCCACCGTTTCCAGGGCAAACTTGTAGCCCACGTTGTTCACGTTGTTGTAGCTCTCCATGTAGGCGTAGCTCTTCGGCCCGATTTTGATGTGCACGTTGCGCCCCTTATACACATAGGGGTTCTTAACGTACTTGCGCTCGAAGTCCACCCGGGTCTTGTTGGCGTACGGAATGATCCAGCCGGTCAAACCCACCGTGATAACGGCCAGTATGGTGCTGCCCATAATGTAAGGCACCAGCAGCCGCTTAAAACTCACGCCGCTAGCCAGAATGGCCACAATTTCAGTGCGGGCGGCTAGCTGCGCCGTCACGAAAACCACCGCAATAAACACGGTAATAGGGGAGAGCAAGTTGGCGTAATACGGAAACAGGTTCACGTAGTACTCCAGCATAATCTGCTTCACCCCCAGGCTGTGCTTAAGAAAGTCGTCGTTCTTCTCGGTGAAGTCAATCACGCAAATCACCATCACCAACACCACCACGGTGAAGAAGAAGGCCGTGAGAAATTTCTTGAGAATGTATTTATCGAGAATGCGCATCGTGGAGTATCAGACTATCAGAACGTCATGCCGAGCAAGACAACGAAGCTCGAGCCTATAAGCGCGTCATCACTTGCACCACCATTTTCTCTTTCCACTCGCGGAAAGTGCCGGCCAGAATCTGTTGGCGCGCTTGCTTCACCAGCCACAAGTAGAAGGTGAGGTTGTGGATGGAGGCAATTTGCGGACCGAGCATTTCCTTGCTGTGAAACAGGTGGCGCACGTACGCTTTTGAATAGAACGTACTAACGTAGCCACCTAGTTCAGCGTCAATGGGTTCGAAGTCGTCGGCCCACTTCTTGTTGCTGATGTTGATGATGCCTTGCGTGGTGAAGAGCATGCCGTTGCGGGCATTGCGGGTGGGCATTACGCAGTCGAACATATCCACGCCCAACGCTATGTTCTCCAAAATATTGGCCGGCGTACCCACGCCCATTAGGTAGCGCGGTTTGTCTGTAGGCAGAATGTCGCACACCAGCTCGGTCATCTCGTACATCAGCTCGGCGGGCTCGCCCACGCTCAGGCCGCCAATGGCGTTGCCTTCGCGCTGTTGCTCGGCAATGAACTCGGCTGACTTGATGCGCAAGTCTTTGAACGTACTGCCCTGCACAATTGGGAACAGGGTTTGGGAGTAGCCGTAGTGGCCCTCGGTGCTATCGAAGCGCTGAATGCAGCGTTGTAGCCACCGGTGGGTCATGTCGAGGGAGCGGCGGGCGTAGTCGTACTCGCACGGCCAGGGTGTACACTCATCAAAGGCCATGATGATGTCGGCCCCAATGGTGCGCTGAATGTCCATCACGCCTTCCGGCGAAAACAAGTGCTGGCTACCATCAATGTGGGAGCGGAATTTCACGCCTTCCTCCTTGATTTTGCGCGTGCCGCTGAGCGAGTACACTTGGTAACCTCCCGAGTCGGTGAGGATGGGCCGGTCCCACCCGTTGAACTTGTGCAGGCCGCCAGCCTTGTGCAGTACATCGAGGCCGGGGCGCAGGTACAGATGATACGTGTTGCCCAGGATGATTTGGGCCTGCACGTCGTCTTTCAGGTCGCGCTGCTGCACAGCCTTCACGGTGCCAGCCGTCCCGACGGGCATGAAAATAGGCGTTTCTATGGCGCCGTGGTCGGTGTGTACTACGCCGGCGCGGGCTTTAGTATGAGGGTCGTTGGTTACGAGGTCGAAAGTCATGCGGCATTGAGTTGCCAGTTACCAGTTAGGGGTGTCAGTCAGCAAGCGTCCTGGAAAGAACAAACCGGCAACTAGCAACCCGCAACTAGCAACTGATAGGACTACAAAGGTACTTCGCCCACCTCGAATGCCTACTTTTGCGGCCTAATTAGAATCTCTGTTTTGCTGCCTCATTTTTCGCTGGCCGTTTGGCTGCTACTGGCTACTGTGCTGGTGCAGCTTTTCTACGTGGTCTATTACTTTCTGCCTTTCGCCAACCGCCCACCCGAACCGGCCCCCGATACCAGGCTAGCGCAGCCGGTGTCGGTGGTGGTATGTGCCCACAACGAGCTAGAGAACCTACGCCACCTGCTCCCGCTGCTGCTAAAGCAGGAATATCCCACTGACTTTGAAATCGTGGTGGTTGACGACCGTTCCACCGACGATACATTTCTGTACCTGCAGCAGCTGGCGCAGTATTACGCGCAGGTGCGGCTGGTCACGGTAAGCAACACCCCACCGGGGCTGGCCCCCAAGAAATACGCCCTTACCCTCGGCATCAAGGTGGCCCGCTACTCGCACATGGTCTTCACCGACGCCGACTGCATCCCGGCCACCAACCAGTGGCTGCTGTGTATGCAAGCCGGTTTTCAGCGTCCCACCGATTTAGTGTTGGGCTACTCGGCCTACACTGCCGAACCCGGATTTTTGAATAAGCTGATTCGGTTTGAAACCTTAGTTACCGGGGCACAGTATCTCTCGTTCGCGTGGCGTGGCAAACCGTACATGGGCGTAGGCCGAAATCTGGCTTATACCAAGGAAGTGTTCCGCGCCACTCGGGGGTTTGCTTCCCATATCCGCAGCCTCAGCGGCGACGACGACCTGTTCGTGCAGGACGCCGTAGCGCAGGGCAAGCGGGCGGCCGTAGTGGCCGATCCAATTGCGCATACACTCAGTGAACCAGCCCACAGTTGGTTTCAGTGGTGGCGACAGAAACGGCGGCATATGTCGGCGGGTCGGCGCTACCGGATAGCTGACCGCTTGCGCATTGGAACCTTTATAGGAAGTAATATGCTTTTTTATGGTATTAGTTTGACTTTGCTGTTTTCACGCCCCGATTGGGTACCTTTGGCCGGACTATGGATGCTGCGCATAATAACGGTTTCGACCACCTACCAGCGCCTCAGCCGACGCCTTGATGACCCGTTACCGGGCGCATTGCTGCCGGTACTAGACCTTGTCTACTTTTTTTATTATCTCGCTTTAGGAATCTCTCTGTTCCTCTACCGTACCCTCAGATGGAAGTAAACAATCCGGAAAAACAGTTCTCAGCTAAAGCCAAGCACGACTTCAAATTGATTCGGGCCGCCGTGGAAAACGCCGATGAAAAGGCGTATGCTGAGTTAATGCATATTTATAAGAAGCCGGTGTATCATGTGGTGCTGAAAATGGTGCGTAATCCCGACGATGCCGAAGACCTCACCATCGAAGCCTTCGCCAAGGCATTCCGCAACCTGCACAAGTTCAATCCGGAGTTTGCCTTCAGCACTTGGTTGTTCCGTATTGCCACCAACAACTGCATCGACTTTATTCGCAAGAATAAAATCAAGACGATGTCGATTGACTCGGCCATCAAGATTGACAACGGCGACGAAATCACCATCGATTTCCGCGACCAAAACCTGAATCCGCAGGAGTCGACCATCAAAAACCAAAAAATCGAAATCATGCAGCACGTAGTGTCGCGGCTGCCCGATAAGTACCAACGCCTCGTTACGCTCCGGTATTTCGATGAGCTGAGCTACGAGGAAATTGCGCAAGAGCTGAAAGCTCCCCTCGGTACCGTGAAAGCTCAACTGCACCGTGCCCGTGAGCTGCTCTATGACATGGTGAAAAACAAGAAAGAAATCATCTAGTGAAAAGCCCCGCCGCAAGTCGGGGTTTTTTTTATGCCGTACACACCCGGAACGTCATGCTTGATCTGGCGTCCGCTTATCGAAGCATTTTTACCGCTTCGTTGAATGAACCAGGTGAAGCAGTAGAGATGCTTCGACAAGCTCAGCATGACGTGCTAACAGCTGCTACCTTTGTCCGCACCATGGATATCATCAACCACTACTTCCCGCACCTCACCGACCACCAGCGCCAACTATTCCAGCAGCTCGATACCGAGTTCCGCAGTTGGAACGAGCGCCTCAACCTAGTGGCCCGCACCGACGTCGACAACTTGGCAGAGCGCCATTTTCTGCACTCTCTGGGCATAGCGAAAGTAGTGGAGTTTCCGGCCGGCGCGTCGGTGCTGGATGTGGGCACGGGTGGCGGCTTGCCGGGCTTGCCGCTGGCGATTCTGTTCCCAGAAGTGAAGTTTCACCTTGTAGACAGCATCGGCAAGAAAATCCACGCCGTGCAAGAAATGGCCCGCGACTTAGGCCTTGCCAACGTGACGGCCGAGCAAATCCGCGCCGAGCAGCTCCGCCCCAAGTACGACTACGTAGTAAGCCGCGCCGTAGCCCGCCTCGCCACTTTCCACACCTGGATTGCGCACCGCTACAAACCCCACGGCGATGCCACCAGCGGCCTCTATTACCTCAAAGGCGGCGACCTAACCGAAGAAATCGAAGAGTCAGGCCTCAAAGCCACCATCACCGACCTTAAGGACTTTTACGCGGAGGAGTTCTTTGAGACGAAGAAGGTGGTATTCGTGCCGACTAATTCGGGTGGGAGAGGGCAATAATGGGTTTTTATTGTTTCTCAAATGACCGTTTGGAAAACGATACGGGAGCCAAAAAGCTTTTCTAAAAGCTGGTTTAAGTAGTACTATGGACACTCGATCAAATACAGGCGCGCCACACGCATGAAACGCAAGCTATTTCTGCAAACCTTTCTTGGGGGATTAGGAGCCGCCAACATTGTATGGGGCAACGAGGAACCCACCAGCATACGGGGAACCGTACTCTATCAGGATACAGAGGTAGATGAGTCGCAAGACTTTGTGTGGTATATGACAGAAGACCGAGTGCCTGCCGAAGACGTACGAGACGCACTCAGCTACCTCTACACCCATGGGTACATTCAGGGAGATAAGGTGGATAGAAGCGCCTGGAGCCTTAAGCCGGTGTTTATAGCGCCAGCGAGGTGGGAGAGCGTACTAGATGAGCTATTTGAAATCGAAGTGCGAATGCTAGACAACGGGGTAGAAACAGATTGCTACTTTCTACACAATTAGAACTAGTTGACAAAGTGTCATCTTAGAAATACACTATAGTATTCTTAATAACGGCAACATCTGATCTGTAAGACTTTTTCATGACTTCGGTTATAACTGACATTACGTTAAGTTGATATTTTAAGAAATCAATAGCTGTTGCAACTACCCCGGCACCTCCGCCGTCAGGAACTCCACGGCGCGGCGTTCGGAATAATATGCACCATCGGGTGTGCCTTCCGCAAAACCGACGTGGCCGCCTCCCTGCGGGGTTTCCAGGAACACAAACTCGCTATGGGCTGCCACTTCCCGCGGGTAGCAGGTAGGAGCCAGAAACGGGTCGTTTTGGGCGTTGACGAGCAGCGTGGGGATGCGGATGGTGCTGAGGTAGCGGCCTGAAGCCGAGTGCTCGTAATACTCATCAGCCGACTTGAAACCGTGCATGGGCGCTGTGAACCGGTCGTCGAACTGCGGAAAGTCGCGCAGCAAATCCAGGCCTTCAAGGTCCACCTGGCCGGGCAAGAGGGCAGCCTTCTCGCGCATCTTGCGCCGCAACGACTTCATGAAGCGGCGCATGTAAACGCGGTTTTGGGGCTTAGCAATCTGATAAGAGCTGGCTTTGAGGTCGGTGGGTACTGAAAACACAGCGGCTCGCTGTACTTCCGCAGGCACCCGGTCAGGGTTTTCGCCAAGGTACTTCAGCGTGACGTTGCCCCCAGCCGAGAAGCCCGTGAGGTATACGCGCTGGTAGCGGGTTGAACCCAACGCATGACGCACTACAAAGTCCAGGTCGTCAGTGTCGCCGAGGTGGTAGGAGCGAAGTAGCCGGTTCATTTCGCCGCTACAACTCCGGTAGTTCCAAGCCAGCGCATCGAATCCGGCTTTGTTGAGGGCCCGTACCATACCGCGTACATAAGGCCGTTCTGCGTCGCCCTCCAAGCCGTGCGACACGATGCAGAGCGTATTAATATCCTTATTATGAAGCCGCGACCAATCTAGGTCTAGGAAGTCGCCATCTTCCGTTTCCACTCGCTCTCGCTCGTAGCGCACTTCCGGTACTGAGCGCAGCAAACTAGGGACAATGGTTTGTAAGTGCCCGTTAAATAAATAAAATGGCGGCCGATAAGGAGAGTGTGCAACAAGAGGCATGATAGAGATACAAGGGGAAATCAGCCATATAAAGCCAGGCCAATCAACATAAGTTTGTTTATGCGCTGCTATGTGTAGGCCTACACTAATACGCCTCAGAGCTTATAACAAGTCGCACTTACCCGCCAAGCAAACCGTTGTATTGGAAGCGAAGCCTGTAGGCTCTCAAAGGTATGCACTAAGAATACGGCGAAACCACTCTCCTTCGTTGACTAGTGCTTTGCTAGTTAACTTCGGGCGCAGCCTAGTAATACTGTCAACAAGCCCGCTGCAACTACTGCCACCAGCGCCATTTAGGAACCGGCTAGCAACATAAGCGTTCTAAGCTACCAGGTGAAGCGGGAAAAGGGAACTAGTAAGCAAGTATTTGTTATTTCCCACCAAAGCTTTACCTTTGCCAACCCAATTGAACTGAACTCGAGCAGAAGAACCTTTTTTCTACCCCATGGCAAATCATAAGTCGGCCCTCAAGCGCATCCGTTCCAACGAAGCTAAGCGCGTGCTGAACCGTTACCAGGCTAAATCTACCCGCACTGCCGTTAAGAAACTGCGTGCTACCACCGACGCTACAGCTGCTCAAGAGTTGCTGAAAAAGGTGTCGTCGATGCTAGATCGTTTGGCCAAAAAGAACATCATCCACAAGAACAAAGCCGCTAACAACAAGTCGAAGTTGGCTAAGTTCGTGAAGTCGCTGGCTGCCTAAGCGGCAAAAAGCTACTTTCTGCTCTTCCATACAGGAAAGGCCCCACGCTCGCGCGTGGGGCCTTTTCGCGTTCATGTAAAGTGGCTCTGCTACAGCACTATCCCAACGTTGGTGTACTGCTGCCTACTGCGCCCCACAGAGGGCTAAGACTGTCACACTTAATCTCAACCGGCCGCTGAAGTCGGTTATATCACGTTGCTTGCTATTGCGTTGGTGCGGCGGGTAAATGGGCTGTGAGCATAACCACGCAGCGGTAACTGGCCGCCGAAAAAGCAAGAAGTATTGGACTTGCTAAGTGGCTTCAGTAACGGCTTCAGCGTTAGTTCATACACATAAAAAAGCCCGTCTGACAATACAGACGGGCTTTTTCAATAGTAGAACTTTGCGTTTAAGCTACGCTTACTTTTACCATGTTGGCTTTGCCCTTCTCGTTGATTGGCATAGAAGCGGTGTTGATGAACACATCCCCTTTTTGCAGGTGGCCCATCGTAGTCAACACGTATTTGATGTCGAGGACCGTATTGTCAGTGCTCACCATGCGGTCATAATAGAAGCCACGTACACCCCACACCAAACTCAGCGTAGTTAGGAGCGGACGGTTATCAGTGAAGACGAAAATGTTGGCTTTGGGACGGTACTTGGCAATTTGGAAGGCCGTATAGCCGCGGTGCGTCATGGCCGTAATAGCCTTGGCTCCCGTGTTCTTGGCTAAGTGGCAAGCAGCTGACAATAAGCTGTCTACCATAAAGCTTGGGGCCGTTGGGTCGATGGGAAACCAGTGGTTGTAGAGGCTCTGCATGCGGCTTTCCACGCTGGCCACGGTGCCTACCATCGAACGAATCACCTCAGCGGGGTACTGACCCACAGCTGTTTCGGCAGACAGCATCAGCGCATCAGCACCGTCCATCACGGCGTTGGCTACGTCGGAGGTCTCGGCACGTGTTGGGCGTGGAGCCGAAATCATGCTTTCCATCATTTGAGTGGCGACAATAACTGGCTTACCAGCTTTGTTGCACTTCTCCACAATCATCTTTTGGGCCATGGGCACCTCTTCCATCTTCACCTCCACGCCAAGGTCGCCGCGGGCTACCATCACGGCATCGGTAATGGCAATGATTTCATCGAGGTTCTTAAGGCCTTCAGGAGTTTCAATCTTGGCAATTACGCGGGTGGATTTGCCGCCTTCCGCAATCAGGCTCTTAATAAAGCGGATGTCTTCGGCACGGCGGGCAAACGACAGCGCAATCCAGTCAACATCGTTTTCGAGCCCAAACTTGAGGTCCTCGATGTCTTTCTCCGTCATGGAAGGGGCTGACACCTCGGAGTCGGGAAGGTTGATGCCCTTGCGGGGCTTCACGAGGCCGCCGTATACTACTTCCACGTCCACTTCGGTTTCGCGGTCAGTGGCCAGCACTTTCAGCTCTATTTTACCGTCGTCGAGCAGAATCATGTCGCCCGGCTTTACGTCGCGTGCCAAACCCATATATATGGTGCTCAGGCGCGTAGCCGTGCTAATTTCCTTTTCGCCACATACCAGCTTGATTTTGTCGCCGCGCGTAATCTCAACGCCTCCACCTTCTACATCACCCAACCGAATCTTGGGGCCCTGCAAATCCTGGAGCAAGCCAACGTTGGTGCGCAGATCTTTGTTGAGCCGGCGTACGGTGTTAATTACGGAGAGGTGGTCTTCGTGGGAACCGTGCGAAAAGTTGAGCCGAAATACATCCACACCTTCGCGGATGAGCATGGCTAGCCGCTCGTAGGTGTTGGATGCTGGGCCGACAGTGGCCACAATTTTGGTTTTATTGAACTGAGCACGTGTTTCCATGGGCAAGTAGCGCCAAGCTCCAGCTTGGTGAGCGGTTGAACGGTGAGTGTAAAAAGAGAGTAGCCAGCACGCGGCGCTGACAAGTCGCCAAGCTGGAGCTTGGCGCTACAATCCTCAAAAGAGCAGATTTTCTTTAAACTTCAGGCTATTTGGGTCGAATTGACATACGTATTGCACGACGGGCAGGGCTGCAAGTTCCGTCACGAGCGTTTCGGGAGCTAGCGCGCCACTGCCGTTACTGACCTGAATCAGGTAGTCATATTCTTTGATATCGGGGGCCAGGAAGGGTTTTTTGAGTACTGAGGGGTCCAAAGAGCGGTTGCGCAGGAGGCGCAAGGTGAAGTGTTCGGTGGCGTGCAAGTAGTTGCTGATGACCAACCGGCCTTGGCTAAACAAATCGTAAATCAGGTCATGCTGTTTCACGAGGCGCAGGCGCAAAAGCTGGTTGAGCTGCCACGCCAACGTGTGCTCACGGCTCGACGAAACCACTCCGAATAAGTCGAAGTTGCACTCGTATTCTACGTCCAGGGTGAGAGTTTTCATAAGCGGGTACCGAAGCCAGAGCAAGCAAAATTACACACCTAGCCTTCGAAATGAACTGCTCAGGTCAGAATCTTGTACCTGGAAGATTAGGCAGTCGATGTTTGAAAATGTTAGGGAAGATGGTGTTATTTGTGGCGAGTTTTCTCTAAACCCCCACGGAAATGTCTGAAATTGCAGAAAAAGTAAAAGCCATCATCATCGACAAACTAGGCGTAGAAGCATCAGAGGTAACTCCAGAGGCAAGCTTCACCAACGACTTGGGTGCCGACTCGCTCGACACGGTTGAGCTGATTATGGAGTTTGAAAAAGAATTCAACGTGTCTATCCCCGATGATCAAGCCGAAAACATCGGTACCGTGGGTCAGGCTATCAGCTACCTCGAGGAGCACGCCAAATAAGTGAACAGTGAAGTAATTGGTGCAGAGCATTAGGATCTTCCAGCCTGTCAAGGCATCCTACAGTTCATTATTAGCTGCCAAATACTTGTTTTCTAGCGGTTTTCGCGCATTCGGTCGGCCTGCCGCCGGCCGTTTTGCTTTCCTACTTTTTTGTAATCTCTGTCCATTCCTATGGCTTCTCGGAGAGTTGTCGTTACAGGGCTGGGGGCCATCACGCCACTCGGTAGCACCGTCCCAACATATTGGGAGGGGTTGCGCCAGGGCCTGAGCGGCGCCGCACCCATCACCCGCTTCGACGCCAGCAAGTTCAAAACTCGCTTCGCCTGCGAAGTGAAGAATTACAATCCAGATGACTACTTCGACCGCAAAGAGGGTCGGAAAATGGATTTGTTCACGCAGTTTGCTGTCATTGCCAGCGACGAGGCCATCCTCGATGCCGGTTTGGCTGAAGGCGTAAACAAGGACCGGGTAGGCGTCATCTGGGGTTCGGGTATTGGCGGGTTGCAAACCTTTCAAAACGAGTCGTTCAACTTCGCCAAAGGCGACGGAACTCCCCGCTACAACCCTTTCTTCATTCCGAAGATGATTGCCGACAGCTCGTCGGGCAACATCTCCATCAAGAATGGTTTCCGCGGACCCAACTTCGTTACAACTTCGGCCTGTGCTTCTTCCTCGGACGCCATTGTAGCCGCTTACAACTACATCCGCCTGGGTATGGCCGATGTGGTAGTAACCGGTGGTTCGGAAGCAGCCATTACCGAAGCGGGCGTTGGGGGCTTCAATGCCCTCAAAGCCATGAGCGAACGGAACGATGATGCGCCTTCTGCTTCCCGGCCCTACGACAAAGACCGAGATGGTTTCGTACTAGGTGAAGGGGCCGGTGCGCTAGTAATCGAGGATTTCGAACATGCGCAAGCCCGCGGTGCGAAGATTTATGCCGAGATAATCGGTGGTGGTCTTTCTTCGGATGCCTACCATATCACGGCTCCTGACCCAACCGGGGAAGGCGTGGTATTGGTGATGCAGAACGCCTTGCGTGATGCGGGGATTCAACCGGAAGAAGTTGACTACATCAACACCCATGGCACCAGCACACCGCTGGGCGATGGCGCCGAGGTGAAAGCCATTCAGAAGGTGTTTGGGGAGCATGCCTATAACCTCAACATCAGCTCTACCAAGAGCATGACGGGGCACTTGCTGGGTGGGGCCGGTGGTATTGAGTCGGTGGCTAGCATTTTGGCCATTCAGTACGGCATCATTCCGCCTACCATCAACCACTTCACCGACGACCCTGAACTGGATGCCCGGCTGAACTTCACGTTCAACGAGGCCCAAACCCGTGAGGTGAATGTGGCCATCAGCAATACGTTTGGCTTCGGAGGGCACAACACGTCGGTGGTGTTCCGCAAGTTTAAGGCGTAATGGCAGGCTTGCCCTTGTTCGGGTTTTTTCGGCGGATGCTGGGCCAAGACCAGGCCTTTTTGCAAGCCATTGCGACGATAACGGGCCGCACGCCTTCCAACGTGCGGCTCTATCGTTTGGCGTTCACCCATTCGTCGGTGGTGCGGCAGCAAGGAGAGCAAGGAAGGCAGCAAAGCAATGAGCGACTGGAGTTTCTCGGCGATGCGGTGTTGGGTACGGTGGTAGCCGAGTACCTGTTTCGTAAGTTTCCCTACGAGCAAGAAGGGTTCCTGACGGAGATGCGCAGCCGCATTGTAAACCGGGAAAGTCTCAACTCGTTGGCCTTGAAGCTTGGCCTCGACAAGTTGGTGCAGCTTGATCCGGGACAGGGCCGAGCGGCTCGCTCGCGCTCCGTAAACGGCAATGCGCTGGAAGCATTGGTCGGTGCCGTGTACTTGGATCAGGGCTACAAATCGGCCCGCAAGTTTGTGCTGGGTCGTATTGTGAAGCCGTACGTGGACGTGAAGTCGATGACTCAAACCACGACCAACTTCAAGAGCAAGCTGATTGAATGGGCACAGCGCAACGGCAAAGTTCTTCGCTACGAGTTAAGCGGTGAATCGCGGCCTGGTGGCGTGATGGAGTTTTCGGCTACCGTATTGCTGGACGAAGAAGCTATAGCGACGGGCATGGGCCTAAGTAAGAAACAGGCCGAGCAACTAGCCGCGGAACGAGCTTTGGAGGCACTAGGAGTGTAAAAACCTATTTCGAGGAGTACAGTATTTGTTGGCGTGCCTCTGCGGAAAACCTGAAAATGGTGCTTTCGCAGAGGCACGCCAGCGTTTTGTAAGGAATGAGAGGCAACCTGATCTGCAGAAATGGAGTTGATTTGCAGAATCATCTTTCATCCTGACTTATGCGAATTGCTGGCGCCGCCCTCAACCAAATACCGTTTGACTGGACCCATAATCTGCGGGTTATCCGCGAGGCTATCGAGCAGGCTAAAGCTGCCGGGGTAGAACTGCTGTGTTTGCCGGAACTGTGTTTAACGGGCTACGGCTGCGAAGACCTGTTCTTGAGCGACTGGCTACCGGAGCAGGCACTAGCCCACTTGCAGCAAATCCGGCCCTGGACGGAAGGTATCTGCGTGGTAGTGGGGTTGCCAGTGCGCCTGCAGCACCGCACCTACAATACGGCTGCCGTTCTGCGCGACGGGCAGATCCTGGGCTTTGCGGCCAAGCAGTTTCTGGCCAATGATGGGGTACACTATGAGCCGCGCTTTTTCCACCCGTGGCCAGCTGGCGAAACTAGCACGGTGGCTTGGGAAGGAGAGGAGTGGACCTTAGGCGACATGATTTTCGAGCATCAGGGCGTAAAGTTTGGCTTTGAAATCTGCGAAGACGCGTGGCGACCCGACAACGTACGGCCCGCCTGTCGGCTGCAAGGCCGGGTGGATCTGATTGTGAATCCTTCAGCTTCGCACTTCGCCATGAGCAAAACCGACCTGCGTTACCAACTGGTGCTGCGGGCTTCGCGAAACTTTAACTGCACCTACCTCTACGCCAACCTGCTCGGCAACGAAGCCGGACGCATCACCTACGACGGCGAAATATTGGTTGCGCGCAACGGGCACCTGCTGCTGCGCAACCAGCTCATGAGCTTCAAGGAAGTGGATATGGAATGTGTGGATGTGGATTTCACGGTGCCACTCGAACCAGTTTCGCTTGACGCCATTGATCCGCTGCCCGCCCCCGATGAGTACCGGGAGCTGAACCAAGCCCTTAGTTTGGCGCTATTCGACTATATGCGCAAGGCCCGTAGCCGCGGCTTTGTGCTGAGTTTGAGCGGCGGGGCGGACTCCTGCTTGTGCGCAGTATCAGTGGCTGAAATGGTGCGACTGGGTACAACGGAGCTAGGCACTGCTGAATTTATGCGGCGTAGCGGGTGCTTCACCGCTGAGGAGATAGAAACCCTTGCCGGCCCTGTGGCGCCTACGCCCGACCAAAACACGCCCGGTCCGAAAGATGCGTCTTTGACCGACCCAGACGAGCAGCAAAAAGCTATTAACAAGCAGCTTACTCACCGTCTGTTGACCTGCGCCTACCAGGGCACCGTCAATTCTTCTGACGATACTTTCAACTCGGCCAAAGAACTGGCGGATTCGATAGGAGCGGTATTTTACAACTGGGAGATTGACCAAGAAGTAAGTGGCTACGTGGGCAAAATCCAGCATGCACTAAACCGGGAACTGAGCTGGAAAACCGACGACCTGGCGCTGCAAAACATTCAGGCGCGCGTACGGGCCCCCGCCATCTGGCTGCTGGCCAACGTGCAGAACTGTTTGCTTATTACCACTTCCAACCGTTCAGAAGCATCTGTAGGATACTGCACCATGGACGGCGACACGGCCGGTAGCATCTCGCCCATAGGCGGCGTCGACAAGGATTTTGTGAAGAAGTGGCTGCGGTGGGCGCAAACCGAGCTAGGCTACACAGCCCTGAGCCATGTAAATAACCTACAGCCTACCGCTGAGCTGCGGCCGCTCGAAGAAAAGCAGACTGATGAGCGGGACCTGATGCCTTATATCATTCTCAACCGCATCGAACGGCTGGCTTTCTATGATCGGTTGAGTCCGCAACAGGTGCTGGCCATTTTGGTGGAAGAGGAGTCTGCCATCGACCCTGAACTCCTGAAAACCTACGTGAAGCGTTTCTATAGCCTCTGGAGCCGCAACCAGTGGAAGCGCGAACGATACGCCCCCAGCTTCCACCTCGACGATTACAATGTGGACCCCCGCTCCTGGCTGCGTTTCCCCATCCTGAGTGGCGGTTACACCGAAGAATTAGCTAACCTATAATTGGTCTCCGGATTTCACCTTGAGCGTTAAGAGAATATCTTCACAAGATATTCTCTTAACGCTCAATACGTTGTATGAAAAGCAGGAGAGAGGGCGCAAGTTTTACGCGTTAAATTGGCCTAATCAGACAGAACCTCAATAGTCGCGGGAAAAGCCAGGCGCTGAGCAGGTGTCGTTTCTACTCTTTAGTTTTCGCTTCACTGGTGTATACACTCCCGCTGCCTACTGCTCATTGCATCGTGCCTGCAACGCAATACGGGGCTGCTTCCGCTGATGCCGAACTGGTAGCGCAGTTGCAACAGGGCAGTGAGGCTGCGTTTCGCACGTTGGTGGAGCGCTACCAGAACCGCATCTACCGCACAGTAGTGGCTCTCCTACGGTCGCCGGAAGAGGCCGAAGACGTAGCCCAGGAAGTGTTTGTGGAAGTGTATCAAACAATTGGCAGGTTTCGGGGCGAAGCAGCGCTAAGTACCTGGCTTTACCGGTTGGCCACCTCGCGGGCCCTGAAGCACCAGCAGCGGGCCCGGGCCCAAAAGCGCTTTGCATATTTTACCAGTTTGCTGGGCTTCGACAACAAAGTGCTACACGAGCCCACTGACCATGCGCACCCGCAGGCGCAACTAGAAGGGCAGCAGCAGTTGGCGCTTTTGCTCGCGCACATTGCCCGGCTGCCCAGCCAGCAGCAGGTGGCTTTTACGCTACGCCACGAGCAGGAACTGAGCTACGAGGAAATAGCTGCTGTGCTCGAAACCACTGTGCCGGCAGTGGAATCCTTATTATTTCGCGCCCGCAAAACCCTTCGTACCCATCTTACTATTCCTCTACGTCATGCCTGATTCCGACAATCGCCTCACTGCCGATGAAGAATGGGAAAACCTGCTGCACCACTGGCGTACCCGAGTTCCTGCCCAGCCTCAGCCGTTCTTTTACAATCGGGTGCGCGCCCGGCTCGTTGGTGAGGCATCCATGGAGCGCCAACCGCTGCCTACGTGGCTGCGCTGGCCGAGCTATGCCCTCATGCTGGGGTTATTGCTGATGCTCAGCGGCGACGGCGCCGAACTGCGCTCAGCTACACCGGCCAACCAACTCTATCCTAGCGAGCAGCAAGCACCGTTACCGGCCCGCTGATGGGTTTGCGGCAGTTAGGCGCTGCTTCTGCCTAACGCCTGAGCGGAAGAGCGGTTTGCAAAGTCGCAAACCGAATGTCTGATTACCTTTGAATCGTTTCCATTTTTTCGTGACCATGCTTTCCTTCCTCGCCTTTATCACCTGGAACACCGACCCTATCCTGGCCAAAATCGGGCCGCTGACGTTGCGTTGGTACGGGCTGCTGTTCATGTCGGGCTTCGTGTTCGGCACGTTCATTCTTTCGCACATCTATAAATCCGAACGGACGTCGCCGCGTTGGGTGGATGTAATTACCATCTACATGCTGGCCGGCACCATTCTGGGCGCACGATTGGGGCACGTGCTGTTCTACGATCCTGCGTATTATTTGACTTCCGAGCACTTCTGGGAGATATTCAAGATTTGGGAAGGCGGCCTGGCCAGCCATGGTGCCACGCTTGGTATCCTGCTGGCAACTTGGCTATTTGCCCGCAACAACAAGTTCGATTATCTCTGGGTACTCGACCGGATTGTGATTGTGGTGGCCTTGGGAGGCGCCATGATTCGGTTGGGCAACCTCATGAACTCGGAAATTGTAGGCGAGCCAACCGACAAACCCTGGGCGTTTGTATTTGTCCGCGACGCCGACCACTTGCAGCCTGCTGTGCAGCCCCTGCCTCCAGGTGCTGTGCAGGTAGCCGCACAACCCGCCATGCGCCCCGACGGTACCCAAACCTACCGCATGTTGCCTGAGGGAACGGCCGTTACGCCCGAGTCGCCGATAGCCGTGCCGCGCCACCCCACCCAGATCTACGAAGCTGCTTTCTGCATCTTCCTGTTGGTGCTGCTCTACAGCATGTGGAACCGCACCAAGGACCGCACGCCGCGCGGCTTACTGTTCGGCCTCTTTGTGGTATTGCTGTTCACCCAACGGTTCTTAGGCGAGTTCTTGAAAGAAAACCAAGAAGCCTTCGAAGACAAGCTGCCACTCAACATGGGACAGATTCTGAGTTTGCCGCTGATCTTGGTCGGTCTATGGGTACTGTTCCGCGCTGGCAAGAATCCGAACAATCCGTACGGCTACGCGCCGCGTGATTTAGACGAAGAAGAGGCCAATAACAAAAAAGCCATCAAGGTGTAGCCGGCGCTTCTGCGGGCATAACGCAACACGCCTCCTCTGCTTAGCAGGGGAGGCGTGTTGCGTTATAGAACTGTACCAACGCTTACAGTTTGTAGCGGTACAGCGCACCTTGTTCGGTGCTGATGAACAGAGTGCCGTTGTCGAGGAATAGAACGCCTTCTGTCTGGCCTGCTCCTTTCAGAGAAACGGTTTTTGGCGTAGCCTTGAGTGCGCTAGCCAAGTCAGTGCCTTCGAATAGGTAAAGCTTCTCCCGACCCAGCAAAGCCAAATGGCGTCCGTCAGGGCTTAGGTCGGCATCAGTTACTTCGCCATCAACGGCGAGTTTCGTTAGCAGCTGCGCAGTATGAGTGCCGGGCTGATCCGACAGGGTATACACTTTGCTGGTGGTCTGCTGCGCGCGGTCTTTGGTGAAAAGATAGAGTTTGCCGGCATTCCAGAGGGAGGCTTCGCAATCGAAATTCCGCTCTTCTTTAGGTGGCGGAAAAGCAGTTTGATCGGCGTAGCGGAAGTTGATTTTGCTAACCTTATCCGGCTGATCCGGCTTGACGCGGTACACCACCAGGTCTTTGCGGGAGTTGTTGTTGTTGCCGGCGTCCACCACGAAAATGGTGCCTTTGCCATCATCGGAGAGGCTTTCCCAGTCGACGTTGGTGACGGGTAGCTCACGCTGCCCTAGTAACTCGCCTTTTTCATTGATGAGATACAGAATTGGTTCTCTACCCGCATCGCCGTGGGTGAAGAACGTGCCCGGCCGACCGCCATGGGCCAACCCAGAGCTTTCCGGTACGCCACCCTGCAATTCGCCTACGGGCTCTAGTGCTGCTGCCACTTCCTTCTCCTTGCCGCCTTTCTTGTTCTTCTTACCCTTCTTTTCAGATTTAGGAGAGTCAGTAGACTCTTTGGCGTTATCACTCTGGGCTTGGGAACAACCCGAGCCCACTAAAGCAGTGAGGCCTAAAGCAAGCAGGAATATTCTGGACATCAAGAAATAAGAAAAGCGACAGAAAAACACGGTTGGCCTCAGTGACCAACAGCAACCATGCACCCTAGTACGTAAAACCGGAGCGCAACGGATAACGGCGCCGGATAATCGAGTTAGCCAAGCAGCAGTGGCCCTACGGAAAAGGTTGAGTGCATAGCGTGGTGTTAGCACGGGCAATATCTTGTTTGTCTTGCTGTTACGGAACTGGGTCGTAGCCGTGGCCGCCCCAGGGGTGGCAGCGGCTGAAACGGCGCAAGGCCAAGCGCCCGCCTCGCCACGGGCCGTATTTCTGAATGGCCTGCACGGCATAGGCCGAGCAAGTGGGCGTGTAGCGACAACTGGCCGGAGTGAGCGGCGAAATCAGGTGGCGGTACACCCACAGCAACCCTAGCATCAGCCAACGAACTAGATACGACATAGAAACAAAGAACTGGAAACAGCCGAGAAAAATTGCAGCCACAGCCTGCTACGCGTACGAATCTGCTATGTGGGTTCTATTGTGGCCGCTGCGTGAAATAGCATTCTTGCCTTCGCCCCCTGCCCGTAGGCCCCGACTCTTTTCGTAAATTCGCCAGCTGATCCAATCTCTTATCTATCCTTCTTTTTACTTTCCCACTCATGCGCAAAAACAATTGGGCAAAAGTTCTGCTCCTGACGCTGTTGCTGCCCCTTTCGGCCCGTGCCGATGAGGGGATGTGGCTGCCGCTCTTCGTGAAGCGGCTGAACCAGGCAGATATGCAGAAAAAAGGCCTCAAGCTCACGGCCGAAGAAATCTACGACGTCAACAATGCTAGCCTGAAAGATGCAGTAGTGCAGCTCGGAGGCTTCTGCACCGGCGAGTTTGTGAGCAGCCAAGGCTTGCTGCTAACCAACCACCACTGCGGTTACGACGCCATTCAAACCCACAGCACCCCCCAGAACAACATCCTGCAAAAAGGCTTTTTCGCGACTACTCGCGCCGACGAAAAAACCAATCCTGGCTTGTTCGTGGACATTCTGGTGCGCATGGAAGACGTAACCGGTAAGGTGTTGGAAGGCATTACGCCTGGTACGCCCGAGCAGGAACGCATAGCCATTGTGCAGAAGCGCCAGAAAGATATGGCTGACGCCGCCAAGGCAAACGGCCAGTACGTGGCGTATGTGCGCGACATGTTCGGCGGCAACGAATATTACCTGTTCGTGTACCAGCGCTTTGGCGATGTGCGCCTCGTAGGGGCGCCGCCAGAAGCAGTGGGTAAGTTTGGGGGCGACACCGATAACTGGATGTGGCCCCGCCATACCGGCGACTTCTCGATGTTCCGGGTGTACGCCAGCAAGAGCAACAAGCCCACGGCTGGTCCCGAGCCCGACAACGTGCCGTATGTACCCAAAAAGCACTTGCCGGTGAGCCTGCAAGGCGTGAGCGAAGGCGACTTTGCAATGGTATTTGGCTTTCCGGGCCGCACGCAGCGCTTCTTGCCCGCTGCTGGTTTGCAAATGACGCTCGACCAAAGCAATCCTGCCCGCATCAAGCTGCGCGACACACGCCTTAAGCTGTGGAAAGAAGACATGGACCAGGACCCTGCGTTGCGCTTGAAGTATGCTTCTAAGTACGCCAGCATTGCTAACTACTGGAAGTATTTCATTGGCCAGAACGAAGGTATGAAGCGCCTGAAAACGGTGGATACCAAGAAAGCCGAAGAGGCGGCCTTGGATCAGTGGATTCGGGCCGATCAGGCGCGGGTACAACAGTACGGCGAAGCACTAAGCTCTATCAACCAAGCCTACATGGGGCTGCGCGAGTACAACTTAAGTTCCAACTATGTGAATGAAGCCGCTTTCGGAACGGAAATCGTGACCTTGGCTTCGCGCATGATGCCGTTGTACATGACGCTCAAAACTACCCCCACCGATAAGGAAGCCATCCAGAAAGCGGTTGATGGCCTAAAGGAGCCAGTAGCTGAATATTTCAAAGACTACAGCGCCCCCACTGATAAGAAGGTATTTGTGGCGCTGATGAGTTTATATGGCAAAGACGTGCCGCAGGGGCAACTGCCCGACGTGTTTGAAACAGTACAGAAGCAGTACGGAAACTCGTGGTCGAAATACGCCGACTATGTCTACACTAATTCCTTCCTGACGTCAGAGGCTAAGGTGAATGCCTTCTTGGCGAACCCTACATTGGTTAAACTGGAGGCCGATCCTGGGTTCAAAACCTTCAACTCGGTGTACACCAACTACACGCAGAATATTCTGCCCAAAACGCAGGCGCTACAGGGGGGCCTCACCCGCGCCAACCGTCTCTACGTGGCCGCGCTACGCGAGAAGAACAATGAAAAAGTGTATTCACCTGATGCCAATTCCACTATCCGGCTGAGCTACGGTTCGGTGCGCCCCTACAAAGGCCGCGATGCTGTGCGCTACGACTACAAAACCACTGCTCAGGGCATTCTAGAGAAAGAAGACCCTACCAACGAGGAATTTGTAGTGCCCAAGAAAGAACTGGAATTGCTAAAGCAGAAAGACTATGGCCGCTTTGCCGACAAAGACGGTAACCTGCCCGTGGCCTTCATCACCGACAACGACATCACCGGCGGCAACTCTGGCTCACCGGTTATCAACGGCCGCGGCGAGCTAATCGGGTTGGCGTTTGATGGCAACTGGGAGGCCATGACCGGTGACTTGGCCTACGACCCCGAGCTGAAGCGCTGTATCAACGCCGATATCCGGTACGTGTTGTGGTGCATCGAGAAGCTGGGCGGCGCCCGGCATATCGTCGACGAAATGACGATAGTAAACAACGGGCCCAACCCAGGGGTAGGCCCTGGAGCAACGGCCTCTGCTGAGGGCCTCAGTGACGTGGAGAAGATGAAGGTGAAAACCGAAGACGGTCAGAAAACCAAAATCAAGAAAAAGAAAGGCAAGGAAAGCTCCGCGGCTGGTATGTAAGCCAAGCGCATCCAATTCAATACCTATACAAAAGCCTCGGTACTATGTTGGTGCCGGGGCTTTTCGGCTGTGGTGTCGTCCTGGCCTGCAACAGTTTGCCATAGATTAGCTGTTGGAAAAAGCTTATTTTACGGGCTATTATTCCTTTATGGGCATTATTTGAATGGGTTATGAAAAACGCTTGGGCTTTGGTTAACAAGCCGCGCAAAAAGCAGCAGGCAGGCTCGACCCGCAGTGTTCTGACGGTCTTGCTAACCAGTGCGACTTACTTTTCGGCATCGAGAAGAAAAACAACAAGTGGCAGCGCTGTGACAAGCCGTTGCAGTTCTATTTTCAGGTAATGGCTTCCAACTAAAAGCGCTTATCTCCTTCTATGCAAAACGCCTCTGTTGAAGCTTTTTTATACCTCGGGAACGTTACCATTCCGCTTGATGCAAGCCATTACGAATGGCGGCAGTACGTGGACCACCGGGGTCGTCCGCGCAGCAAGGTGCGGGCCGGCACCTGGTCGTTCGTCACCAGCCGGCTCGACCAAAGCACGTACCAGCACCTGCTCGAGCTGATGCTCTCGGCCACGGCCGTGGTAGAGGCCCGGGCCACGTACCTGCGCGCCGACGGGCAAGGCACGTTCGTGACGGTGTGGGGGCGGGGCTGCACGATGCACCATCTCTACGAGTACTTCGATGCGCGAGGAACCAACGGGCAGGAGCCGGGCTGGGTGCTGTACTTCTCACTGGCAGCCGAGCAAATGGGCCGGGAAACCGGCACGGCCGGCGAGTTTGTCATGCCTGCCGCTGGTGAGTATGCCTACAAAGCAATCAAAACAGCTTCCGCTAAAGTGACGCCAATTGCTAGCGGCTTAGTTACCGTATCGCGGCTTCCTTTGATCACAGGCGACCCACCGTTCAAGGTGACGTCGCGGAAGAAGAACAAGCCCGACATGGACCCGGTAGAGTTCATCCGCCAAGTGCGAGGTCAGCAAGATGGACTGAACCGGCTAACTGTGGCTGAGTTTATGGCCAACCGTGACCACTACATTGCCTTGAGCAAGATTAAAAAAAGTGGTCGGGACCCAACCGGAGACGCGGCCCAAAAAGTAGCGCGGGAAGAAGCGTTACGCGACAAAGAAATTGAGTTGCGCCGTCAAAATCGCAGTCTGACTAAAGCAGAAGCCACTGTACGGGCTGAGCAATGGTTGGCAACGCAAACGGCTCTGCATGATCCAGATCAAGTAGCAGGTGGCCCCCCGCATGTTATTACGGGCATGGGTGATGCTCGCG
Source organism: Hymenobacter tibetensis (assembly GCF_022827545.1). Taxonomy (NCBI): domain Bacteria; kingdom Pseudomonadati; phylum Bacteroidota; class Cytophagia; order Cytophagales; family Hymenobacteraceae; genus Hymenobacter; species Hymenobacter tibetensis. The sequence continues at coordinate 1,110,824 of NZ_CP094669.1, forward strand.
TCAATTTTTCCATTGGTGCTCAATGGCCGAAGCGCATCAAAATTATTGATAAGCAGATTCGCACCTACGCCACTAATATGAGCCGACAGCAACTCGAAAGTACTTACCTCAATATCGTGCTACCAATAGAATAGAAGCCACTAGCTTACCTTCCACTATTGTTCTTTGTACCTCTCATGCTCAACAAATTGTTCGCTCGTTTTCCTTCCTACACAATCATAGAGAGGCCCTCAGCTGAACTGATCAGCCGTTACCGCGACCTTGTGCCAAGTGAACTGGTAGAGGTATGGGAACAGTATGGGTTCGGTACCTTCTGCGATGGCTATCTAAAAATTGTCAATCCTGATGACTATGCCGGCTTGTTGGAAGATACCTACCAACTCACCAGCACACCCTCTCCGGCACCACCCGTCGTACTTTTCGCTACTTCTATGGGCGATTTACTTGTGTGGGAACGCGGCTATTTAGTACTCGTAGACTACCGGCACGGCCAAACAACAGCCATAAGCAAGGGACTAGAATTTTTCTTTGAAGACTTGGCTGATGGGGCAACTCTACGAGAAGAGTTGCTTTGGGAACCATACCCAGTCGCTCGTGAACAGTTAGGCGAACCCGCTTTTGACGAGTGCTTCGGCTATGTGCCGCTACTGGCATTAGGTGGCCCGGAAAAGGTGGAACACCTGCAAAAAGTGAAACTGCGGGAGCATATTGCCCTCATCGGGCAAATGACGGGCGTACTCGAGCGCTAAGCACTTGCGCTAGTAAGGCTAGAGGGAGGATGCGCCTATAATTTGCTGCGTCTTCGACTGGCGAGACAGGAGCCGGGCTGGGTGCTCTACTTCTCGCTAGCGGCCGAGCAGATGGGCCGGGAGGCGGGCACGGCGGGCGAGTTCGTCCCGCCTGCTGCCGGTAGCTATGCGTATCAAGCGGTGCAAGCAGCCTCCACCGCCGTGGCAGCGTCTGTCAGCTAGCTCTCGTCGACATTCGGTTGCTCCGTCACTCTCTGGTGTATGTTAAAGGGTGACGGAGCCTGGCACAGTCCATGTGCAAAAGATTGTTCAGGCAATAGTAAAAGAAGCAGAACTCATACGCTTGCTTGAACATAAAGCTATGGAGCAACAAGTTTGCTGTTATCTGTAATCCAACACAACGTCCCGGCCCTAATAAGGTCGGGACGTTGTGTGTTAAAGGGCTCCGTTGAGCCTTTACAGAGTAGGATATCATAGAGTAATTTAAATAGACTTAGCTATCTGATGGTATAAATATGCTATTATTGAAGATTGTATACACTTGCTTATGAGACAACTCTATCTTATTGCAGTTATTTTATTTCTATTATCAATTACCGCTTACGGGCAAGGTAACGGCCCCGGTACACGTGGTGCGCGAGCGGCGGGTATGGGCAATGCCTCGGTAACGCTTAGCGACGTGTGGGCCATCGGCAACAACGTGGCGGGGCTAGGGCAGCTTAGCCGCCCGATAGTGGGCGTGTATGCCGAAAACCGCTACTTGTTGAGTGCCCTGAACACAGTGGCCGCGGTGGCAGCCGTACCGTTGGGTGCTGTGGAAGACAACAAGGCCAAAAACGGGGTGGTAGGGGTGGAAGTGCAGCGTTTCGGCGGCAAGCTCTACAGTGAGCAACGAGTGGGAGCAGGGTATGGCTACCGAGGCGGGCTAGTCAGCGTGGGCGTCCGGGTGGATATGCTGCAGCTCAGTATTGAGGGGTTGGGCAGCAAACGGGCCATGGCGGTGTCGTTGGGAGGGCAGGCGGAATTGGTGCCCAAGCGGCTGGTGTTTGGCGCCTACCTCTATAATCTTAACCAAGCCAAACTAGCCGATTACCAGCAGGAGCGGGTACCCACTGTGCTGAAAGCGGGTATTTCGTATCGTGCGTCTGGTAAGGTGCAGCTCAGCATCGAAACCGAAAAGGACGTCGAGCAGGACGCCGATTTCAAAGCTGGTCTTGAGTACCTCGTGATTGAGAAGCTGGCACTGCGGGCGGGCTTCCGGACCCTTACCGAGGAAACTACGGCTGGCGTTGGCGTGAAGGCCGGGGCGCTTGCAATAGATTATGCGGCGGCTTGGCAAGGGGCGCTGGGGCTCAGCCAACACGTGGGCATCAGCTTCTTGGTGGGGCAGAAACCATGAGACGCATGCTGGTTGCCTTAGCGGGCCTACTGAAGTTGAAACGGATAAAATCCGGTTTCTGGCTGTTGGGAATAGTGCTAAACAGCTTTGGGGTTCAAGCGCAGGAATACGTGCGCCCAGCAGCAGACTTCGACCGCCTGACGCAGGAGCTATTTGCTGAGATTCAGAGTGACCAAGTGCCGTACGAAGATCTGTACGAGACGCTGCTACAGTACTACCAAACCCCACTCAACCTGAACACGGCCACCCGGGAAGAACTGCGCGGGCTGTTGCTGCTCTCCGAAAGTCAAATCACGAACTTGCTCGAGTATCGGCAGCAACGGGGGGCGTTACTCACGCTCTATGAACTGCAGGTGGTGCCTGGTTTCGACATGCGCAGTATCTACCGTGCGGCTCCGTTCGTGACGGCGCAGGTAGCGGGCGGCAGCAACGGCTTGCGGGGCCCGCTGTGGCAGCGCGTGCTGCAAGAAGACAACAATGCACTGTTTGTGCGTTACGAGCGGGTGCTGCAAGGCCGCAAAGGATATGCGGCGGTGTCGCTCGATAGCTCGGGTCAGGGACCAACACGCTACGTAGGGTCGCCGGATAAGCTGTTGGTGCGCTACCGCGTTAGCCATACCAAGGATTTCAGCTTGGGGTTCACTGCCGAGAAGGATGCCGGCGAGCAACTGGTTTGGAACCCTAAGTCCCGCCGTTACGGACCCGATTTCTTGTCGGGGCACTTGGTGGTGCAGGAGCGAGGACGGCTGAAAACGCTAGCTGTAGGCGACTATCAGCTGCAATTCGGGCAGGGGTTGTTGCTGTCGTCGGGGCTGCAAGTAGGGAAGGGGGCCGAAACAATTACCACCTTGCGGCGCAGCTCGGTGGGCGTTCGGCCCTATTCATCGGTGCTGGAGACTACGTTTTTTCGGGGCGCTGCGGCTACGGTCAGTGTGGCGCCCACGGTGCGGGCTACGGCTTTTGTTTCGCGCAAGCGGGTAGATGCCAGCGTGCAGTTTGCTGCCGATTCCTTGGCTGAGTTCAACGAGTTTTCATCGGGCTTTCAGCTTACTGGCTTCCACCGCACGCCCGCTGAATTAGCCAACCGGCAGGCCTTGCGCGAAACCGTAGCGGGTGGCAATCTGAGCTACACCAGCCGCAGCAGCAATTTCACGGCCGGCCTGACTGCTGTCGATACGTATTTCGACAAAGCCATTCAGCGGCGGCCGGAGCTGTACAATCGGTACGAGTTTCGGGGCCGGCACAACATGGCGGTCAGCACGCAGTATTCTTATGTGCATGGCAACATGCTGCTGTTCGGGGAAACAGCCCGCAGCAGTTCTGGCGGTATCGGCACTGTAAATGGCCTGTTGGCCAGTATAGCCCCCACCTTCGATGTATCGGTGTTGATGCGGCATTACGCCCGCAACTTTCATACGCTGTATGGCAACGCTCTGAGCGAAAATACTCGCAACATCAACGAGTCGGGCTTGTACCTGGGGGCGAAGCTGCGGCCGTTAGCTCGGTGGGAGATGTCAGCCTACTACGACCAGTTTTGGTTTCCCTGGCTGAAATACCAGGTTGGGGCTCCCTCGCGGGGCCACGATTGGCTGGTGCGGCTAGCCTATGCGCCCACCAAAACCAGCTTGCTGTATGCGCAACTCCGCACCCGAGAGAAAGAATACGATGCAGCCGGCGACCGGCCCGCACCGCTGCCCGTGCCCACTATACGCCGCAGTATACTGCTCTACTACGATGCCAACCCTACATCTACGCTTGGCTTGCGTACGCGTGTGCAAGGAACACGCTACCGCGAAAACAACGGCCCCTGGCGTACAGGCTATGTGCTGGCTCAGGATGCCACCGTTGGGGTGGGCCGCCGGCTGCGCCTAACAGCTCGCTACGCCCTGTTTGATACCGACGACTACGACACCCGACAATACGTTTTCGAGCAGGATGTATTGTATGCCTTCTCGGTGCCGGCCTTGTCGGGCCAGGGTACCCGGGTGTATGGGCTAGCGGAAATTACGTGCAGCCGCCACCTTACATTCTGGCTGCGTGTAGCCGAAACCCATTATCGGCACCAGCAAACGGTAGGTTCCGGCTTAGAGGAAATTGCAGGTCCACGCCGAACGGATGTCAAGGCGCAGGCTCGTTACCGATTCTAGTTGAAAATCAACAAAGCTGAACGGGTACTCGCAGTGGATAGTTTCTGGCTAGTAGGCTTGCCCTCTGAGGTTTAAACTGTAGAAAGTAGCAATAAAAGAGGGCTGAATCCCACTGGGGAAGTGGAGTTGGCTGTGTGTTCTGTTTTTAAGTAATATTTATAGATTATATTGGGCTATTGCAGGCAACAAGGGGCACTTGCCCTATACACGTTTGCTTTCTTGTCCACCATCTATTTTTTACTGAATGAAAACACGCATACAAGTATGGGCTACCGCCTTCCGCCGCCTGTCGGCAATGTTGACCGGAGCTGCTCTGACTATTGGCTCCGCGTCGGCTCAGGTAAACAATTACACCTTTACGGCTGCTTCTGGCACGTATACGCAGCTAACAGGTGGCACCGCTGTGCCGGCTCTACTCACGGATGACGCGCTATCACCTGCCATTCAAATAGGGTTTCCTTTCGCGTATGATGGGACCATTTACAGTCAGCTGCAAGCTTCCTCCAATGGCTTCCTGACTTTCAATACTGCCAACACTGAACTTGGCCAAGAAAACAACCTGGCAGGTGGTGCTCCGGCGCGCCCACTACTGGCCCCGCTCTGGGACGATTTGAGTGGTGTGCCAAGTGATAGGGGTGGGGCGGCTTCCTACTTGACTACCGGCACCGCTCCGAACCGTGTATTTACGTTCGAGTGGCGTAATTCTCTTTGGGATTACGATGCTCCTGCTCCAAGTGTATCATTTCAGGTAAAGCTGTATGAGGGCTCCAACAATATCGAATTTGTTTATCAGCCTGAGGGTGGGGCACTCAATAGCGCTTCTGCCTCTATTGGGTTGGGCGGATTAGGCTCCGGAACGGCGGCAGGTACTTTTGTGGCACTCAGCAATGCCTCTACTGCCCCAACTGCTAGCACAACTGTCGATCCGCGTAATATTGCTGCCGTACCAGCCGCCGGCCAGATTTACCGCTTTGCGCCGCCTGCTAACGTCTGCGGTCCGTTGCGCAATTTCACAGTGAGTGCCGTAACCACTACTACGGCTACCCTCACGTTTATGCCAGGCGCTGGCCATACCAGCTATACTGTAACCTACACGCCAACAGGAGGTACGCCTACCACCATTGCCCCCGCGCCCACCACTTCACCCATCGTGATTACGGGGCTTAGTGCTAGCACGACCTATGCGCTCAGAATCCAAGCTAATTGCGCTAGCGGTGTAACGGGTGAGACACTGGATAGAAGCTTCTCTACCACTCCCGAAAACGACAACCCATGTAATGCCATTGCACTCCCAGCGCCATCCAGCACTGCCGCGCCTTTGAGTGCTACCAATTTAGGCGCTACCACCACCACGAGCACAGTGGCTCCTGGCTATACCAATCCACCGCCTATGGGTTGTGGAGTGGCTGTTAACCCGAAAGATGTGTGGTTCCGCTTCACGACCAACGCTACTGGTGCAGGCAGCACCACGGTAGGTATTGCCACTACAGGCACTGCGGCTGGCTCCATCCGGGTATTCTCGGCTACTTCCTGTTCTTTAGGCTTCACGCCAGTGGCTTGCAAAGGCGGCGAGACCAACAACACAAATGCTGGCTCGTTGAACGTAACCGGCCTTACGCCTAATACCACCTATTACGTTGCTGTGGCGCCTTATGCTACGTCCGACGTACAGGGGCCTTTCACTATTGCTGTTGGCAGTACCGTACTAAGCACGCAACAGCAGTTGGCAAAGGGTGAAGTAAGCGTATTCCCGAACCCTACTACCACTGGTCAGCTAACCGTGCGTGTAAGCGGAATTAGCAGCTTAGCAACGGCGCAGGTGGCACTCCTGAACACGCTGGGCCAGGTTGTTGCAGAACGTACGCTGTCGGTGCGAGGTGGCTTGGCAGAGCAGTCGTTGTCTACGGCCGCGCTGACCAAAGGCATCTACATGCTGCGTGTGCAAGCTGGTCACGAAACTGTAGTCCGGAAAGTGGTGGTGGAATAGGTTCTCGACTTTGTTTTTAGCCAAACAGAAAAGGCAGCACTCAACCGGGTGCTGCCTTTTTTGCTCTTTAGCCAACACGTATAGAAGGTAGGTAACAAGCAGTGCTACTTGAATTAGAAGGCTGGGTTAAGCGAGTATTTTGGCGTCAGCTAAGAGCGAAGACGCCTTGAGGGAAACCCACTTGTGAGTTCTCCTCCATATTTCGGATTGCTAAGTAAGAGAGACTGTTTTCGCATCCGATATCGACACACTGTGTCTGTAGGTTGACCACTCGCAGTAGGCTGAAAATCCTGCTTACTAAAGCTTGCGGGATGATAGTAACCCAGCCAGATCCAGATAGTGTAGGTGAAAACGGCTAACCACAAATAGAAAAGGCGGCCCCCGTAATGGGAGCCGCCTTTTCTATTTATCAAACCGCTAAAGCGTTGACCTATGGCTTACTGCTTCATAATCTTCACTACGGCGGTGCCTTCTGGCATGTCGAGGTGGAGCTGATACAAGCCTGTGCTTAGCTTAGTTAGGTCGAGTGAGTGTTGTAGCGGCGCGCCCGATTTGTTGAGGGCAACTTGCTCTACCGTACGGCCTAAGGCATCCGTAACGCGAAGTGTAATCTTGCCGCGCTGTGCGTTGTCAACATTCACTTGGAATACGCCAGTGCTCGGGTTGGGGAATACTTGCACACCACGTAGCAACGCCTCGTTCTGCTTAGCCAACACAGTAACAGTCACGCAGCTTTCGTTGGAGTAAGCCGATGGCCCTACGGGGTTGATAGCCCGGATGCGGTAGCAATACGTACCGTTTGCCGCACTGATCTGGTCGGTAGCAAACGTGGCATTGGGGGCCGTGGTGGTGAGGAGCTGGAACGTGTTGTTGTTGGCACCGGTGCGCTCAATCTGGTAGCCAGTTTCGTTGTTAGCATTGTCGAGCCAGATCAGGTTTACACCAGCACTGTTGTTCACTACAGGGCCCAAAATAGCCGTGAGGGCTGCTGGGGCCGCTGGAGCTTCACCGAGGGTGCAAAGCTCTAGGCTCCAACCGGTAAGCTCGCCGCCGTTGCCGGGCGTATTGTCCGCAACAGTTAGGGTCCAGTTACCATTGGCTGGGTCGTTGAGCAGATCAGCCAGTGGGTTGGCGGGACGGTACGTGGCACCAACAGCCAGTGGGCAAGTTATAGCCGCCATGGCGTCGTCGCTGAGGCTCAAATTGAGGTTGGCAGTGCCAGGGCAGGCGTTAGCCAGCAGGACCACCGTCCGGCCAGCGGGGTTCGTGAGCGAAACCGTTAGTTCGCCAATGTTGGGGTGAGTAAGCGTGAGGTTACGGATTCGGATGTTACCGACCTGCTCGGTCGTTTGCACGTTCAGTACCGACGTAACCGAGCTAGCGGCACCGGCCTGAATAACAACCGGTACTTGCGTGGCCGCCAAGGTAGAGCAGGTGAGTGCGCCTACTTGGAACGCAACGCCAGGAGAATACGGAGCCGTGCTGCATACGCTGATGCCGCGCACACGCCAGTAGTACGTCGTACCCGCCGTCAGATTCAGCGAAGCAGGCGTGAAGTTGATGGCATTGATGCCGGCTTGGGTGAACAGGATGGTGCTGAAGCTGGCATCCGATGCTACTTGCAACTCATACGTAGTGGCATTCGGAACGGGAGTCCAGGTGAAGCGTGGGCGTGGGCCTACACGGGTGCCTGCTGCGGGCGCCACTGTAACGGCCGCCGCCGTAGCCGCTGGTAGTACCTGGAAGGAAAGTTGCTGGGTTTGGGTTTGCGTACCACTGGTGCCGCTGAGGGAAATAGTGTACAAGCCCGATGCTACTGCATTGGTAGTGGCGATGGTAGCCTGCACAACGTCGCCCACTACGGGGCTGTTGTTGCTGTAGCTCACCGTAACACCCGCTGGCAAGTTAGCCGCAGATAGTGCTACCGTGCCAGTGAAGCCCTGAATAGCGCCTACCGTAACGGGCACCGTGACGGAAGCTCCGGGGCAGATAGACGAAATCTGAGTGGCGGCCGTGCTCAAGAAGAAAGTAGGCGTGCCGCTGTTGCGAATGGTGAAATTCTGGTTGGAAAGGTCGAAGAAGATGTTGCCCGATGCCTGCACTTTGATGCGGGCCGTAGTGGTGGCCGCTACCGTAGTAGGAACTGTTACATTCTCGAAACCATCGTTCGGAGTGTTAGCCAGCAATACCGTTGGGAACGTCTGACCACCATCCGTAGAGAGCAGAATGTCTACGTTGGCGGCGCTGATCGGAGCCGCGGTGGTGTTGGCTACGTCCCAAGCTACTTGCTGCGGCGCACCTGCCTGCCACGAGGCCGAAGCCGTGTTAGGCAGCGTCACCAGGAAAGGACCAGCCGTTCCTGATACTACCACGTTCATCGAGTCATAGTCTACACCGCCGCCAGTGGCGCGGTTGTCGCGGGCTACAAGCCGGAAAACCAGCCGGCGCGAGTAGGTTGGCAGCACCTCGCCGATAGTAACCGTGTTGGCAAGCAAATCAGACTGGCGAGGGAACGTACGAACCGGTGTTGGCACCGGCGAGAAAACCCGGAAGATAGGCGCATCACCAACCGGAGCAGTAGGAGGACCCTGGGGACCTAAGTTGAACTGTTCCCACGAGTAAGTCAGTGGGTCGCTGTTGGCGTCGGTGGCCGAGCCGGTGAGCGTGAATGGCGTGCCAATTGGAATACGGTAGTTGTTGCCCGCATTTACCACGGGAGCCGTGTTGCCGGTAGCGGTATTCACGCTGCAGTTGCCCAACCCGTTCACATACGCAACAATTTGGTCGAAGCTCTGCGAGTGGAAGTACGGGTCACTGTTCGGCTGCAAGTTGTTGGCCGTGCCGCAGATGCCGGCGTATGCCATAATGGTAGTACCACTGCCGGGCTCGTAGGCTGAGTTAGCCGACCGGTTGCCGCCAGCGCAGCTGCCGGTGTTGCCATTGAACGTGTGGGCTCCGCCAAACTGGTGACCAATTTCGTGCGCCACGTAGTCGATATCGAAAGCGTCGCCCGTTGGGTTAGGCAAGCCTGTGGAACCTCTAGCTTTATTGCCAGCGCGGCATACCACGCCAAGGCCGGCAATGCCGCCATCAGCGGTATTGAAAATGTGGCCAATGTCGTAGTTGGCTGCGCCAATGCGCTGATCAACAACTGTTTGGTTGGTGTTCAGCGTTGCGCCGTTGCTGAGGTTGGTGTAGGGGTCAGTGGCAGCATCCAAGAAAATAAGGGTGTCCGTCTCTGGAATCAACACGAAACGGATAGCCAGTTCTTTCTCATACACACCACTCACACGGTTTATCGACGTTACGATGGCTGCCAGTGCTCCTGCTGTGGTACCGCCTTTGGTAGCAGCGTACTCGCCGGTGCACGCCATGGCCAAGCGGTAAGTACGCAACGTAGAACCGTTAGGAATCAGGGCTGCCGCCGAAGTAGGCAAGGTAGATACCGGCTCATTGGTGAAGCATGCGTAGCTCTGGCCGCTCATGTTCATGCTGCTCTTGTTGAACACAAGGTGCTGCGTTGCATTGCCATCAGCAGCGGGGTCAATATACACTGTGCGGCCAGCGCCCTGAATCATAGCGTGGAAACCAGCCGGCGACACATCCAGCCGGACGCTAGCTGTAGCGTCGTCTAGGCTCTGCCCAACATAGGTTTTAATCATCGGATAGCGGGCCGCCAGCCGCGGGTCCATCACCGGTACCTGTGCCATGCGGTAACGCTCCGATGTGCCGTTGGGTAGCGGTAAGGATATAACAGTGCCCGAAGTGCGCAGATTGGTCTCAGCCGGGGCGTTGGCCAAGGCACTCCGCAAGGCGGGTAGCTGCACACTTACAGCGCGGTATTGGCTTAGGGCTTGGGTGGTAGCGCGGGCAGCGGCGGGCATAGCCTCGGTGGCATCAGCCCATAACACCCGTTGCGCCGTGGCAGCAAGCGGGGCCCCGGCCGTCAGAAACAGCCCCCCTAACAGGGCTGTTTTGCAGGAGCGCCACGAGAAAGTAAAAGGTGATAACATAGAAAGAGGAAAAGGTGGAAGGGTATGGAAATACAGTCCTATTGAATGCGCCTAAGTTAATGTTTTTTAGGTGGCTTGCTATCTAACCTAGAGGCTGCCGAGAGGTACAGGCTAAGAGTTCAACTCTCTATGTTGAAAAGCTGGAGCAGCGTGCTGCAAAGCGCATAGTCAAGAAATGCAAACCCTGAAAATTGAAATTGGAAAGTCTCTCAGCAACAAGATCAACAGGAACCTCGCTACACGCTTTGCTGCCAGCTGACTTAGGCAGAATATTTCCGCCGTTGAGGCCCTTACAACCACGCGCCCAACTCACAGAGTAAGTTGGGCGCGTGGTTGTCAAGAGGTAGCTGCGGCTAGTGCACAGGCTTTACCGAGTCTGTTGGCAGTACGCCCCGGTACGTTTGCCCTGTTGCTTTTCCGCTGGCCGTTTTGCCTGATGACTTGCTACCCGACTTCCCGAGCCAGGCAGCCAGCACCACGCCCGCGCCCACCGCTACGGCAGCCGTTACGGCTGGATGCAAGGTGGCGGTTGTGTAGAAGCTGGTTTCGCGGGTGTGGCCGTCGTAGTTGCCACGGGCCTCTAGCTTGCCAGTAGGACGGTCGAGGCCGTTGTGCTCGAGCGGACCAGCGGGGTATTCAGCCTGTTCCTGCTTCACAAACACGTTTTCCATGAACTTGTCGAGTAGGCGAGGCGCCCAATGGTTCATCGAGGATATCATCTTGCCCCCGCCGCCTACTGTTACTTCGGGCGTTGGGTTTTCAGCGGCGTGCAAAATGGCGCGCGCTACGGTTTCGGGCGCGTAAGCGGGCGGCGCGTGTTTAGCTTCCCGCTCCATAAAGTTTTTGGCGTGCAACGGATACGGCGTATCAATTGCCGCTGGCTTGATCAACGTAACGGATATCGGCGCTTCATCGAGTTCCAATTCCATGCGCAGCCCGTCGGTAAAGCCCTTCACCGCGTGCTTGCTGGCGCTGTAGATGCTCTGCAGAATGGCCGTGGTTTCCGACAGAATGCTGCCGATATTGATGATGGCGCCTCCGCGCTGCTTGAGGTGTTTGGCGGCTTCCAACGACCCGTAGATCAGCCCCCAGACGTTGGTTTCAAACAGCTTGCGCATGTCCTCGATGGGCACTTCCTCGAGCTTGCCATAAATGGAAACCCCAGCGTTATTGATCCACGTGTCGAAGCCCCCAAACTGGTCTTGAGCTGCTTGCGCAATGCGTTGTACTTCTTCCTGGCTGCTAACATCAGCTACCACATAGGTGGCTTGGCCGCCATCTTCTTGTATCTCGCTGGTGAGCTGCTGAAGCGCGTCTTCGCTGCGGGCTGCTAGCACTAGCTTGGCGCCTTGCTTGGCCGCCATGCGGGCCGTAACCAAGCCAATACCCGACGAGGCGCCGGTAATCACAACAACTTGTTGGGAAAGCTTTTTTAAGTTGATTTTCATAGGTAGTTGGGTTGCGTAGTTCAGATGCAGAATACGAGTGCGCTTTTGCTTTGATACAAAATGCCGTGGTTATTCTGCTTGCACAGCCGCTCGCCGTCCTGCGCGCATCCAAGCCTGCACCCCGCCACTACGCATGAAAAAGCCCACCAGAATTGTTTCTGGTGGGCTTGCACTACCTGCGGTATCCAGCAGGCTACGCGTCGGTTTTCACAAGCACAATTTGAGCTTTGTCGGCGGAGCTGATGCGGCGCCGGAAATCTTGGTACGCCGGATACTCGGTGCGGGCAAACCGGGTGCGGGGAACCAGCAGCTGGCGCACGTAGAGCAGTGTGCCATCGGGCAGGGCTTGCACCTGGCTGGAATAGGTGCCGAAAGCGGTGCTGAGCTTGACGGGGGCTGGTAGGCTCTCGGGTTTGAAGCCAGCCGGCACATGAATACGCACTGTGTCGGCGTAGCTATAAGCCTTGTCTAGCCAGATAGGAGTGCGCCGCTCGCCCACGCTGGCGGGGAGTGCGCTCCAGCGGCTCAGTAAGTTTGGAGCCAGAAAAGCCCGCTTGCCTGATATATTGGCCCAGCCTGGTAGGGTTAAGCCCAGCGTCTCGGTGAGGGCCGGAACCGGACCCCGCTCGTCGGCGGTGTAAGCCAGCTTGCTGATGCTGAAGCTGGCTAGCGGCAAATGCTCGGCTAGCACTTTCTTTTGGTCTACTACATTCAGAGAACTGGCTAGTGAGGCGTAGCTATCCTGTTCCAGCCCAGTGCGGCGGGTCCGAATATTGGCCGTGGCACTGCCTTTTTCATCTAAATATACATCTGCTAGCCGCTCCAAGCGGTTGTCGGAAGCGCCGTAGCGAGGGGTGCGCACCAGCTTGCCGCCCTGGGGCGTGAGCAGGAGCGCATGCCGGTTGCCGGTGAAGCTGCTCATGTAACCGAAAGCGTTGGTCTGGCTGGTGCATTCCAGCCACACGGTGTCCCGCTTAGCAGCCTTTTGGAGCGGCACGCACAGCACCACGTGGTTGAACTGCTGGCTGGGGAATTCGGTGCGGATGTCTTCATCGTTGGCCCGCACGAGGGCGCAATGCGCCGTAATGCCGGCTGCTTTCAATAAGGCCTGGCAATAGTTGGTTAGGGCCTTGCAGTCGCCGTAGCCGTTGGCCGCCACGCTCGACGCCGGGAAGGTCTGCCAGCCACCAATGCCTAGCTGCACCGATACGTACCGGGTGTTGGCTTGCAGCCACTCGTACACTTTCTTGATGCGGGCCCGCTCATCGGATTCGCCTTGCACCAGTACGGCTACCTTGGCTTGCACGGCAGGCGGTAAGGCGTCGCGCCCGGCGTTGAGCTGGTAGGTCCACAGCCCTAGCGTTTGCCAGGAAGTGAGCATGCCCAAATGGCCCTGCACCTCGAACTGGCTCGGGGCCGTGAACACCACGGGTGTTGTTTCCGACACAGGCGGGCCATCAGGTTCTTCTTCCACGGCAGCCAGATTCTGCACCCGCCATTCGTATGCCTGTAGGCCCCCAGCCTGGGTGGTGCGCGCTACAGCGGTACCAGTGGGCAGGTCACGTTCCAGGTAGCGTAAGGGCAACTCAGTGGGGGTGAAGACGCGGAATACTGCTTGTTCTACTGCCACTTGCTCGGCGTACTGGGGCCGCCAGGTGGAGTAAAACAGGGTATTGGTGGAATTGACTTCGTGCTCGAACTCCACCGTGTAGGGGTACTGCGGTTGGCGTAGGTCCGCGGTGCGGCCCCTTCCGTCGGTAGCCAGGTTGGACCCATCGGACAAGGACACATCTTTGATATCCACGGATTTCAACGTGCGCAGCAGGCGGCCATCTGCATCATACACCGAGCCTCGCAGGTAGTTCACTGTATTCAGTTGATCATACTGCACCACCTTGGTAGCAAACCAGGAGCCTGCCTCGTCGAAAACGGTAACTACGCGCCGTTCGGTTGTGATGGTCCTTCCGGCCGATTTCACTAGCAATGTTTCTTCGGCCAAGCGAACCACCGCATGTGCATTCTCACGCAAGGAAGCTGGTATTTCCGTCACCGGAAATTTGGGTGCCGTGCCGGCCAGCGCCTCACTCACCAACATCGTAGCGCTCAGAAACAAGCTGGCGCAACGGCCCAACTTCAAGAAATAGCGGGGGCTGCTCATGACTTTTTCTTTAACACAAGTTGCTCGGTCTGCTTAGCCACCACCAACCGGTAGAATTCGCGCAGGCTAGCATACTCTTCGGCTGAGTACACGGGCCGGGCTAAGCTGAGCCGACTCGTAATCTGGATGGTAGAACCGAGCGGCTGCGCCTGGAACATAAACCGCCCCCCGTTGTCGGGCAGCGCAACGGAAGTGGGTTTGGGCAGTTCTTCCACTTCGTAGCCGGCTGGTAGCGTCAGGGTCATCACCAATGTCTCGTCCAGGGCGCAGCCGAAGTCCACCGGAAACTTGCGGTCCTCGTGTACAAACGGGTTGCGGGTGTTGCCGAAGTGCTGCAATGGTTTCAGGTAGAGCATGCTGGCCGCAGCGTCACCTCCTGCCGACGTCAGCTCATAGTCGAGGCCCAATGGCTTGTCAAGGACGTCGCGCTGGTTGAACTGGTATTTGCCAATGTTCCAGCCTTCCCGGCCTTTCAGCAGCTCTTCTACAAATTTCTTTTCGCCTTTCTCGCTTAGCTGGCCGCGTTGCCGCAAGCCCGCGTAGCCGCTGTGCTCGGAGTGCACCTTGCCGGTGTAACCACCCTTCTCATCCAATGTGAGCTGAACATTGTGGTATTCAGTGAGACGCTGCTGGGGCGTTAGGCTAATCCAGCGCGAGTCGGCGGCTTTGGGCATAATAAGGCGGCCCGTCGTGTTAAGACAGCGCGTCGGCAGCATGCCGCAAGGAACTAGTTCCTCGGTGGCGTCGGCCAGCATTTCCTTCCCTTCGGGCAGTGCTACGTGGGCCACCACGTAGTTGAAGCGCGAAAGCAGCGGCATAAACTCCTGGTTGACTATGCCGTGGTTGCGGGTGCTCAGCAGCACGGGGTTGGCTTGAAAACCAGCTTCGCGCAGAGCGGCAATCAGCAACAAATTCACGTCGGCGGCGGTGCCGCGGTGTTGGTCGTAGGCTTTGCGGATGCTGCTCGTGCTATAGAGTCGGTCGTAGCCGTCGTATTTCACGGCTTTGCGCACTAGGGCATGAATGGCTGCTACGCGGGCAGCAGGGTCTTTTTCCTTCGCCAACAGAGGCGTAAGCTGTTCCTTTAGGAAACTGCCCCGCTTGAGTTGCTGCCCGAAGTTCTCGTCGGCTAGCAGGTCGGTGTTGATCTTCTCCCAGCTGTCGGCGACGGCGCGGTACGGCTGGCCTTCCCAGCGTATGCCAGCCAGCTCGAAGTCGATGCGCGAAATGTAGTCCCGAGACGACGTCATGAACGGCTCGTCTCGAAATGCCGGCACATCTTTTATGGCCCAGCGGTGCGTTTTCAGTGGAACATTTACCGTGCTGCTACTTGCCGCCACGCGCTGGGTGTTGAAGCCGCCCCCTTCAAAACTGCCGCCTTCGCGTACCGTAACCTGCATGGCGCCTTCCGAATGCTCGGCTACAGTTGGGGCCTCGTAGCCCTGCATGAGAATCTTGTAATCGAAGTATGTTGGGATAGAGGCTCGGTACTCGCTCCACCGCACCGGAATGGTTTGCTGAAATTGCCAGTCCTGGAAGTTGAACGTGAAGTCGGATACCACTGTGTAGGCGTATTCGATGACCGAGCCTTCGCGCACCTTGGGCAGCGTAAACTTGCGCATCGTGACGTTGGAGCTGGCTTCCTCCCGGAAGATAGTGGCGTCGAACTTTTCCTTGGTCACCTCCTTGCCTACCAGGTTGTAGGTGAAGCCGCGCACGTTCGTGAGCTTTTCTTCTCGTGAATTCTGGTGGTAAAGTGGTACCTCTACCGTCGCCCAGTCGTAGCCTCCCTTGCTTAAAATCTTGATGCGGGTAACCCGGTCGAATATCACCCGGAAGTCGCCATCAATGTATTCGAAGCGGGAGCGGCCATAGTCGCATAGTACCACCGCCTCGGCAGCGCTGTCGGCTACAAAATTGCTGGCAAGGAAATCTTCGGGGTTGGGCTTGCCGAACTTGATGGGGTCAACTTGACCAAGGGCCGGCAATGTGGCCACTCCGCCTAACACAACCAGCAGGGCAAGCTGGCGCAGTACAGGTGTTAACATATAAAAGAGAAAAGTAAAGCGGCTTCAAGCAAGGCGTATAAGCGTGCCACTAGATGCATGGAAACCGGAGTGAATAGGTAGAAAACGCTGGATAAGATTGGGGTTGGGAGGGGCAAGTAGCAGCACGTGTTGTGTGCTGGTGCTATTTATAGCAAAGGCATTCTGATGCTGACGTAGGCCAGTATTGCGTTATAGATAGAATACTAGTTCCGGCGCACTACCAGCATTTCCGCACATTTGGCGGCGGCTCGTTGGTGTATTTCGCGCAGGGCGGCGTATTCCTCAGGTCCATAATCGGCCTTGAGAAGCTGAAGCCGGGTGGTAACCTGAATAGTGCCTGGGCTGACCTGGCTGGCTTGGTACATGAACCGTCCGCCGCCGTTGGGTAAGGAAAGGAGCACATTGGCCGGCAACTCCTGCACCACGAAGTTTGGAGGCAGGAGTAGCGTTACCATGCTCGTGTAGTCGTGCGGCATCCCCAGATTGACGGGGTACACGCGGCTCTCCGACTGGAAAGGATGGGGCATGACGTCCAGCGCTTTTAGCAGCGGCACATAGTACATAGCAGCATCCGGGTTGTCGGGTGCGAAGCGTAGGTTCAGCTCCACCGCCAGCGGCTTACGCACCGAGTCGAGCGCCAATAGCTTTAGCGCAGCCGGCTGCCAATCCGTCCAACGGCGGCTGATGCGGCCCAGGTAGTCCCCCGACGAACTTTCCCGGATTTGCCGGCGCGCTTCAAGGCCCGCGTACCCACCATACTCTAATTTGGCAGTGCCTTCCAGCAGTCCTTGCGGACTGAGGTGAAATTTGGCGCTCCGAAACTGGGTGTGGTTGGCCGCCGGTTTCAGCTGTAGCCAGCGGCCTTCGGCGTTTGCCAAACAGCCTTGGCCATTCAGGCAACGCTCAGGCAAAAACCCAAGCGGCAACTGTGGCTCGGTAGCATCCAGCAGCAGATCGGCGTTGTCGGGCAGCGTGAGGTGAGCGGCCACGTAGTTGAACTGCGTGATGACTGGCATAGTCGTTTGCACCTGCCCATGGTCGCGGGTGCTCAACAGCAGGGGAGTGGCCTGCAGACCCGCTTGGCGCAGGGTCTGTACAAGCAGCAGATTCACGTCGGCTGCGTTGCCTAAGTGCTGTTCGAACGCTCGGCGCAAGGGCTGCGACACAAACACCCGCGGCTGGCCGTTGTAGCGGATGCTACGTTGCACCAATGCCAGCACGGCCGCGGCCCGCGCTCTGGGTTCAGCATACTTCCCTTGCAGCGCTTTAGCTTCGGCTGCCAGGGGAGCAGCACCCGTTAGGGCTTTGCCAAACTCTTCGTCTTGCTGCAGCGTCTTCCAAAGCGTCTCCCATTTGCCCGTGAGGTCGTGGTAATCTTTGCCGGTGAAGTCACTGCCTGCCAACTCGAAATGCACACTGCGCATGTAGTCGTGGGGAGTGGTCATGAATGGTTCCGACCGAAAGGCCGGTACGTCTTTCATCACCCAGCGCAATTGCATGGCCTGTCCTGAAATGTGGGTGTCCTGGCTGGGCGCTAAGCCATTTTCCGCCGACATGTTGTAGGTGGTGCTATAAGGAACCGCCGTGGTTTCCTGTACCGCAAAAGGCAAATAGCCCCGCGTAATAGACTTGTAGTTGTAGAACTGCGGTATGGTAGCCCGGTACTCGCTCCAGCGAACCGGAATGCTGTGCTCGAACTGCCAGTCCTGAAGGTTGAAAATGAAGTCGGAGGTGATGGTGTAAGCGAATTCCACAATGGAGCCTTCCCGCACCTCTGGCATGGTGAAGGAAACCTGGACATGGTTTTTGTCAAGCTTCTCCCGGAATAGTGGGTCTGGGTTGAGCTTCACTTGCACAACCCGTCCATCTTGTAAATTGTAGGTGAAGCCCTTGAGGTTACTGAGCCGTTCGGCGCTACCGTCTTTGGTGTAGAGCGGTACTTGCACCGTGGCCCACTCGTAGCCCGCCTTGCGGTTGATGCGCAGCCGGGCAGTGCGCTCAAACACCACCTGAAAATGGTCGCGCGAGCCTACTATTTTGCTATTGCCGAAGTCGCATAGATACTCGGCTTCTGCTGCTGTGGTATCGGTGGCTGCAGGTAGCTTGGTGAAATCGGCAGGCACCACGCTGCCGAACCGGATAGGTACGTTTAGAATCTTTTGGGCACACGCTGGCCCCGCTAATAACAAGCAGACACACAACGTCTGTAACTGACGAATAAAAGGCGGGGGCATGGAAATAGTATAGATGATGATTCCATTCTCATCATCGTATAAAGAATACTGGAAGGATTTAGCAATCTAAAGGTGCAAGGAAACGTGCAATTCGACAAATATTATATATAGAATAGGAATTACTATTTTTCACTGCCCTAGCATTAGTCATTCAGGACAGGCGCAGAACTGAACAATAGCAGCAACAGTAAGGGCAAAACGACATTGGAAGAACGTACGCTGTACACCTTATATACACAGCGTGCCAATCCATTTGGTGAGGTGACGCTACTGCGCGACGGGCTGCTTTTTCACCCCAACTAGTAGGTACACCACAGCTACCAACGTGAAGAACAGGCTGAGGCCATGGACGTAGGGCAGATGCTCGATCTGGTTGGAAAATATCCAGCCAGCCAATAGTGCGCCCAACCCGATACCGGCTTCAAGCGCAATGTACATGGTGGCTACGCCCCGGCCGCGCCGCTCGGGGTGGCTTAGGTCGATGGTCCAAGCGTAGATGGTAGGGGAGTTGAGGCCAGTAGCCAATCCAAACAACACTGCGCCACCCAAGAACAACGGGATAGAATGGGTTGCCAGCGTGAGCACGCCGAGCGCCACGGCCAGCAGCATGGTGGAGATGCGCAGTATCGGCAGGCGGCCGTAGGTGTCGGAAGCCCGGCCAGCTAGCAGCCGCACTGCCAACGAGGCCAGCGTAAAGCAGGTGTAGAACATGCCTTTGTCGGCAGCTTTAAGGCCCAACGCCGTGCTTTGGTCGGGTACTACTGTCAGGATAGCGCCGTACGGAAACAAACACAACAGCGTAACGATGGCCGGCTGCAGTACGCGTGGTTCCAGTATCTCGTCCCATTTCAGTTGCAGCAGCTTCCAGCTAAACCGCTGACGTTGCGCTATGGGCAGCGTCTCGGTAAGAGTGCCCTGCACCAACAAGCTAAGCAGAGCCAGCGCCGACGAGCAGTAAAACAGCGTGTTGAGTGAGGTGGCTGCGGTAAGACGGCTGCCCAGCGCCGGACCAGCAGCCATACCGAGTGAGCCGGCCACCCCCAACAGGCCCATGGCCTCGCCGCGCTTAGCAAGCGGTATAATGTCGCTGATAAAGGCAGCCGTGGCGGTGGGCTTGAAGCCGGTGCTGAAGCCGTGCAGCAGGCGCAGAAACAGGAAGCTAGCCACTGTGGCCGTCCAGGGGTAAAAGAAACCGCAGACAAAGCACACTAACGACCCAAACACCATGACTGGAATGCGCCCTACCGTGTCGGCGAGCTTCCCGCTGAAAGGGCGTGATATGCAGGCTGTAAGCGTGAAAAGTGCAATAATGTAGCCCTTGTACTCGCCGCCGCCCAGCCCGGTGAGGTAGGCAGGCAACTCTGGCAAGAGCATGTTGAAGCTGGCAAAAAACAGAAACGACGACAAGCACATCAGCCAGAAGCCGGTGCTATACGTACTAGGGGCAGTGGCAGTAGCTGGCATGTAGTGCAAAGGTAGCAGGCAGCCACTGCGTTGCCTTTACGGTAGCTCCTCGCTAGAAGAAAAAACCGCTTTTTGCCCTTGAATACCCAAATTTTATAGCGAAAATCGCAAACTATAGACCAGCTGGAAGGTTTCTACCTGCTAGCAGGACTACAGTTCCTAAACTCTTTAAAACACTTATTCTAATGGATCAGGACCAGAATCAGAATGGTGCCGCTGATGCCCTGTCGGGTACGGGCACAGCTGTCACCGGCGCTGGCACTTCCCACGACCAGCGTACCGCCGATGGCGAAAACGCGCAAACCTTAACCACGCGCCAAGGTCACCCGCTGACCAACAACCAGAATCTGCGCACGGTAGGAAGCCGTGGCCCAGCTACCCTGGAGAACTATCAGTTTCTGGAGAAAATAAGCCATTTCGACCGGGAGCGGGTACCAGAGCGAGTTGTACACGCTCGGGGCGCCGGTGCACACGGCGTGTTTGAAGCGTACGGCAAAGTAGGCGACGAGCCAATTGAGAAGTACACGCGCGCCAAGCTGTTCAACACGGCTGGCAAGCAAACCCCCGTGTTTGTGCGTTTCTCAACGGTAGGCCACGGTGGCCACTCGCCCGAAACGCTGCGTGACCCCCGTGGTTTCGCCGTGAAGTTCTATACCGAAGACGGCAACTGGGACTTGGTAGGCAACAACCTGAAGGTGTTCTTTATCCGGGATGCCATGAAGTTCCCGGATCTGATTCACTCGCAGAAGCCTGACCCAGTACACAACCGTCAGACGGGTGAGCGGATTTTCGACTTCATTGCCAACACGCCGGAGGCCATGCACATGGTATCCTTCTTGTTCTCGCCATGGGGTATTCCGGCCAACTACCGCCAGATGCAAGGTTCCGGCGTGAACACCTACAAGTGGGTCAACCAAGCCGGTGAAGCCGTGCTGGTGAAGTACCACTGGGAGCCGCTGCAAGGCATCAAGAACCTAACTGCTTCGGAAGCAGAAGCTATTCAGGCCAAGAACTTCAACCACGCCACCCAGGACCTGTTCGAGCACATCGAAAAAGGTGAGTTCCCGCAGTGGGAGCTGTGCGTGCAGATTATGAGCGACGACGAGCACCCCGAACTAGACTTCGACCCGCTCGACGACACCAAGATCTGGCCCCAAGACCAGTTCCCCTTCTTGCCAGTAGGTAAGATGACGCTCAACCGCAACCCCGAAAATTACTTCGCTGAAGTAGAGCAATCGGCGTTCGGCACGGGTGTATTGGTTGATGGCTTGGACTTCTCCGACGACAAGATGCTGCAAGGCCGTACGTTCTCGTACTCGGACACGCAGCGCTACCGCGTAGGTACCAACTACCTGCAGTTGCCAATCAACGCGCCCAAGAAGCACGTTGCCACCAACCAGCGCGACGGTCAGATGGCGTACCACGTGGATTCGGCCCCTGGCCAGAACAACCACATCAACTACGAGCCTAGCAGCCTCAACGGCCTCAAGGAAGCTCCTCGTACGGCACCCGACCACACGCCGGAATACACCGGTCGCCTCGTACGTCAGACCCTCGACCGCACCAACAACTTCAAGCAAGCTGGTGAGCGTTACCGTTTGCACGAGGATTGGGAGCGTGACGACCTGATCAACAACATGGTAGGTGCCCTCGCCACCGCAAACCGCAAGGTGAGCGACAAAATGGTAGAGCTTTGCACCAACTGTGACGCAGATTGGGGCCGTCGTTTGGCTGAAGGCCTAGAGGCTGCTCGCAACGGTCAATCCACCGAGGGTGGCAACCAGTACAACGAGAGCAAAGGCAGCGAAGCCGTGGCGCAAGCCGAAGAAATGGCCCACGAAGCCAAGCCGTATTAAGAACAGGCTAGGCAAGCGGCCGAGTGTCCACATGCCTAATTGAAAACAGCCTTTTCCTGAACCTATAGTGGTTCGGGAGAAGGCTGTTTTTTTGTGTGTAGCACTATAGTTGGTGGCAATTCTGCTTATTGCGCCCGCATCCGGTGGGCTAGCGCAAAACCCAGAGTATTAGTGCAGCTTGCGCGGCGTTATGGCCGAGCTTTACTTGGCAACAAGCACAGTTTGGGCTCGAACGCGCAATTGGATATGGCTTTAATTTAGTTTTAATTGTGCAGGATTTACTTAAAACAGGCACAGTTTCATACGTTCAAGCAGCTAAAAATCATGCTCGAAGAAGCAGAAGAGAACACCGATCAGGTTTTCAGAGAGGAGATTAAGAAAGCGTCGGACTTCAAGTTCAGCGCGAAGGTGGCCAGTGTTTTCGATGACATGGTGAGCCGCTCGGTTCCGTACTACGGAGAGATTCAGCGGATGATTTCCGAACTGGCCGCCGATTATGCCCAAGAGGGCACTGCCATCTACGACCTGGGCTGCTCCACCGGCACGACTATGATTGGCATGGATACCTCGGTACCATCCGACATCAAGTTTGTGGGGGTGGACGATGCTGCCGAAATGCTGGAGAAGTGTGATGTCAAACTGAAAGAAGCCGGGTTGGTGCGGCCCTACGAGCTGCAGCTAGCCGACTTGCACCAAGGCGTGAAGATCCAGAATGCGTCGGTGGTGGTGATGTGCTTAACGTTGCAGTTCATCCGGCCTATCTACCGGGAAAAGCTCCTCAAAACTATTATCGAAGGAATGGTGCCCAATGGGGTATTAATTCTGGTGGAAAAAATTCTGACGGAAGACAGTGTTTTCAATCGTGATTTTATCAAACATTATTACAATTACAAGCGCCGAAATAGCTACAGCGAAATGGAAATTTCGCAAAAGCGCGAAGCGCTGGAAAATGTATTGATTCCCTATAAGCTCAGTGAAAATATTCATATGTTGCGAGAAGCTGGATTTTCTTCCTGCGAGGTATTTTTTAAATGGTATAATTTCTCAGGCCTCATCGCAATAAAAAAGTAAATGATTTCAATCGGCAATTTTTTCTTTAAATACAGAAACTTCCTATTCATTTTCCTGTACATCGCGCTGTTTATCCCTTCGCCACCTCTTTTCACTGAGGAAGCGTTTGGACCTAACTACTACGTCTGGCCCATTGTACTTGGACTGGTGGTTACCGTGACAGGGCAGCTTATCCGCGGGGCCTCCATTGGGCTGGTGTATATAGTGCGGGGAGGTAAAGACAAGAAGGTGTATGCCGAGGATTTGGTGACGGAAGGTATGTTCAATCATTGCCGCAATCCGCTCTACGTAGGCAATATTCTGATGCTGGTTGGCGTCGGTATTCTGTGCAACTCCCTGCTGTACATGGCAGTGTTTATTCCCTTGTTTCTCTTCATCTACCAAGCTATTGTATTGGCTGAAGAGAAGTTCCTGCGCAGCAAGTTCGGCGCACAGTTTGACGCGTATTGTGCCCGCGTAAACCGGTGGTTGATTAACCCGTCTGGTTTGGGCTCAACCTTTGCGGGGCATCATTTCAATGCCAAACGGTGGATATTAAAGGAGTACAACACGCAGTTTGTTTGGCTGGTTGGTATTACACTCATTTTGCTGTTGAAATACCCGCAACTCACTGACTCCAATACAGATTTGCGTAATACGTTGCTTGGAGTAGTGCTAGGTGTTTTAACAGTGGTCTATTTATTTGTTAAATACCTGAAGAAAACCAAAAGGTGGACTGCGGAATAAAGTGACAGACAACCAAGAAACACAAAAAAAGCGGCCCGGATGGTCGCTTTTTTTGTGTTTCATGAATACAAGAGGGATAACTGATTTACAATCTTATTCAAGCTGCTAACTCGTTGTGTCGGCATCAGGTGAGCTTATTGGCCCTAAGCGTATTGTGTCGTGGGTCGGCTCCTGAGTTTCTCGAATCAGCTCTTGCTCGTCAGTTGGAGCAGCCGGTTCAGGGCTTGGCTCCTCTGTGTTGCTTGTCGAGTCTGGTAGAGTTGCCGTTTCCTGGTTTGTGGAATCCATAGGCTCCTCGGTATCATCGCCAATAGTAGTTTCCTCTGTTTCTTGCTTCGCCTCTTTAACCGAAGAATAGCGGGCTGGTTCTTCCGACGTATCGTTGCCGCCCCACGGTACTTGCGTGAGGCCCCAGATACCGAACCCAAAGCCAACGGCTGCCGCCCCCACCAGCGCTACGCGGGATAGCCGCAGCCGCGAAGATGGCCGGTGGAAAAACTTGGTAGCAGCTCGGGGCGTTGGCCGCTGTGCGGAGGGTACTGCTATGGCTGGAGTAGCAGCCGGCTGGCCCTGAAACTGCTCGATGAGTTGGCCGAGCTGCTGAATACGAGCATCAAGTTCCTGGTTGCGAGCGGCTGCTTCGGCTCGGGAAGCACGGATAGCTTCTTCCAGCGCCAGTTTCTCGCGGGTTTCGGTGGCCAGCCGGGCTTCCAGAGCGGCAGCATCGGTGGTGGCGGCAGGGGCTTGCGCCAACTGGGCGCGTAGCAGCGTGATACTCGCTTCGCGCTCTGCTTCTCGGGCCTCCATTTCTTGGCGTTGTTGCCCAAGCTCTTGTCTAACTTGCTGCCGCAACTGTTCGAGGTGGTTTTTTTCCTGGTTGCCAGCAGCTACGGCTGCGGCTGCCGACCCGTACGGTGCATCATGCGGTACGTCTTCGGCTCCAAGCCACCTCCACAATTGCCGGGCTTTCTGCTCCCAATATCCTTCTTCTCCCGGCGCCGCTTGCTCCTCGTCGGACAGTTCCGCCACTTCCGTGGCTTCTGGGTGCTCGGCAGCCAGATCTTGCGCCCAGTTCGTTAACTCCGCGTTGCTTAACTGTATTTCGGGGTGAGCAAGCTGGCGTAGTCGGCGTGTGAGGTGCGCCAGGTTATGAAGCAACTGGAAGCTGTCGGCGCCGGGCTGCGTGCGCAGGTACTGCTCGACCCCTGGCCCATACGTGACGGGAGCTGCAAACAAGGCGAGACCTGTGATAAGCTCCGGTGCCACCTGCCCCGGACCTAGCTGCGAAACCAACCAATCGGCCAGCCCTTCTTTCAAGCGCCGAAACTGCCCGAATGGGTTGGTAGCCCCGCCTGTTACGGGCAAGGCTTGCCCATCAAGCTGCCAGGTGCTGGGGGCCGCTGGCAAGATATCCAACTGCCCCCCGCCGGCCACAAACAAAAGCACCGTTACGCTGTGCGGGCGTATCAACAGGGCATCAAACACTTCGCCGCCTTCTTCCACCGCAAAGTTTCCGAGCAGCAACGAAACGGGGGCAGCAGGCTCCGCTTCCAGCGCTGCTTGCACTGCCTCGAATTGGGCCTGGCGCGTAGCATCAGCAAAGGGTGGAGACAGAAACGTGTGCAGCATAGCAGGCGAGCAAAAGGGAGAGCGAGGTAGTAAGAGCACTTAAAGTACGCAAGGCAACGCAGGTCGGCAGAGAAGTAGCCTGTTTGGCTGGGAGCCAGTACGTGGTGCAACGGCTGTGTTTCTGAACGGTATGGCTTTGGTGCTTGGTTCCCGCGGCTTCCAACCCAGAAAACTCAGCGTAAAAGAATGCCTTTGCCGCAACAGCGCTTGGCAGCTGCCAGCGCAAATTCAATAACCAATCTAACAGCAACCACCCAGCATACTACCTAGCTGGCTAGCTAGCCGAGGCTGCGTGAAGCCTGCTCTACATAGGTGTCGACCGCAAAATAGGTACTAGCCGCACGCGCTATTACGTGTTTTTCCACCCGACGGGGGCTGTTTAGGACCGTAAGCGTAGAAACTGAATTGACTGATCTGCGCGTATGAGCTCACACTCCACGAAGGTAGGACGCCGCAAGCTTGTGCCTAGGTAGGCTCGTAGCTCACTCCAGCAATTGGGTTGGCTGCGCGTAGATCAGCATCTATCATCACACCTTCTAATACACCGAGTACCATGCCTCTTCATGAACAACTAGATAAAAAGCTCAGTAAAATTTATGAGCCTAAATCCCGCATCGATGATGTGTTCAAGGGCTACGACATCACCTTTCTCACCAACGAAAATGGCGAGCCAGTAACGCTGTTCTTTGGGAAGCGCCGGCCCGATGGTACCATTACGGGTGAGCGGTTTACGCGCACCATCAAACGGGTACCGGGCACAATGGAAGTGAAATCCAGCCATTGGGACAACCAAGGCAAGATTATGAATCGGTAGGTTTTAGCTGATACCCCACAAGGCGCTAGTTGCATAGCGGCTAGTGCCTTGTGGGAGTAAGTGGAGAAGTAAATCGTTGGTTGTCAAATGCTACTTACTCTTTCTGGGCGGCTTGGATGCTTGCCACTAGCTTGTTGGCCTCATCTGTCGGCTCCTGCTTGCTTTGTGCTAGGCTAATGGCCTCTCGAGCAACTGCCAGGGCATTTGCCTCTTGGTGTAGCTGATGTAGAATCTCGGCGTGAAGCAGCGTGTTATAATAGTCTTTCTTCTGTTTCAAAATAACGGGCATCAACTGCAAAGCGAGGCGTAAGGCTTCCTGCTGCCGTACGGGTCCAAGTTCGTTGCCCATGTATTTCACATACTTCACGGTCTTGGTTAGCGTGTATAGGTCAGGGTTAGGATACTGGCTGTAGCGCAGCGTGGCTTGCGTGTAAGGAATCCAGTCGTGGCCGCCTTCCATAAACTGAATGGTGGCTAGGCTGGTAGCGCGGGCTGTATCAGCGAAATTGCCGGCTATGAGCTGTTTGACTTGTTGAAACGCAACTGCATTTTTGGCAACACCAGCCTCGAAGGCGAGGCTACTAATGATGCCATCGGCCTTCTGGCGGATTTCGGTGGGCGTGTAGAAAGGACCGAATGCAGCTTGGTTTTGCAGAAAAAACAAATCAACCTGCGGACTACTATGCTTGTAAAGCAAGCGTAGGTTTTTCTCGGTGCGTAGTTGCCCAGTGCTTTGGGTTTTCATGTAGGCGGCTACCACTTCTTCGGCTGGGCTTGTCTTCATCGTAGCGCCTGCTGCCGCTGAAGCGGTGGCATACAGATATAAAAACGCCGCCGACCGTTCACCAGCTTGGTAGCGGCGTTGCAAGCCGTAGAAAGCAAGTGCGGGGTTAAACGCCGTTTCACCGTCAGTAACCAGAGCGGCCGCGGGCTTACCCGAACTGCTGCGGTGCAGCAACGTACCGTCGGCCGCGAAAAACAGGTAGGTTGGGAAGCCCACAATATCGTGTTGCTTGGCAAAGCCAATGCCTTCTCCCTTTTCCAGATCCAGCCGGTAGCTCACGAATTTATCGTTGAAGTAGGCACCAGCTGCCGCCTCGCGCAAGGTGGTTTTCTCCATTTCGTGGCAAGGGCTGCAATGCTCCGAGGTGCCAAATACAAAAATGGGCTTGCCCAACTTTTTGGCTTGTGTTTGTACTTCGTTCCAGGTGCCGGCTACAAACCGAATGCCTTCGTCTTGACCTTGAGCTGACCTTGTTGCCAAGCTTAACAATACCCAAATCAGTAGATTCTTCATGCGTGATAACGTAATGGATGAGCTAGGTAAATGGCTGCTTGCAGCGTAGCTATTGGCGCTGCTGGAATATAGCGTATTTCATCTAGAATAACTGCCAAAACGGCGGTTCGTGTACTCCGGTCCGAAGGTTGCCGTATGCTGGGCTTATGTCTTGGATATCATCTGTTTTAACCAAAGTCTCCGCTAAAGCGCCCCGTCCTGATGGCAAGCCGGCGCTATCGGTACGAGAGCGGTTTTCGGCGCTCAAAAACCTACCGGAATTTCTCCGCCTTATTTGGCAGACCAGTCCTGCCCTAACGCTCGGTAACGTAGGGTTGCGTCTGCTCCGGGCCGCTTTACCCGTGGCCATGCTGTATGTAGGCCAGCTCATTCTGGATGCCGTGGTGCAGCTTAGCCGCCAGCCTGCTCCCGAGCGGCTGCTCACCCCGGTGCTCACGCTCGTGGCTATGGAGTTCGGTCTGGCCATTCTCTCCGATGCCCTTGGGCGCGGTGTGGCCCTGCTCGACTCGTTGCTTGGCGACTTGTTTGCCAACCGCACTTCTGTGCGCCTCATGCAGCACGCCGCCGAGCTAGACCTCGACCAGTTCGAGGACAGCGCCTTCTACGACAAGTTGGAGCGCGCCCGCCGGCAGACCTTGTCGCGGACGGTGCTCATGGCGCAGGTGCTCAGCCAGGCACAGGATGCTATTACGATGGCCTTCCTGTCGGTCGGGCTGGTGGCTTTCAATCCGTGGTTGCTGCTACTGTTACTGATTGCCGTTATTCCGGCCTTCTTGGGCGAGTCGCACTTCAACGAGCGTAGCTACTCTCTGGTACACGGCTGGACCCCCGAGCGCCGTGAACTAGACTACCTGCGCCAAACCGGTGCCTCCGACGAAACGGCCAAGGAGGTGAAGATCTTTGGCCTATCCGAGTTCTTAATCGAGCGGTTCAAGATGCTCTCTGATGAGTTCTATCAGAAAAACAAGGACCTGGTAATTCGCCGGGCCGGTTGGGGTACATTTTTCGCAGGAGTGGGCGCGGCCGGCTACTACGCTGCCTACGTCTACATTATCAGCCAAGCCGTGCGTGGGCAGATTTCCATTGGGCAGCTCACATTTCTGGCGGGGTCCTTCGGCCGGATGCGGGGATTGCTGGAAGGCATCCTGAGCCGCTTCAGCAGCGTGGCCGATGGCGCACTGTACTTGCAAGACTTTTTCGACTTCTTTCACCTCAAGCCCCGCATTATTCGCCCTGATGCTACGCAGTTCGTGCGGCCGTTTCCGCAGCCGATCCGGCAGGGGTTTGTGTTCGAGAATGTGGGCTTCAAGTACCGCAACGCCGAAAAGTGGGCACTGCGCAACCTCAACTTCGAGCTTCAAGCGGGCGAAAAGCTGGCCTTAGTTGGTGAGAATGGAGCCGGCAAAACCACGCTTGTCAAATTGCTTTCCCGTCTCTACGACCCCACCGAAGGGCGTATTCTGCTCGACGGCCACGACCTGCGTGAGTACGACCCCGCCGAGTTGCGCCAGGAAATAGGCGTGATATTCCAGGACTTTGTGCGCTTCCAGCTTCCAGCCGGTCAAAACCTGGCTGTGGGCCGCATCGAAGAAAAGGAAAACCGCCCGCGCATCGAGCAAGCCGCCGCCCAGAGCCTCGCCGACTCCGTAATTGCCAAATTGCCCCAGGGCTACGACCAGATGATAGGCCGCCGGTTCAACGGCGGTGTGGACCTAAGCGGTGGCGAATGGCAGAAGATTGCGCTAGGCCGTGCCTACATGCGCGACGCCCAATTGCTCATCCTCGATGAGCCCACTGCCGCCCTCGATGCTCGCGCTGAATACGAGGTGTTTCAGCGCTTCAATGAACTCACGAAAGGCAAAACGGCCGTGCTCATCTCGCACCGCTTCAGCACCGTCCGGATGGCCGACCGGATTTTGGTGGTGGAGAATGGCAAGAGCGTTGAAATTGGTAGCCACGAAGAACTGCTGGCGCGTGGCGGGCGCTACGCGGAGTTGTTTCAGCTGCAAGCTGCTGGGTATCGGTAGGAGGGAAGGGCAGCGCGAGGCAACAATACTGTAAAGTTCGGACCCGCTATATTTCCCGCGCTGCCTGTAGCTTGCAGCGTTTATTCCCTTGGGTTTATATCGTGTTGGTTTGCGCTATGAAGAATACCGTGTGCCTGCTGCTAAGCGGGTTGATTCTGTGGGCATTCAGATTTGCTGCTGCAGCGCCGGTCGTTGCAACGAAAGTGTACGTCATTTCACTGACGGGAAGTGAGGTGCATGAGAAGCCGTCTTTTCAGGCGAGAGTAGTGCGCAAACTTCCGATTGGCACAGCCGTGGATGTGGTGCAAACTATAGCGTCGGATGATGTGAAACAGGTGGGCGCCGGTTTTGCCCTGCAGGGCGACTGGATGAAAGTGACGGCCCCCGGGTACACAGGCTATGTCTTCAGCTCCGACGTCACGAAGCGCAAGCCGGAAGTCAAGAAAAGCGCCGACGGGCTGCTGAGTGTCGATTTGCTTGGAGTTAAAAAGAGCAGCCGAGTGGAGAAAAAGAAACAACCCACCGGCAACAAGAACAGCCCCGCCGACTACGCAGTCCTTGAAACGACGGAGTATGCAAACTGCACTTACACCACCACTACGTATGATGGCTGTTTTGATCATAACTATACATTCCGGCATCTGACGCTGCCTGAGGTGTATCACCACATGATAAGCAGCTACGCCGAAAACGAATACGATCATAGCCTCAAGGCCACGAAGCTAGAGCAGCCCAAACTGCTATCCAGAAAAGGGAATGTGTATAGGTTTACATGCGGATTTGGGGGCAGCGCCACGCAGGACTTGAAGCTCACGGTTCAAGGAAACGGCGTCATCACTATTTCTTCCTACGACTGCACCTGATGGTACTCAACGGCGCGGCCACACTAGCATTCATAGCACATAGAACCATGCTTCAGTATACTTTCAAAGAGTTTCTGGCTTCCACTGACGAGGACATGGAACCTGTTGTGCACTTGCTGGCCGCGGCGCTGGAAAGCTCTGTTGCTGAACTACGCGCCGACCTACGCTACCAGCAGGCCCACCAGCCAGTACAGGCGTGGCTGACTTTTTCTGAGGGCCAACTAGTGGGCTGCAAGCTCGGTTATGAGCGGAAGCCCGGGCAATATTATAGCTGGTTGGGTGGCGTGCATCCTGACTTTCGCGGCCAAGGCATTGCCCGTGAGTTGATGCTTCGGCAGCACGGGTGGTGTCCGCAGCACGGCTACGGCCGCATCCGCACCCAGACCTACAACCACTGGCGTGCTATGCTGCTTCTGAACCTACGCGTAGGGTTCGATATTGTGGGCACGGTGCAAGGTCCGCGCGGGTTGGTTATCGTGCTAGAGAAGGAAGTAACGGCGTAAACGGGCTACCAGTAAGCGCTACATGGGCGGATATAGCCCTGTTTTTGTGCTTGTGCGCGGTGGAGAAAAGGCTGGGAACGGTAGTTGAGCTGCAGAGCGGGAACGGGTTAGGTAACAGAAAAAATTGCGGGTTTAGAGCTGAACATCAGCATCTAACCTTTAAATACTTTCGTAACTTGAAGCCTGTGATTCCCCTCATGTCTGCCACGTTATGAAATTCATTTCTACTCTTTTTGTGGGCTCCAGCTTAGCCCTGGCCTTGTCGGGGTGCTTTGCGGCCCGCGAAGCCCGTGTTGAATCCGACTACAGCTACGCTGGCGCTTTTCGTCGCTACCGCACCTACGAGTTTGTAACGGGCGAAGGGTTAGCCGCTGATACTAGCAAACTGGGTGAAGTGCTGCGCGACGCCATCCGAACGCGCATGAAGGTGCAGGGCTACAAACCCAGCAAGCGCCGCCCCGATCTGTTGGTGAACTTTCGGGTGTACGAAGGCGACATGCGCTTTCGCGGCTACGCCCAAGAAGATATTTCGCGCTGGGTGAATGAAGAGAAAATAGAAGACGACGAAACGCCCGCCGAACAGCGCACCGGCTACCAGCCCGTTCGGATGTTGCTCGCCGAAGGTACCCTCCTCATTACCTTAATTGACAACCGCACCAACCGCGCCGTTTGGAACGGTTACGCCTCAGGCGTAACGGTGCCTACCGGCGTGCAAGGCGAAGTAGTGCTACGCCGCTCAGTCCGCTCCATCTTCGACCAGTATCGGGTATTCACGGCTGGCTACCTGGATGGCAACAACCGAGAGACAGAAGAATAAACCAAGAGTAGAGCCCAACGAAAAGGCCTGCTTTGCGGCCCTACCCCTGACGAATAACCGGGGAAGGGCTGCAAAGCAGGCCTTGGTGCTGTAGGCAGACCACTTAGAAAGGCAAGAACCCTTGTTGTTCCGGCAGTTCGCGCATCAAGTGAAGAGAGTAGTCTAGATTGCTGCGTGGAAGCAGTACTTTACTTGAGGCGTGAAATGTTGGAGTGACAGGCGCTGTTTAGGATACCTCCTAGCAGGCTACCGCCGGTTCGATGGAATCCGGAACTGTAGCCCGATGCTCGGTACAACCGTTAGGCCGCTGAGGCTGGCTGTTTTGTTGTTAAGCAGCTGATACGTGCCGTAGTTTTGGTAGTAGATACCCACCGAAGGAATGATATAGACGTAGCGGTAGCCCAACTTGGCATTCACGAAGCCGCCAAAAGAAGGAAAATTGCTTTTTTGATCGAGTATGCTCGGCACTTTGACGTTGCCATTAACTATCCGATTAGGCTCAAATCCATAGCGCAGAAACGTGTGCGTGTATACCACCCCGTAGGATACAGCGCCAATTTCCTCTTCAGCCCCAAACGAATGGCTGAAAACCAGCGGCACGATGATGTCGCGACGGGTGGCCCGAAAGCCCAGGATGTTGTTGATGTTGTCGAGAAAGGGCAGGCTGGGCAGGCTGGCGCGCTGCGTAGCGAACTGCAACCCAATGCTGGCGTAGTTGGCACCGGCGGGCCCACCCGGGCGCTCTACGGTACCTGTAGGCCCCATAAACTGATAGGCCGCGTCGAAGACGTGCGAGCCAAATGCGTACTTGTAGCCCACGTCGAGCCGGTCGAGGGCGCCGTAGCGCACATATAGGTCCGAAGAGGGGCGCACTGGGTCGAGCACGTAGGCCAGAGCCGCTACCTGTAGGTTGTCGATGGTGCCGGAATACCCCACCGTATCCTTGCCAACCGTGGCGGCTGCCGCCGATTTCAGCGCCGCCCCTGTTTTGCTGATAGTTTCGGAGGCCACGTTGAATGCTAGGTTGCCGCCCACTCGAAACTCGCCTTTCGGCGTGACCTTACCGGTGCTTACAATGGTGCGCGGGGCAGTGCAGGAACCGAAAAGTAGGGTAGCGGCGGCCAGAACTGTAAGGGCCGGCCGGCTGAAGTGGAAAGACCAGGTCATAGAAAAGAAACGCAGAAAGCAAGGAGAGTCGGTACGGATAGCAGTTTTACCAAAACCGCGCCGAAAGTTAGTGAAGCTCCTGTTGCATCTGTGTGTTACCTGCTTTCCAGGGCCACGGGCTGCTGCCCTTCCGCGGAAACGGTGTGTGTATGTGGGGCCAGAATAGTTCGGTGGGGTGCGAACGGCTGAGTTTCCAAATGAAGTTGTTACTTCACCACTTCAACAAGTAACAAGGCTATACGTCATCTTTATAACCATGAACATTCTCTATGGAGTGCCAGGCGAAGGCATGGGGCACGCCACCCGAAGCAAAGTGGTGATCCAGCACTTGCTCGAAGCCGGGCATGAAGTACAAGTAGTGAGCAGTTCCCGGGCCTACCAACTGCTGGCCCGCACGTTTCCGGGGCGCGTACACGAAATCCGTGGGTTCCACCTGGCTTACAGAAGCCTAACCGTATCCAAGCTGCGCACGGCGGCCCTCACGCTGCGTACCGCCCCCGACAACCTGCTGATCAACTTCAATAAGTACCGGGAAGTTCTCCGCAACAGGCAGTTTGATGTGGTGATATCCGATTTCGAGTCGTTTAGCTACTTGTATGCCAAGCGGAAGCGGCTGCCCGTTATCAGCATCGACAACATGCAGATCATTAGCCGCGCGCGGCTGGATGTGGCTGTGCCCGCCACGGAGCGCGACAACCTGGAAATAGCGCGCCAGATCGTACGGGCCAAACTGCCGCGTAGTCAGCACTACTTCGTAAGTACGTTTTTCCCGCTGCCCGTCATCAAGCCTGATACCACGCTGGTGCCCCCCATCATTCGCCCCGAAATAGTGGCGGCCCAGCCTACCACGGGCACCCACGTGCTGGTGTACCAGTCGGCTACTACGCAAGGCAACCTAGTGCCGCTGCTGCAAGGGTTGCCGAGCCAGGAGTTTCGGGTGTACGGCTTCAACAAAGAGGAAAGCCATGGCAACGTGCATCTCAAAGCGTTCAGCGAGCAAGGCTTTATCGATGATTTGGCGGCGGCCCGCGCCATTATTACCAACGGTGGCTTTTCGCTGATCAGCGAAGCCGTGTATTTGCGCAAGCCCATTTGCGCCATTCCTATTCCGGCGCAGTTCGAGCAGTTTCTCAACGCTGCCGAAGTAGACAAACTTGGCTACGGGCGTCACTTCGAGCGCCTGACTGCCGACAACATCAAGGCGTTTCTCTACGACCTGAGCGGCTTTGAGGCGGCCTTAGCAAGCTACAGTCAGGACGGTAACAACGAGCTATTCCGTGAACTGGACAACGCCTTGGCAGGCTTACAGAACTAAGCTGCCACCATACAATAGCAAAGGCCCGATGAGCTATTCATCGGGCCTTTGTTGTTTTGTTGCTGCTGCATTTATTTGGTGCGCATCTGGTCTAGGAGCAGGTAGCGCGCTCGGTTTTGCTCGGGTTCGGCGCGGGTCGTGACATCGAGGCGCATCACTTGCACGCCGGTGCCGCCGTTGGCGGCGGGCCACTGGGGCAAACCGGAGCTGTTAGGGTTTCCGGTTTTTATGAAATTGGCAAAATAGGCCTGCATCGTTTCCGACACCTTGTAGTCGTCGGGAGTCCAGGCATATACCTTGTTAGTGGGCAAATTACCCAAGGCGTACTCAATTTCCGCCGAGTGTACCGCCCCGCGGGCCGGTGGCGCTTTCGGAGCGGCCGGATCAGTTGCTTTCACTACTCCACCAGCTAGGCCAGCCGTGGCGTTGCCCATTTCGGGGGTCATGGCGGGGCGAGGGCGAGCGTAGAGGTAGCGGTACACGGGTTTGCCGCCGGTTTGCCCGTGCAGGTCGGCCCATTTCCAAGTGCCGTAGGCAATGAACCGGTCACCGGCTAAGTCCGTGGCCGATTGTTCGGCTTCTGCTTCGGTAGTGGCCGGATACACCTTTAGTACTTCGCTGGCTCGCTCGCTGTACAGTTTCTGCACGGCTTGCGTGAAGGTTTCAGGAGTTGGTTTGTCTTTGCCTAGCAGTGCCCCGGCGTTCATTTCCTGCGAGTTCCAGCCTACCAGCAGCGGCACGTGTGCCTGCTGACCAGTAGCATAAATTTCGGCCGGGGCCTTCGGGAAGAAATATCCATCTGTAATTGCTGAAAAGCGGCCGGCCCCTGGTTGGTTGCTGGCTTCGAGCACCTGCGTAGCGGGAAGTGCCCGGAGTGCGGCCAGCGAATTCGCTCCCAAGAGAGTCGCAAACTTGACGCCGTTCTGCTCGGCCTCGCTGAGAGTAGGAGGTGCCTGGAACGACAGCAACGACCCACTTTCGCCGATTGCGCCGGCAATCAACTCTTTGGAAAGCGGGGAGGCCATTTGGGCGCTAACCGAAAAGGATCCCGCCGACTCCCCCGCAATAGTTACTTTCTTGGGGTCGCCGCCGAAGGCCGCAATGTTTTGCTGCACCCACCGCAGCGCCGCGCTCTGGTCTAGCAGACCGTAATTGCCGGAAGCGTGCTGCGGCGACTCTTTGGTGAGTTCGGGGTGGGCCATAAAGCCGAAAGCGCCGAGCCGATAGTTCACCGTTACGGCCACTATGCCACGGCGAGCCATGCTTTCCCCGTCGTAGCGGGGCTCTGAGCCGTCGCCGGCCACGAAGCCGCCCCCGTAAAAATACACCAGTACCGGTAGGCGCTCCTTGTTGGTTTTGGCGGGCGTCCACACGTTCAGGTACAAACAGTCTTCGCTCACACCGTTGGAGCGAAAGTTCATGTCGCCGAACAGCGGTAGCTGCATGGCCCGTGGTCCGAATTGCTTGGCCTGCCGCACGTCCGTCCAGTTCTTAACCGGCTGGGGGGCGCGCCACCGGAACTCGCCCACCGGCGGCGCGGCGTAGGGCACCCCTTTAAACATGCGGATACCGGTGGTTTCGCTGCCTTCAAGCAACCCATTAGCGGTTTGGACGCGGTTGGCGGCCGAGGCAGTGGCCGTTGGTTTTTTCGTTTGCGCCATGGCGAACGGCGTCAGCTGCAAAGCCAAGAACGAGACAATAAGCAGTGTTTTCATGAACAGTGAATTAACTGTGAGGCGGAAGCTAGCGCTGAGCTATGGGGCGGTGAGGGGCCGCCGGGCTTACTTCCGGGCGGCCTTCATTTCCACAAATTGCTCTTGCGGAGCCAGCAGCTTACGACTTTTTTCGGTTACCTGTTCTTTGGCTACCTTGAAAGAAGCGGTTTGTTTGATGTCCAAGCACGAGCGGCCCACTTTCACGTGGTACGTACCGGCATCGGTTACCCAAGCAGAGGTAGCGGTATTGAAAGAAGCCAGGTCGGCTGCGGTGAGCGTAAACGTGAGGGTTTGGGACTGGCCAGGTTTCAGCAGAGCGGTTTTCGCAAAGGCCTTCAACTCGCTTTCCGGCTTATCGAGCTTGCCTGCGGGGGCTCCTACGTAGAGCTGCACCACTTCTTTACCAGCCACCGGCCCGTTGTTGGTCACGCTCAATGTAGCCGTGAGTTTATCGGTGAGGGAAGTGGCGCTTAGCTTCAGTGGCCCAAAAGCAAACGTAGTGTACGACAACCCGTAGCCGAATTCATACGCGGGCTTCACTTGAAATGTGTTGTAATAGCGGTAACCCACATAAATGCCTTCCTCATAGGTGTTTTCGGAAGGCCGACCCATCATCGGATTGCCACCCGCGGCGGTAGTAACCAGTTCTTTACCCGGAAAACTGCTGGCGTAGGGCACATCCTGGTACGTCATGGGGAAGGTGGTTGCCAACTTGCCGGAGGGCGTCACGCTGCCGCGCAGAATATCGGCAATGGCGTGGCCGCCTTCCTGGCCGGGCTGCCAAGCCAGCAGAATGGCATCGGCCTGTTGGCGCCAACTCGCTACTTCCGTTACGCCCCCTACATTGAGCACGACCACCACCTTTTTCTTCTGGGCGTGAAAGGCAGTAGCCACTTGCTTGAGCAGTGCCTGCTCGGTGGCCGTGAGCGTGAAGTCGTCTTCCACTTTCCGGTCGCCGCCTTCGCCGGCACTGCGGCCGATGGTGAGCAACGCCACGTCGGCTTGCTGGGCCTGCTGTTGCAGTACGGTTGCCTCCAGAAGCATTTCCGCAATAATGGGGGCCGGGTCTAGGAGGCCCTTGGTTTTGGGGAGCTTGGCCTTTTCAGCTTTAAGGTACTGCGCATAGAGGTTACTCAGGGGCTCAGCCACTGTGAAGCCGGCACTGGTGAGGCCCTGCGCAATAGACACAACGTAGGCTTTGTTTACGTCGCCGCTGCCGGTACCGCCGGCAATCAGGTTGTAAGAGGTGTTGCCGAACGCAGCTACCTTTTGGCTTGTAGCGAGTGGCAGCGTTTTCGCTTTGTTTTCAAGCAGCACCATGCCGTCGGCGGCCGCAGCGCGGGCAACGGCGGCATGCTGTTTCAGGTTGGGCTGACTGGAATACTTCACGCCCTTGAACGTAGGTGAGAGCAACACCATGTTCAGTACCCGCGTGACATTAAGGTCAAGTTCCTGCGCGCTGAGGGTACCCTCTTTGAGGGCCGCCAGGATGGCTTGCGTTTGCGCGTAGGTGCCGGGCATGAGTAGGTCGTTGCCGGCTTTTAGCTGTGCTACAGGGTTTTTGCCTCCGTACCAGTCGGTCATCACGAGCCCTTTGAAACCCCATTCCTGTCGGAGCAACGTATTCAGCAGGTCTGGGCTCTGGGAGGTATAGGTGCCATTCACCAAGTTGTACGACGACATCACCGTCCAGGGCTGCGCCTGCTTAACGGCAATCTGGAAGCCCTTCAAGTATATTTCCCGCAGCGCTCGTTCACTGACCTTGGAGTTGAGTTGCATGCGGTTGAACTCCTGGTTGTTGACCGCAAAGTGCTTGATGGACGTACCCACGCCGTTGGATTCCACGCCGTTCACCAAGGCCGCTGCTATGGTGCCCGTCACGACGGGGTCTTCGGAATAGTACTCGAAGTTGCGGCCGCCCAACGGATTGCGGTGGATGTTCATGCCCGGCGCCAGCAGCACATCAATGCCAAAGTCGCGCACTTCTTCGCCAAACGCCACGCCGGTTTTCCGTACCAGCTCGGTGTCCCAGCTCGATGCCAGCAACGTAGCTACCGGGAAGGCCGTGGCATAATAGGTCTTAGTGCTGTCGCCGCCCCGGATGGGGTCAATTCGCACGCCCGCTGGTCCGTCAGAGAGAGTCAGGGAGGGAATGCCGAGGCGCGGAACAGCGTGCGTACGGCCCGCCGCGCCGGCTACTTTTTCGGGCACTTGCCGGTCGCCGGGGTTGCCGGGTGGCAGCAGGCCTTCGGGAAATCCGGAGGGGTAAAACCCCATGCCAATTACCAGTTGCACCTTTTCCTCTGGTGTCAGGGCCGCCACCACTTCTTTCACACTCGCCTTGCCTAGCTGTGGTAGTGCATTCACTTGGGCCATGGCGGGAAAACTGCCGCTTAGCAACAAGCCTAGTGCTGCCTGCCTGCGAAACCACGAGAGTCGCGCAGCTATGACTACTGAAGAAAGTGTTTGTGTTGTCATGAGTGGGGTATAGTGAAGCGTGGCGTGTAGTACCGGAGCAGATTCCGGTTCTCGGGTAGCAAGCAGCACCCAGCGGAAGCCGGAGAGAATAACAATGGTGCTGGGACCGGGAAAAGGCAAAGGGCAGTTGCTTTAGACGCCGGATGAACGGGCAGACCTCATCTGCTTGAGTAGATAAGGCTGTACTTGCAGCAGCATGGAGGCTTGCCAACAGCTTCTGTTGAGTGCAAGCGCAGAACATCTAGCGCAAACCGTTCTAGTATTTTTGTGCCGGTTCAGCACACAAACGAGAAATGAAAGTGAGAAGCAAGGAAGTTCGAGCCCAGGAATGGTTACCTACCAGCTCAATCCCCTGGCTCGGACGAACTGGATGTGTACTATCACTAGATTAAATGTAGCATATTTCCCTAATACGTACATTATACACAATAATAAAATTTCGCGCAATGGACTCCACTCAAGCTGTTCTGGATTTTGTCAATCATGGGCATGAGCGTTATCTGCCGCATCTGTCCATCGACTGCGTCATTTTCAGCTACCATGAGCAGCAACTCAAGATTCTGCTCATTCGCTACTACAACCAAAGTAAGTGGAGCTTACCAGGAGGATTTATTGCCAAAGATGAAACGCTGACGCAAGCGGCCAACCGCATCTTGGCCGAGAAAACGCAGATCAACAACCTGTTCCTGCGGCAGTTTCAGGTTTTCGGAGACAGCCCAGCTCGTCTCAATGAGCTAGGCGCGCGCGAGGTCCACAACGCCACGTATGCCAAAGTGAACGTCGCACTCGATGAAAACAGTTGGCTGGCCAAGCGCACCTTATCAATTGGCTACTACGCTCTCGTAGGCTATCTAGATGTGGTCGTGACGCCCGAGTATCTGGTAGACGAGTACTGCTGGCGAGAAGTGACGAATATTCCCCCGCTGCTGTTCGACCACCAGGAAATCATTGAAAGCGCCTTGCTGACGCTGCGGAGCCAGATCTACCAGCAACCTATCGGCTACAACCTGTTGCTGGAAAAATTCACGTTGCCGGAAATCCACGCCCTCTACGAAACCATCTTAGGCAAGCAGTTCGACCGCCGCAACTTCCGCAAGAAGTTGCTGGCACTTGGCCTAGTCCGGCAACTAGACGAGCGCCGCAATATCGGCCCCCACCGCTCCCCCTTCCTGTACGAGTTCGACACTGAAAATTACCGTCGCGCGCTGGAAGAGGGAGCCGTACTAGGGTTCTGAGTTGGGGCTGTGAACGTACCGCCGCTCAACCCCCTATAGTTACCGTTAGCTTCTACGCAGGGTTTGAATGACGCTACGTGTGAAATCAGATAATACCAGGGTTCCGCTGATACCAGCTCGTTCGGTGAGCAAGGTGTCCCAGTGCTCGGTGCCTTCCCAAAACACCTTCTTCATGGCCCGCAAGGCATCAGGGGCGTACGCGGCTAGCTTCTTTGCAAAAGCTTGCACAGCCGCATCCAATTCTTCCCGGCTTTCAAACAGCTCGGCATACAGCCCCTTGTCGTGGGCCCAAGCAGCCGACCTGAACTCTGTGGCATCCAGCGCCAGTTGCTGAAAGGCCGCCCGACCGATTTTGCGCTCCACCGCAGGACCTACTACAAAAGGGCCGATGCCCACTGCCAACTCACTGAGCTTGACGGCTGCGTGCGTGCTGGCAAAGCAATAGTCGGTGGCGGCGGCCACACCTACGCCGCCGCCTACGGCCTTGCCCTGCACCCGACCAACAATGATTTTTGGGGAAGTACGGCAGGCATTTATCACCTTGGCAAAGCCCGAGAAAAATTCCAGCCCCTGCTCTTTGGTTTCGATGATTTGCAGCTCATCGAAGCTGGCGCCTGCGCAAAACGTCTTTTCACCCTCGCTCTGAAGCACGATTACTTTGGTTTGCTCGTCCTGCCCGTATTGGCTGATCGTGGCAGCCAGATCAGTGAGCACGCGGCTTGGCAGCGAATTGTGGGAGGGGTGAAAGAACGTGATGGTGGTGATGCCGTGTGCATCGGTGGAGGCATCTACTTTGCCGGCCGTGAGGGTAGAGGAGGTCATGCGGGTATCTATAAAAAAAAGCCCGTCATGCCACAGAAAGGGCACAACGGGCTAAGGGGTTATTCCTGGTTCTTCTTTTTGACCATGGTCAGAATCGTGGCTATGGCTACGGTTTCGCCGGTTTCATCGGTTACATCCACCAGCCAGCGGACAATGCCTTTGGCCACGTCGGTTTCGTCGCGCTTTTCCTGATCCACTTTTTCTTTCACCGTGAGCTTCACGCCGATGGTGGTGCCAGGGTACACGGGCTTGGTGAAGCGGCACTCGTCGAGGCCGTAGTTGAGCAATACCGGGCCTTTGCGCGGGTCAACGAACATGCCGGCTGCCTTGGCCAAAATGTAGTACCCGTGGGCTACGCGGCCCGTGAACAGCGTGCCTTCCAGCGACGTAGCGTCCACGTGAGCGTAGAAATTGTCGCCGGATACGTTGGCGAAGTTGCTGATGTCGGCTTCCGTGACGGTGTGCTTGTGCGTGACGTAGGTCTGGCCGATTTCCAGCTCCTCGAAGTAGTGCTGGAACGGGTGCTTGTCGCGCTCCGTCTGCTTGGCGTTCTGTTGGTACACTTCCGTAATGGCAGTAATCATAGTCGGCGAACCTTGAATAGCTACCCGCTGCATGAAATGCTCTACACCGCGCATACCGCCCATTTCTTGGCCCCCGCCAGCTCGGCCTGGGCCACCATGGATGAGCAAGGGGAGGGGAGAACCATGGCCGGTGCTTTCCTTGGCTACTTCCTCGTTGAGAACCAAAATGCGGCCGTGGTGGGTGGCAGCTCCCAACACAAACTCCTGTGCAGTACGCGGGTCACCGGTGGCTACCGAACACACCAAGGAGCCCTTGCCCATATTAGCCAGCGTAATAGCCTCGTCTACATCGTGGTACGGCATCAGCGTGGCGACAGGCCCGAAGGCTTCCACCTCATGCGTGTCAGTGAAGCGAAATGGGTCGGAGTTCAGCAGCACTATCGGCGACATGAAGGCGCCTACTTTACAGTCGCCCCCGATAACCTGCACATTGTCTAGGTCGCCATACACAATGGGCGTGTTTTTCGCCAGCTGCTTCACTTGCTCGCGCACTTTCTGCACCTGCACCATGCTGGCCAGCGCGCCCATGCGCACGCCTTCGGCCTGCGGGTGACCAACGGTGGTTTGCGCCAACGCCTTGCCCAAGGCAATCTGCACGTCTTCCAACAGGCTCTCCGGTACGATAACGCGGCGAATGGCCGTACACTTCTGCCCAGCCTTGGCCGTCATTTCCTTGCGTACCTCTTTGATGAACAAGTCGAATTCCATGGTGCCCGGTACTGCATCAGGCCCCAGTACCGCCGAGTTCAGCGAGTCGGCTTCCATGTTGAACGGTACTGCTTCGGCCAAAATGCGTGGATGCGCCTTCAGCTTTCGGCCGGTTTCGGCAGAGCCAGTGAAGGTTACCACATCTTGGTAGGTGACGTGGTCCAGAATGCCCTGCCCTGATCCGCACACGAGCTGGAGCGCACCTTCCGGCAGAATTTTGGAAGCAATGATTTCGCGCACTACGGCCTCGGTGAGGTAGGCAGTTGGCACGGCCGGCTTCACAATAGCGGGCATGCCCGCCAGCAGGTTCACGGCAATCTTCTCCAACATACCCCAGATCGGGAAGTTGTAGGCATTGATGTGCACCGCTACCCCTTCCTTCGGTACCATGATGTGGTGCCCAATGAAGTTGCCGCCTTTCGAAAGCGCAATCGGGTCACCATCTACATAAAATGGTTTGTCTGGAAATTTGCGGCGCAACGAAGCATTAGCAAACAGGTTGCCAATACCTCCTTCAATATCAATCCAGGAGTCGGCACGCGTAGCGCCGCTCCGGTAGCTGAGCGTATAGAAATCTTCTTTCTTGCTATCCAGGTGCAGCGCCAGGGCCTTGATCATGCGGCCCCGCTCGTGGAAGGTCATTTTGCGCAGGGCCTTGTTGCCTTTGGTCCGAGCGTAGTGCATCATCTCGGCGTAGTCGAGTCCTTCGCTGCTGGCCGTTGCAATTACGTCGCCGGTACTGGCGTCATACAGTTCTTGTTGCTGGCCTGAACCGGCAATCCAGCGGCCCAGGGCGTAGTTTTCAAGCGTGGGAGTCATGTATGGGTGGGTGGGTTTTTACTTTCTGAAATCCGCCGTTAAGCGGAAAGACGGGTAGCGCTAAAACTAGTTCCCTACTCAGCTGAGGAGGGGAACTAGTTTTTTAGCTTTAGTACTAGCTATGGTCTATCTTTTTTAGAGAAATCTGTCCTAAGCTAAGTGGCTGTTGACGGAAAAAAATGCTGCCTATTGCGGACCATGCGGCGCAGTAAGGGGCTGGCGCGGTATCGGTCTTCGTGGTACTCGGCGTAGAGGTCATCGAGCGTGTCAAGGACGTGAGCAATGCCGAGTTCGTCGGCCCAGGCTAGCAGGCCCTTGGGGTAGTTGACGCCTTTGGTCATGGCCAGCTCCAGGTCGTCGCGGGAGGCTACATTGAGTGCTAGCGCATCAGCGGCTTCGTTGATGAGCATCACCAACACCCGCTCCAAGATGGTGTGGCCCAGCGCTTCGTCGCGGAGGGGTTCGGGTGGCAAGGCGTCGGGAGCGTAGCTGTAAAAGCCGCGGCCGGTTTTGCGGCCGTAGTAGCCCGCCTCAAACAACCGCTTTTGCGTGAAGGACGGCTTGAAGCGCGGGTCGTAGAAAAAGGCCGCAAACACCGACTCCGTCACCCGGTAGTTCACGTCGTGCCCGATGAAGTCCATGAGCGTGAATGGCCCCATCCGGAAGCCGCCCAACTCGGTCAGAGCCCAATCAATGGTGGCTACGTCCGCTATGCCTTCTTCCAGCATCCTGATGGCCTCGCCGTAGAATGGCCGGGCCACACGGTTCACGATGAAGCCGGGCGTGTCCTTGGCTAGCACGGGCACCTTGCCCCAGCTCTGTACCAGCTCCCGGATTTCTGCCTCCAAGCCAGGCCGCGTCTGGACAGCTGGAATCACCTCCACGAGCTGCATAACCGGCGCAGGGTTGAAGAAATGGATGCCAATGAAGCGCTCCGGTTGCTTGCACGCCGCTGCAATAGAAGCAATAGATAAAGACGACGTGTTGGTAGCCAGCACGCAGTCTGCGCCAACAACCGCCTCTAGCTGCTTGAAAAGCTGCTGTTTTACAGCCAGGTCTTCCACTATGGCCTCCACTACCAGCCCGCAATCTGCAAACTCCTGCATGTTCTGCGTCAGATGCACGCGTGCAACAGTGGCTTCAAGGGCAGTGGCGGTCAGCTTGCCTTTGTCTGCTAATTTCTGTAAGCTAGTTGCTATAGACTGGCCAGCGCGTTGCAATGCTTCCGCATTTTGGTCGAGCAAACGGACGGTATGGCCTGCCGTGGCTATTACCTGGGCAATACCCGCCCCCATAGCGCCGCTGCCAATAATGCCGATAATCATTCGCCGGTGAAGGTTGGTTTGCGTTTCTCGATGAAAGCGGCCACTCCTTCGCGGTAGTCGGATGTGTGGCCGGCGCGGTACTGGTAGTCGGCCTCGCAGCGCAGTTGCTGCTCTAGGTTGTTGTGAAACGAAGCATTAAGCAGCTGCTTGGTGTACGCGAGGCCCTTGGTAGGCATGGTTGCCAGCTTCACCACTAAGGCCACCACTTCATTATCAAACGTTTCGTCGGGGAAGGTCTTGTAAATCATGCCCATTTGCACGGCTTCTTGGGCACTTACTTTGTCGCCGGTCATCATCAGTGCCGCCGCCCGCTGCATGCCAATGAGCCGGGGCAAGAAATAGGTGCCGCCGCTATCCGGAATCAGCCCTATTTTGCTGAAG
Organism: Hymenobacter tibetensis; assembly: GCF_022827545.1. NCBI lineage: Bacteria > Pseudomonadati > Bacteroidota > Cytophagia > Cytophagales > Hymenobacteraceae > Hymenobacter > Hymenobacter tibetensis. Next base: position 1,154,623 of record NZ_CP094669.1, read on the forward strand.
GCCTGTATAAAGGACGCCGATTCTTTGGCCACCACCACGTCGCAGGCCAAGGCCAGATTAGCACCGGCGCCAGCTGCTACCCCATTTACGGCCGCCACTACCGGCTTGTCCAGCTCCCGAATCAACTGCACGATGGGGTTGTAATGCTGCTCCACAATCTCCGATACGCCCGGGCTGTTCGGGTCCACAATTTCAGCTAGGTCCTGACCGGCGCAGAAGGCTTTGCCAGTGCCCGTTAATAGCACCGCCCGCACCGACGCGTCTTGCTGGCAAGCCCGCAGGTGCTGCTGCAAGGCCAGCGCCAACGGCTTGTTGATGCTATTAAATACGTCGGGCCGGTTGAGCCGGATAGTGGCTATACCGGCTTCTACTGAGAAAACAAGCTGATCGGAAGTGGGCATGGGGTGGAGTAAGTGGGAAAGAGGATTGGAGCTAGAAAACCACAAGAGCTAGCTGCCCAACTCAGGTGAGAAGGAGAACTAGCTCTTGTGGTGCAAGAGGGTGCTCAACTGTGGCATTTGAAGTAGTCAAACGGCTCATGGCAGTCGTTGCATTGGTAGAACGCCTTGCACGCCGTAGAGCCAAACTGGCTGACCAAGTGCGTATTGTCGGATTTGCAGAGCGGGCACCGAACAGCGGTATCCTGGCCGAAAAGGTTGAGTAAATGACCGGTAGCCGTACCGTCTACGGGTGGGGCAATGCCGTACGCTTCCAGTTTCTCACGGCCTGCTTGCGACATCCAATCGGTGGTCCAGGCTGGGCTGAGCTGGTTGTGAATGGTTACCTGGCTGATGCCTTCGGCCAATAGCCGGAGCCGGATATCCGTGGCAATGGTGTTCATGGCCGGGCACCCCGAATAGGTAGGCGTAATCGTCACGGTCACCGCCTGGTCGTGTACCTGTACGCTGCGCACGATGCCAAGATCCAAGATGCTGAGCACGGGTACTTCGGGGTCGGAAACCTCTTCCAGTAGTTGCCAAAGGCGCTCTTCGGTTGGAGCCTGCGTTGCTACCATGTCAGGCCAGGATAGGTGCGTTGCATGTACTGTAGCTCGGCCAGAATGTAGCCCAAGTGCTCGGAATGCCGGCCTTCCTTGCCACCGCGCTGCATGTAGGCTTGCTGCGGCATAGGTACAGTGGCTTCCGCAAACACCTTCTCCACGTGCGCCGCCATGCTGTCTTGCAGCCCAGCATAATCAGGAATAATGCCCAGCATTTGCAAGGCCTGCTCGGTGGTGGTAGGAGTGATTAGCTCGCCGGAGTAGCGCCATAAGTTGGCCACGGCCTTATCGAGGCGCTGGCGGCTTTCGTCGGTGCCATCACCCAGCCGAATGATCCATTCGGAACTCCATTTGAGGTGATACGCCGCTTCTTTCCACGATTTCTCGGCAATAGCCGCCAGCCGCTCATCCGAACTGGTTTGCAGCTGTTGCAGGAAATGAAAGTGAAAGTTGTCGAACAGAAACTGCCGCGTTACGGTGTCGGCAAAGTCGCCGTTGGGCTGCTCTACCAGCAAAGGGTTCTGGTATTCGGTGGCAACGCGCAGAAAAGCCAAGTCGTCCTCGGTGCGGCCTTGGCCTTCGAGTTCGGCGGCATATTGGTAGAGGCTGCGGGTTTCGCCCAGCAAGTCTAGGGCAATATTTGCCATGGCCAAGTCCTGCTCCAGAATGGGACCGTGGCCACACCACTCCGAAAGGCGGTGGCCCAGAATCAGGCTGGTATCCGCCAGTTGCAGTACAAAACGAAATAGCTGTTGCCGCACCTCGGGCGCGTAGCCGCTCAGGGCAGATGTGTCGGATGGGGCGACTTGCATGCAGATCAGGGTTACATGTGCTTGATGGAGTCCGGTACTTCGTAGAAAGTAGGATGCCGGTACACTTTGTCGTTGGCCGGGTCGAAGAAGGCCGCTGAGTCGTCGGGGTTGGAAGCGTGCACGTGCTTGGACTCTACCACCCAAATGCTAACCCCTTCTAGCCGGCGCGTGTACACGTCGCGGGCGTTTTGGATGGCCATAGTTGCATCGGCCGCGTGCAGGCTACCTACGTGTTTGTGGTCGAGGCCTTGCTTGCTGCGGATAAAAACCTCCCAAAGAGGCCATTCAGATTGTGTCATCTTACGGATGTACTATACAAAGTCAACTCACGGCTTGCAGCCGCCTGCACGCACCGAAACATTACTATATGCTTCAACAAGCGCAGGATGGCGCGTAGGTCCAATGCCGATTTTAAGCGGCAGTGGCCTTCTCGGTTTGCTGTTCCCGCTGCTTGCGCTTGGCGGCGTGGGCCAGGGCGGCTTCGCGCACCCAGGCACCTTCTTCGTGCGCTTTGATGCGGGCACCCAAACGGTCTTTGTTGCACATGCCGTTGCCCTTCACCACGTTCCAGAATTCCTCCCAATCCACGTCGCCGAAGTCGTAGCCATTCTTTGCTTCGTTCCACTTCAGGGCAGAGTCGGGCACCGTAAGCCCCAGGAATTCGGCTTGCGGCACCATCATGTCCACAAACTTCTGCCGCAGCTCGTCGTTGGTGAAGCGCTTAATACGCCAGTTCATCGACTGCGCCGTATTCGGAGAATCAGCGTCTTTCGGACCGAACATCATCAGCGTAGGCCACCACCACCGGTTGAGAGCTTCTTGAGCCAGTTCTTTCTGCACGGGCGCGCCTTCGCACAGGGTTTGCATGATTTCAAAGCCCTGGCGCTGGTGGAAGCTTTCCTCTTTGCACACGCGCACCATAGCCCGAGCGTACGGCCCGTACGACGTCCGGCACAGCGGCACTTGGTTGAGAATGGCAGCGCCATCTACCAGCCAGCCCACGCAGCCCATGTCGGCCCAGGAGAGGGTAGGGTAGTTGAAGATGCTGGAGTACTTGGCTTTGCCGGAGTGTAAGTCGGCGAGCATCTGGTCACGGGAAGCACCTAGCGTTTCGGCGGCGCTATAGAGGTAGAGGCCGTGCCCGGCTTCGTCCTGCACCTTGGCCAGCAAGATGGATTTCCGCTTCAGCGAAGGAGCGCGCGTAATCCAGTTGCCTTCGGGCAGCATGCCCACTAACTCGGAATGCGCGTGCTGCGAAATCTGCCGAATCAGCGTTTTGCGGTATGCATCGGGCATCCAGTCTTTGGGCTCAATGCGAATATCCGCGTCGATGCGGGCCTGAAATTGCTCTTCTAGATTGATTTCTACCGTTTCCATACGCTGTTAACAAAGTTTAACTAACAATCGTTAGTTAAAAGTAAGCAAATTTATTCTGTGGCCCCGAGGCGTGACAAGGGGTCCTATTGGTCGAAGTCCACGGTTACTTGCTCTGAAACCGGCCGAGCCTGACAGGTAAGCACGTAGCCCCTCGCTATTTCCGCTTCTGACAGCGAGTAGTTTACGTCCATTTCCGCTTTGCCGTCCACAATCCGGGCGCGGCAGGTACTGCACATGCCGTTTTTGCAGGAATACGGCGCGTCGGCCCCGGTTTCCAGCATAGCATCCAGAATGGTGTTGCCGTAGTACGACATTTCCAGTAGGTGCGTACTGCCATCGAGCTTCACCGCTACCCGGCTTTTCTTGTCGTCTTCGCCGGCAGTGTGTGCCGTCACTGGGCGGACTTGCTGCTTACCACTGCCTGCCGAGGTAAACATCTCGAAATGAATTTTCTCGGGTGCTACGCCAGCGCCGGTGAGGGCCGCTCGTACCCCATTGATCATTTCCTCCGGCCCGCAGATAAAGCATTCATCAATCTGGCTGGGTGGCAGAATCTTGTCGAGGAACTGTTGGGTTTTCGCCTCGTCGATGCGGCCGAACAGCAGGTCGGTGTCGCCTTGCTCGCGGCTCAGAATATGGTAGACACTCAGGCGGCGCAGAAACTTGTTTTTCAAGGCTTCAATGCCCTCCTTGAAAATAATGGAGTTGCGGCCGCGGTTGCCGTAAATCAGCGTAACTCGGCTGTTAGGCTCCGTAAGAAGCACCGTTTTGATGATGGAAAACACCGGAGTAATGCCGCTGCCCGCCGCAAACGCCACGTAGTGCTTGGCGTTGTCGGGGTGGAGTTCAGTGTAGAAACGGCCAGCCGGTGGCATTACGTCCAGTTCCTCGCCCACGCGCAGGTTCTCCACGGCCAGCGACGAAAAACGTCCTTCCGGCACTTTCTTGATGGCTACTTGCCATTCGCCATCCAAAGGGCTGCTGCAAATAGAGTACGAGCGGCGCAACTCTTCCCCGTTATGCTCCCGCCGAAACGTGAGGTACTGGCCCTGGGTGAATTTAAAGGTGTCGCGCAGTTCTGCTGGCACATCCAGCGCCAGCGTGACGCAGTCAGGTGTTTCCCTGTGAATACGCTTGATTTTGACTTTATGAAAACGACTCATGGAATATCAGTTGCCAGCGGGGCGTTGCCGGTTGCCGGTTTGTAGGATAACCCGCAACTGGCAAGCGGTAGCGCACGACTGCTCTATTTGGCTAGGCCATTCAACAGAATGGTTATAATATTTTGCTCGAGTTCTTCGGCCGAAATGCCCCGGCCGGGGTAGTACCACAACTCCACCCAGCGCACCGCCGACAGGATAGTGAACAAGGCAACCGACACGTTCACGGGGTGTAGCTCACCGGCTGCAATGCCTTGCTCAAGCAGCGTGGCGAAGCCTTGCTCGTAGCTTTTGCGTGCTTCCTTGAACGCCGTGAGTTTGTCGCCCGTGAGGTATTTCCAGTCGTTGTTGGCGACTGACACCGCCGCGCCGTCTTCGAGCATCAAGTGCACATGACGCCGGAGCAGGCTTTCTACTTTCTCGGTGTAAGAGGCTTCCGTTTGCTTTACTTCCGCTAGCTGCGCGATATACGTGTCCGATACATAGAAACAGATGCTCTCTAGTATCTCGTCCTTGGACTTGATGTGGTTATACATGCTAGCTGCTTCCATGCCTACCTCGCCGCCTAAGTCGCGCATAGAAGTGCCCGCAAAGCCTTTTTCCTTGAAGAGCTTGGCTGCTTCTTCCAGAATTCGCTGCCGCTGATTGACTTTGCCTCTTTTCGCCATAAGTGGAAATATGCTGTTGTCTACTCTTGTAGTACTGTTCTGCTACAACCATCGGGCGGCTAGCAAGCCTACTACTTTGGAAGCCAGCAAAACTAGCTTTAAAAAACTAATAGGTGTTAGTTTTCATGTTCAGCCGCCAAACGGCCTCTGCTAGTATCTCGCATGCAAAACCAATATGGCTGATATGTAGCTGTTTACAAAGCCTTGCAGGAAACACGGTGCCAGCACAGGCATCAAAATATGCATAGCCATGACGGTAGTATATAGAAACCAGATTCACTGAAAAGCTAATGTCCGCTGAGCAAGCCAGTGTTGGGTAGGGAAAGACGTTGTTGCCGCCGCAAAAAAAACACCCCACCAGAATCCGTTTCTGGTGGGGTATGAAGTAGAGGGCGTAGCGTGCCTGCTTAGAAGATCTTTCCTGGGTTAAGAATACCTGCCGGATCAAACACTCGCTTAATGCCGCGCATCAGTTCCAAATTTGCTTCTGGCAGCGCAATGCCGATGTAGCCTTTCTGCACCAAGCCAATGCCGTGCTCCCCCGAGATAGTGCCCCCGAGCTTTACGCACAGCTCGAAGATTTCCGAAATAGGCTGCCGCAAGCCCACGTTCCACTGTTCGTCGTTCAAGTCGCCGCGGATGATGTTGACGTGTAAGTTGCCGTCGCCGGCATGGCCGTAGCACACGCTTTTGAAGCCATACCGGGCCCCGATTTCCTTGACGCCTTTCAGCAACGTGGGCAGTTCAGCGCGCGGCACCACGGTGTCTTCCTCTTTATAGACCGAGTTGTAGCGCACTGAATTGCCAATGTTGCGACGAATCCGCCACAGGTCGTCTTTCTGCGCGGCCGTGTCAGCCAGCAGGATTTCGTCTACATCGTAGTGCTCCAGCACACCATATACCTGCTCGGCTTCTTTGTAGAGTTGGTCGAGGTCCTGGCCATCCAACTCAATCAGCAAGTGTGCATGAATATCTTCGGGCAGCGTAAGTGGGATTTTCAAATAGTCGGACGACCACGCAATGGCTTCGCGCTCCATGAACTCCATGCCTGAGGGGATGATGCCGGCCCGAAACACCGCGGACACTGCCTCGGCTGCTTGCGCCACTTGCCGGAAAGGCACCAGCATCAAGATATTCTGCTGGGGATAGGGCAGGAGCCGGAACACCACTTTGGTGATGATGCCCAGCGTGCCTTCCGAGCCCACCAGGAGCTGGGTAAGGTTGTAGCCGGTAGCGTTTTTGAGTGTATTCGCTGCCGTCCAAATCAGGTCGCCGGTGGGTAGTACCACTTGCAGGTTCAGCACATAGTCGCGGGTAGTGCCATATTTCACCGCTTTGGGGCCGCCGCTGCTGTGGGCCAGATTGCCCCCCAACGAGCAGCTGCCTTTGCTGGCTGGGTCAGGGGGGTAGAACAAACCCACTTCCTTCACCGCGTTTTGAAACACCTCGTTTATCACGCCCGGCTCCACGGTAGCTTGTAGGTTGCGCTCGTCTATTTCCAGGATGCGGTTCAGCCGTTCTGTACTCAACACGACGCCATGGTGAACCGGCAAAGCACCACCGCTCAAACCCGTACCGGCCCCGCGGGGCGTCACCGGAATTCGGTGCTGATAGCACAGGCGCATAATTTCGCTTATCTCCTCAGCGTTACCAGGGCGCAGCACCACATCTGGGGCGAAATGCAAGTCCTCGGTGTGGTCGCGGCCGTAGTCGGCGTATGCGTCGGCGGTGGCAGCAGCCTCAGCGCGTTGCGCGGTGAGAACATGAGTTGGCCCTACAATAGCTTCAAAGGCTACAACCAGCTCGGGAGTGAGGGATTGGAAATTCATGATTCAAAGGCTTTATGGCTGATTCACGTATCTTTGGCTCAATGCGAGAATACATGACGAAGGTACATCATTCGGCGCACAGACGTAATTGGTGGCCATTATTGATGCTGATTCTACTGAGTGGATTAGCAAGTTGCAGCGGCTCAAAGAAAGTCAACTACCGGAATGGCCGCTATTACTCGGCCCGCGACATGGCCCGGATAAAAGCCGCTGAACGTAACCGCCGGGGCCGGGCTCCGGTTTCCAGGTCGAAAACCAAAGCCACCACACCCTCTGGCACGGCCAAAATTGTAACCAAGCGCCGCAGCACGCCACTAAATGCCAGCCGCGAGATGGTAACGGTTATTGAGACGGCTCGTTCTTATCAGGGTACTCCTTATAAGTATGGTGGCACTACACGGCTTGGTATGGACTGCTCGGGACTTCTGTGCGCCTCGTTTGCGGCCATCGATGTGCCCATCCCTCGCTCCAGCAACGAGCAGGCGCTATGGGGCGACCCAGTGAGACCTCAGGATTTGAAGGTCGGAGACCTGTTATTTTTTGGAGCCTCTCCTGGCAGCAACTCCATTACCCATGTCGGTATGGTAACGGAAGCAACCCCCGAAGGCGTGCAGTTCATTCACTCCTCTAGTTCTTTGGGCGTTATCGAGAACAGCCTAGAGACAGATTATTATCTGAGCCGCTTTATCAAGGCAGTGCGGCCCCCCTTGTAGGGTTTCAGGGTTGTGCCCTGCTAGTGTATGCCGATCAAGCACCACCTCGTTTTTCAGGTTGGCATTACACTCAGCACGCAGTAGTCGGAGTTGAGGCATGGCCAGGCCAGCCACTAGCCGATGCTGGTGCTACCTAAAGAGGTGTTCGTCCATTACCTATTATATAGGTAACCAGTATTCAGCTGCCAGCCAAGGCACCAGAATACCCTGTCCGAACAACATCACTGACACTAACTTCTAGGCTTCTTGCTTCCAGCGGCGTTTGCAGTGAGCAGTAGCTGGAACTACGGGATAGTTCCTTTTTACTCGCATGCGGGTAAATCAGTGAGGTAGGCGGTGCGTTCAACTAGGTTTTTAGCTTGATAGGCTGTAGAGGCGAGCGGAGAGGTTCTTTGCTCGCTTTTTCTTTACACTCTTGCCTTTAAGGGACGAAAATTAAACTCCCATTTTTATTGCAGAATATAAATTTTCGCATAACAGATGTTGAAAAATAAAAATTAATAAGGGATTAGTACTGTGGTTTAAACTGGCAGGGTAGGTACTTTTGTACCCAGTTTTCATCAATCTTCTTTTTCATGAGAAACACCTATTATCGTCATCTTCTCTTCCTGCTTCTGGCAGTGTTTTCGATACAGCAAGGCTGGTCGCAAGGCACTACCACGTCGGCTATGAACGGCGTAATTACCGACAAGGATGGAGCTGGCTTGCCTGGCGCTACTGTCATTGCGGTACACACTCCTACCAACACGCAATATGTAGCACCTACCAACTCGGAGGGTCGCTTCAACATCCCAAACATGCGTGTAGGTGGCCCCTACACCGTACGAGTAACATTTGTCGGGTATCAGGACATCACTCGTGAAGGTATTTTCCTAAGTCTGGGTCAAAACCAGCGCTTGGATTTGAATTTGAGCGAAGCCACAACGCAGTTGTCTGGCGTGACGGTAACAGCCACTCAGGACCCAGTTATCAACGCGGGTCGTACGGGTGCAGCTACTACGGTGCGTCGGGAGCAGATCGAGCGTCTGCCTACTATCTCGCGTAGCTTCCAAGATTTCACCCGCCTCACCCCCCAAGCTAACGGCAATTCATTGGGTGGCCGTAACGGCCGTTTCAACAACGTGCAAATTGATGGTGCTTCCAATAACGACTTGTTCGGCTTGGGCAACTCTGGCACACCAGGCGGTCAGGCCGGTACCAACCCAATTTCGCTGGATGCTATCCAGGAATTCCAAGTGGTAATTGCGCCCTATGACGTACGCCAGGGTCGTTTTAGCGGAGGTGGTATTAACGCCGTAACGCGTTCCGGTACCAATGAATTCTCTGGTTCCGCTTTCGCTTTCGGCCGCAACCAAAGCACAGCCGGCAAAAGCCCAACTGCAAATGCCGAAGGAGTACGCACTAAACTGGACAAGTTCAACGACTACCAGGCGGGTTTCCGGCTGGGTGGCCCTATTGTTAAAGACAAGCTGTTTCTCTTCGTGAACGGCGAAATCACCCGTCGGACTGCGCCGCTATTGTTTCGTGCTGCTGGAGTAGATGCAAGTGGTGTTAACGAAACAGGTTCTGATGTATTGGGCTTCGTCAACACCACACAACTAAAGCAGATTTCCGACAAACTGCTGGAGTACGGTTATGATGCTGGCGAATATGGCGAGATCAACGCCGAAACTCGTTCTAACAAAGCTTTTGCTCGTTTAGACTGGAATATCAGCCAGGATCATCAACTTACCTTGCGTCACAATTTTGTTGATGCTACAGATGATAACATCACCCGCGGTCAAACCAGCTTCCGTTTCGGTAACAACGCGTACCAATTCTTGAGTAAGACCAACTCAACGGTATTGGAATTGAAAAGCCGTTTCGGCAACCGTTTCGCTAACAACTTGCTGGTAGGTTATTCTACTATCCGTGATAGCCGTTCTCTTGTTGGCGACTTATTCCCCTCAATTACTATCACATCTGGCAACGGCACGATTTCAGCCGGTTCGGAATTTAGCTCTGTAGCAAACCGCTTAGACCAGGACATTCTTGAAATCACCGACAACTTCAACGTATTCGCCGGTAAGCACGTCCTCACGTTTGGTACAAACAACGAGATTTTCCGTTTCGACAACCTGTTTGTGCAGAGCACAGAGGGCCGTTATGACTTCCCAAGCATTGCATCTTTCTTAGCGAATGACGTTAATATCAACAACTTTCGCTATCGTCAGAACTACGCACTGCCAGGCGGAAAACCCACCGCTAAATTCGGTGCTGCACAGTTTGGTGTATATGCTCAGGATGAGTACAACATAACTGACAATTTCCGCTTGACGACTGGCTTGCGTCTTGATTTGCCAGTGTACTTTGATAAGCCGTCTTACAACCCCCGCGTAGACTCGACATTTGCTGTAGGTAGCACTACGCTGGGTGAAGCCTACGATGTGAAAACTAACCGTACTCCTAAGGCTCGGATTCAGGTTTCGCCCCGTATCGGTTTCAACTGGGATGTACGGAAAGATCAGAGCTTCCAGGTGCGCGGTGGTATAGGTTTATTCACTGGCCGCCCAGCCTACGTGTGGATTTCCAACCAGTATGGCAACACGGGTGTTGACTTTGCCACCTACGACACAAACAATAGCACAAGCCGTCCAGAAGCTGGTCTTGGTTTGGGTTCAAACTACACGGTAGTCCGCGACCAAATCAGCAGGTCTTCCACTACAGCAGCTAAAGGCAGCATAGCTGTAACAGATAAAGATTTCCGCAACCCTCAACTCCTCCGTACAAACCTAGCCGTAGATTACCGTCTGCCGCTTGGTATTGTAGCAACGTTGGAAGGTATTTATTCCAAGACCTTAAATGATGTGCTACCTCAAGACATCAACTTGGTAAATCCTACGGGCGTGTTGCAAGGTGATGGTCGCCCGACTTATCCTACTGGCAGCACCAACAACAACTTCAACCGCTACCGCAATGGTCGTGATTTCAACAACGTGATTTTGCTGACTAATACCAGTAAAGGGTACCAGTACAGCATCACGGGCGAGTTGAAGAAGCAAGTAAGCAGCGACTTCTTTCTGTCGAGTGCATATACTTATGGTCAGTCACGTGACTTGTACTCGGGTTCTAGCTCAACGGCAGTTTCTATCTGGGAATTCAACCCGCATCCAGGTAACCCTAACAACCTGCCTCTTTCGTACTCCAACTTCGATTTACGCCACCGTGTAATCGGTTCGGTTTCTTATCGTAAAGAGTATGCTGATCATTTCGCAACTACGATTTCTGCCTTCTATAACGGCCAGTCTGGTGCTCCCTTCTCTTACACCTACTTTGGTGGCGACTTGAACGGTGACGGTGGTAGCTTCACTAGCAACTCAAACGACCTGATCTATATTCCTCGCAGCCAAAACGAAATCGTGTTGGTAACCGATGGTGTAAATGACCGCCGTACGCCAGACCAGATGTGGAATGAGCTGAATGCGTTTATTGAGAACGATGACTTCTTGAAAGAGCATCGGGGTGAATACGCAGCCAGAAATGGTGCCCGCACTCCTTGGCAGCACCGCATTGACGTGCGCCTGTTGCAGGACATTTATACGAAGATTGGCGACAAGGCTCATACCATTCAACTTTCAGTTGACGTCATCAATTTTGGCAACCTGCTCAGCAAAGATTGGGGCCGTGACTACTTCGTGGCAAACGGTAACTATGGGTTATTGCGCTATCAGGGTCTAGAAGGTGGATCGACTGGTCGTCCTACTTTCAGCTATGGCACTGGTACTTCGACACCTCCAGCAGCTGCGTACCAAATCAGTCAATTAGCTTCGCGCTGGCAAGCTCAATTTGGGGTTCGTTACTTGTTCTAACCTCTGCAGGCTTCGTTAATAACCCGACTCATGAAATACTCGTTTTTTTCTTTTTTCACCAAGCTGACGTTGGCTGCTTCAGCGGCTGTATCGTTGGCAGGTTGTGATGATCCTGAATTGCCAGAGGCAAAGCCAGACACAACTGCTTCAACTCTAACTGGACGTTATTCACTAGTTAATGTTTCTCCAGGATCTGGAGATGCGCAACTGCGTAGCATTGATAACGTGCCAGTCACTACTCCTCAGCCTGTAGTACCATACTTGGGTACTGGTGCCTATACTCCTGTCACTTCCGGACAACGGTTGTTACTTTTCTCTACCACTAACAATTTAAATAGCAGCCTCATTCCTGCCCGGAATGCATTCAACTCGAATGCTAGCTACACTGTGTTCCTGACTGACGCGGCCACTCGCGCTTCAAGTGCTACAGACCAAGGTGGTGCCCGCTCGGTGGTATTGACTGACAACTTAGCCGCTCCCTCCGCAAACCGTGCTCGAATTAGGTTTGTGAATTTGTCGCCTAGTTACAGTGCAGGTGCTGATAGCTTAGGGCTATATACTATTACTAGCCCTAGCACTACTGGCGCAACTGCACCCAACAGATACCTTTTTGCTCCTATTGGCCGTTCGTACCGCTCTACAACTTTCACAGTTCCAGCAGTAGCCGCTACGGCCACTACTCCAGGCCGCGCTTCTAGAAGCTTGAACTTTGCGAACTTCACAGATGTGCCTGCTGGAACTTATACTTTCCAGGTTCGTCGGTCAGCAACTGCTGCTAGTAACGCTTCACAGGTGATAATTCAAGCTACGCCTTTGACATTTGCGTCTGGCAAAATCTACACGATTTATAGCCGAGGCACCAATGCATCTATGTCCGCAACACCACTAGGAATTTCTGTTGTACAGCACAACTAGCAATTCCTAGTATAGGAATAGAGCAAGAAAAAGCGGCTGGAAAATTTCTCCAGCCGCTTTTTCTTGCTCTATTCCTTTTTGAGGCTAATCAATCAAATTAGCATACAGGCAGGTAATCAACAGTAGCAGCATCTAGTGCATTTCGTAGAGAAGGCGCTTTATGAAAATACCCATATCTTCTTTAATAACATTTTAATAACATGGGATAAGTGACACTGACTGGTACTTTTGCACCCAGTTTTCACAAATCCCATTTTTATGAGAAACACCTTTTACCGTCAAGTCTTTTACTTGTTCTTGGCGGTCCTGTCCATACAGCAGGGTTGGGCACAGGGAGCTACCACATCAGCCATGAACGGCGTTATTACTGATAAAGACGGAGCTGGCTTGCCAGGTGCTACCGTTATTGCAGTACATACGCCTACCAACACCCAGTACGTAGCACCTACCAACTCAGAAGGTCGCTTCAACATTCAGAACATGCGCGTAGGCGGACCTTATACGGTTCGTATCACTTTTGTAGGATACCAAGATGTAACGCGTGAAGGTATCTTCTTAACACTAGGTCAGAATCAGCGCTTAGACATCAACCTGAGCGAGTCGACGCAGCAGTTGAGTGAAGTAACTGTTTCTGGCCGCCGCGACCCGGTTATTAACTCCGGTCGGACGGGAGCAGCTACCAGCGTCCAGCGTGAGCAAATTGAGCGTTTGCCTTCTTTGAGCCGTTCGTTTCAGGACTTTACGCGCCTAACCCCACAAGCTTCGGGCAATGGCACGAGCTTCGGCGGGCGTAATGGTAACTTCAATAACGTTACCATTGATGGTGCCATCTTCAACAACTCTTTTGGCTTGAGTGGTACGGTAGGGGGCCAGGCCGGTGCTCAGCCTATTTCTTTGGATGCTATTCAAGAAATTCAAGTAAGCATAGCCCCCTTCGACGTTCGTCAAGGTTCGTTCACGGGTGCTGGCATCAACGCCATTACGCGTTCAGGTACCAACGAAGTATCTGCTTCGGTTTATGGCTTCCGCCGTTCCAACAGCTTAGTAGGTGACAAGGTACGGGACATCAATCAGCCGTTTCCTGAGTTTACACTCAACCAACTCGGAGCTCGGGTTGGCGGTCCTATCATCAAAGACAAGCTTTTCTATTTCGTAAGTGTGGAAGGTGAGCGCCGCGACGACCCGCCGGGTACGTTTGTAGCTAACCGCCAGGGGGTGCCTGCACCTGGTCCAGGCAGCAACACGTCAGCAGCTAACGCCTCTGAACTCGACGTGTTATCCAACTTCTTGCAAACAACTTATGGATACAATCCTGGCCCTTACGAGGGGTATCAGCTGAAGCAGAACTCCGATAAGATTACGGCTAAGATTGACTGGAATATCAACGCTACCAACACCTTCTCCATCAAGTATAACTACTTGAAGTCTTACCGCGATGCACCACCGTCTAACTCGGGAGCGCCAACGGTAACTGGTGGCCGCGGCTTATCCGCGAATACGTTGCCTTTCTTGGCATCATATTACCGCATCAACAACAACTTGAACTCGTTTATTGCCGAGTTGAACACTACCCTTGCGGGCGGTATTTCCAACCAGCTTCAAGCAGGCTTCACGGCCCAGCGTGACTTCCGCTCGTCATTGGGTGGGTCCCCGTTCCCGTTTGTTGATATTCTGTACAATGCCAACGGTCCTGGTGCCAACGGCAACGAGTTTACGTCATTCGGCTACGAGCTTTTCACGCCGATAAACGTGCTCAACTCGGATATCTATCAGCTGTCGGATAACATCAGCAAAACGGTAGGCAACCACACCTTCACGCTGGGTACGTACAACGAGTACTACAAATTCGCTAACGGCTTTGCTCCTGACCTGTATGGTCGTTACCGCTTCAACTCCCTGACGGATTTTTATAACTCAGCAGGCTATAGTTATAACACCACTACACTGGCCGTTACACCTCGCGATGGTGGTGCTCTGGCCTCGGCTACCAATAACTACACCGTACGCTATCCGCTGAACATCAATGATGGCAACCCAAGCTTGGGCTACCCACTAGCTGAAACCAAAGCTGCTCAGCTCGGATTCTATGCGCAGGACGAATGGAACGTGATGCCCAACCTGAAAGTGACCACTGGTTTACGGGTTGATATACCTATTATCCTCAGTGATTTGCAGCGCAACGAGGATGCCGCCAGCATTAGCTTCCGCAACAATTACCAGATTTTGACGGACCAGGTGCAGAAAACATCCGTGATGTTCTCGCCCCGTGTTGGCTTCAACTGGGATGTGAACAACGATGGCAAAACGCAGCTGCGTGGTGGTACGGGTATTTTCACTGGCCGTGTGCCATTCGTTTGGATTTCCAACCAAGCCAGCAACAACGGCCTGTTAGGTGGGGTGTATAGCGTGAACGGTACCACTACTACTAATGGAGTAACAGTTCCGGACCCCTTGGCTCAGCCGTTTAACGCCACTCCCGGTTACTTGAACCCTAATGCCGAAATCAATCAGACCAGGCTGCCTGCTACTTACAACTTGGCTGTAACTGAGCGTGGCTTCAAGTTCCCGCAAGTATGGCGTACCAATATTGGTATAGACCAGCGCCTACCTGGCGACGTGGTGTTCACCTTGGACGGTATCTTCACGAAGGATATCAACGCAGTATATTTCGACAACGTGAACCTGCCTAATCCGCAGGCCCGTGCCGCTGGCGCCGACAACCGTCCAATCTACCGCCTACCAGGTGCGCTGAACACTCGTTCATTCCAGGTGAGCCCGAAAATTGTGAGTTCGGATGGCGCTATTGTAATGCGCAATACCAGCAAAGGCTACTCATACAGTGCTACTGCGCAGTTGCAGAAAACGTTTAGCAACAGTGTTTCCGCTAGCTTGGCTTATACCTACACCAATTCGCAGGATGTAAGCATCGGAGGTTCAACTCCTTTCTCGCTGTGGTCTGCACGCCCTATCTCCGATGATCCTAACGCCAACAAGTTAGGCTACTCTGAATTCTTGCGTCAGCACCGCGTAATAGCGTCTCTGTCATACCGTAAGGAATACTTGGGTCACTTAGCTACTACCATCTCGGGCTTCCTTGACTTAGGTCCGAATGGCCGTTTCTCCTATGTGTACAATGGTGACATGAATGGTGACAACGTAGGTACCAACGACTTGATGTACATTCCGCGTACCCGCAGCGAAATTAATCTTACCAACCTAACGCTGTTTAGCGGTACACCTCAGCAGACTATCTACACGGCTGATCAGCAGTGGATAGACCTTGACAACTATATCAACCAAGACGATTATCTGAGCAAAAATCGTGGTGAAATTGCTGAGCGCAATGGGGCTGTGTTGCCGTGGGTTGCGTTCATTGACGCACGCATCTTGCAAGACGTATTCACGAACATTGGCAAAAACCGTAATTCGCTGCAGTTCAGCCTTGATGTGTTCAACATCGGTAACCTCATCAATTCTGATTGGGGTGTGGGACAGACGCAGCAGCGCAGCTCGCCTTTGTCGTTCGTGGATTACGACCAAGCTACTGGCCAGCCACGATTCAACTTCAACCCCATTGTGAACTCGCGGACGGTATTCCCCGACGGTACTACTACTACCAATGTGCAGACACTGAACGTGACGAACCGCTACTTGACAACGGAATCCTCGCGTTACCGCATCCAATTAGGCCTGCGCTATACCTTCAACTAAGGCTAGCCACTCCTGAATCTGTCATCATTCTCGTAGTATGAAAAATCTATTTTTTGCTCTTCTAGCAGGTGTTACCTTGGCTTCCTGCTCTGAAATTAGCACTGATCCAGCGCCTGCTCGTGCAACACGTACGGCTCAAACGGTAACGATAACTTACGCTCAGACGGCCAGCACAATTGCCAACGACACGACGCTGCAAAACCCCCGGCTGGACGTGTACGTGCTGACACCAACCGTCAATGCAGACGGTACGCTCAGTTATCCGGCTATTACGTCGACCACCACTCCGGCATTCACTACCACCAACTTCTCCGCTCCACAGCCCTTCAGCGTTGTTACCAACCTGACGGTAGCGGAGAATACGCCAAGCACTGGTATTCGGCTGGTGTTGAGAACCGCAAACCGCCCTGGTCGTCGTAGCAATGCTCAGCGTCTGACCGCTTCCATCGTAGTCAACGGAGCAAGCAAAGCAACGGCCACTCACCAGGGGACCAACTTCTCGCGCACGGCCTCAGCTGTTGGTGGTTTCTTCACCACTACGTTCGATAGCAATGTGGCTGCCTACACTTTCTAGCAAGTAGCTGAACCTAGAAATCTGAAGGTATAGTAAGCGCCCGTTGTCGAAAGACAACGGGCGTTTTTCGTTTATATCTGTTGAGTAGCGGGCTGCATTGCTTCTCTATGTACTATGTTACCGCTATCTTTTGTGACTGACTTCATGCACATTGCGCTATTTAGCAGGAAAAAAAACGTCGATAACCTTGCCAAATAGATATCTACCCGTACTTTTGTCCCACTCAAACGCAACTGGCGAGTGAGTAACTTAAAATGGGGGATTAGCTCAGCTGGCTAGAGCGCTTGCATGGCATGCAAGAGGTCATCGGTTCGACTCCGATATTCTCCACATTTTAAAGCCCAACCGAATAGGTTGGGCTTTTTTGTTGTCTGTTCTGTACCAGTGCAGGTAAGGTACCAACAGAAACGGCCGCTCATCATGAGCGGCCGTTTCTGTTGGTGGTCAAGCGAAGGTTATACAAATAGTCCTTCTACCGATAGGTACCGTTCGCCTGTGTCGTAGCAGAATGTGAGCACCCGGCCGCCTTGTGGCACTTCATCTAGCTTCTTGGCTACGGCGGCTAAAGAAGCGCCGGACGATACGCCCATAAAGATGCCTTCTTCACGAGCAGCACGCCGCGCCATATCAAAAGCCTCCTGCTGCGAAACCTGAATAGTGCCGTCGAGTACATCTTGGTGCAAGTTCGCTGGGATAAAACCGGCGCCGATACCCTGGATAGGGTGGGGGCCGGGAGCGCCGCCACTAATGACGGGCGAGAGTTCGGGCTCCACAGCAAACGTCTTCATGTTGGGGAAGAGTGGCTTGAGCACTTCCGTTACTGCCGTGATGTGGCCGCCCGTGCCAACCCCCGTAATGTGGTAGTCGAAGCCTTCAGGAGCATCACGCAGGATTTCCTGCGCAGTGGTTTCGGCGTGCACTTTGATGTTGGCTGGGTTTTCGAACTGCATCGGCATCCAGGCACCGGGCGTATCTCGCACAATTTCGTGGGCCTTCTCGATAGCGCCCTTCATACCCTTTTCGCGGGGCGTTAGCTCCAAATTTGCGCCATACGCTGCCATCAAGCGGCGCCGCTCAATCGACATGGACTCCGGCATCACTACGGTAAGTTTGTAGCCTTTCACTGCCGCTACCATGGCTAGGCCTACGCCGGTGTTGCCGGAAGTTGGCTCTACAATCAGGCTGTCGGGGGTGAGTATGCCGTCTTGCTCGGCTTGTTCTATCATACTCAACGCAATCCGGTCTTTGATGCTACCGCCTGGGTTAGCTCGTTCTAGCTTCACCCACACTTCTACGTCCGGACGTTGAGAAAATAGCTTATTAAGGCGCAAAAGTGGCGTGTTGCCGATGGTATCCAGAATGGAATTAGCTTTCATGGGGTGTGTAGGTACAAGTAAGAGTTGTGAGAGAGAATGGGAAGCAGTAGGAAACAAGATATCGAACGGAAAGATAGTTTTCGAGTGAAATCGTTGCGCTTTCTGCTCGAGTTTCTTTCCATTAAATAGAAAATGTTAGACCTGCCGTTGGGTCTTCGGTGCGCGTAACTTGTATCTGGGCACGGTGATACACCCGTGAATGAGAAGGCACACTTTCCGTAAGCCACACGTTGCCACCAATAATGCTATGGCTACCTACCACGGTGTTGCCCCCCAGGATAGTTGCTCCAGCATACAGTACTACGTGGTCTTCAATGGTAGGATGGCGCTTAATACCCTGCAATTCTTTGCTGACGCTGAGAGCACCCAGGGTCACTCCTTGAAACACCTTCACGTGCGCCCCGATAACGGTAGTTTCGCCGATGACAATGCCAGTGCCGTGGTCGATGCAGAAGGAAGGACCAATACGAGCCCCCGGATGAATGTCGATACCGGTGAGTTGATGTGCGTATTCGCTGATCAGACGCGGAACGCGCGGGACTTGTAACTCGTGCAGTGTATGGGCCAGGCGGTGCATGGCGGTGGCATAGAAGCCTGGGTACGTGGCAATAACCTCTTCGGTGCCCTGCGCTGCAGGGTCGGCGGCCAGAATAGCGGCGGCGTCGCGCAGGAGTTTGTCCCGCAAGGAAGGAAGGCGCGCCATAAAGCTAGCCGCTACTGCCGCCGCTGGCTCAGGCATGGATACATGCGTCAGGAGCGCGGCCCAGTCGGTTTGGAGTTGGCTTAACGTGGCTGCCACAGCATCAACGCGGAGCAGTGGGCGGCTGGCGCGCTCCGGGAAGAGCAATTCCAATAGTTGCTCGGCTAACTGGCAGAAAGCAGGCCCTGGCAGCGGTGTGGCGGCTTGCTGATGTGCCCGTGCAAGGGCTCGTACAAAAGGCGTATCAGAAGAAAAGGACATAAAAAACAGGCGAACCTACAAGTGCAAGTGGGTGTGTGGGCAGAACGGTAACCACGCCCGGCGGTAGCGGATGCGTTTGCAGTAGGTCTCAACTAGTCTTAGACCGGAAAGTTCAGACCATACAAGGCAGCAACCGCAACAAGGAAGTCTGCGTTAGGAAGGCAGGTCTTCACTCGAAGACATCGTAGTGCTTTCCTGTCACCCTCATACGCTATAGTCACATGGCCGATACCACCATCACGAAAATAGATTCCACGCATTCACCACGCGGCAAAGAAGGTGAGAAGTATTTAGCGTCTGGCATCCACGTAGCCATGCGCTTGTGGGAAAACGAAGAGCCCGGCGAACAGAAAGAACCGGTTAGCCGCGCCTACGAAACAGTTGGGTACGTGCTGCAAGGCCGCGCCGAGTTGCACTCAGAAGGCCAGATGGTGCTGCTGGAGCCAGGCAACTCGTGGGTAGTGCCAAAAGGCGCATCCCATGCCTATAAGATTTTGGAAACGTTCTCGGCCGTGGAAGCCACTACGCCCCCTGCGCAGGCCCACGGCCGCGACGAAGAATAGCCGCTACAACACCGCAAGAGCAAAAAACGCTCTGGTAGGTGCTCACCCAAACAGTGTAAAAACGTTATTTGGGTGAGCACCTACCAGAGCGTTTTATTTGACTAGCTCCAAGCGTACAATCTTGTCACTTATGTCGAGGCTGTGCACCACTTCCATGCCTTGTACAACCTGGGCAAAAATGGTGTAGCGGCCGTCCAGATGCGGCGTAGCGGTGTGCGTGATAAACCACTGGCAGCTTTCCGTATCCTTTCCGGCGGAAGCCAAGCCAACGGCCCCTTCAACGTAGCGTAAATCCGCAAGCTCAGAGCGTAGATTGTAGTCTGTGCTACCTGATCCATCCCCGCGGGGGCAGCCTCCTTGGGCCACAAAGTTCGGGACTACCCGGTGAAAGGTTTTGCCGTTGTAGAAACCCTGCCGCACCAACTCTACAAAGCTGGCTACCGAACCAGGCGCTTCATTCACGTATAGCTCCATGGTTACGTTTCCCTTATTGGTGGTAAGCAATACACGCTGTCCGACTGGAATAGTACGTACTGTGGCCCAATTGATGGGGTGGCTGGCGGCTTTTGCAACGGGGGTAGGGGTTGCTGGCTTGTTTTGTAAGTAGTCGAGAGTTTGTTGCAGCGCCTGCCACGCCTCTACATCGCGCGGCAAGGTTAGCTTGTTCTGGGCCTCGACAATGAAATCTGGATTCGGTAGGATGCGCCCTAACTGTAACTTAGGGTCGCGCAAGGCTTCAGCGGCGGTGCCCATAATGGTAACGTCTCCGTAGCCAATGGCACGGCGGATCGTAAGCGCAAAGGCTGCTTCCTGAGCTGTTGGAAAGTCGGGTAGACGGCGCATGGCTACCAAGGCTTCCATCCCGTAAGAACCCACTACCAGAGGCTGACCTTTGGTGAAGGTGGCTTGCTCTACAAACTCGTAGGCCGAAGGCGCTTCCCCCAACGCTTTCAACAAATATCCTTTTTCGTAGGGATTTGTGGCAGTAGCGTAGCGTTGTTGAATAGCTGTTTGGATAGCGCTACGCTCAGCGCCACCAAGCTTCAACGCCGCCGCCAGCAAGGTGGTGCGCACACGCCAAGCAGCAAGCTTATTGGCTTTTTCCAGAAAGAGCGTGCCTGCTTCCCCACTAGCATTGTTCAAAAAAAACTCGGCAGCTGTAAGGGCTACTTGGCTGCTTGGGTCTGTAATGGCTTCCCAAGCCGCTTCTTTTGCGGGAGCATACAAGGAAGCATTCAGGGCCCGCAACGCACTCACGCGCACCCGGTAGTCTGGGTCTCGGCGAATAAGACCTACAAGTACAGGGGCAATGGAAGGGCTTTTCACTTTCCCCAATGCCGTAGTGGCCGATGCTCGCACTACGGCGTTAGGGTCCGTGGTAGCAGTAGTCAGCGCATCTTGGTAGAGTGTCAGGTCGAGGCGAGGTGTGCGGGCCAGTGTGAAGGCAGCCCCTTGTCGTGCTCCCAGAGGCTGCTTCTGATCCAACAGGGCCACTGCTCGCGCAACAGCCGCTTCTGACGTTACGCCCCGGTTTCCGGCTCTAAGCAGCCCCCATGCTTGGCCAGCAGCTGCTGCAGTATCGGTGCTAGGAATACTGCGAAGAAGATGCCGTAGTGTAGCGCTTGTTGCGCAGCGGCCTAGGGCTTCATACAGATACCGTTGCTCAACCGGTACAGCTGTAGGCCCCATAATACGAGTTGAAAGGGGCAGTACTGCGGTACTATCACCGGTTTGTCCCAAGGCATAAGCAGCAGCCTGTCGAACGGCGGCTTCATTGTCTTGCAACAAAACTTGCAACCCCGCGGTAGCAGCTTTGTCTTGCACGGAAGCCAATGCCAATGCAGCGGCCTTCCGATAGCGAGCTTCTGGGTTTGTGAGGTACGGCAGCAACACAGCCGTATTACGCTCGTCTTGAGCTATGGCAATGGTGTGGAGCGTGGTGTCGTCAAACTGGTTGGATGTAGCAGGTGCCTGACTGATGGTTTTGGGTGCCGATGTCGAGCAGGCAGTCAGCAATGCGGCCAGTAAACCAGTACAACAAACTAGGCGCCTGGCGTTGATAGAAAGAGGTAATAAAGTCATGGCTCGCCCAAAATAGCCAAAATCCAGCAGTCCTTGTTGTTATGGTTGTTGACACTGTACTGTATGAAACAGCAACGGTCTGTCCCTTGCAGGAAACAGACCGTTGTCAATAACTCAATTGAGGGTACTCATTGGCTCATCCGCACAAGGTAGCATGCGAGCTGTCAGCGGCCGGGCCAAGCCATAAAGGATTGGTGGCCAAGTCCTAGTTTTGCTCGTCCTTCAAATGATCTTCGCCGCCGTAAGGAGCTCCTGCCGTAATATCACCGCGTAAGCCACCCTGAGATACTCCTGGTCCCGTGTTCGGCTGCTGGGCCAGCGTGCTATTTTCCTCCGTGGCAGCTACCTGCGAGCCCGTGGCAGGCTGGCCATTTCCAGTGATAATATTGGCCGCTTCACTCACAGGGCCTGCCAGTTCGTTTACTTTCTGCACATATTGCCGGCGCGCATCTTCCTCGCTTACCCCTTTGAACTGGCTCCAAGAGTCCCATTGAGCCTGCGACATACCACTCGGACCGCTTGGGTTGGAGGGAGTATCATCACCGACTACGTCTTTTTCGGTATCATGGTCGCCTTCGGTTGCCTGTTTGTACAAGCCATACAACTCGTTCATATGGGCAGCGGCCTGGTCACCAGGAAGATTATCCACGCGGGCCACAGCGGCTTCAAATTGTTGTTGCAGATCCAAATTATCTTGAAGGTTCATATGAAAAGTAACTGAAAGGTGAGAATGTAACTTGTGTACTAAGCTGGCTCCGCTTTGGTTGCGAGGTAGGCCTTTAGTACTTTTTTCACGTGATAAGTCTTCAGACTTCGTACTTTTACCCGCCGTATGTGTGGAATAACCGGACTTTTTGCTTTTACTGACGTAGGCCGCAACGTGCTGGCAGCGTTGCCAGCCTCTACCGATGCCATTGTTAGCCGGGGGCCCGATTCGCAGGGACACTTTGTGTACGACCGTTGCGGTCTGGGCTTTCGTCGACTAGCTATCCTCGACTTGTCAGCCGATGGTAACCAACCCATGACCGATGAGTCGGGACGGTATACCATTGTTTTTAATGGCGAGATTTTCAACTTTCGAGAGCTGCGACAGCGTCTGCTCAAGAAGGGGTATCACTTTCGCTCCCAAACTGATACTGAAGTTATTCTACGGCTGTACATCACCGAAGGCCGTGGTTTTCTCAAGAAGCTTAACGGCTTTTTCGGTTTGGCTATCTACGACAAAGAGGAAGACTCGCTCTTCATTGCTCGCGACCGGATGGGGGAGAAGCCCGTCCTCGTGTACCGCGACGAAGACAAATTTCTGTTTGCTTCCGAAATGAAGTCGCTGCTGGCGTTGGGCATCCCGCGTAAGCTCGACTACGTTGCATTAAGTCACTACTTGCAGCTCAATTACATTCCTGGGCCTGCTACGATATTTAAAGGCGTCAAGAAGCTGCTGCCCGGCCACTATCTCTACATTAAAGGGAAAAAGGTGGTGCGTAAGCGCTGGTACAAAATCCCGTACGACGCGAAGAAGGCCGAGAAAAACAAGCTCACCTACGAGCAGCAGCAAACGAAGCTCGTAAGCCTCCTCGATGATGCCACCGCCCGCCGTCTCGTAGCCGATGTGCCTGTAGGCGCATTCCTCAGCGGTGGTATTGATTCCAGCGTTATTGTGGCCTTGGCCTCGCGTCATACCGAGCATCTGAACACGTTCAGCATTGGTTACCGCGACGAGCCGTTCTTCGACGAAACCAAATATGCCAAGCTGGTTGCCGACAAATACAAGACCAACCACACGGTCTTTTCGCTCTCCAACCAAGACCTGTACGACCACATTTTCGATGTGCTTGATTACATCGACGAGCCGTTCGCCGATTCTTCGGCGCTAGCAGTGTACATACTGAGCAAGCGTACGCGCGAAAAAGCGACGGTTGCTCTATCCGGTGATGGCGCCGATGAAATGTTTGCTGGCTACAACAAGCACATGGGGGAGTTTCAGGTGCGGCAAGGCGGTTTCAAGGCCGAGGCGGTAACAGGCCTCAATTTGCTTTGGGATATCCTGCCAAAATCACGCAACTCGTTTTTCGGTAACCGGGTACGACAATTCCAGCGGTTTTCGCGCGGCATGCTCAGTGGCCCCAAAGACCGGTATTGGGATTGGGCTACATTTGCTTCTGCTGCCGATTCGCGCAATCTACTCAGCGCCGCTTCTCGCCGGAAAGTAGGCAAGAAGCTGGCTGAAAAGCGCCGTAAGGACATCCTAGAAAACCTGCACGCAGACGGCGACCTGAACGAAGTTCTGCTGACTGATATGCAGTTGGTATTGCCCTATGACATGCTCACGAAAGTGGACCTCATGAGTATGGCAAATTCGTTGGAGGTGCGCCCGCCTTTCCTTGACCCTAACGTGGTGCGCTTTGCTTTTTCATTACCTGTGTCAAGTAAGATCGACGCAAAGATGAAGAAGCGTATTGTACAGGATGCTTTTCGTCCTCTATTGCCCGAAGAGCTGTACAAGCGTCCCAAACACGGGTTCGAAGTACCCTTATTGAAATGGTTTAGGGGAGAGTTGCGGCCTATTATCGAGGACGATCTGCTATCTGATGCCTTTATTGAAGCACAAGGAGTATTCGATGTAGAAGCTACTCGAGCTTTAAAGACTCAGCTCTTTTCCCGCAGCCCTGGCGATGTACATGCCCGTATTTGGGCACTCATTGTATTCCAGCACTGGTGGAAGCGGTATATGACAACTGCTGCAACACAGCCAGGTAGTACTGTTTCTTGATCTTTTTTCTTGCTCATCTACACACCATATGAAAATAGCAGTAGTCGGCACCGGTTACGTAGGTTTGGTAACGGGCACTTGTTTTGCCGAGGTAGGCATGGAAGTTACCTGTATTGATATCGACCAGAAGAAGATTGATAACCTCAAGCAAGGCATCCTGCCAATATATGAGCCTGGTCTAGAAGAAATGGTGACTCGCAATGTAGCCGCTGGCCGCCTGCATTTCACCACTAGCCTAGCAGAAGGCATCAAGGATAGCGATGTTGCTTTTATTGCGGTAGGCACTCCTCCCGGTGAAGACGGCTCAGCCGATCTAAAATATGTGCTGGCAGTAGCACGTGGTATTGGTGAGTACATGAACAGCTACGGCGTTATCGTAACCAAAAGCACGGTCCCAGTAGGTACGGCCGCCAAGGTACATCACGAACTGACCCAGGCCTTAGAGAAACGCGGTGTTAACATCGAGTTTGACGTAGCATCCAACCCCGAGTTCCTGAAAGAAGGCGCGGCCATCGACGATTTCCTGAAGCCTGACCGTATCGTGGTTGGTGTTTCATCGGAGCGAGCAGAAGATGTGATGTCCAAACTCTACAAGCCCTTCTTGCTTAATGGTCACCCCATCATCTTCATGGATATACCGTCGGCTGAGATGACGAAATATGCGGCCAATTCCATGTTGGCTACCAAAATATCGTTCATGAACGATATTGCTAACCTGTGCGAAATCATGGGCGCCGATGTGAACATGGTACGCAAAGGCATAGGCTCTGATGCACGTATTGGCACCAAGTTCATCTATCCCGGTATTGGTTACGGCGGATCATGCTTCCCTAAGGACGTGAAAGCCCTGATTAAGACGGCTGCTGAAAATGGCTACCAGATGCAGGTGCTACAGGCCGTGGAAAGCGTAAACGAAGCACAGAAAGAAGTCTTGTTCGATAAAGTACACAAGCACTTTGGTGGTGACCTGCAAGGACGAAAGATTGCATTGTGGGGCTTGTCTTTTAAACCGAAAACCGACGACATGCGTGAAGCGCCATCGTTGGTTATTATCGAGAAACTGCTGGCGCACGGTTGCACTGTATCGGTATATGATCCTGTGGCCATCCCTGAAGCCAAGCACTCATTGGGCAACACTGTCACGTACGCAAAAGACCAGTTTGAAGCCTTGGTGGATGCGGATGCACTGTTGGTCGTGACAGAGTGGCCCGAGTTCCGCTCACCTAGCTTCGAGGTAGTTGGCAAACTGCTTAAGCAAAAGGTCATTTTCGATGGTCGGAATATCTACGATCCACAGGAGATGAAAGCAATTGGGTTTGCGTACCACTGCATCGGTATTCGCACCAACCACAAAGAACCCGTAACAGCTACAAGCGGGAAATAATAAGCTTTTTCTTTCACTATAAAGGCTTGCGGCTGTAGCCTGCTACTCCCAACTCCAACGAATATGTCTGACAAGAAACGTGTACTTATTACCGGTGGCGCTGGCTTCCTAGGCTCGCATTTATGCGACCGGTTTTTGGCAGAAGGTTATCATGTAATTGCCATGGATAACCTGATTACGGGTGACCTATCCAACATCGAGCACTTATTTGGCCGTGAGGACTTCGAGTTTCACCATGCTGATGTGTCTAAGTTTGTGTTTGTGCCAGGAAAACTGGACTACATCCTGCACTTCGCGTCGCCAGCTTCCCCCATAGACTACCTCAAGATTCCAATTCAAACATTGAAAGTTGGATCCTTAGGTACGCACAATCTACTGGGCTTAGCGCGCGTGAAAGGCGCTCGGGTATTGATTGCCAGTACTTCGGAAGTGTACGGCGACCCAGAGATTCACCCGCAGGTAGAGGAGTATTTTGGCAACGTAAATCCAGTAGGGCCACGCGGCTGCTACGATGAGGCCAAGCGCTTTCAAGAAGCTATTACAATGGCTTATCACAACCACCATGGGCTAGAGACGCGCATCATTCGCATCTTTAACACATACGGCCCCCGGATGCGTCTTAATGATGGCCGTGTGTTGCCTGCCTTCCTCTCACAAGCGCTACGTGGTGAACCCCTGACCGTATTCGGCGACGGCTCTCAGACTCGCTCATTCTGCTACGTTGATGATTTAGTAGAAGGTATCTACCGCTTGCTACTCAGCGACTACCATTTACCCGTAAACATCGGCAACCCAGCAGAGATTACCATCAAGGAGTTCGGCGAGGAAATAGCTCGCCTCACGGGTGTCGAGTTTAAACCCGACTACCGTCCCTTACCCGAAAATGACCCAATGAAGCGTAAGCCTGATATCACCAAGGCGAAAGAGATTCTTGGTTGGGAACCAAAGGTGGATCGTGCAGAAGGATTGCGACGCACATTAGAGTATTTTCAAGCACACGTAAAGTAGCTTGATAAATATAGTAGTGTTTGCTATATAAAAGACAAAACAGTGTTGTCGTATTTAATTAGTAAATAATACAAAAGGTATAGAGATGCATTCTATGTTTTTTGTATTATTTACTAATTAAATACGAAGTTGCGTTTCTCTTTATATACATTGAGAATTTATTCTGGGGTGTTAATACTGTATGTGTTTATTGCTTTCAGTAGATCAAACGATGTGGGTGATAAGTGGTCTTATAATTGTAATTATTGTATTAATTATGCAATATTTTTTTCAGATATCTATAGATTCAAAGTCGAAATGACTTTTTATATATGCTAATAGTATAGAATAAAATTATATTGAAAAGCCTTCTTAGTTAAGTAAAGATGATGCAATCTCCACACATAATTGAATTTGCGAAGCTAGGGGCTTCTGAAATTGGATTTATTTCTGTAATAGAACAATTTAAACATATTCCATTTGAAGTGCAGAGAGTATTTTGGACTTACTACACACCTGAAAGTATAGTTAGGGGCCGTCACGCACATCATAAAACAGAGCAGGTATTGATTGCGGTTTCTGGTCGCATTATAGTAAATGTAGAGATGCCTGATGGTCAAGTGGAGTTATATAGATTAGAGGACCCTCATGTTGGTTTATATGTGCCTCCCAATGCTTGGCATACTATGCAGTACTCACATTCTGCTGTGCAATTAGTCTTCGCATCTAACCCATACGATGAGAGTGATTACATCCGTGAGTATGATAAATTTCGCGAAATATGGAAAGCATAGACCCTCTGCTGATTGCGGAGAGGGCATCAGCATTGAAATTCTATTCACCATATAACTTCCTACGCACTGTAGCCGCAACTGAGGCTTACGAAAGCAGTTTTGGAATAGGAAAAATCAGCGACTTCGCAGCAGATTCTGTTCATAATGCAGTTTTCAATCACGAAGGAGGGACATTACTTTATACTGGACTCCCTTGGGATTCCAATTTTTTTGGTTGCCCTACTTATAAACTACTAACGGGCCTTTTTTCGCATACTTCTTCTCTGATAGAGCGAGTTAATAGCGTGCGTTCGTTTGAGAATAATTTAGCTTTGGAAGGAGATTATTATTGTTTCTCTGAAGTGCCGTGCGAAGATATAATGTTACTCCAGGCATTAAGTGCCAGCGGTTGGCAACTCATAGAAACTCGCCTATTGTACTATCGTGACAATTTGCAAAGCTTCAACGAAGAGCGTTATCCAGTACGCTTGGCTCAAATAAACGAGTCAGAACGAATTGCGGAAATATCCGCATCAGTTCGCAATCAATATGACCGATTTCATGCAGACCCTTGGTTTGGTCATGAGAAAGCAGATTCCTTTCTAGGGCGTTATGCGAGTGCTGCGGTAAAGGGGTATTGTGATGCTGTTCTAGTGCCTGATGAGCCTAACGTACCTGTAGATTCGTTTTTAGCAATTAGCGATTTAAGAAATGATTCTCTTGCATTAGGTGTGGGGCTATCAAGGGTAGTCCTTACTGCAGTAGGACCACTAAATCGCGGATGGCATTTGAAATTAGTTTCTGAAAGTGTGCATAGAGCACGTGAAAGAGGGGATGAGGCAATTCTTATGACTACTCAATCGACTAATCGCGCAGTATTTCGCACAAGCGAAAAATTAGGCTTCAAGTTAGGTGGAAGTAGCCATGTCTTGGCTTGCCATAGCAAACTGCCTGCTAGATAAAGTACAACGTTTCCGAATCATTCTGATGCCTAAGATTTCTGTTATAGTCCCCTGTTACTTCAACGAAGGCAATATTCCTGTTACTGTTCCAGGCCTAGTCGCTAATGAAGCAAATTTTCCAGCTGGAACTGAGTTTGAATATGTATTCGTGGATGATGGATCGCGCGATCTAACTCTGCAGGCACTTCTAGAAGCTCGTGCTCAATATCCTGATCGAATCAAGGTAATAGAACTTGTTGGTAACGTTGGTTCTTATAATGCTATCGTAGCGGGTATTGCCCATGCTACAGGAGACTGCATGTCAGTTATTACGGCTGATATGCAAGATCCCCCCGAGCTAATGGTTCAGATGTTTGATTACTGGCAGCAGGGGTTCAAGTTAGTAATAGGTAACCGGCAGGATAGAGAAGAAACAGGTCTTGCAAAGATATTTGCAGAAACATTCCACTGGTTGATGAAGCACTTGGCTTTGAATAATATTCCAGATGGAGGGTTTGATTTCGTGTTTTTTGATCGGCAAGTGGCAGATGAAGTCGTGAAAATGCACGAACGCAATAGCAACGTATTTTACCTTATGGTATGGCTTGGTTATACCTATATAAACATTCCATACGTGCGTCGTAAACGAGAAATAGGAAAATCTCGTTGGACACTTCAGAAAAAAATAAAATTATTTATTGATTCTCTGCTCTCATTTTCTTATTTCCCAATCAGAGCAATATCTGTGGTTGGGTTATTGCTTGGTGTAGTAGCACTTGTTTATGGCTTGTATATAATAGGGTTAAAGGTTTTTGACCCGCATGGCCCAGCTGGCTGGACAACTCTAATGGTTGTTGTGCTTTTTGTATCAGCTTTTCAAATGATTGCTCTAGGAGTTATTGGAGAATATGTCTGGAGGGGATTAGATGCCTCTCGTAGCCGGCCTTTATATGTGGTAAAAAATAAGTACGGTATTGGTTCAGAGAATAACAAGCTGTACTAACGCGAATTTTGATTTGATGAGTCTTTAATCAAAGCATTGATTTATATCTCAAAATGATAATTATTACGGCCCAGTTGTTTTCTTTGGCAATTATTTCAATTATAGTATGCTTTGTTGTAGGGTCTATTATTGTTAAATATTGCAATATACTATTTGATGAAATATTTTACTCCTTATTTTTTCCTTTAATTATAGGAGTTAGCGTGCTTATTGGTGTGTATGCTGTAATAACAGCCCGAGGTAGTACGATGCAACTTCCTGTGTTACTGCTGATAGGTCTGCTACTAAGGTCGTTACGTCGTAATGCATATACTATTTCCTCGGATAGAGCTAATACTATAGGCGTTTTTGAATCTGGGGCAACGAAGTTGCTTTTATTAGTGCTTATTACGTCTCTTGTCCTACTAGTACAGTATCTATTGTTGTATGATAGTGACTCTCAATATCTACAAACTCCTTTTCAGGATTATGTTTACTACAGTCGGTTGACTCTGCCACTCAATCATCGAGGCCTTGAAACCAATTCTCTTGAAGCATTATTTCCTCAATTTCTTACTGAGCAGCCCTACCACTATTCAGAAATATGGCTTAACGCTTTATTTGTAAAGAGTACAGACTTGCCATCAGTTTGGGTTTATTTTATTAGTGTGGCTTCGGTATTCATATCCATCATATGTGTTGGATTTATGGCCCTGATGGCTCACTTCAAGCTTAAAACTTTATGGGTGCCAGTTTTAGCTTTTTTATTCCTGTTTGTAACCGGGGTGCGATGGGGGTTTTTGCAACACAACCTTTTTGTGTACAATGGAGCTCTTTTGTCAAGCTCATTGCTTTGTCTTAATCCTAAATTTGTTCCTGCTTACGCCTATATCATTTTAGGCGCTTTGTTCTTACTTAAGAAACAATATATTGCGAGCGGAGCCGCTTTAGCTGTTTTACCACTTGTCTTTATTTCTACCACACCTGTTATTGGGGTGGGCATTGCTTTCTTGGCACTATATTTAGTGCTGGCTCAACATGCAAAGTGGGCACAAGCGTTACTTGTAGTGCTTCCTGTTGTAGGATCAATAATTTATATTGTTGTATTTTATTCGCTACAGCCGGAGCCTTATCAGTTTCCTAGCACAGGAAGAGTGTTTGCACTTCAATCTATTATTCCGAGTATAGGTGAAATAAAAACACTTTTCAATATTGCTGTAGGTGCTATTATAAATTATGTGATTTACTTTATTGTATATTTTTTGTTGATACTATTGATATTTCTATTGCGTCGTCAAAGTGAATTATTGTTCACTATTCCAAGAAAAATTATCTTATGGTTTGGAGTTAGCCTTTGTATGGCGGCGGCCATGCGAGCCTTTGGCACACATTTCCTTGATAGTTTTCAGTTCTTTTCAAATACTATGGTGCCATTGACCTCAGTAGTGTTAGCTATTGTATTGGCCGCCGTACTGCATGGTGCGAAAAATTGGGTGTATGGCGTGGCTGTGAGCTTGCTAGCTATTTTGGCAACTTTCAATTTTACAACTACAGGTACGGGTAACACTCGTTATTCACCAAACTTTTTGAAACAAGTTGCACAGGCTGCTCCTCAACTTGGGGCCCGTGGAGGCTACGTATTAGCAGATGAGGACTACGAAAACGCTTACATGCTGTCACCAGATTCGTATACTACAGGTAATTATATTTCCAATTTTAAGAACGATTACGCCTTCGTCTCTCTGTCTGAGCTTGATCCAGATAGCTTGACAACTGATCCACGGTTTAAGCGTGATTCAGCACAAGCCGAGCAAATTGTGAGGAAGTCCAGTCTTTATCGATTTGCTAAGTTTCAAGCACTAAAAAAGCGGAAACTGTCGCTTGATAGTATCAAATACGAATTTGTTACTCAGCATAATATAGGTTTCGTGTGCGTGTCTAAACGTGGTAAGCTACCAGAAATTCTTTCTCCTTTAGTAGCAATTTCCTATACCGATAGTTTATCGGGAGAGCGGCTGTATGTACTTCGTACACGCAAGACAAAGCAGGCTTCGACTGCCTACAAGGACTTAGAATAGTCGAGCCCACTAGACGCATTTCTATTTCAAGGTAGCTGACTGTGTTGCTTTGCTATAGCTACCTTTGGACTTGCCAAAGTTTAACTTATCAAAACGAATTCGTGTTGCATTGGACTGGTAGAAGCATAAGCAGCTTTTTATAGCAAAGCAATACGGCTTGTCAGTTCAGTTTTAATTCTCTTTTATGAACATTCCTTTTCTTTCTTTCACGCCACAGCACAGCCCTATACGAGAGGAAGTTCTAGCCGCAATTGCTGCAGTGTATGATAAACAGTGGTACGTGCTAGGTGACCAAGTAAAAGCTTTCGAGGCTTCCTATGCAGAATTCAATCAGGTTGAACACTGTATTGGAGTAGCAAATGGTCTTGATGCGTTGCATTTGGCCTTGGAAGCATTGGGTGTAGGGCCAGGTGACGAAGTGCTAGTTCCTAGCAACACGTACATTGCTACATGGCTAGCTATTTCGTTTGTTGGAGGTACCCCCATTCCAGTGGAACCAAATCCTGCAACTTACAATATTGACCCAGCTCGAATAGAAGCAGCCATTACGCCCCGTACAAAAGGGATAATGCCAGTTCACTTGTACGGCCAAGCGTGCGAAATGGGGCCTATCATGGATATAGCGCAACGCCATGGTTTGTGGGTGGTTGAAGACAACGCGCAAGCTCAGGGAGCCACGTGGCAGGGCGGAATTGCTGGTAGCTTTGGTAGCGTAAACGGTACTAGCTTTTACCCCGGCAAAAACCTTGGTGCTCTCGGAGATGCTGGGGCCGTTACCACTAACAGCAGTGAGCTAGCAGACAAGGTGCGTACTCTGCGCAATTATGGTTCTCAAAAGAAATACTACAACGAAGTTATTGGGCATAACTCTCGTCTTGATGAACTGCAAGCTGCAGTGTTGAGCGTGAAGCTGCCTTATTTGATGGAGTGGACGCAGCAGCGCCAGGCTGTTGCAGAACTGTACAACCAGCAACTTGCAGGCCTAGGTGACTTAATCCTTCCCGTTACAGCCGAAGGTGCGACGCATGTGTATCACTTATATGTAGTGCGTACTGCGCACCGCGACGCTCTACAACGTTACCTACAAGAACAACAAATAGGTACGCTGATTCATTATCCTATTCCTCCGCACCGCCAGCAAGCGTACAAGCATATGGGTATTCAAGAAGGAGCATATCCAATTGCGGAGGAGCTAGCCCTTACCTCACTAAGCTTGCCAATGTGGCCAGGCATGAGCGAAACGGAAGTAGCAGCAGTAGCTGCAGCAGTGCGCAGCTTTTTTGAAAGCATCTAAGCTACTTCGTAAAACTCAAGTAAGCATTGATCAATAAGGGCAGGATAAGCCTTATGGGTCAAGCAAGTATTGGAAGGTGTAATCGAGCTCGAGTTAGGGAAATGAATACGCCCCGTTACAATCGTAACGGGGCGTATTCATTTCCCTAACTCGAGCTCGATTGTAGTATTTCATTGCTACAACCGAGTAATAGCTCAAGCAGGTGTATTTCTGCTGATTTGCTTTCTGTGCTTGTTAGATGCTTCTAGGCCTTGAAATTGCAGTAGGCCTCTTATAGGTCAGCAAAAGCTCGTACCTTCGCGCCGCCAAATTAGCGTTGGGGCACTATCTGTGGCGACAGGCATATTGTACTGCTTGTAGCCACTAATAACTCCAGTATACTTCATTTTTGCATATGTCTTCTTCAAAGCCAACAATTGTCATTACCTCTATTTTTGCACCAACCAAGGCTGTAGAAAAGTTTGCCGCTCTCACAGATTATCAACTGGTAGTAGCAGGTGATAAGAAATCACCGGAGCAATGGGCTGCCGATAACGTGGTGTATCTCTCGGTACAGGGGCAGGAGGCAATGGGTATGAAGATGTCCGCTAAGTTGCCATATAATCATTATGGTCGTAAAATGATGGGCTACTTGCATGCCATGCAGCAAGGCGCTCAAATCATTATCGACACCGATGACGACAACATTCCTTATGATGGGTGGGAGTTTCCCGCTATGTCCGGAGCGTTTCTGACCTCAACTCCTGACAAAGGGTTTGTTAATATCTACAAGACCTTTACGGAGCAGCATATCTGGCCTCGTGGGTTGCCGCTTGACTTGATTACTTCCAAAGATCATGTTCTGCAAGAAGATCAGTTGGAGACTCAGCCAGTTGAAATTGGCGTGTGGCAAGGACTGGCCGATGGTGACCCAGATGTGGACGCCATTTACCGCCTAGTCGACAACACCGAATGCTTCTTCAATGACCATGCGCCGGTGGTGCTCGCAGAAGGTACGTTGTGCCCCTTCAACTCTCAGAACACAGCCTTCCGCAAGGAACTTTTCCCCTTGCTCTACTTACCGGCCTACGTTACTTTCCGCTTCACCGATATTCTGCGTGGCTTAGTAGCTCAGCCCATCATGTGGCTTTATGGGTACCGTTTGGGCTTTACTAAGGCAACAGTAATACAGGAGCGCAATCCTCATGACTACGTGAAGGATTTTGAGTCAGAGATTCCCTGCTATTTGCACCCAAACCGAGTTATTGCCGCTGTAAAAAGCAACCTTGATGCTTCCCTGAGCGTGAGCGAAAACTTGTTGCGGGCTTACCAGGCATTGGAACAAGAGCAGATTGTTACAAGCCAAGAAGTGGAGTTGTTACAATTGTGGCTCGCTGACGTAGCAGCCCTTACGGCATCTAAGTAATTTCTATTTCTGCCGGATGCAACAGTTTCCCTCTCTTTCTATCATTATTCCATCGTGGAATCAAGGCAGATTTATTGAGCGCACACTGCTCAGCATTCTGCGGCAAGACTACCCAAGCCCAGTACAAGTAATCGTATCAGATGGAGGATCTACTGATGAGACGGTAGATATTCTTAAAAAATACGAAGACAAGATTACGTGGTGGTCTGCTAGGGATAAAGGATTTGTTGATGCAGTAACGAAAGGGCTGGCACAGGTTACCAATGAAATCATTGCTATCCAAAGTAGTGATGACTTCTATTTGCCAGGAGCATTCCGCCGGATGGCTGAAGGATTTCAGAACCACCCAGAGGCGGGTTTTATCTCGGGTGGTGAATATGGCATCGACCTGCAAGACAAAATCGAATACGCCAATTCATTTACGGGGCCAATTACGCCACATTCCATCCTTTTTCAGTTCGTACCACCGCAGCACGCTACTTTCGTGCGCCGTACCGTGCTTGAAAGGACGGGTGGCATGCGCGTGGAGGTAGACATGTGCGCTGATATCGACTTGTGGTACCGGGTGGCTCATTTTGCTCCTGGGTATGCTATTCCAGATATGTTGGCTGCGTATCAACTGCATCCTGACCAACGTACGGCTACCTCTCCCAAGTGGTATCCCAACCTAGTGAAGATGGTTGAGAGCTGCGAGCAGGACCCCACGTATGGCCCGCTTTTTCAGCTCACCAATGACGAGCGGCGCAATTTGTACACGTATTGGGAAATCAACTGGACGGCTAAGCGTGATGCGGCTGCGGCACGACCTATCGCCTGGTCCAAGCTGCCAGGCTTGCTAAGTTACAGCTCACGCACTCGCCGTATGATTCTGGGTTCGACAGTAAACCCAATCGTGAAAGGACTATTGCCGGCAACTTTAGTGCAGAGCTTACGGCCTGCTTCTAAGGTCGAGACTCCTGCTAAGCCGGTAGCAGATCTTAATTGGTGGAAAATAAACTGAGAAGTATCTTGTCTGCTGCGCCTTTGTGCCCTAAGCGTAGCAGGCAAACAAGAAAAACAGGTAGCAACTCATGGAAAAGAACGCAAAAATATATGTAGCAGGCCACCGTGGAATGGTGGGCTCTGCCATTCTCCGCCGTCTGGAAAAAGAGGGCTACAATAACTTCGTGACTCGTGTTTCCTCGGAGTTAGATCTGCGCAACCAAGCTGCAGTAGCTGACTTCTTTGCAGCTGAGAAGCCAGATTATGTGGTGCTGGCTGCTGCCAAAGTGGGTGGAATCAACGCCAACAATATTTACCGGGCGGAATTTTTGTATGACAATCTGATGATTCAGAATAATGTCATTCATAATAGCTACCTCAATGGTGTAAAGAAGCTGTTATTCCTGGGCTCATCCTGCATCTACCCTAAGATGGCACCGCAGCCGCTACAGGAAAATGCTCTGCTGACTGGCGAACTGGAAAGCACCAATGAACCATACGCCATTGCCAAAATTGCTGGTATCAAAATGTGTGATGCCTATCGTAGCCAGTATGGCTGCAACTACATTTCGGCTATGCCCACCAATCTGTATGGGCCTCACGACAATTACGACCTCAAAAATTCACACGTTCTACCAGCTTTGATTCGCAAGTTCCATGAAGCGAAACTGCAGGGAGCTCCCGAAGTAGAAGTGTGGGGGACTGGTACACCACGGCGTGAATTCCTACATGTAGATGATCTGGCCGAAGCCTGCTATTGGCTGCTTGAGAACTACAACGAGCCAGGCCTGGTGAATGTAGGAACCGGCACTGATTTGAGTATTCGTGAACTGGCGGAACTGGTGCAGCGCACAGTAGGGTACGAGGGTACAATTCGGTTCAACACGGATTATCCTGATGGCACTCCGCGCAAGCTCATGGATGTGAGTAAGCTTGCTGAGAAAGGCTGGAAAGCAACCATCGGGCTGGAAGAGGGAGTAGCTGCCGTATACGCTGGGGCTTTCGAGGCGGTGCGCCCTGCGTAGTACTGCTAACTACTTGGTATTGGCTTGACTATCAGGCGATTAAACGTTCGTCCGATATGTTTGCGTCCTTACCACTACCTTTGCTCTTCATTTCCACACCAGCAGGGGTACGTCAACTAGTAGGGGGGTAAGCAATGGCAGGGAATCTTGCGGCTGTTGAGCTTTCAGTGTAAACCTTTGTTTTCCAGTTAATTGTGCATACTACGGAAGCGTTAAAGCAAACTGAAACATTGTCGGCCGTCCAACCCTCTGATGACAAGGAATGGACCGAAGTTATCGAACCACAGGATAGCTTATTGGCTTTGCGCCTCGGTGACGTATGGCGCTACCGCGACTTAGTAATGCTGTTTGTACGGCGCGACTTTGTATCAACATACAAGCAGACGGTACTGGGGCCTATCTGGTTTTTCATTCAGCCGCTGCTCACCACGCTTACGTATGTCATCATTTTCGGTAGCGTAGCCAAGTTGCCTACTGATGGTTTGCCTGCCTTGCTTTTCTACCTGTCGGGTGTTACGGTCTGGAATTACTTTGCCCAGACATTGACGGCTACCGCTACTGTTTTCCGTGATAATGCTAGCATGTTCGGTAAGGTGTATTTCCCGCGCCTTACAATGCCTTTGTCTATTGTAATTTCCAACCTAGTGCGCTTTGGCATTCAGTTGGGGCTTTTTTTGGCTGTGTGGGCGTACTATCTGTTCACCACCGATGCCGTCCACCCCAACGCTTACATCCTGCTCACGCCGGTGCTGGTATTATTGATGGGGCTGCTTTCTCTGGGATTAGGCATGGTGTTCAGCGCTCTTACTACAAAGTACCGCGACTTAGCTATCCTACTCACCTTTGGGGTGCAACTGGCTATGTACGCTACGCCCATTATATACCCAGCTTCTAGCCTACCCGAAAAGTATCGGTGGCTGCTGCAGGCCAACCCCATGACTCCCATTGTAGAGGCATTTCGTTATGGCTTCCTCGGCTCAGGCACAGTGACGTGGATCAGCCTCGGCTACAGCATCATCAGCACATTGGCAATCCTGCTGCTTGGCATCATCGTCTTCAATAGGGTGCAGAAAAGCTTCACGGATACTGTATAAGTACTGATTGGTTGGCTTGTAAGTGACCGGTAATACAAAGTCTGTTTTAAACCACATCTTGCAGCTTGCTCATGAGTGATATTGCCATTAAAGTCGAGAACATAGGCAAGCTCTACCGATTAGGGGAAATCGGAACGGGTACTCTAAGCCACGACCTTAACAGAGCTTGGGCGCGACTGCGTGGTAAGGAGGATCCGTTTGCCAAAATCGGCGAAACCAATGACCGGACCACCCGTGGCACCAGCGACTTCGTGTGGTCGCTCAAAGATGTGAACTTCGAAGTGAAGCAAGGTGAGGTATTGGGTATCATCGGCCGCAACGGTGCCGGTAAATCCACACTACTCAAAATTCTTTCGAAGGTTACAGCTCCGACTACTGGCCGTATCAAAGTAAAAGGGCGCATTGCTTCCTTGCTGGAAGTAGGTACTGGTTTTCACCCTGAGCTAACAGGGCGTGAAAACATCTACCTCAATGGAGCAATTCTCGGCATGACTAAAGCCGAAATCCGCAGCAAGTTCGACGAGATAGTAGACTTCTCGGGTGTCGAACGTTACATTGATACACCTGTGAAGCGTTACAGCAGTGGCATGTATGTGCGCTTAGCGTTTGCCGTTTCAGCTTTCTTGGAACCTGAAATTCTGATTGTGGACGAGGTTTTGGCCGTTGGCGATGCTGATTTTCAAAAGAAATGCCTCGGCCGCATGAAAGATGTGAGTGTCAATGATGGACGCACAGTTCTGTTCGTTAGCCACAATATGGGCGCTATTACCACCTTGTGTGATAGAGGTTTGGTGTTAAGTAACGGAGAGGTTGCGTTTGGAGGGGATATATATCAAAGTGTTGATTTATATCTTAAGAACGGCAGCACTATAGCTTCAAATAGCTATTATAATCCATCAGCAAAAGAAACAGATTTTGTTAGTGTTGTAATTTCAAAGAGTAATGGAGAGTCAGCAACTAATTTCCATTTCGCTGATGATATTGCTATCAAGTTTGAAATAAAAGTCTCTGAAAAATATAAGAATGCAGTTCTAGCTTTTCGAATCAAGGATCAAACAGAGCGAAACGTCTTTACATCACAAATACCGCTTAATACAATAGTCGATAAAGCGGGTGTGTATACTGTTCAAGCTATTATTCCAGGTAAGATACTAGTCCCTAATATCTACAAGCCTTTCGTAGCACTTCACGTTCCTAATGTGGAGGTTATATCCAAACTTGATGATAATTTAGCGTTTGAGATAGAGGAAACAGGAACAGATTTTTTTCAATATGCAGGCACTGACTATGGATGTGTAGTCGTTGAATGTGATTGGAAACTTTTAAATTAAACAATCATTGAGCTTGTTTTCCATGGATAATTGCAAAATTTGCGGTAGCAAAACGGATAAGATCTTTACTTGTAAAGTGCTGAATAAGCATGATGTTGATTATTTTAAGTGCAGTAATTGCGAATTTATCCAGACAGAAAATCCATATTGGTTGGAAGAAGCTTATTCCTCAGTGATAACTTCATTGGATATAGGTTTAATATCTAGGAATATCAACAACGTCCCGGTTGTTAGCACACTTATTAAAGTCCTCTATAAAAAAGATAAGGAATACCTGGACTATGGCGGTGGCTATGGAATGTTCGTGAGAATGATGAGAGATAATGGTTTCTCATATTATCGTCAGGACTTATATTGTGAAAATTTATTTGCTAAAAATTTTGATGTTGATGATATTATTTCTTCAATAGATAAATTCGAACTCCTAACTGCTTTTGAAGTTTTCGAACATCTTGTTGATCCTGTAAGTGAATTAAAGAAGATGCTTTCCTATAGCGACAATATCTTCTTCACTACCACAGTCTATCCTAAAAATACGGATTTAATCAGCTGGTGGTATCTTATCCCAGAAACAGGGCAGCACGTAGCTCTATACTCGCATAAATCATTAAAGCATTTGGCAAAAATAAATGATCTTCACTATTATAACTTTGGTGATACGTATCATTTATTCACTAAAAAGAGTTTTCCTAACAAGTTGTTTGAATCAATTTTTAGTGAAAGATTTCAAAAGTATTATAATAAAATATCATCAAACCCAGTTTCGTTATTGCAAAGTGATTTCAATATGATTTCATCCATCAAGATGTAATATTTTTTTGATGAAAAGAATATTGATAACTGGTTTTTCTGGGTTTGTTAGCGAGTACTTGCTGGATTTATTGAATGACATTGCAGACCAGTACGAGGTTATTGGTCTGTCCCGTTCTTATAACTTTGAGTCCAAAATACGTAAAAACTTACATGTCAAATTAGTTAAGTTAGATTTAAACGATAAAGAGCATTTACGGGAAGTCCTTTATCTTACTCGGCCAGATTACATTTTTCACTTGGCATCTGACAGCAGCGTTTCATACAGCTGGCAGAAGCCTATTGAGAGCTTTCAAAATAATACAAATATTTTTTTAAATCTTATTGAAAGCGTCAGAGCATTAAATACAGAATGTAAAATACTTTCTATAGGGTCATCAGAACAATATGGCATTGTTGATCCTGAGAGTATTCCGTTAACAGAAGAGGCTACACTAAATCCTATCAGCCCATACGCTGTAGCAAGAGTATCACAAGAATTACTAAGCAAAGTATATAATCGGGGGTATGGGTTGGATATCATCATGACAAGATCTTTCAATCACATTGGCCCTGGACAGAAAGAGAACTTCGTTGTTTCGTCTTTTGCCAAGCAGATTGTTGCTTACAAAGCCGGTCTTATACCTAATATCAAAGTTGGAAACTTAGATATAGTAAGGGATTTTCTTGATGTGAGAGATGTAGTAAAAGCATATATGCTTCTTATGCAGAATGGTATAGGGGGGCAGGTGTATAATATTTGCAGTGGCAACGGATATTCTCTGAAACAAATATTGCATATGATGATGTCGATTGCTGGCATTGAAGTAGAGTACAGTATTGATAAGGAACTTATAAGACCGTCAGATAATCCAATTATCATTGGAAGTAATAAAAAAATAAAGGATGAATTGGGTTGGTATCCCTCATATTCGATCGATGCAAGCTTGAGGGACATACTAACTTATTGGGAGCAGCGTTTAAAGTAAAGCCATGAAAGTACTGTTTGATCATCAGATATTTGTTTTACAGAAGTTCGGTGGTATTAGTCGTTATTTCAATGAGATAATGAAAATGCATTCTTCTGAAATAGATGTGATGCGTGTCGATCCTGCTCTTTTCATTGAAGATCAACCAGTACAGAAAAATAATCTATTAGCAAGAGGAACTAGATTCTTGAAAAGGAAGATAGGAGCATCTACTCAAGTACATAGCAGAGAGCTTCCAGTAAAAGCCGAAGAGCAAATCAGGGGTGATAATTTTGATTTGTTACACCCTACCTATTATGGAGATTATTTCGATAGATACACTGATAAACCATTTGTGTTGACTGTCTATGATATGATTCATGAGGTGTATAAAGAGAATTTTTCTCTAAACGATCCTATTTCTCACAATAAGTTAGTTCTGTGTAATAAAGCTAGTATGATAATAGCAATATCGCATAAAACTAAAGAAGACTTAGTGGATATATTTGGAATTAATGAAGACAAGGTGCATGTAACTCATCTGGCTTCTGATTTCAACAAAATTGTGGCGAAGCGTCCTAATATTCCTGAAGGCGTAAATAAGTATGTGCTTTTTGTAGGTAATAGGGGATTATATAAAAACTTTTACTTTATGGTAATGTCTTTGACATCTATTCTGAAAGATGATAAGTCATTACATATTCTTTGTACAGGGCATCCCTTTACCAAAGAAGAACAATCTTTTTTCAAAGATTTCAATATTGGCAGTCAAATTAAAAGCATCTATCTGGAGGATGATAGTGAGCTAGCTTGGGTATATCAGAATGCTGAATTATTTATATTTCCGTCTTTATATGAGGGATTTGGGCTTCCGCTTTTAGAAGCATTTGCCAGTGAGTGTCCGGTTGTTTCAAGCACTGGAGGGTCGTTGCCTGAAGTAGGAGGAGATGCTGCTTTGTATTTTGACCCAAAGAACTCACTAGCAATTCAAGACGCTGTCCGTTCGGTTTTGTATGATTCGAGCTTGAAAAGCGACTTGATAAACAAAGGCAAAAAACGCTTTGCGGAATTTAGTTGGGATAGATGTAGGGCTGAAACCTTGGCTGTGTACCAAGCAGCTATAGCTAATGCTTAGCTAGCTCTAAAAAAGTCAAGACTGAAATTAAACACATTGTGCATTCACCTTCGTAACAGCCGCTATCAACATCATGCATGAATGGTTGGCTATTGTTCCAAAAACAGAATCATATTGTGTTTAGTCGTAAACAGTTTCCGAAAATATCAATTATAACTCCAAGTTACAACCAAGGCCAATACCTTGAGGAAACTATCAAATCTATCATTGCGCAGGAGTATTCGAATTTCGAGCTTATTATAATTGATGCTGGTAGTTCTGACAATACTGTCGAAGTTATTCGAAAATACGAGTCTTGGATTACATATTGGGTAAGTGAAAAGGACCGTGGCCAAAGCCATGCTATTCAAAAAGGATTAGAGGTTGCTACTGGCGATATTATAAATTGGATCAACAGTGATGATATAGTTGCGCCGGGTACATTCCAGCGTATTGCTGCCGAGTTTGACTTGGAAAAGTACGACGCCATATGCGGCTACTGTGACTTCTTCCTGCATGATCTGGACCATTTAGACCTGCGCAATATGCGTATGGGAATAGGGGCTACAGTCGGTGACACAATTTCTCTGAACCAGATAAACCAGCCATCCACTTACTTCAAGGCATCTGTTATAAAGCAGCTAGGAATTGATGAGCAGTTCCGATATACAATGGATCTGGATTTATGGTATCGGTACTTGCTAGTAGCAGGCCAACGCAAAGTGCTGCTATCGGAAGGGCTCTTTTCTTACTTCCGTCTACACGATTCTTCGAAGTCAGTGGCAGAAGGGGAGAAGTTTCATGGCGACGTATGGAAGGTATATTACAATGTGTTGTACAGCATGCAGCAACATGAGGTGTTGCTGAAATTCGCCAGCCATTTTATCCCAACCTTCTCCAACTTCCGTCCTACGCGTTACGCAATTCAAGTTTCACCTGCTGAATTGCGGGCGTTTGTGCGCTACGTTGCTTGGGAGGGAGTTCATTACTACAACAGTCAATGGGACCAAGCCGCAGCGCGCAAATGCTTAGTATTAGCGTATCACAATGGTCAGAAGTTGAACAAGGATGTAGTGCGGCAAATGGTAAAGCACTACGTTTTACCAACTAGTATTGCCAAATGGTTTGCAGCCCGATCGGCCAAGTAATAAATCTGGATTAATGAAAATAGCATTCGTTTCGTTGATGCGCGGTGCCAATTGGGGCGGTAGTGAAGAGCTTTGGTCTAAGACGGCGTTACGAGCTTTAAGTGAAGGCCACAAGGTGGAAACCCTGACGTATGGGTGGGACCCCCTGTCGCCTCGGCTTTTGAAGCTGCGGGAGGCGGGAGTTAGCACCAAATTCTACTACGGTGAGAGTACTGCTCTCTTGGATAGAATAGCCGTTAAATTGCGTGTCAAGAAGCGAAAAATAGAGATGTTGCCGAGCGTAGAGGCAGACGTTTGCATTATCTCTAATGGTTCGATATGGGATTTCATTCGGCTACGCCCTGTGACAGACCATATCCTAGCTACTGGCCAGCCCTACATCATATTGGCGCACAACACGCTTGATTACGGCGACATTCTGGACGAACAGCAGCGGGAGTATGCTATCCGCGTACTTGAAAAAGCAGCCCGAGTGCTTTTTGTATCAGAACGCAACTGGAGAGGGGCCGAACGTCAGTTAGCCCACCCTATACGGGGCGCGCAAGTGGTAGCCAACCCAGTTAATATTCGCAAAGCCTTTATCAAGCCCTTTCCCACTTCCGAGAGGCTGTTGATGGCTTCTGTAGGATCCCTGGACTGTAGCTTCAAAGGCCAGGACCTGATGCTGGAGGCGTTGAATGGCGCAGCTTGGAAAGAGCGCGACTTTCTGCTTAGAATTTACGGTACTGGGCCTCATACGCAATACCTGCACCATCTTATTGCGTCATACGGCTTGCAAGGCAAGGTGACGTTGGAAGGCCACGTGAGTGATGTTGACGGAATCTGGGAAGCCAGTCAAGCGCTTGTTTTGTCTTCTGTAACGGAAGGCGTACCAATGGTAGTGGTGGAAGCCATGCTTTCGGGCCGGGCCGTTGTGGGCACCGACGTAGGTGCTGTGGACTTGTATGTAAAGGAAGGAGAGACGGGGTTTCTGGTACCAGTGGCGAAAGCAAAGTATCTGGCCGAGGGGTTGGAGAAACTGTGGA
The DNA here is from genome assembly GCF_022827545.1 of Hymenobacter tibetensis. Classification (NCBI taxonomy): domain Bacteria; kingdom Pseudomonadati; phylum Bacteroidota; class Cytophagia; order Cytophagales; family Hymenobacteraceae; genus Hymenobacter; species Hymenobacter tibetensis. The sequence goes on from NZ_CP094669.1 coordinate 1,198,301, forward strand.
ATAGCCGGGCTAGACTCAAGGAGATGGGCGAGCATGCGTTCAAGCACGCAATAGCCATTACAGATGCTACTCCCGAAGAGAACTTCCTGAACATCATTAAAGCTTCTCAGCAAGTCTAGCAAGGATATTCACTGACTTGCTGTTGGGTTGTGGGCACATCCTAGTTGAAAACCTGAAAGTATAGATAGCCTAACGTCCTGCCTGGAGTTAATAGGCACGAAGAAGGCTTATAAGACCAGCTTGAACAGAAATTGAAAGCTGCCTTACCTTTGTAAGCTGATAGCTCTGGTCAGTAACCTCCGATTTTGGGTTGGCTGATATACTATTAAGTAGTTGCCTTATTAAGTACTATAAGTATGATTGCTCAACCTGTTGGCGTTTCTTTCTTGGTGTGCACGTACAACGGAGCAGCCCGTATTGCTGAAACGTTGGCTTGTTTGGCTCATCAGGTAACCTCTACGCCCATTGCGTGGGAAGTTATAGTAGTGGACAATGCCAGCACTGATGGCACGAGTGAGGTAGCGAAACGCAGCTGGGAACAAGTGGGAGCACCCGCATCGTTGCGAGTTTTTTCGGAGCCTCGGCCCGGTAAGAATTTTGCCGTCGAGGTGGCCTTCAGCAAGGCGCAGTACTTGTATGCGTGCATCGTAGACGACGACAACCGTCTTAACCCCGATTATCTTCAGATAGGATTCGACCAGATGCAGGCAAACCCTGCCATTGGGATGCTAGGCGGGAGAAACAGTGCAACGTTTGAAGGTAATCCACCAAGCTGGTTCAACGCGTTCCAGCATTGCTATGCCGTAGGGGAGCAGATCGACTACGTGGGCGGGGCTTTTCAGCCACTTAGGGAAGGTAACGCAGGGCGCAATGTGCTTTGGGGTGCAGGTATGTTTGTAAGAACAGACCTATGGCATAAACTAGAAGAAGTTGGCTTTGCCAGCCTTTTCAGTGGCCGACAGGGTACCAAGAACTTAACAGCGGGTGAGGATGACGAGCTGTGCTACGTGGCGCAGCTGCTAGGCTATGAGGTTTGGTACTCCTCGCACCTGTATCTGCAACACCATATGACTGCTGGTCGATTGACACCCGCTTACCGGGACAAGCTGTTCTACGCTTCTGTTTGGTCGGCTGGGCGTTTGGGGGCATATCGAAACGCTTTGTGGGGACGAGTTAAATCCAAGGACACGCTGACAATAAATCTGATAAAGGATTTCATTTATATGAGCCTAGGGTTTTTAAAGCACGTACTATCAATAAAATATATAAAAGCGTTGTTCAACGGGGATAAACTGTATATAAAATACGGGTGGCACCAGTTGTTAACGCTCTATGATTTCGTTCGAAATTTCAGCCGCATTAAAGAGTATTACAAATCAGTGCTAGATTTAAAATACAAAATACAAGGAACAGCAGTAGTGCACTAAAAAGGCGCTGCGCATAGCCGTTTGTTGCACCAATTGAGTTTAAATGAAAAAGTATCCTGTCTATAGTCTGGTAAAAGGCTTTTTTGACTCTAGCACCAGAAAGGTTTCTATGTTGATGCCAGCATGGAAAAAATATCGGATAGTGGATATAGTTCCGCCTGCTCCAACGCACTTGCCCGCCTTGCCCGCTAACTATGACATGTTACCGTCGGCGTTTGCTACCGCCTTCAAGAAGGAAATCGAATTCGAGCATCACAAAATATATTCTGTTCAAAACGTATATGTGTCTTGGGATGGTGCAGTTTTCAAAGACTTGCAAATATTTGTTCCAAGCTTAGTTCGCCCTGAGTTTAAAAGTAGATTCCAAGATACTTTCTTGCTAAGGCAGTGGTTTGGTGAGCGAGTGGAATTGCCCGAATCGGAGCCTGGAATTGCAGTTGCGCATAATCAGTGGTCTGCAGAAAATTATTACCATTGGCTAGTAGATACGCTCCCTAGATTATTAATACTACGCAATCAATATCCTGGCTATTTGCTTCTGGTACCGCAGCCTCTTCCCCCTAAACAGCTGCCGGATTATATAAACAAGAGTACTTCTGTGTTCGGGTTTGATAAGCTATACCCGTTAACTACCAGACAAATTCTGAAGGCGAAGCAGGTGGTATTAGCAGAGCTTACTGCCGAATCACTTTTCCAGAAACCAGACTTGATAAGGCAAGTGCAAAGAGAGCTTATTGCCTCCCTTTGCGCGGAAGATGTTACCCCAACTAGAAGGATTTACGCTTCTCGGGCCACTCAATCGGTGAGGCGTTTGGCCAATGAAGACGAGCTAGAGCAGCTGTTGTCTATGCACGGGTTTGAGACTGTGTTCTTCGAGAAGCTGACTTTTCTGGAGCAGATACAGCTCATGCGTGAGACTACCATCTTCATGGGTACGCACGGAGCCAGCATGACCAATCTGATGTTCTTGCCTCCGGAAGCAAAGGTGATAGAGCTATTGAACCGTGACAACGGTGACCTGTGCTACTTCAGGTTGGCATCCTGTTTCTCACTGCCGTACTTCTGCGTGCCGTGTGAGAGTACGGATAGTAGCCTGCTTAACCAGTCTGACCTGTTAGTCGACATAGAGGAGCTCAAGAACATAATCTCGGTAAGTGTAGAGCAACCTATTTGAGTCTGCGGACTAGTACTGTGAGGCTACTAAACGGCTTCCATCCTGCTACAGAACATCAGGGCGGAAGCCGTTTAGTAGTTTCTAATGCTTTGGATTAACGAGAGCAGTTGCGCTACTGCATGCAGGAGTTGGAAAGGTCACGTAAACAGGTAGGCGGCTCACACAGCTGCTCATTTGGGTAAGCTGCGGCTTGGCAGCATGCTGTTGGCTGCAGCACCGGGTACGCCTTAAGATGGAGTGTGCGTGATTTCACTACTTTTAGTGCTCTTACGTGCGCATTGCTTCATGAAAATCCTGCTGGTCGAAGACCACGCCGAACTGGCTCAAAGCATCGTTACCTATCTTACCCAGGAGCACTACCTGTGTGAGGTAGCCACGACCTTTGATGAAGCTCGGGAAAAGCTGATTCTGTTCACCTACGACTGCGTGCTGCTCGACATCATGCTGCCCGATGGCAACGGCATCAACCTACTCAAGCTGTTGCGCAAGGATGGGGTAGAAAGCAGCGTCATCATTATTTCAGCGCAAAACGCGCTGGATTTCAAGCTGACGGGGTTGAGCGAAGGAGCCGACGACTACATCATCAAGCCTTTCCCGCTGCCTGAGTTGCACGCTCGTATCAAGGCCATCATGCGCCGCCGCAGCCCCCACAAAAACAACGTCCTGACTTTCGAGGACCTCACGGCCGATTTGGACTCGATGGAATGCCGCGTGAAAGGCAAGCTGCTCAACCTCACGCGCAAGGAAATTAATTTGCTGCTGTACTTCATCAACAACAAAGGCCGCATGCTCACCCGCCAGGCTATTGCTGCGCACCTCTGGGGCGACTACACCGACAACCTCGACAGCGTGGACTTTGTGTACCAGCACGTGAAAAACCTGCGCAAGAAAATCACCGATGCGGGCGGCAAAGACTACATCAGTACGGTGTATGGGCTGGGCTACAAGCTTAACGCGGCCACCTAGTGAAGCTCAACCACCGCTACACCCTGGCCTACGCGGTTATCAGCTTGTTTGTGCTGTCTATCGGCTTTGCTATTGTGTACGCGGCCTTGTCGCGCAGTGTCACGCAAACCACTATTGGCAAGCTGCGCCACCTCAATTCCGTAGTGACAGCCCAACTGCGTAGCGGCCGCGACTATTCTCGCCACCCGGCTCGCACGCATGTACGCATCCGGGTAGGTGCTCCCACCGACACGCTACGGCATCCGTCGCTGGTGGAAGTGCGCGACGAATGGGACGCTACGTTGCAGTCTATGGTGCGTACGGTGCGCCTGACCACCTACCCCGTGGTGGCCGGCAAGCACTACCACGTGACTAGCAAGGCCGTGGTGGTGGAACCCAGCGACGAGTACTTAACCGGTATTGTGCTGGTATTCGCCTGGACGTTCGTGTTTTTGTTGGCGTTGGTAGTGATTCTGAGCGAGGTGATTTCTTGGCGCATACTCAAGCCGTTTAATGCTATTCTGCAAGGAATCCAGCGTTTCCAACTCAACCAGAAAACCACGATGGCGCTGCAGCCCAGCCGTACCACCGAGTTCAATGCCCTCAACGAGTTTCTGCTGAAGATGACCAGCCGGGCCCAGAGCGACTACCAAGGCCTTAAGGAATTCTCGGAAAACGCCTCTCATGAGCTACAAACACCAATTGCCAGCATGAAGGCCAAAATCGAGCTGCTCATGGATTCCGACTTGACGGAAAAGCAGTTGCTGATGCTCACGGCCATGCACGACGAATTGGAGCGCTTAGCCAAAATCAACCATTCGCTCACCCTGCTGGCCAAGCTAGAGAATTTCGAGTCGCACCCGGCGGCCCGCACGGATCTGAGTTTGCTGGTACCTGCCACGGAAGCTGCTTTTGCCGACTTGGCTGAGATGAAAAACCTGCGCACCACATTGCATATCACGCCGGGTGTGGTGGTGGCGCTGGATGAGTCGCTGGCCCAATTGCTGCTCAACAATCTGTTCAGCAATGCCATTCGGCACAACCTACCCGGCGGTGAAATCCTGGTTGAGCTGACTGCTACCGAACTGCACCTGCAAAACACCGGCTACGCACCTACTGTGCCGGTGGAAGAGCTGTTCGGCCGTTTCAAAAAGGGCAATGCGGCCTTGGATTCCATTGGCATTGGCTTGGCCATCGTCAGGCGAATCAGTGAGCTGTACGGCCATCGTATCGACTACACTTATGCTGAGGGCTGGCACCGCATTCGGGTGGTATTTGCATAACTGTGGCAGTGAAACAAGCTGACTGAAAGAGGAAATTTGAAAGATGGAACAGTGAAATTTCATGGTGAACTTAACTTTTCTACCAAATTCCTTCAAAATCAAGTTGTTCATTTGCTAAGTATCGTCTAGTGAGTAAGCACTTACTTGATACTGCGGTTCCTGTTTTTCACTTGACTTGTCGGCTTCGTGACCTCACTTACTGCTCATCCGGCTTCTGCTCTGTCTCCGAACTTGGGGGCCGATGGCACAGTGGAGAAAGTTTCGCGCCGACGCCTTAAAGCCATATTTAGCGGCTCGGTAGGCAACCTGGTGGAGTGGTACGACTGGTACGTTTTCTCTTCGTTTTCCCTGTACTTCTCGGCTTCGTTTTTTCCCTCCGACGATACCACCGCGCAACTGCTCCAAACGGCGGGCATCTTCGCCCTCGGCTTTCTAATGCGGCCCATCGGCGGCTGGATGTTCGGGCGCATTGCCGACAAAGTGGGGCGCAAGCAGTCCATGACCTTGTCGGTGCTGCTGATGTCGTTGGGCTCCCTGCTGATTGCCCTCACGCCCACCTACCAGACCGTGGGCATCGTGGCCCCCGTGATGCTGCTTACGGCTCGGTTGCTTCAGGGCCTGAGCGTGGGAGGGGAGTACGGTGTGTCGGCCACGTACTTCAGCGAAATGGCGGCTCCGCACCGCCGGGGCTTCTATTCCAGCGCCCTGTACTTCACCCTGATTAGCGCCCAGCTATTAGCGTTGGGTATTCAGTTGGTGCTGCAGAATGTGCTCCTGACTGAGGCACAACTACTCAGCTGGGGCTGGCGCATTCCGTTTGTGCTGGGTGCTGTTTTCTCCCTAGTGGCCTTGTACCTGCGCCAGAACCTGACCGAAACCGAGGTATTTGTCACGCAGCAGCGTTTGCCCGAAGAGCAGCGGGGTAGTCTGCGGCAGCTACGCCGGCACCCGCGGGCCATCTTGCTGGTGGTAGGGCTGACGATGGGCGGCACGCTGGCTTTCTACACCTTCACTACATACATGCTGAAGTTCTTGGTGAACACGGCGCACATGCCGAAAGCGGCGGCCACCAACACCTGCTTTCTGTCCCTGATTTTCTTTGCTGCGTTACAACCCTTGTTCGGCAGTTTGTCGGACCGCATTGGCCGCCGGCCTTTATTGCTCGGGTTCGGCGTGCTGGGTGCGCTCGGTACCGTACCGCTCCTCACGGCCCTGAGTACTACCACCAACCCGTGGGTGGCGCTGGCCTTGCTGGCTGTGGCTCTCACCATTGTTAGTGGCTACAGTGCCATCAATGCCGTAGTGAAAGCGGAACTATTTCCGGTGGAAATTCGGGCGCTAGGCATTGGATTGCCCCACGCGCTGACGGTGGCGGTGTTCGGGGGCACGGCCGAATACATTGCCCTATGGTGTAAAGGCGCCGGACACGAATCGTACTTCTACTGGTATATCGCCGGCTGTATTGCTGTTTCCTTGCTGCTCTTTCTGGCCCTGCCCGAAACACGCACTGCTTCCTGCCTCGACGAAGAGCAAGCGGGCTAGCCATGCAATAGCGGGTAAGTTTTCTTCTCTTCTGCTGACGCGTTGCTCTACTTGGCAGCCGTGGCCGTCTAACCACCGTTTTTTCGTGCTTACGTAGCGTTTCCTTTTTTCTGCTTTGCCTCCTAGGCTACCCACTCCGCGTATAGGATCAGGCATTTTTCGCTTGATTTGAATGGTGTGGCTCGTCAATCCACCCACCGCTTTACCCCCTCCCGACCATGAAACGACTGTTTTCCAACCTCACTGTACAGGTTCTTACGGCCATTGCCCTAGGCGTTGCGGTGGGCGCTCTGTTCCCCGCGTTTGGTGCCGCCCTCAAGCCAGTGGCCGACACGTTTATCAGTCTGATCAAGATGCTGATTACGCCCATTATTTTCCTGACGGTGGTGCTCGGCATAGCGGGAATGGGCAGCATGAAAAAGGTGGGCCGCGTTGGGGGGAAGGCGTTGCTGTACTTTGAAATCGTAACTACGCTGGCCTTGGGCATCGGCATTGTGGTGGCCAACCTCACCCAGCCCGGTGCGGGAGTGCAGGAAACGGCGCAAGCGGTGATGCAAGACAGCAAAAAAGCCGAAGAGGCTGCTAAGTTCACCTCGCAGGCTGGCGAAATGAACTGGGTGGAATTCTTCACCCACATCGTGCCCGACAACGTGGTGGGCGCCTTTGCCAAGGGCGACATTCTGCAAGTGTTGCTATTCTCGGTGCTGTTTGGTCTGGCCCTCAACCGCATGGGCGAGTACGCGCAGCCGTTGGTTAAAACCTTCGACCGGTTGTCGCATGCCATGTTTGGGGTGCTGGCCATGGTGATGAAGCTGGCGCCTATCGGGGCGTTCGGAGGCATGGCCTTCACCATTGGCAAATACGGCATTGCCACGCTGCTGCCGCTGGGCAAGCTGATGCTGGTGGTGTACGCCACCATGTTCCTGTTCATTTTCGTGGTCCTCAACCTGATACTGCGCTATTACAAGCTGCGGTTGGGGCCGTACCTGCGCTTCATCAAAGAAGAGATTCTGCTCGTGCTTGGTACGTCGTCGTCGGAGTCGGCGCTGCCACGCATGATTGATAAGATGGAACGTTACGGCTGCTCGCGTTCCGTGGCCGGGCTGGTTATCCCAACCGGGTACTCGTTCAACTTGGATGGCACCTCCATCTACCTGTCGATTGCCGTGATATTCTTGGCGCAGGCCTTCAATATCCCGCTTTCACTCACCCAGCAGCTCACCCTCATTGCTATTCTGATAGTAACCAGCAAAGGAGCTGCCGGCGTGACGGGCTCAGGCTTCATCGTGCTGGCTTCCACGCTAGCAGCTACCAAGGTGATACCCGTCGAAAGCGTAGCGCTACTGCTCGGCGTAGACCGGTTTATGAGTGAGGCACGGGCTATTACCAACGTCATCGGCAACGGGGTTGCGACGCTGGTAGTGGCCAAGAGTGAAGGCGAATTCGACGAAGCTCGTCACCAGTTGGCCTTGCAGGGGCGCTCCGTGCCCGAGGAGCAAACGCCTGAGCCTGCTGCGCTGCTGCCGCGCGTAGAAGTGCCAGTGTAGTTGACAAGCTGACGGTAGCCAAGCCGCTGGCCGTCAGCAAACACAACCTACTTGTTTCGGGGGCCGCCTTGGCCGCACCACCTTCCGCTTGCCGGCACGCCTGGCTAGTTAGGCGGAGCCGTACCTTTTCTTTAACTCCCACTTTCCCGGTTTTATTCTGATGATCAAGTCATTACGCTTGCTACTCACCAGCGGGGCCCTGCTGGCAGTGGCCGGGGCACATGCGCAGGTAGTAGTGCCGCCCACCACGGGCAAAGCGCCCGACCCCGCCCCAACAAGCTTGCCGCAGACTACCCCCGCGCCCGCCAAATCGGCGCCGTATGCGGGCGGCATGAAAATCAACATCTCGCCCGATGGGTCGAAGTACGTGCGCATCATGACGGCTCACCAGCTGTGGGTGCGCTACAGTGAGAACAACACCGGTACTGTATCAGCCACCGAGGAAGCCACGCCCGACCAGGTGGACTTTGGCTTGCGCCGCTCCCGGGTGCTGCTGGTTTCGCAGCTTAATCCGCGCTTCTTGGTGATTACGCAGTTGGGCATCAACGGGCAAAGCACCATTTCGGGGGGCGCGCCCGGCGAACCAACCGGCCCCGGCAAGAAGCCCCAGTTTCACCTACATGATGCCTTGGTGGAATACAAGGTAAACAAGTACCTGAGTGCGGGCGGTGGCTTGCACTACTACAACGGCATCTCGCGCCAAACCAGCTTTGCGGCCTTCTCGCTGATAGCCTTGGATGTGCCTGGCACCCAGTCGCCGGTCATCGACGCCATCGACCAGACCGGCCGGGGCTTGGGCGTTTATGCCCGTGGGCGAGTGGGCAGCTTCGACTACCGGCTATCGGTGAACGACGCGTTTCGCAACAACGTGACCAGCTCACCGGCGACGTTGGCTACCGATGTGGCCCAATTCAACCCGCGCAGCCGGGGCAAGGTGCTACAAGGCTACTTCGACTGGGAATTTCTGGACAAAGAGCTGAACCTAGTGCCGTTTGCAGTGGGCAACTACCTCGGGGCCCGGCGAGTGTTCAACCTTGGCGCGGGATTCATGTACTACGCCGAAGGCATGTACTCTCGCGCCCAACAGGCACCTACGCCGCTGCCCACCACCACGGCCGACGCCTGGGCCATTCCGTACGCCAAGCACGACTTGAGCGTGTTGTCAGCAGACCTCTTTTTCGACACGCCCCTGGACACGGCCTCGCGCAACCAGACCGCTTTTTCGGTGTATGCTGCTGCCTATAAGTACAACATGGGACCCAATTACGTGCGCTACGGCGGTACCCTGAATCCTGGCGCTGGCTCGTCGGCGCTGCGTGGCAATGCGGTGCCCATAGTGGGCACCGGCACGGCCCAAACCATCCAGAGCGGGTTTCTGCTGCCTCGCCGGCTGCTGGGACCCAAGGTGCGCTTGCAACCCTACGTGTCGTATATCCACGGCCGCTACGAGGGACTACGCCGCGAGGCGGGAGGCATACAGGAAGTACACATTATGGACGGTGGGGTGAACGTGTTGCTCGACGGCCATCAAGCCAAAGTAACGCTCAACTACCGCGCCCGCCCCGATTTCAACGACGTCAACGATGTCAACTACCGGCCTGAAGTCACGATGCAGCTGCAGGTGATTCTGTAAGCCTGCTGGTGTGTTCGGATAGTATGGTGGACTACTTCTACCAAAAGACTGCCTCCCGTTTTCATCGCGCGCTGTTGCATGCAATGAAACGGGAGGCAGTTTCTGTTCGGGTGGTACTCTACTTACACTTACTGCAGCGGGTCGAAGGCCCCGCCCCAGGTATTGTTCTGGATCAATTGCGGGTTGTTGTCGATGGATTGCTGAGGCAGCGCGAAGAAGTAATATTTGGATTGCCAGTCGATACCCTTGGGGAAGCTCGCTGGCGAATCTAGTACTCTAACAGTAGGAGTGCCATTGGCAGTCGTTAAAGTGAAATAGTTGGTGTACACAAAGTCGAGGTCCAGATTGTCGCGGTTGGTGGCGAAATCAGCAGGTACACCGGTGGTCTTCAAGGTGATGATCAGGCCTTCGCGGCGCTTGCCGTTGAGAGTTTCCATCTTGAGCCAGCGCCGCAAATCCCAGAACCGCTTGCCTTCGAAGGCCAGTTCAATCTGCCGCTCGTATAGGATGGCATCAAACATTTGCGCCCGGCTCATGCCGGCTTGCAGGCCATAATTACCGTCGCTACCTGCTTCAATGCCTGCCCGTGCCCGAATGGCTTTGAGCTGCGTGTAGGCCTCGGCAATGTTGCCTACGCCACAGGCGCTTTCGGCCAAGTTCAGCAGTACTTCGGCATAGCGAATCTCGATCCAGTCGTTGCCGGAGTACCGCGCATCGTTGATGCCCAAGGCTGGATCAATGGCTTTGCGCAGGTAGAAACCGGTGTTGGTAGCGCCAGATGGCTCTACGCTGGTAGTGCCCCGGAGATAGGTCCAGATCTTGTAGTTGGCATTGCCATTCAGCGGCCAGTTTGCCCCGTTATAGGCAATGGTTCTACCGAACCGGGGGTCGCGGTTTTTATAAAACAACTGCAAGTTGTAGGGGTACTTGGTCGATTCGCCCGGCTTCTTGCCATCGAGCATGGGGAAGGCTTTCACAAGGTCCCAGGTGGGGCGGTTCGAGCCGCCGCCGGTGCCAGTGTAGGCTGGCCGGGTGCCGTTGTCATACGTGTTGTTCTTGCTAGTTCCCGTGCCCGGACCATTATTGTAACCCGTTACCAGTACTGCCTCTGGGTTGCCTACCTCGTCAAACCACAATCTTTCAAAGGACGCGTGGAGTCGGAAATTGTTGGCAGTTAGAATGGTGCGAGCTTGCTGGCTGGCCGCGAAGGCCCGCTGCCACTTGGTGGCATCATCGGAACGGTTGAACTGGGGGCTGGCAGCGTAGAGCAGTGCCCGCGCCTTGAAGGCGGCGGCGGCTCCGCTTGTGATGCGGCCCCAGTTGTTGTTGCCGCTCCACCGGCCGGGCAGGTACGCAATAGCCGAATCCAGGTCAGCAACAATTTGGTTGAAGCACTCGGTGGTGGAATTGCGCGGCACGTACGCCTCGTTGCGAGCCTCTTCACCCACGGCCTGTAGCGGCGTGAGCACCAGCGGCACCCCACCGTAGATCCGTACTAGGTCGAAGTAGCGGAACGCGCGGAAGAAAAGGGCTTCGCCTTTGAGCTGGTTACGTGGCTGGGTTGGAATCGGCGACCGTTCGAGGCCCCGAATGAACGTATTGATTGTGCGAATTCGGCCGTAGTTGTTGTCTTTGTTTATTGCGACACCAATATCCGTGACGTCGTTTTGCACAATCGTCCCCTGTAAGTACTTCAGATCTGCCTGTGCTTCTTCTGACAAGCGGCTGGAATTTTCATTGCCCAAACCAATGCCGGTCACACCAAACCAGCCGGGTAGGTTTTGGTCGTAGATGAAGCTAAGGTTGAGAAAGGCCAGCTCTGCGTTCTGGAAAACCAATTCCTCGTTGGCGGAAGCAAGGTCGATTTTGTCGAGGGTGTCTTTGCAGCCCGCCATGGTCAGCACGGAGGCCGAGAAAGCGAGTAGGGTGGCTATGCGGTTGATTTTCATGAGTGCAATAGAAATTAGAAGCCAACATTCAAACCCAGCGACAACGACCGTAGCGTAGGATACGCATCGTAGGCCCCCCCATAGACTTTGTAGTCGTAAGGGTTGTAGAAATTGATGGCGTTGACCGCTACAAAGAAAATTTTCACGCTGCTGATGTTGGCGCGGCTCACAAAGGCAGTAGGCAAATTGTACGAAACAGTGGCGTTGCGCATGTTTGCCGTAAACGAATTCCGGAACCAGAACTCCGAGGTGCGGTTGTAGCTATTGGCAGTTCCCGGCGACGGGTATTTAGCATTCGGATTCTCAGGGGTCCAGTGGTCGGCCCAGAACTCCGGCCGGTTGGCGGTAGTCGTTGCCACACTGCGGGCATTGCCTTCCACCACGTCTTGGCCCCCAAACGACATGCCCATCGTCAGTTGAACAGTCAGGCCTTTGTAGGTGATGCTGGGGTTAAGGCCGATACCGTAGAGGTTGTTGGCCTTTTTGGTGAGATAGGTTACGTCGTCTTCGGTGATTTTGCCATCACGTTCCGTGTAGTTGCCAGACGCGTCTTTGGGGCCGCGGATATCCTCGTAGTACAGCATCCCGGCTCTAGGTATGTCGCCAAACAAGGTGTAACCGGGGTTGGCAGTCACCCATTCCTTTACCTCTTCATCGCTGCGGAACATGCCCAAGTACTTGAAGCCTAAGACACCGGGGTCGCGCGATTGGCCGGTAGGGTCGTCGAACTGCCCGATTTTACCCCGCTCCACATCTACCCTGATGTTCTTGGAGTCGCTCCACGAGAAAAACGAATTCACCCGGAACGATAAATCTTCGTTGATTTTGTCACCGTAGCCTACCGATACCTCGGTGCCGAAGCCATCTATAATGGCGTAGTTCTCCGAAGGCAGCGCTGCCCCAATCACCAGCGGAGCCGAGGCCCTGATTTCGGTGAGCATGTTGTAGCGGTGGTCGTAGAAACCATCCACACTAAACGAAAGGCGGTTGTCTAAGAACCGAGCGTCGATACCCGCGTTATACTTTTCGTTGTTGTCCCAGCGGGCGCGGCGGTTAGCCAGGGCGTTATTGGGGGAGGCCGTAAGCGTCCGGTTGGCGTTGCCGCCAAATACCGCGCCTTTGTCGCTCAAGAACTGGTAGTTTTCCTGCCAGTTGTAGGCGCGGGTAGCATCACCTCCCAGCAAGCCCACCGAGCCGCGTATCTTCAGAAAGTTAACTGCGCCACTTTTCGGGAAGAATCCTTCTTCTGAAATCACCCAGCCCGCCGACAGCGACGGAAACAAGCCCCAGCGATACTCAGGAGCAAAGTTGGTGGAGCCGTCGTAGCGCAACGCCAACTCGGCGAAGTACTTGTTGGCGTAGTTGTAGTTGATGCGGCCAGCGTAGGAAAGAATGCCCGATTCCGTTGTGGTTTCCTCGGTGTACAGTTCACCCGTGGCGAAGCGCATGTTATCGAGCCCCCCCGGAATGACACCACTCCTGTAGCTTTTGGTTTGGTCGAAGAAGGTTTCGGATTGCTCGAAGAACGCCAGCGCCGAGACGTGATGTTGGCCAAACTGCTGATCGTATGTTAGGTACCCGTTGAACTGATACGAGTCAGTGAAGTTCGGCGTAATCATTACCATATCCCCGTTTCGGAGCGTACGCTGCTGCAGCACCTCGCCTCCCGGAATGTGGTTGTTCTGGCCTAGCCCTTTGTATTCGGTTACCACGTAGGTGGTGCCAAACTGCTTGCCAAAGGTGTTATCGAGCGTGCGACTATAAAGCACCCGAGCTTTCAAGCCCTTCAGAAACGGAATGTCGTAGTCGATATTGGCAGTCAGGTTCAGGCCGGTATTGCGCTGCGAAGTGTAGTTGTTCGACCTCTGTACCTCAAAGAAATGGGCGGCGTCCACGCTGTTCGTATTGACGGTAGAGCCCTGCGCCTGATAGGCTGGTTTGCCATCTATGTAGAACGCCGCGAACTTAGGTGTCCAGAGCAACGACTTCATGTCGTTGTCCACGCTTTCTTGGCCCTGCTTGAACCAGTAGGTTTGCCGCTTAAAAATGTCGCCGCTCAGTGAGAGGCCCGCTTTCAGGCCGGTGGCTACCGTCACGTCGGTGCTGGCCCGGAACGTCCACTTGTCGGAATTGATGTTGTCGAAGTTGCCGTTCTGACGGTTATACGACACGCTGGCGAAGTATGTGGCTCGGTCGCTGCCGCCGCTTACGTTCAGGGCATTGCGCGTGACAATGGCTGGTTTCCAGGCCTTCTCCAGCCAGTTGGTGCTGTTGCTGGCAAAATGCTCCAACTCATCGGGGGTGTAGTATATCTGCTCTGTGAGTGCGCGGCCCCGGTAGAGATTGAAGTCGTTGAGGTACGTAGCTTGCTCCAAGCCGCTCATCATGCTGGGCAGGCGCACGGCATCCGACATACCCACCGAGCCGCTATAGGAGAACTTGGCCGGCCCGGCTTTGCCCCGCTTGGTGGCCACCACTACCACGCCCTGGTTGGAGCGGGCTCCATAGATGGCGGCCGCGGCATCTTTCAGGATGGAAATGGCTTCCACCTCGGACTGGTCGAGGAGGTTGAAGTCTTCCTCGGTGCGCACCACGTTGTCAATCACGTAGAGCGGGCGAGTTGTGCCGCCGTCTTTAGAGACAATCACGGGGTTACGAACCGTAATCTGTCCTCTGTCGCCAGGACGGGCGGTGCCGCCGCTCACGCCAACGCCTGGCTGCTGCCCCGCAAGAGCCGTAGAAAGGTTGCCTACCGGCAATTCTTCGATGGCCTTCATGTCCACGGTAGCTACGGCGCCCGTCAGACTTGCTCGGGACTGCGTGCCATAGCCTACTACCACTACTTCGTCGAGGGCGGCTGCATCGTCCACCAGCACGACGTCAAGCGAGGAGCGGCCCGCTACTTGTATTTCCTGCTTTTTAAACCCAATAGAGCTGAGTACCAGCGTCTCGTTGCCGGTGGGTACGTTGAGGCGGAATACGCCTTTAGCATCGGTGGCGGTGCCGGTAGTGGTGCCTTTTATCACTACGCTCACTCCCGGAATTCCTTCGCCCTTGGCATCCCGCACCGTACCGGTCAGGTTCATAAAGAGTGAGGAAGCCGACCCGGAAGGGGCCGAGACGGGGCCGTGTACCCCAGCGGCGCTAGCTGCCCCTGTACTAAGCAAAAAACCAGTTAAGAGGGCATAGGCAGCCTGCTGACTAACGCTAAGCGGGCGGGTGGGAAGTTGGGGTACAAAACGGGTCATAGCAGTTGATTTGGGAGGAAACGCATGCTCTAAGTCGATTACTTGCCCGCTTCAGCGGCACGGCGGGCTTGCCAGTCTTTGCCCGCTTGGTTCATATCAATGCCAGCCGCCGAGAGGTAATTGTTAATTTTACCCTTGTATTTGCCGAACCACGCGTGTTTCTTCTCTGATGTGCTGGCATCCATAGCGTGCTCCCGGGCTTCCACCAACCACGCCAGCATCTGGGCTTTTTGGGCCTCAGTTAGGTTAGGCAGCATCTCGTTGTAAGCGCGCATGGTATTGGGGGCCACGCTATACGTCATGCCGTCTTTCACCTTTTCTATTTGGGTGGCGGTCAGGTGGCGGCCCAGCTTTTTCAGGTATTGCGCGTGCAGCTTATCTAGGGCGGCGGTAGTGGCGGCATCTACCTTGGCGGCCTCTGCTTTGGTGGCCTCGTCCTGGGGCTTGCTTTTCAGCGCGCTCAACTCCGTTTTTTGCTTCTCGTGAATGTCGTTGAGCTGCCGGTACTGGTTGGCAATAACGTCCCGCACTTGCACTGAAGTTTTGGCGTCCAGTTCCCCGAGCGTGGCCACAATCTTGGCAGCACGTTCGGTGATGGTGCGAGTGTAGGCCGCTTCTTTGGTTTCGGTTGGCTGGGTGGTTTGAGCGGAAACCAGCGTAAGCGAAGCGGCGGAGAGAAATCCGGCTAAGAACAGACTGCGTAATGGGTGGGTCATACGGAACGAGTTGCTTCAGTGCAGCAGCAAGTTATGTATCCATTAAAGCGAGCCTATACAGCTTTTAACCAACTTGTTGTACGATATTATCATATAAGCTGAAGGGCTGCCTGTCAGCTTGCTAACCCGTAGTAATAGTGCTGTTTTCGAGCTTTGGTAGTAGCCTCGGTAGAGAGTTCTAAGCCCGAGCGTAGGTTCTTTGCAGGTTGCTTTTGCACAAGCAGAAGTGCTTGAAAACGTCTATTCTATCTGTTGATAATCACAAGGCTAGAGTAAGGCGACTAGCTTATCCAGACTGGAAAATAGACTTCAGATAGATAGTATTGGCGCCAAAGTTCTTCTTGACGTTGCGGGCATCGTTGGCGTCGCGTGAGCGTTCAATCACCAGCCAACCGTCCCAGCCTATTTCGGACAAGGTTTGTTTCACGCGCTTCATGTCCAGGCGGGTGTTGTTTTCCAGCCATACCCCGTCTTCGTCGGTAGCGTGCATCTGGCAGATACGCTTGCGGCCCAGAATCTTCAATTCCTGGTGCAGGTCGCGGCCTTCTTTCAACGGGTTCGAGAAATTGAAGTAGATCTGAATGTGTTTGGAGCCGATTTCGCGCAGCAATTCCACTTCGCCTTTGGCATCCAGCGCCGTTTCAATGCCCACTACGACGCCCGCTTTCTGCGCCATGCGGCCCACTACTTTCAGCCGCTCGACAATGGCCGGGCGCAGTTCGGGGTTTTTCACCAAGTCGCCCTGCGTGCCAAGGGGCAGAAACGCCACCTTCACGTTCATGGCCTTCATCGTATCGATGCAGTCTTGCACCATGCGCTGATAAGTGGGGCGGGTGGCGAAGGATTGCGCATAAAAACCCGTCATGGCTAGAGAGCATATTTCCAGGTTCAGCTCTTTGGCTTTGTCAAGAAATTGCTGTCTGATTTCTGGCTTAGCTAACTGGCTGTCAAAGGTTTCGCGTTGGCCTAGGCCGCCCATGTCTATTTCTACACCATCAGCCCCAATGTCTTTGGTCAGCTGTAGGGCGCCCAGCTTCTGCCGCTTCAAGATCATCAAGTCCACCACAGCAATCTTGTAAGTAAGCTTTTTACTACGGGCCGAGTAAGTTGACCCAGGCAAGAGCAAACCAGCCGTAAGCAGAGAGCCAGCTTTTAAAAAGTCCCGACGATTAAGCGGATGCTGATGCATGTCCGATAAGGGTTAGTGAATACTTACTTATACTGTCTTGCCCTGTGCCAGAAGTGGTAAGGCATGAGGTCTGACACTTGGGCTGCCACAGCAAATTCACTCAGACTACTTGCTGACTTCTGTGGTAGCCGTAGTGGGGTTCGTGGCTGCGGCATCGGTGCGAAACGGGCGTACGGGGAGGCCGCTCTTGGAAAATAGGTTTGGCTTGGCTACCTCATCCCAGCCAAAGCGCACTGCCACTGGCTGCGCCACACCAGTGGCTGACACTAGTACCCGCTTGCCTTTGATGCGGGCTTGGCCTGGGTGAAACACGCCGTCGGGCCCCGC
Organism: Hymenobacter tibetensis; assembly: GCF_022827545.1. Classification (NCBI taxonomy): domain Bacteria; kingdom Pseudomonadati; phylum Bacteroidota; class Cytophagia; order Cytophagales; family Hymenobacteraceae; genus Hymenobacter; species Hymenobacter tibetensis. The sequence goes on from NZ_CP094669.1 coordinate 1,215,281, forward strand.
TAGTTGGAAATCCGTGAGTGGCTGCTTGTTTTCACTTACAAGGCTGCTGCGGAAGTTCTGAAACGAGAGAATAGCCTCGTTGCCCTTCACCGCCATGCTTTGGTACACGGGGCTAACAGGTACGTTGTGCTTTTTATAGGTGGCGGCCAACGCCAGCCACGCCAGCCGCCGCCCGATTTTCCACTTATAAGGTGGGTGTATATCGTCGAGTTTGGTCACGAGGTCGGTTGTGACAATCACACCGGTATAAGGAATTTGGAGGGCCGCTGTTTGCGCTTCGCGGAATCTGGGCAGCGTTTCGCGGTTGAGGGGCACCTTGGTGTCCTTGGACTCCGAGTACTTGAAGGGCGCCAGCTGCACGTAATAGAAGGGCAGGGCCGAATCTTGCCAGGCCGCACGCCAGCTTTCGATTAGCGTCTTCATTTTGTGGGTGTAGGTGCTAGTTTCGGCCAGAAAGCAGTTGCTTTCGCCCTGGTACCACAAAAAGCCGCGCACCGCAAACGGCACTAAGGGCCGTATCATGGGCTCGTAGAACTTGCCAGGGTCACCGTCCACCTTTTGGGTGGCGTAGTACGAATCCTGCTGGAAGGCCGCTTCCGCAATCCAGGGCTCGATGCGGCTGCCCGGTACGGCCGAGGAAATAACGCCAATTGGCACGTTCAAGCGCTGGTTCAGCTCCTTAGCGAAGAAATAAGCCGGCGCCGAAAACGACCGGAGCGCCGAATCTTGCGCGACACTCCAGCCGCGGTGCAACGAGTCGGGCTTCACTAGCTCCTTGCGGTTCACCAGAAAAATGCGAATCAGGGGGTTGTGAGCGCGCTCCAGCTCCGTCAGCGGACTAGCATCCTCGGTGGCCGGAATCGTCGCCTTGCTGTTCTTGCGCATGGTGTACTCCATGTTAGACTGTCCCGAAGCCAGCCATACCTCGCCCACCAGCACATTGCGCAGCCGAATAGTATTGCGGCCGGTAATTACCAGCTCCGCGGGGGTACTGGAAGTCGCCAGAGGTTGCAACAGCACCTGCCAACGTCCGGCTGCATCGGCCACGGTACTTACCTGTTGGCCGGCAAACTGCACCGCAACAGTTTCGCCGGGCGCGGCCTGGCCCCAAATCGGGAGGGGCTTGTTGCGTTGCAGTACCATATTGTGGGCCAGCACCCGCGGCAAGACCACGTTGGCCTGCGCTGGCGTAACCCAACTAAGCACCAACAGCAACACCCCAAGTACTTGGTTTTTCATAACTATTTCTTCTGGAGCCACACCACTTCGGCGCCGACGGGTTGCTTGGTTAGGGTAATGCGCTGACCGCCTTTCACGGTTTCAGAGGCACTAGAAAGCTTACCCGTTTTTGGGTCGATGTGTCGGACCACGAACGTGCCTTTCAAAGTGGACAAATCGAGCTCGACCGGCGCTGCACTTTCGCGGTACACCAAAAAGCCGGTTTTATTGTCGCTCATCAGCCACTGGCCGGTCGGCTGGCCGCTTAGCTCCACGGGTGCCATGCCGGCTACGGCCGCCGCAAAGCGCGCATTCGAAACTTGCGGCACCGAGGCCAACGACCCGCCCGCAAGCAGCACCGCCCACCCGAATGCATCATAGCTGTCGGCGGAGTAGAGCACGGCTTTGTCGGGGAATTGCTTGCGGTATTCGCGCACGGCCCGGTACACTTGCTCGAACGAGCTGCGCTTGGGCTTAAGCAACCGGGCGTGCTGACGCGGCGCCAAATTCTGCCCGCCTGCTGGCGCGTAAGGGGTGCCGTCGGCCTGGTAGTGCCAGTAGTTGATGTCGATGACGTCTACCACGGCGGCCCGGGCAGGGTCGGCTAGAATGGCGTCTTGCACGTCTTTGGTGGTACTCAGGGCAATAGTGGCCGCTTGGCCGGTTTCCGTTTCCCACTCTTTGATGGTATCCAGCCAGAACTGCACGAACGCCAGCGGCCCCGTAAACTCAGCCCCAATCAAGTGAATCACGCCGGACTTGCCCACGAAGTTGTTGAGGCACTGCCGAATGTAGGCCCGGTGCAAGGGTCGCCGCGTGGCATCCGTCACGTCGTAAAATTGCTCGGCCATGAAGATGCGCTTGTCGCCAGCGTAGGGCGCGGGTTCGGAGAAGCCGGTGTTGTTGATGTTGTTGACGGGCCGCCACGGAAAGTCGGCGTAGTGGGCACCGGCTTCGATGATGTTGTGCTGGAAATAGTGCTGATTGAGCAGTACGAGGCCTTTTTGGTCGGCTAGGTCGGCAAACTCGGCCAGGCGGCTCCAGTACCAGCGGTTGTACTTGGTAAGGTCGTAGCGGCTGAGGCCGTCCCAGGCGGTACCGGTGCCGCTACGGGCGAAAGGCAACTCGTAGAAGGGTGGCCATACCTCGCCGTCCATGCGCTTCACCCGTTCGTGGTCGTCGCGGCGGCGCTCGTACCACAGGCCATAGTTGTGCGCCAAAGCCACCACGTTGGCGGCCCGCATGGAATCCGTCAGTTCGGGTAGGTCGTCGGTGAGGCCGCGGCCCGTCATGCCCGGCACGAAGCGGGTGACGTGCGGTTTGGGGTTGCGCAGCCCGTAGGGCCGGGCGCTGCCGTTCCACCACGGCACTTCCTGCCGCCGACCCGTCAGGAGGGCGTTGCCGCGCACTAGCACCCCGCGCTCCACGTGCAGCGGCGCCGCATACGCAGGCTTGCCTACCGGCTTCACCTTCAGCTTGTCGATGGTAGGAGCCGTGGTTTGAGTGGGGATGGGCTGGCGGCTTGGGGCGGCCTGAATGAAGGCCAGCACGGTAGGGGCAGCCTCCGTCGATAGTTTGGTTAGCTCCTGCGCCACGGCCACGGGTGGGCTGCTGGAGGCTTCGGTGGATATTGGCAGCAGCATAGCACGGCTGGCTACGGTGACCCCGAGGCGGTCTTGCAGCTGCGCGTAGTACAGGCTGCGGGGTTTGATGTGCTCGTTTGATTGCTCCCAATGCCCGTTGCCGGCAAACTGCGCCCAGGTGCCAAAGGCCCAATTTTGCGCCGTGGGCGGCTGGTAGCAATCCACGCGGGCGGCGGTGCACTGCCAAAACACGCTGTTGGCGGCGGCCCAACCCGCTCCCTGTCCGTCTTGCTCCCGGTTGCCGAAGCGCAGCGCCTGGCCGTATTCCTTCACAATATCAAACAGAGTGCCCGCGGCCCAACTGTCGATGCTGCCACTGAAACTGTAGGCATCCTCGGCCTCGCACTGCACAAAGGCATTGGGGCCGGCCGCGCAGTAGCCCACCGCAAAATCGTGGTAGCCAGATTGGGCGTACAGCCGCTGAAACAGCGTTTGCTGGCCCTTGGTCATAAACGTATTGCGCCGCTCGCCCCCAATTTCCGACACGGGTTCGGTGGAAATGCAGTCTTCTACGGTAAGGCGGCGGACGGTTTCGTGGGCTAGCACCGCCGAGCCGGCAAAACGCCGAAATGCTACCTGCCGCACCCACGCATCCTGTACGTTGTCCAGCACCATGGCCATCCAGCGGTGGTCTTCGTCTTTCGGGTTGCTGGCATCCACCGCGGATTCCAAGCGTAAATTTTCGACGCCCACCTGCGTGAGTAGCCCCGGCCAGGTAGCCCGGGCCACCGTGCCACCGCCGTAGGTTTTGTCGAGGGCCGTGGTGATGGGCGCATCCAGCGTGAGGCTGGCGGCCTCAATGGCTACCACCTGCCGGTCCCAGAACAAGTCGCGCTGGCCGGGTTTCCAGCCCAGCGCCGACTCGCCGCCCCCGAAGGATTGGGTGCCGAGCTGCTCGATCCAGGCCGCCGTGGAAGGCCGCTGCACCCGCACCCGGTCGCCCACTTTGAAAGCGCCAGGAGTAACTACCCGCATCGTGCGAGCATTGACGGGCACGTACGCATCGGTAATGGCCTGAGCGGCTTCTAGCTTCCGGTCGTTGCGGCCAGCTATCGTTATCAGGTTGTCGCGCGAGTAGCCGGTGCCGACCACGGTGGTACCTTCTTCGCCTATGCCGCTGCCTCGCAACACCACGCCCGACGCCCGAATCAGCAACCGGCCTGCTACCTCGTGCTTGCCTTTACCCAGCAATACCGCCCCCCGAAAGCCGTCCTTGCCCAGCGGCAGCCCCGATACGTAGTCCAGCGCTGCTTGAATCCGGCCCGTGGCATCTCCCGCTTGCACCGGCACTACCACCCGGATAACCACCATCGGAATGCCTTGCTCGCCGGCTCGGTAACCACAGTAGGAAAAGTCGGGCACTCGGTTGCCCAAGGAGTCCGGCGCGTACGCTAGCTTGCCGTCTTTGTCGGTTGCAATAGGGGGTGGGGGCACCGGCTTTTTAGGCGGTTTGCCGCCTTGCGCCAATGCCGGAGCAGCGCTGGTAGCTAACAGAAAGAGTAGAGCAGAGAGGAAGCGTGGTAGGGGCACAGTGCGCAACGGGGTGGCGTTGGAAGAAATGCAAATGAATGGCAACGCTGAAACCAGAATTGTCAAAAGAAGCTAGAACGCTAGCTCCCTTCTCATCTGAGGGGAGCTGGTTCTTTGGCTTCTAAGCATAAAACTAGCTAATAGGCTGCGCTACGACGGTTTTACTTCTTTCACGGGCACCACGCTGTTCAGGTACACTTCGATGTTGGTGTAGCCGTCTTTGCCGCGCACCTGGCTGGCGTCGTTGGCGTCGTTGGGGTTCAGCTTGTTTTTCTTTTCGTACGCGTCGGGCATACCGTCCTTGTCGGTGTCTTGGTAGGGCTGGCCGGCGTAGGTGGGGTAGCCGCCCACTTGGTTGATGTCGGTGATGATGCCTTGCTTGTAGGAATCGATGGGGAGGCGGCGGTGCTTGAACTGCGTTTCGGGCAGTTGCACGCCTTCCTTGTACTCGATTTTGCCGGTGCGCACCTGTTTCACGATGCGCGTATCCACCGGGTCGCGCTTGGGTAGGGTGGCGCCGGCGTTTTCCAGCACATACTGGTAGGCCTTTTCGGTGGGCATGATGGTGATATCGGGCATGGGCAGGGGCGAGTTCACGCGCATGTCGGCGGTGTACTTGCCCGCGTCGGCCAGTTCCTCCACCTGCACGCCGCCATTCCAGTTGTCTTTGGTTACTTTCTCGTTGCCTTCCATGATGTTGCCGTTCACGTAGGCGCGGCCGTACACCTGGTACTTCAGCTTGCTGCGGCCCGATTCAGGCTTCAAAATCCGGTGGCCGACCGGCGAATCTTTCGGCGTGAGCGGACCGGGCTTGTAGTAGTTGTTGATGATGTTGTACATGGCCCGGTAGTCGCCGCCGTCGGTGGAGCGGTGCACCCAGTTGAACATCACGTTGTTGGCGAAGTTGAAAATGCCGTTCCAGCCAATAGACGGGTTACGGCCGGCGTTGTCGGCCCACAGGTTGCGCATGAACGTGCAGTTCTCGCCCCCGAGCGTGCTGCCAAACGCGTGGTTCCAAGTGTCCAGCGACTCCGAGAAGATAGAGTTCTGAATGGTGATGTTGACCGTGCCGAGCTTCTGCTCCGGGATGCCGGTGCTGTCGTTGTACATGTGCCGGTACATCGACATGTTCTCGTCCAAGCCCCAGCTGGCCGATACGTGGTCTATCATGATGTTGCCCACCGGGTTGCCCCCAATGGCATCGTCGCGGCGGCCCACGTTGGTTTCGCCGCGGCGGAAGCGCATGTACCGGATAATCACGTCGTGGGTGTTCAGCCACACCGATTCGCCGGCCACGCAGATACCGTCGCCGGGCGCAGTCTGGCCCGCAATGGTGATGTAAGGCGCGCGAATGATGAGCGGGCTTTTCAAACGAATAATGCCGGCCACGTTGAACACCACAATGCGCGCGCCGCCTTGCTCACAGGCTTCGCGCAGTGTACCAGGGCCGCTGTCGGCCAGGCTAGTCACCACGTACACCTTGCCGCCGCGCCCCCCGAAGGCGTGCGCCCCACCACCTTCCGCTCCCGGAAACGCCGGCAGCGGCGACTGGGGCAAATCAATTGGGCGGGCGGCCCAGGGAATGTAGGGCTTGCCGTTTTGGGCGTCGCGCTGGATGATGGGGTAGGCCTTGGCCCAGGCAAGGTCCGATTGCCGCTGGGCCTCTTTCATCATGTCGTTGGTAGCTTTCTGCACATCAGCCGGAATCTGCGGATACTGCGCCAGAGCGGCCTGTTGCGTGGCGAGGAAGACTGCCAAACCGAGAAGAGGACGAGCGAATTTTTTCATGAGCTGGGTAGGAGTTAAACCGCAGCTAAGTAACAAGACAAAAAGAGCCGCTACCTATACCATTTTTTCGACCCTGTGTAGGATGTTATCATTCGCTACGGGTGCGCCCGGTTCGAGTGGACTTCCAGCCGAAATACCCTAATTGTGCGCGTTAGTTGCCGCTAGCAAGTGACGCCGCGCGTCGAGCAAGTTCCATAGTTTCAATCCTATAAGCGGCATTAGGCCACGTTTTAGCGCTCGACTACACTCCTTATGTAAGGAGAGCTTTTTGCTAGGGGTTCGGCGCTCAGTTGGTGCAATTGTAGCGGGTGTGCCCATACAAACCAGGCCTGGTGGGGGCGTTGGTGTTGCTGAGGCGCCGTGGCAATATGCTATAAGAGGCGGAGAAGATGGTATAAAGCAAGCGGGGGTAGCCACTATAACTTTGATGAGGTAGAATATTGTCTTCACCCAAAAAAACCGCCGATGCGTTGGAGTTTGTGGAAGTGCCTTGCATCTAGTTGGTTCCTGATTGGCTGCCTGCTGCTTTCCGCCCCCGGCGCGTCGGCCGCCCCCCCGAAGCCCACTGAAACGCGCCTTATCGTGCTGCCCAAAAAAGCCCACCCGCGTCTGCGCTACGGTGCCGAGCGGCTACTAGCAGCCCTGCAAGCGGCCGGCTATAAGGCCAGTATCACCGAGCAAGACAAAGTTAGTGGCAAGAGCAACCAGATTGTAGTAGGCCGCGCCACCGATGCGCTGCTGACGCAGGCCGCTACCACCTACCACGCCACGCCCGGCGCGGCGTCCGGCAGAGAGGGCTTCACCATCACCTCAGCTGATAAAAACACCGTTCTGGTCAGCGGCACCGACAATTCCGGGGTGCTCTACGGCTGCCTGGAACTGGCCGAGCAGGTGAAAGCACAGGGCAAAATAGAAGAGAAGCTCAGCGTGAAAGAGCAACCCGAAATGGTGATGCGCGGCGCCTGCATCGGCATTCAAAAGCCGTATTACTTGCCCGGCCGTACCGTGTACGAGTACCCCTACACGCCCGAAGTGTTTCCGTGGCTCTACGATAAAGCGTTGTGGGTGAAGTACCTCGACATGCTGGCCGACAACCGCATGAACTCGCTCTACCTCTGGAACGGCCACCCGTTTGCCTCCCTGGTGCGCCTCAAAGACTATCCCTACGCGGTGGAAGTGGACGATGCCACCTTCAAGAAGAACGAGGAAATGTACCGTTTCCTGACCGAGGAAGCCGATAAGCGCGGTATTTGGGTGATTCAGATGTTCTACAACATCATTGTGTCCAAGCCCTTTGCCGAGCACCACAACATCAAAACCCAGGACCGCGCCCGGCCCATCGTGCCGCTCATTGCCGACTACACCCGCAAATCCATTGCCGCCTTCGTCGAGAAATACCCCAACGTGGGCCTGATGGTGGCGCTTGGCGAAGCCATGGAAGGCGTCGGGCAGGATGATGTGGACTGGTTCAACAAAACCATCATTCCGGGCGTGCTCGACGGCCTCAAAGCCTCCGGCCAAACCGAACTGCCGCCCATCGTGCTGCGCGCCCACGACACCGACGCGCCCCGCGTGATCAACGCCGCGCTGCCGCTCTACAAGAACCTTTATACCGAAGCGAAATTCAACGGCGAGGCCCTCACCACCTACACCCCCCGCGGCTCCTGGGCCGAGTTGCACCGCACCCTGAGCGGCATGAATTCGGTGCACATCGAGAACGTGCACATCCTGGCCAACCTGGAGCCGTTTCGCTACGGCTCCGCCGATTTCATCCAGAAATCGGTGCAGGCCATGCACAGCATCTACGGTGCCAACGGTTTGCACCTCTACCCGCAGGCTTCGTATTGGGACTGGCCCTATACGGCCGACAAAGCCCCGGAGCGTCTGCTGCAAATCGACCGGGACTGGATGTGGTACAAGGCTTGGTCGCGCTACGCCTGGAAAGCCAACCGCCCCCGGCCGGCCGAGGTGAATTATTGGGGCCAGCAGCTAGGCGAGCAGTTCGGCACCACCGTTGAAGCCGGCAAGCAAGTGCTGGAAGCCTACGAGCAAGCCGGTGAAATCGAGCCGAAACTGCTGCGCCGCTACGGTATCACCGACGGCAACCGCCAGACCCTGACGCTAGGCATGCTCATGGGCCAGCTCATCAACCCCAAGCGCTACGGCCTGTTTACGCTGCTCTACGAGTCGGAAGCGCCGGAGGGCGAGATGATTATCGAGTACGCTGAGAAAGAAGCCAAAGGACAGAAGCACATCGGTGAAACCCCGCCCCAAGTGGCCGACGAAGTGCAGGCGCACGGCAAAGCCGCCGTGGCCGCCATTGAGCGCGCCGCCCCGTCCGTTACCAAAAACCAGGCGGAGTTTGCGCGCATCAAAAACGACATGTACTGCCAGGCCGTACTGGCTGATTTCTACGCCGAAAAAGTGCGCGCCGCCTTGCAAGTGCTGCGCTACAAGTACAGCAAGAATGTAACCGACCTGGAAGCTGCCGTGCCCGCGCTGGAAGGCAGCGTGCAGCACTGGCAGAAAATGGTAGACCTCACCAAGAATACCTACCTCTACGCCAACAGCATGCAAACTGCGCAGCGCAAAATTCCGATGCGCGGCGTGGATGCCACCTACATCACGTGGGCGGAGATGCTGCCCGTGTATCAGCGGGAGCTAACTAACCTGCGCCACAGCATCGACTCGCTGAAAGCCGTGAAGGCGCTGCCCGCCTCGCAGAAGTTGGTGGTGCTGCGCAACGCCCCCGTCACGCTGCTTACCAAAGCCGGTACCTATTCCGTAGCGGCGGGGCAGCCGGTTTTCGCGGACACTACAACTCAGATTACGGCCCTCGCACCGGAGTTAGCCGGCTTAAAAGGCGTGCGCCTGAATGCCGCTCAGCAGCGCAAAAACGGCACGGAACTGCGCTTCACGACCACCAAGCCGGTGCAAGTGCTGGTAGGCTATTTCAATAAGAAAAGTTCGCGCTACCTGCCCGCGCCGCAGCTTGAAATTGACGCCAGCGCCAACGACTACGGCCAAGCCGACGTCAAGATTGCCAACGGGCTGGTAGTAGCGGGTCAGCCGGCCGTGAATGTGCATGCTTATACGTTCAAAGCCGGTACGCACACCCTCAACCTGAGCCGCGGCGCCTGCCTGATTCTCGGCTTTGCGGATGCCAGCCAGCCGCTGCGTACCTACAACGCCGGCCTTGGCGGCGGGGGCGAGCAGGCCAAGGAAATAGACTGGTTATTTGAATAAGAGACGCCGAAAAGCCCTAACTCCCACCATGCGGTTGCAAACGAAAGCACTTCTCTTCTTCCTCGGATTTCTCAACTGGCAAGCTCCCAACGCGGCCGTAGCGCAGCAGCGCCCGCCGTTCGTGCTAACCACCGATAAGCTGCGCTCCAGCGTGGCCTGGTTCAACAGCATGGACCAAGAGACGGTTGTCAACCACGTGCCCAATGCCCAAGCCGCCGATTGGCTGGCCGAGCAAGTGCCGCTGTTCGAGTGCCCCGATTCGTTGTTGCAGCAAACCTACTACTACCGCTGGTGGACTTACCGCAAGCACCTCAAGCAAACGCCCGACGGCTATGTGTTCACGGAGTTTATCACCCCGATGAACCACGCCGGCAAGCACAACACCATTAGCAGCGCCTTGGGGCATCACCTCAACGAAGGCCGTTGGCTGCACGACCCGCAGTACATCGACCAGTACCTGCGGTTCTGGCTGTTCGCCGACCCCAAGCAGCCCAAGCCCAAGCTGCGCGCCTTTAGCAGTTGGTTGCAGGATGCGGTGTACAGCATGTATCTGGTCAACCCCAACAAAGCCCTGGTGCAAGAGCTGCTGCCCGTGCTCAACACCGATTACCGGCAGTGGGAAAAGGAAAAAATGCTGCCCAACGGCATGTTCTGGCAGTTTGATGTGCGCGACGCCATGGAAGAATCCATCAGCGGCAGCCGCAAGGAAAAGAACGTGCGCCCCACCATCAACAGCTACATGTACGGCAACGCCAAGGCCATGAGCGCCATGGCCAAACTAGTAAAAAACGATACGCTGCAAACCAGGTACGCGCAGAAAGCCAAGCAACTCCGCGCCGACGTGCAGCGCACCTTGTGGGACGAGAAAGGCACCTTCTTTAAAGTGCAATACGAAAAAGGGGGCCTCTGCGAAGCCCGCGAGGAACTCGGCTACATTCCGTGGTACTTCTCGTTGCCCGCCGACAAACCCACCTACGCCAAGCAGTGGACCCACCTCACCGACACGGCCGGCTTCCGGGCGCCGTGGGGCATCACCACCGCCGAGCGGCGCGCCCCCGGCTTCCGCACCCACGGCTCGGGCCACGGCTGCGAATGGGACGGCGCGGTGTGGCCTTACGCCACCACCCAAACCCTAAAGGGCCTCGCCAACCTGCTGACCGAGTACAAAAACCAGGACGGCATGAGCGCGCAGGTGTACTTTGATGAGCTGCGCAAATACGCGCAGTCGCACCAGAAAAACGGCGTGCCCTACATCGGCGAGTATCAGGACGAGAAAAATGGCGAGTGGCTAAAGGGCGACAACCCGCGCAGCAGCTACTACAACCACTCCGGTTTCGCCGACCTCATCATCACCGGCCTAGTCGGCCTCAAACCCCGCCCCGACAACGTAGTGGAGCTTTTTCCGCTGGTGCCACAAGGCAAATGGGACTACTTCTGCCTCGACCAAGTACGCTACCACGGCCGCCTGCTCACGGTGCTCTGGGACAAAACCGGCGCCAAATACAACAAAGGCCAGGGCCTGCGCATCTTCGCCGACGGCAAGGAAATTTACCACGGCAAGGAGCTGAAAAAAGTTACCGCCAAGCTTCCAAGCTGATAGTTGAGTTCTCACACGTGCCCAAGCTGCAACGCCAAAGGCCACAAGTTAAGCGAGATGCTTCGGCAAGTTAGCCCAACCGTTCAGGACTTCTGCCCCCTAGTAAAGATTCGATATGCAATACAACTTCCTTCGTCTCAGTGGTTTTTGCTTGCTGCTTTTGCTTTGCGCTACGGCCGCACAGGCGCAACAGTACTACAATGTGCTGAAATACGGCGCCCGCAACGACAGCACCAAGCTGGCCACGGCGGCCATCAAGAAAGCCATTGAGGCGGCCGCCAAAGCGGGCGGCGGCACGGTGTACTTCCCGGCGGGCAAGTACCGAACCGGCCCGATTCATCTTAAAAGCAACATCACCATTGACATAGGAGCCGGCGCCGTGCTTTACTTCAGCGACAATTTCGACGACTACCTGCCCATGGTAGAGTCGCGCTACGAGGGCATTGATGTGAAGACGTTTTCGCCGTTTTTCTATGCCTACAAGGCCGAGAATATCACCATCAAAGGACGCGGCACCATTGATGGGCAAGGCAAAAAGTGGTGGGATTTTGCGGAGGGTGCCTCGCGCAAAAGTCAGGATTCGAAATGGCAGCAGGAATTCTTCCGCCTCAACGCCAACATCCTGAAGCCCGACCTGCCCGGCGTAATCGAGCGCGGCTTTATCCGGCCGCCGTTCATCCAGCCGATGTACTGCAAAAACGTGCAGATCGAAGGCATCACCATCCGCAACTCGCCGTTCTGGACCGTAAACCCCGAGTTCTGCGAAAACGTGACCATCACCGGCGTCACCATCAACAACCCGCCTTCGCCCAACACCGACGGCATCAACCCCGAGTCGTGCCGCAACGTGCACATCGCCAACTGCCACATCAGCGTCGGCGACGACTGCATCACCATCAAGTCGGGCAAGGACCGGGCGGGGCGCAAGATGAACGTGCCGGCCGAGAACTACACCATCACCAACTGCACCATGCTCTCGGGACACGGCGGCGTAGTGATTGGCAGCGAGATGTCGGGGGGCGTAAAGAAAATCACTATTTCCAACTGCATCTTCGACGGTACCGATCGGGGCATCCGCATCAAAACCGCCCGCGGTAGGGGTGGGGTAGTCGAGGACATTCGGGTGGATAACGTGGTGATGAAGAACATCCGCGAGCAAATCATCGTGCTGGACATGCAGTACGCCAACTCCCCGGCCGAGCCCGTCACGGAGCGTACGCCGCGGTTTCGTAACATTCATTTCAGCAACATCACCGCCGAGGGCAACCAAGCGGGCCTACTCAACGGCCTAACCGAAATGCCCATCGAAAACGTCACGTTCAGCAACATGAACATCGACGCCAAGCAGGGCTTCACGGTGAAGGAGGCGCGCAACATCGCCTTCCACAACGTGCAAGTAAACCCCGCCGCCGGCCCCGCCGTGCGCGCTGAAAACGTGCAGCAACTCTGGCTCGACGGCATCCGCAGCGCCATGCCCTCCGTCGCCACCCCGCTTCTCGAGCTAACCAACACCGAAGACGCCTTCGTCTACAACGCCTTCCCGGCCGCCGGCACCGAAACCTTCCTGAAGCTGAAAGGCGCCAAAACCCGCAACATCGTGCTGCAAAACAACAACTTCAAGTACGTGAAAGCCCCGGTAAGCCAAGACGAATCGGTGAAGGAAAAAGTAGCGGTGAACTAGGTATCTAGTTTCCAGAGCACAATTGAATTGAAGCCACCCATGCCCCACCCACGCCTTACTGTTCTTCTTGCATTCTTGTGCTGGCTAACGGCTAACATCTGTGCGGGGCAGCAACCGTTGAGGCTCTGGTACGCGCAGCCGGCCGCAAAATGGACCGATGCCCTGCCGATTGGCAATGGCAGGCTAGGCGGGATGGTGTTCGGCGGAGTAGAGCAGGAGCGGATTCAGTTCAACGAAACCACGCTCTGGACCGGGCGGCCGCGCAACTACAATCGCCCCGGTGCGGCGCAGTACTTGCAGCCTATCCGGCAGTTGCTGGCCGAGGGCAAGCAGGCCGAGGCAGAAGCCTTGGCCGCCGAGCATTTTATGGGCGTGCGGGACCATGAAAAAGAATACGACGCTCAAAAAACCGCGTGGCTCAAGCAGGTGCAAGCCACCACCGTAGCGGAAGCCGCGGCGTCCACTCACCCGTGGAAACCGTTGAAGCTGCCCACGCCCAACGGGTGGGAAAGTGCCGGCCTTGAAGGATTAGACGGGGCCGTGTGGTTTAAAACCACCTTCGAACTGCCCGCAGCGTGGGCAGGCAAAAACCTCACGCTCAGCCTAGGCCGCATCCGCGACGTGGACATAACCTACGTGAACGGCACGCAAGTTGGCACCGACGAGGGTATCAGCAAGAAGCGGCGCTACCAAGTGCCCGCCGCCGTGTTGCGCCCCGGCGTGAATCAGTTGCTGGTGCAGGTGCTCAACTTCTATGACAAGGGCGGCCTGATTGGCGTGAAGGAGCAGCAACCGGTACTGGTGGTGTACCCCGAGGGCGCCGACCCGGCCACCGGCGTGCCCTTGAATCCGGCCTGGCAGTACTGGATCCAAGACGACAAGCCCCCGTTGTTTCCGAGCTACCAAGCCTCGTATCAGCCCTTCGGCGACGTGCTGCTGGATTTCACGCAGAAGGGTGCCGCCACGGAGTACTACCGGGAGTTAGACATCAGCCAAGCCGTGGCCCGGACGCACTACAAGCAGGCCGGAGTGACGTTCACCCGGGAGTACTTCGCTAGTGCCACACGCAACGCCCTGGTTTGCCGGTTGACGGCCGACCAAAAAGGCCGCATCAGCCTGAGCGCTCAACTGCAAAGCCCGCACAAAAACCAAAAGGTGTACCGCATTGACGACCACACGCTGGCCTTGGCCGTGCAAGTGCGCGACGGCGTGCTGCGCGGCGTGAGCTATTTGCGCGTAGATGCCAAGCGCGGCAAGGTGACAGTAACTGACAACCAGATCAAACTAGAAAACGCCGACGAAGCTACTCTCACCCTGACGGCCGCCACCAACTTCGAGAACTATCAGCAAGCCAATGCCCAGCCCGAGAAACGGGTCGAGCAGACGCTACGCAACGTCAGTGGCAAATCCTTCGCCGACCTCAAAACCGAACACATCCGCGACTATCAAGAGCTGTTCAATGGCTTTTCCGTGGACTTGGGGCACAGCCAAAACGAAAAGCTCCCCACCGATGCTCGGATCAAGCAGTTCAGCCCTGCCGCTGACCAGGCGCTGCTGGCGCTGTATATGCAGTACGGGCGCTACTTGCTGATTTCATCGTCGCGGGCGGGGGGGCAGGCTGCTAATTTGCAGGGCATTTGGAACGAGTCGTTGACGCCTTCATGGGGCAGCAAGTACACCACCAACATCAACCTGCAAATGAATTACTGGCCGGCCGAGGTTCTTGGGTTGTCGGCTTGCATGGCGCCGCTGATGCAGCTGATCGGCGAAACGGCGGCGGCCGGTAAAGTCACGGCCAAAGAACACTACAACGCCCGCGGGTGGGTGCTGCACCACAACACCGATTTGTGGCGCGGCACGTCGCCCATCAACGCCTCCAACCACGGAATTTGGGTGACAGGAGCGGCTTGGCTAAGCCAGCACCTTTGGGAGCATTACCAGTTCACGCACGACAAGGAATTTCTGCGTCAGCACTACCCTGTCATGAAAGAGGCGGCCACGTTCTTCCTGGATTTCTTGGTACCCGACCCGCGTACCGGCTGGTTGATCAGCACGCCGTCCAACTCGCCCGAGCACGGCGGCCTAGTGGCCGGCCCCACCATGGACCACCAGCTGATTCGGGAGTTGTTCAAGAACTGCAGCGCCGCCGCGCAGGTTCTCGACACCGATGCCGCTTTCCGGCAAACCTTCACTGAAAAAGCCAGCCAGATAGCCCCCAACCAAATCGGCAAGCACGGGCAACTACAAGAGTGGCTGGAAGACAAAGACGACCCCACTGATACGCACCGCCACGTTTCGCACGTGTGGGGCGTGTTTCCCGGCACCGATATCACTTGGGACACCAACCCCAAGCTGATGCAAGCGGCGCAAACCTCCCTGACGCAACGCGGCGACGAAGGCACCGGCTGGAGCTTGGCTTGGAAAGTCAACTTGTGGGCGCGCTTCAAAGATGGCAACCACGCCCTGCGGATACTGGAAAAGCTGCTCTCCCCGGCCGAAAACGCCACGGGCAGCGAACAGGGCGGCGTGTACAAAAACCTGTTCGATGCCCACCCGCCCTTCCAAATTGACGGCAACTTCGGTGGCGCGACTGGCATGGCCGAGATGCTACTGCAAAGCCACGCCGGCTACCTCGACCTGCTGCCCGCCCTCCCTACCGCCTGGCCCGACGGCACCATCCGCGGCCTGCACGCCCGTGGGGGCTTCGTGGTGGATATGCAGTGGCAGAAAGGCGCGTTGCAACAGCTGGAAATCAAATCAGAAGCGGGCCAAGAATGCGTGCTGCACTACGGCTTTAAGCAAGCGCGCTTCCCAACTAAAGCCGGCAAGACATACAAGTTGACTGCCGATTTGAAGTTGAAATAAAATGCTAGTAGCTAGTTCCTCAGCTGAATTTCGCGCATCAAGCGGCGTGCGTTAAGGGTGATTGTCCCATGCTACAACGATGACTAGTACTAGCTTCTAATTCTAGTTAACCACCCCGGCCTCCGGCCACCCCTGCTTGAAAAAGGAGGGGTGCTAAAACCTAGCTCTAACACATCTGCCATGCCCCGCCTTGCTCTGCCTTCCGTTCTGCTGTTGCTTTCCTGGCTGCTAACTGCCAATGCAGTAGTGGGGCAGTCGGGTCTGCGGGTGGCGGTGCCGCTGCTAGACAATTGGCGCACGGTAGCCGACGACAAAAACCAGCAGGCCTTCAACGGCTTCGAGAAGCCTAATTTCAACGACCAAAGCTGGCAAACCGTGGCGGTGCCCCACAATTGGGACGCCTACGAAGGCTACCGGCGGCTGCGCCACGGCAACCGCCACGGCTACGCCTGGTACCGCAAAACCTTCCCCGTGAAGGCCGCCCAACAGGACGCCCGGTATTTCCTGTTTTTCGAAGGCGTGGGCTCCTACGCGACGGTGTGGCTGAACGGCCGGCCGGTGGGCACGCACGCCGGTGGCCGCACCACCTTCACCCTGGACATAACCGAAGCCGTGCTGCTCGATGGCCGCCCCAACGTGCTGGCCGTCCGCGCCGACCATCCGGCTGGCATCCAGGATTTGCCGTGGGTGTGCGGCGGCTGCTCAGAGGAAAGGGGGTTTTCAGAAGGCTCGCAGCCGATGGGCATCTTCCGGCCGGTACAGTTAATCGTTACCAATCCGGTGCGGATCGAGCCGTTTGGCGTGCACATCTGGGCCGATTCCACCGTGTCGGCGCAGGCGGCGCAATTGCACGTGGATTCGGAAGTGCGCAACTACCATGGCAAGCCGCAGACCGTAACCGTGGTTAATCAACTGTTTGATCGGCAGGGCAAGAAAGTGGCCGAAATTAAATCCAAGCAGAAGCTGGCAGCCGGTAAAACAGTGCAGGTTCAACAGTTGCTGCCGACGCTCACGCAGCCGCATTTGTGGTCATTGGACGACCCCTATCTGTATCGGCTGGTGACGCAAGTGAGTGCGAAAGGAAAAGTGCTCGACGAGCTGGAAACGCCCTATGGAATTCGTTGGATTAGCTGGCCGATTGGCCCGGCTGCCGCCAAGCACAAGCAGTTTCTGTTGAATGGCAAGCCCGTTTTCATCAACGGCATTGCCGAATACGAACACTTGCTCGGCCAAAGCCACGCCTTCGGGGCCGAGCAGATCCGGACGCGGGTAGAGCAAATGAAAGCGGCCGGTTTCAACGCCTTCCGCGACGCGCACCAGCCCCACAACCTGCGCTACCAAGCCAATTGGGATTCGTTGGGCTTGCTATGGTGGCCGCAGTTGGCCGCCCACGTGTGGTATGATAACCCGGCGTTTCGCCAGAACTTCAAAACCCTGCTCGTTGATTGGGTGAAGGAGCGGCGCAACAGCCCATCCATCGTGCTGTGGGGGCTGGAAAACGAAAGCACGTTGCCCGAAGACTTCGCCCGCGAATGCACTGCCCTCATCCGCCAACTCGACCCCACGGCCTCGGCGCAGCGCAAAGTCACGACTTGCAACGGGGGCAAGGGCACCGATTGGGACGTGCCCCAAAACTGGACCGGCACTTACGGCGGCGACCCCAATACCTACGGCGCCGACGTGGAGCGGCAGGTGCTTATTGGCGAGTATGGCGCCTGGCGCACCCTCGATCTGCACTCCGAAGGCCCGCCCGTTTTCAACAGTGGCCCGTTCAGCGAAGACCGGTTCACGCAGCTTATGGAGCTGAAAGTACGCCTCGCGGAAGCGGCCAAAGACAAAACCGCCGGTCATTTCTTCTGGCTGTTCACTTCCCACGACAACCCCGGCCGGGTGCAAGGCGGGGAGGGGCAGCGCGAACTAGACCGCATCGGCCCGGTAAATTATAAGGGCTTGCTGACGCCCTGGGAAGAGCCAACGGACGCGTTCTACATGTTCCGCGCCAACTACGCTCCCAAGGACAAAGAGCCGATGGTCTACATTGCCTCGCACACCTGGCCCGACCGGTGGCTGAAACCGGGGCGCAAAGACAGCCTTGCCGTGTACTCGAACTGCGACGAAGTGGAGCTGTTCAACGACGTGAATGCCACCTCGCTCGGCCGCAAAACCCGCGCTGGCATCGGCACCCATTTCCAGTGGGATGGGGTGGACGTACGCTACAACGTGCTCTACGCCGTGGGCTACGTGGCTGGCAAGGCCGTGGCCCGCGACTACATCGTGCTCAACCACTTGCCTGAAGCGCCCGGCTTCAAGGCGTTTCTAGCCGAGGCGCAACCCATAACGGCGCCGCAGCCGGGCCACAACTACCTGTACCGCGTGAACTGCGGCGGGCCGGCGTACGTGGACCGTCACGGCAGCACCTGGCAGGCCGATCAGCCCCGCACCAACTCCCAAACGTGGGGTTCTGAATCGTGGACGCGGGACTTTCCCGGCTTGTCGCCGTTTTTCGCCAGCCAGCGCCGCACCCACGACCCCATCCGAGGCACCACCGACTGGCCGCTGTTTCAGAGCTTCCGCTACGGCCGCGAAAAACTGCGCTACGCCTTCCCGGTGCCCAACGGCGAATACGTGGTGGAACTGTACTTCGTGGAGCCCTGGCTCGGCACCGGCGGCGGGCTCGACTGCACCGGCTGGCGCTTGTTCGACGTGGCCGTTAACAACCAGACAGTACTTAAGGACCTGGACATCTGGAAGGAAGCGGGCCACGACCAAGCCCTGAAAAAGACGGTGAAAGTGCGCGTGACGGATGGGCAGCTCGTCGTGTCGTTTCCGCACGTAGCATCCGGGCAGGCCCTAATTGCCGGCATTGCCATTGCCAGCCCCGACGCCACTGCGAAGCCCGCGCCCGCCCCGCAGCCCGTTATCAGTGCCCTAACCATTGCCGACCAAGGCTCGGCGGCGCAATGGACAACCCAAACCTGGCTGGATACCGGCAATTTCCCCTATACCAACGACCAAGCCACCTTCAGCAGCTTGCCTTCCGCCTTGTACGGCGCCGAGTGGCTGCAGGCGCCGCTAAACCTAGCTTCCGCGAACAAACCCCGCGCTACCTTCCAAGTAACCACCGCGGCCGACGTGTACATCGGTCTGGATGCCAAGCAAAGCACCGCGCCCGCTTGGCTGCGCGAATACGAGAACACCAAAACCACGCTGGAAATCGACTACGCCGGTGGCCGCACGTTCCGCGTGTACCGCAAGCGGTTTCCGGCCGGCGCTACCGTCGCGCTCGGCCCCGATAGCCGCGCCGCTGCCCCGGACGCCTTGCCTTACCTGGTGGCCGTCAACCGCGCCTCCACCATCGAGCCGGCTTACGACCTGAAGCCCGTGACTGGCTACAAGCCGGCCACGGCTCGCCTCTCGGGCGCCGGCGTGGTGAAAGACGTGGTGCACGAAAAGGAAAGTATTACCTTCAAAGAGGCTGCTGGTGGGGCCGTGGAGTGGACCATCAGCGTAGGCGTTGCCGATACGTATTCTCTGACGTTGCGCTACGCCAACCAGCTAGCTAAGCCACTGAAAGGCAAGCTTTCCGTGGCCCTGGCCGATGGCACGGTGCTCAAGGAAGAAGAGGTGGAACTGGTGCCTTCCAAACCCGGCAAGTGGAACTACCTGGCTAGCTCCACCGGCTCGATGATCAACGCGGGCAGCTACAAGATCAAATTCAGCGGTACTGATGCCGCCGGGCTCAGCGTATCGGGGTTGGAAGTGCAATAAAACCCGGAAAAATCTAGGGAGGCGAAGATGCTACAATAGGAAGGGAAAATCATACACCAACCCTGTAGCAGGGGCAGGTAAATTTGCTATTGATACTGCTACTAATGGTTTCAGGCAAGGATTCTCCGCATTTCGACAATATTGTCTTATGAACAATCTGCGAGTTCTCGACCTGGCCATTATTGCGCTCTACTTGGTGGCTATGATAGCCGTGGGAGTGTATTTCGCCCGCAAAAACAAGAATCCCGAGCAATACTCCAGTGCCTCCGGCTCGATTCCGGGTTGGGCTATTGGCATGTCCATCTACGCTACTTTTCTGAGTAGCAACACCTTCTTGGGCGTGCCGGGCAAGGCATTCGGTACCAACTGGAACGCGTTTGTGTTCAGCGTCTCGATGCCGCTGGCGGCGTGGGTGGCGGCCCGCTACTTCGTGCCCTTCTACCGCAGCACCGGCGAGATTTCAGCTTATACGCACCTGGAAAAGCGTTTC
This sequence comes from Hymenobacter tibetensis, assembly GCF_022827545.1. Classification (NCBI taxonomy): domain Bacteria; kingdom Pseudomonadati; phylum Bacteroidota; class Cytophagia; order Cytophagales; family Hymenobacteraceae; genus Hymenobacter; species Hymenobacter tibetensis. The sequence continues at coordinate 1,235,107 of NZ_CP094669.1, forward strand.
GGGAGTTGGGCCCGCACCTACGCGGTGGTGTGTTTTCTGCTGACGCAGCTGGCGCGCATCGGTTCTATTTTCTTCGGTATTGCCCTCACGTTGCAGGCCCTGACGGGTTTTTCGATGGAGATGATTATGCTGATGACGGGCATCTGCATCATCGTGTACACGGTGCTCGGCGGCATTGAGGCCGTTATCTGGACCGAGGTGGTGCAGGGCGTTATCAAGACCTTCGGGGCGCTGCTGATTCTGTATCTGATTGTCGAGAATATGCCGGGCGGCGTGGCCAACATTGGCACCATCGGCCAGCAAAACGACAAGTTCAGCTTGGGTGGTTTCGCGCCCGACTTCACCCAATCCACGTTTTGGGTGGTGCTGCTTTACGGTTTCTTTATCAACCTCAACAATTTCGGGGTTGACCAGAACTACGTGCAGCGCTACCACACGGCAGCGTCGGCCAAGCAGGCCGCCAAATCCATTTGGCTGTGCGTGCTACTGTATCTGCCGGCTTCGCTGCTGTTCTTTGTTATCGGTACGGCGCTGTTTGCTTATTACCAAGTGCACCCCGAACTGATTGAGGCCGTGAAGCTGAAAGTGGCCGCCGAACGGTTGCCGCTCACCGCCACCGCGGCCCAAATCAGTCAGACGGCCGCGCAACTGCTCCCCACCGACTACGGCGACAAGGTGATGCCGCACTTCATGGTCACCAAGATTCCGCCGGGCTTCGTCGGGCTCATCGTGTCGGCCATCCTGTCGGCAGCCATGAGCACCATTAGCTCCGGGATGAATGCCTCGGCCACCGTCTTCACCGCCGACATCTACGAGCGGTACTTCAAGCCCAACCTCAGCGGCCGCCAGACGATGCGCATGCTGCACCTCGGCACGGTGGTGGTCGGACTGATGGGCATGGGCACCGGCATTGCCATGATTGGGGTGAAGAGCGTGCTGGACGTGTGGTGGGAACTGTCCGGGATTTTTGCGGCGGGCATGCTCGGGTTGTTTCTGCTGGCCGTCATTAGCCGCCAGACCCGCAACCACGAAGCCCTGACGGCCACCGCCATTGGCGTGCTGGTTATTCTTTGGATGACGTTTTCGCCCAGCCTGCCCGAGAGCTTTGGCCCGCTCCGTAACCCGTTGCACAAAAGCATGATTATCGTGGTCGGTACGCTGACCATCTTTTTAATTGGACTGCTGCTTTCCCGGCTCCGCAAAAGTCCGGTGGTAGCCAGCCGGCCCGAGGAAATCGAGCTGCCCGTCCACTAAGCGCCCACTTGCTAACCTGATAGGCCCTGCGCGGCCCCACTACCAGACAAGTCGTCTACCCCAACCATGGAAAAAACGCCGAAGGGATTTATCCCCGTTATGCTCATGCCCTTTCAAAACGACGGGCAAATCGATTATCCTGCGCTTACTCGCTTGACAGAGTTGTACTTAGAGGCCGGCGCCGCCGGTTTGTTCGCCAATTGTTTGTCCAGCGAAATGTTCGAGCTGAGCGCGCAGGAACGGCTTGAAACCATCCGCCACGTGGTGGATGTGGTGGGCGGCGCCGTGCCCGTAGTAGCTACCGGCACCTTCGCCGGCGCCCTCAACGAGCAAGCCGACTTCGTAAAGAAAGTATACGACGCCGGCACCGAAGCCGTCATCGTCATCACCGGCCTACTAGCCACCGAGCAAGAGTCGGACGCCGTGTTCGACGAGCGAATCTTCCGGCTCTTGGATTGGACGCCGGGTATTCCTATCGGTTTCTACGAGTGCCCCGAGCCCTACAAACGCGTGTTGTCGGCCAAGCAGCTCGGGCAATTTGTAGACACGGGCCGCGTAACCTACCACAAAGACACCTGCCTCGATATCGAGCAGGTGCGCGCCAAACTCGCTGCGGTGGAAGGCCATCCTTTCGGCCTTTACGACGCCTACATGGGCCACGCCGTGGAGTCGTTGCGAGCCGGCGCGGCGGGACTGTCCTGCATTCAAGGCAATTTCTTCCCCGAACTCATTGTGTGGCTCTGCAACAACTACGACAACCCCCACGCCGCAGCGGAAGTGGAGGCGGTACAGCAGTTCTTCGTCAAAAACATGGACGTGATGCACAACGTGTATCCCATTGTGGCCAAATACTCGCTCAAGCAGCGGGGCATGGATATTTCCACTTTTACCCGCCGTCGAGTAGGCACCTTCACCAGCTCGATTCGGCAGGGCGTGGAAGCTCTCTGCGGGGATTACAACATCCTAAGCAGAAGCCTGGAACTAGTGTAAAAGGGGCACTGGTGTGAGAGGAGAAAGGCCATTATGCTGAGCACCGCTCACGCATAATGGCCTTTTTTACGTTGCTGCGCTTAAGCCGCGGCCAGCTCTTTGTAGCTGTGCAGGTACTTCTTCTTGTACTCAAGCGGCGTCATTTTGGTGATTTTCTTGAAGTGCCGGTAGAAGTTGGACACGTTGTTGAAGCCGCATTCAAAACAGATTACCTCGGTAGGCAGCTTGTCCTCGATTAGCAAGCGGCAAGACTGACTGATGCGAATCTCGATGAGGAAGTCGTAGTAGGTTTTCTTGGTGATCAGCTTAAAGTACCGACAGAAAGAAGTCACGCTCAGGTTACTGATAGAGGCAATTTCTTCGAGCGTGATTTCTTTTTTGTAGTTGGACAGCGTGTAGTTGCACACCTTGTTGATGCGCTGCACATCCGATTCGTTGCTTTGCTTGAAGGCGTGGTGCTCGGAGGCAATCGTCTCGATTTCCGTCGTCTCCGACAGGATTTTGAGAATGGACAAAAAGATGATGATGCGGTCGAGGTCGGTGGCGTGCACGGCGGCCAGCATCAGCGGCGCTAGCCGGGTCTTGGCTTCCCCGCTCAGAATCAGGCCGCTTTTCGCTTTCTCGAACAGCTTGGGTATCAAGTAGGCTTCGGGCAAACCCAGCAAGTAACGGCCTAGGCACTCAGGTAGAAACTGAATTACCACAGCTTCCACTTCCAGCTCCGGATTGCACTGGAAATACTCTTCGTTGCAGCGCCAGGTATGGGGCAGGTTGGCACCTAATAGGATAATTTCGCCCGCCGAAAAGTTGCTGATGTTGTCGCCCACCAAGCGCACGCCTTCCCCCTTAATCACATAGTGCAGTTCAAGCTCCGGGTGATAATGCCAGATGGTACCAAAGTTGGGCTTCCGGTCGTGGCGGATGCTAAAGGAACTCTGGTTGTTAACTGGGATTTTGTGAAAGTGGGCTTTCATGGGAAGGAAGGGTAAAAGTGGAAGGTAGAGCGAGAAATAACCAGCTATAAAGCAGTCTTAGCAAGCAGCGTATTCTAGGATCTTATCTTGGAAGCAAATCCTTGGAGTTGATGCGAAAACAGGGGTGGAAGCGGGGAAGTAACCACTAATATATTTTACGCTATCGATTGCACTCTCCTGTAGTCTACTGCCTTAATCGGTTGTGATAGCTGGAATACTAGAATATCAAGGGCAAATCCAGCTCATCGCAAACCTTTGCGCAACTAGGCAAAAACGGGTTGAATTTTCAGCGCGACTGAGGGCATGATAACATCCTATACTAAGTAGCTAATAACCGCTAGAGACCCCGCCTCCGCGGCTAGCATATTTGTAGAAGAAGTCTTTCCTGCCGTTGCTGCGTCCTGGCCTTGCGAAAACAATCACGGAATTCGTGCCAGTGGCTTTTCAGTTGAGGCGCCGAGCAGCCACTAAAACGAGTTGCTCGGTGGGGAAGAGCTTGTGTAACTGCATCTTCTACCCTCTAACTAGCAGCAAGCGTGAACCTTGTTTCCTCGAAGAAAGTGTTGTTAATCGCCAGCGGTGATTTGCGACTCGCGGCCAACCAGAACTGCTGGGCAGCGCAATACGCCATGGAAGGCCAGTTGGGAGCCGCTATTGCCCGGCAAGGCTGGACGGTGAAGCGGGCCCACACCTACGACTTAGAAAAGCAACACGGCTTCATCGACTCGCAGAAGATGGGCATGGAGGTGTTCCGCAGCATCGACCCGCAGCAGCCGCTCATCGTGGCCGAAAGCGTGTGGCAGTATTCGCACCACGTGCTGGCCGGCCTCACCACCCACCAAGGCCCCATCCTGACGGTGGCCAACTGGAGCGGACAATGGCCCGGCCTGGTAGGCATGCTGAACCTGAACGGCTGCCTCACTAAAGCCGGCGTGGCTTACAGCACGCTGTGGAGCGAAGATTTCACCGATGCTTTCTTTGAAAACAGCTTGCAGCAATGGCTAACCGAAGGCCGCATCACCCACGACCACAGCCACGTCAAGAGCTTTTCCGGCGTGACGTTGCCTTCTGCCGACGAGCTGATTGGCCGCACGTTCGGCCAGAAATTCCGGCAAAACAAGGCCATCATGGGCGTATTCGACGAAGGGTGCATGGGCATGTACAACGCCATTGTGCCCGACGAGCTGCTGCACCCCACGGGCGTGTTCAAGGAGCGCCTCAGCCAGGCCACGCTCTACGCCGCCATGCGCGACGTAACCGACAGCGAAGCCCACACCGTGCTCGACTGGCTGCTAGCCAAGCGCATGAAATTTAATTGGGGCAGCAACGAAGCAACCCAACTCACCCGCGCCCAAACCCTGGAACAGTGCAAGATGTACATTGCCGCCGTGCGCATTGCCGCCGAGTTCGGCTGCGACACCATTGGCATCCAGTATCAGCAGGGCCTCAAGGATTTAACCGTAGCCAGCGACCTGGTAGAAGGCTTGCTCAACAACACCGAGCGGCCCCCCGTCTTCTTGAAAACTGGCGAGGAACTGTACCCCGGCCAGGCGCTGCCGCACTTCAACGAAGTGGATGAGTGCGCCGGCCTCGATGCGCTGCTTACCTACCGCTTGTGGAACGAGCTGGGCTTGTCGGGTGAGACGACGCTGCACGATTTGCGTTGGGGCCAGTCGTTTGACACCGGGGGGGGCGAGGAATTTGTGTGGGTGTTCCTGATTTCGGGCGCCGCGCCGCCGGCCCACTTTATTGGGGGCTACGAGGGCGCCGTTAGTGAGCGGCAGCCGCCCATGTATTTCCGCTTGGGTGGGGGTAGTTTGAAGGGTATTAGCCGGCCGGGTTCACTGGTTTGGAGCCGGATTTACGTGATGAACAACAAGTTGCACTGCGACTTGGGCGTGGGCGAAGCCGTAGCGCTGCCCCCGGCCGAAACCGAGCGCCGCTGGCAAGAAACCACGTCGGAGTGGCCCATTATGCACGCCGTCCTGCGGGGCGTGAGCCGCAACCAGATGATGGCCCGCCATAAAGCCAACCACATCCAAGTGGTGTACACGCCCTACGAAGCCAAGGCGCACCAGGCCTGCCGCATCAAGGCGGCGGCCCTCGCCGAACTCGGTGTGGAAGTGCACTTCTGCGGCGAAGTAGCCGGCATTACGGCCCCGATTATGCAGGCCCAAGCCGTGTTGCCCGGCTAAGCTTTTCGTTGACTTCCCACCTATTGACCCCTCCCGTTTCCAAATCCCCCCATGAAACCATTTATTCCCATTCTGGCGGCTTCCACGCTGCTAGTCAGCGCCGCCCAGGCGCAAACCCGCTCCATCACGGGCCAGGTGCTCGGTGGCGATAAAGCCGAAGCGCTACCCGGCGTGACGGTGCTGGTAAAAGGCACCACCAACGGCAGCAGCACCGATACGGAAGGCCGCTTTACGCTCCAGATACCCGACAAACAGGACGTCACGCTGGTCGTTTCTTACTTGGGCTATAAAAGTCAGGAACTGCTGGTAAAGCCCGACCAAACCCGGCTGGAAGTGCGCTTGTCGCCGGAGTCGGCGGCGCTCGACGACGTAGTGGTGATTGGCTACGGGTCGGTGCGCAAGCGCGACTTAACGGGGGCCGTCGTATCGGTGAAAGGGGAGGAGGTAACCAAGCTGCCCGTCACGACGGTGACGGAAGCATTGCAAGGCAAGATTCCGGGCGCGGATATCACCCGCAGTAACGGGTACGCGGGGCAAGGTTCTTCGATTCGTATTCGAGGCAACCGCTCTATTGCCAACCCTGGCTCTTCCAACAACGTGCTCTACATCGTGGACGGGGTGCAGAACGTCAACGCCTCCGACATCGACCCGAACGATGTGCAAAGCATCGAGGTGCTGAAAGATGCTTCCTCGACGGCCATTTACGGCTCGCGCGGGGCCAACGGTGTCGTGATTATCACCACCAAGCGCGGCAGCACCGGCAAGCCCAAAATCAACTTCAACGCCTACACCGGCGTAACCAAAGTGGCCGGCTACGGCGAGTACTTGAGCGGGCCGCAGTGGATAGATTTCCGCCGCGAGGCCTTCCGCGCCGCTGGCACCTGGAACAGCCCCGCCGACGACGCGGTGGCCTTCAACCCCGCGCAGCGCGAAGCCATTGCCAACGAGCAATACCTGAACTGGCCCGACCAAGTGCTGCACAACGGCATGCAGCAGAACTACCAAGTGGGCCTTACGGGCGGCTCCGAGAACACCAAGGTGTACTTTTCGCTGGGCTACTATGACGAGAAAGGCTTGCTCAAGCTAGACCGTTTCAAGCGCTACACCACCCGCGCCAACATCGACCAAACGGTGAACAAGTGGCTGAAAGTGGGCGTGCAGAGCCAGCTGGCGTACATCAACAACGACATCCGCCGCGACCCGCTCAACCTGGCTTCGCAGGCCATTCCGCTGGGGCGCGTGTACGACGACGAGGGCAAGCTCAACTACAACCTGCTGGGCGGCACCCAAATCAACCCGCTGGCCGACGAGCAGCCGGGAGCCTACCAGCGCAACAACAAAACCAACCGCCTCACCGCCGCGGCCTACGTGGAGCTGACGCCCCTCGAAGGATTGAGCTTGCGCTCCACCTTTGCGGCCAACTACTCCACCTCGGAGCTAGGCAACTTCTACGGTCGCAACACCATTGACGGGCGCGGGGCCAATTCGCAGTCTTCGATTACCAACAACCAAAGCCGCAACCTGAGTTGGGAAAACGTGCTGACGTACCGCAAGGACATCGGCGACCATTCGCTCACGCTTACCGGGGTAGCCAGCGACCTGATTTTCAATAATACCAACAGCTTTGCGCAAGGTCAAAACCAGGTGCTGCCTTCGCAATCGTTCTACAACCTGGGCGCCGCCAACCAGAACATATTCATAGGCTCAGGCTTTTCGCGCAACAATCTGGTGTCCTTTGCCGGCCGCATCAACTACAGTTGGAAAGGACGCTACCTGTTAACGTTTACCAACCGTGCCGACGGTTCTTCTAAGCTGGCGCCGGGCAACAAATGGGCCTACTTCCCCTCGGCGGCCATTGGCTGGCGCATCATCGAGGAGTCGTTTATGCAGAATGCCAAGTTCCTGACCGAGCTGAAGCTGCGCGGCAGCTACGGGGTGTCGGGCAACGATGGAATTGCGGCGTACGCCACCCAAAACTCGCTCACGAACACGCCCTTTGCCTTTACTGACGCCAACGCCACCCCCACCTACACGATTTCGCCGCTTATTGGCAACGCGGAGCTAGGTTGGGAGAAAACCTACACCACCGACATCGGGGTGGACTTCGGCATGTTCGACAACCGCCTGACCGGCACCGTCGACTACTACGACGCGCAGACCAAGGATCTGATCTTCCCGTACACGCAGCCCGCGTTTACGGGCGTGGCCACGGTCAACCGCAACATCGGCCGCACCCGCAACAAGGGCGTAGAGGTGTCGTTGACTTCGCAAAACCTGCGCGGCGACAACCTGACGTGGTCGACGACGCTGACCTACGCCCGCAACCGGGAAACCATTGTGGAGCTGCCCACCGGCGACGTCATTGCCACCGATTACCGCAACTCGCTGATCGTGGGCCAGCCGGCCCAGGTGTACTACGACTACAAGAAAATTGGCATCTGGCAGCTAGGCGAAGAAACCGAAGCCGCCTCCTACGGGACGCCCGGCCAATTCCTGCCCGGCGACATCAAGGTGGCCGACCTGTCAGGCCCGGATGGCGTACCCGATGGCAAAATCACGGCGGCCGACCGCACGGTTATTGGCTCGCGGGTGCCGAAGTGGACCGGTGGCCTAAGCAACGACGTGCGCTACAAAGGCTTCGATTTGAACGTGCTACTGGTGGCCCGCGTGGGGCAGTGGATCAGCTCCGACTACTACGCCAAGTTCAACCGGAGCGGCAACAACAACAACGCCATTGTAGACTACTGGACGCCCGAAAATCCCACCAACGACTACCCCCGTCCGCACTCCACCCGCGCGCTGAGCTACGTCACCACCCTCACCGAGCGCGAGGCTTCGTGGGCTAAAGTGCGCAACGTGACCTTGGGCTATACCCTGCCGAAGAGTTTGGTAAGCAAGGGCAAAATCGACAACGTGCGGGTGTACGTGTCGGGCCGCAACCTCTACACCTTCAGCAACCTCGATGATTTCGACCCCGAGGGAGAAGGTGTTGTGGACCAGCCGCTGAACCGCGCCTACGTGGTAGGCCTGAACGTGGGCTTCTAATTCGACCAGACCATCATGTACAAAAAAATCCGCCCCCTAACGTTTGCCGTGTTGGCGCTGGCTGCTTCCGCTTGCCAAGGGCAACTCGAAGAATTCAACCCGAGCGGTGCCACCGCCGAGGCCGTCTTTACCACCCCCGAAGGCTTTGAAACCGCCATCACCGGCGCCTACACCTACAACCGCACCATCTACGGCAAGGAGTCGGGCTACGCGCTGCTGGAAATGGGCACCGACATCTGGACCAATGCCGAAAGTAACGGTGCCACGGCCGTAGCCGGCGTCAGCCCGCAGCCGCCGTTGGTGAACTACCAGGGCCTGAACACCGACAACCTGTGGGTGAGAAACAACCTGTGGCAGCCCTGCTACGCCGGTATCAACCTAGTCAATCAGGCCCTGCAAACCATCAACACGGCCGGGCTGAGTACAGCGCGCCGCGCTTCGGCTGAGGCGGAGTTGCGCTTCATGCGCGCTTGGTACTACTACCATTTGGTGGAAAGCTTCGGGCCGGTGCCGCTGCGCCTCGAGCCCACCAGCGGCGTGGTGGCTACGGCCACCCGCGCTTCGGTGGAAGAAGTGTACGCTCAGATTCTAACTGATGTGGACTTTGCCGTAGCCAACCTGCCCGTAACGCTGGCGCAGTATCCGGCCCCGGCCACGGCCACCGACTACGGCCGCATCACGCGGCCCGCGGCCGAGGCCTTCGCGGCCAAAGCGTATCTGTCGAGCGGGCAGTACCAGAAAGCGGCCAACTTCGCCCGCAAGGTCACGACGGCCTATACCGGGCAGGGTATCCGGCTGGTAGCCAACTACGCCGACCTTTGGAACATCACCAACCAGCGCAACTCCGAGGTGCTGTGGGCGGTGAACTACTCCACCAATCTGACCTTCAACGCGGGCAGCAACACGGCGCACCAGTGGTTTTTGATGAAGTACGACGACCAGCCCGGCATGACGCGCGACGTAGCCAACGGCCTACCGGGTGTGCGCTACATGCCTACGCGCTTCCTACTCAACCTCTACAACGAGCAAAACGACGCCCGCTACGTAGGGTCGTTCAAGCAAGCCTGGATTGCCAACAATGCCGCCAACATTCCGCGCTGGTCGGCGGCCGAAGTAGCCCAAAATGCCGCCTTAGCGCCGCTGCTCAATCAGCCCAAATTCACGGTTGGCGACACCGCGGTGTTTACCACCAAGCGCAGCATCGATGATTTCCAGCAGCGCTACACCCGTCGCTACCGCTACAAGGTGTACGACATCGACGACCTCTACAACGCCAACGGCTCGTTGAAGGGTGAGCGGCGCTACTACCCCTCGTTGCGCAAGTTCGACGACCCCACCCGCGCCACTGCCACCGTAACGGAAAGCTCCCGCGACGCCTTCATGCTGCGCCTAGGCGACATCGTTCTCATCGGGGCCGAAGCGCAGGTTCGCCTCGGCAAAGCCGATTCGGCTGCTTACTACGTGAACCTGGTGCGCACCCGCGCCGCCCTGCCCGGCCGCACCAACGCCATGCAAGTAACCGCCAGCCAAATGACCCTGGACTTTGTGCTCGATGAGCGGGCCCGCGAGTTGGCCGGCGAGCAAGTGCGCTGGCTGGACCTAAAACGCACCGGCAAACTTGCCGAACGGGTCCGCCTCTACAACCCCGACGCCCGGACCAGCATTCAGGATTTCCACGCGCTACGCCCCATTCCGCAGAGCGACCTAGATGCCGTGACCAACAAGGCCGAGTTCCAGCAAAACCCGGGGTACTAAGTTCTGGCGGGCGCCTCATTTACCGTCCCCTACAGTAATGACTAGCACTAAGCACACATGAACAAGCGCCTTCTTTTCCTTTCCGTTCTTGCTTCTACCGCCGCCCGACCCGCGCTGGCGCAGTACCCCAAGATTCCGCCGGAAGTGCAGGCCAAGGCTGATGCCGCCCTGGTCGAAGCCGAGAAACGCTCGGACGAAGCCTGGAAAAAGGCCCTGCCCATCATCGAAGCCGAGGCCAAAGCCGGCAAGCCCTACGTGCCGTGGGCCGCGAAACCGTCGGATTTGCCGCAGTCGAGCCGGCTGGCGTTTCCGGGCGCCGAAGGCGGTGGTGCGCACGTGTTTGGCGGGCAGGGCGGTAAGGTGTACGTGGTGAAGAGCCTGGCCGACAGCGGCCCCGGTACCTTGCGTGAGGCGTTGGAACAGGGCGGAGCCCGCATCATCGTGTTCAATGTGGCGGGCATCATCAAGCTGCAAAGCCCCATCATCATCCGGGCGCCTTACGTAACCATAGCGGGCCAAACCGCGCCCGGCGACGGTATCTGCGTGGCTGGCGAATCCATCTGGATCAACACCCACGACGTGGTGGTGCGCTACCTGCGCTTCCGCCGCGGCGCCACCGACGTAGCGCGCCGCGACGACGGCTTGGGCGGCAACCCGGTGGGCAACATCATCATCGACCACGTGTCGGCGAGTTGGGGGCTGGATGAGAACATGTCCATCTATCGGCACGTCTACCACAACCCCGAAACCGGTAAGGCCGACAAGCTGCCGACGGTGAACGTGACCATTCAGAACTCGATTTTCTCGGAAGGGCTGGATACCTACAACCACGCGTTTGGCAGCACCATTGGTGGGCTTAACAGCTTGTTCACCCGCAACCTGTGGGCCAACAACATCGCCCGCAACCCCTCGGTGGGCATGTACGGCGACTTCAACTTCGCCAACAACGTGGTGTTCAACTGGTGGAACCGCTCGGCCGATGGCGGCGACAACCACTCGGAGTACAACTTCGTGAACAACTACTACAAGCCCGGCCCCATCACGCCCGCCGGGGAACCCATCAGCTACCGGATTCTAAAACCTGAATCCGGCCGCGACAAAGACGCCAAGAACCTGTTCGGCAAAGCCTACGTGGCCGGCAACGTGGTAGCCGGCAACGCGACAGTTACCCAAGACAATTGGGCTGGTGGCGTGCAGGTGGAAGGCGTGCCCGAAGCCGATAAAATTGTGGCTGCAATTAAAGCCGACAAGCCGTTCACGCTGCCCAACATGGGCACGGTGCTGTCCGCTCAGGAAGCCTACCAATACGTGCTGGCCAACGTTGGCTGCACCCTGCCCAAGCGCGACGCCGTGGATGCGCGCATCGTGGAGGACGTGCGCACCGGCAAAATCACATACGCCAAAAACGCGCAGCCCACCCCGCCAAGCCCCTACATCAAGCGCCGCCTGCCCGCCGATTCCTACAAGCAAGGCATCATCACGGACCCCGCGCAGGTAGGAGGGTACCCCGTGTACGCCGGCAAGCCCTACGCCGACGCCGACAACGACGGCATGCCCGATGCGTGGGAAAAAACGCACGGCCTGGACCCTAAAAACGCCGCCGATGCCACTCAGGACCGCGACAAAGACGGCTACGCCAACATCGAAGAATACCTCAACAGCGTGGTGCCGTTGCAAAACGTGCGGCCCGCTGCCGGCAAAGCAAAGTCATAGCTGAAACCAATTAAAAGGCCGTCATGCTCGATCTAGCGTCCGCCTGCCGAAGCATGACGGCTTTTTAAGCTTATTAGGAGCAATACCATCACGCAAATGCCCAAAAAGCCCCGCAATTTCTTCGTGCTTTTCCTGCTAGTATCGCTCACGGCGTGGGCGCCAGCCGTTGAGCCAACGGGCAAGTTGAAAGTAGCTTCCAACGGCCGGTACTTGGCCACCGAAGCCGGCAAGCCGTTCTTCTGGCTCGGCGACACCGGGTGGCTGCTCTTCAACAAGCTTAAGCGCGAAGAAGCGGAAACCTACCTCGAAGACCGGCGCAAAAAAGGCTTCAACGTCATTCAGGTGATGGTGCTGCACCAAGTGCCGAGCGCGAACGTGTACGGCGATTCGGCGTTGGTGCGCGGCAACGTAGCGCAGCCGCTGCTTACGCCCGGCAGCACCGCCGCCGACGCCGCGCAGTACGACTTTTGGGACCATGTCGATTACATCATCGACCTAGCCGCCAAGAAAGGGCTGTACATGGGCCTCGTGCCGGTGTGGGGTACCAACGTGAAGGCCGGCAAAGTCAATCAGCAGCAAGCCAAAACCTACGCCACTTTCCTGGCCGAGCGCTATAAGAACCGGCCCAACATCATCTGGCTAAACGGCGGCGACATTGCCGGCTCGGATTCGCTAAAGGTGTGGAACACGATTGGCAGCACGCTCAAAACCGTTGACCCCAACCACTTGGTGACGTACCACCCGCGCGGCCGCACGCAGTCGTCGGATTGGTTTCACCAGGCGGCGTGGCTGGATTTCAACATGTACCAGTCGGGCCACCGGCGCTACGAGCAGGACACCTCCCGCAACGAGAAAAAGCTCTACGGCGAAGACAACTGGCGCTACCAATTAGTAGACAACAAGCTAACGCCCACCAAGCCTAGTATCGACGGTGAACCCTCCTACGAGGGCATTCCGCAGGGCCTGCACGACATCACGCAGCCCCGCTGGAACGATGCCGATGTGCGCCGCTACGGCTATTGGTCGGTGTTTGCGGGCGCGTTTGGCTACACCTACGGGCAGAACTCGGTGATGCAGATGCACAGCTCGTTCGACAAAGGCAGCGCCTACGGCTCTTCGGAGTTGTGGTCGTCGGCCATCAACGCGCCGGGCGCGGCCCAAATGGTGCACCTCAAGAACCTGATGCTTTCCCGGCCCTTCTTCGAGCGGGTGCCCGACCAGTCGTTGATTGCCGGGGAAGTGGGGGAGAAGTACAACCGCCTGTTCGGTACCCGGGGCAAGAACTACGCTTTCGTGTACACCTACAACGGCCGCAACATCAAGGTGAACCACGGCAAAATCAGCGGGGCCAAGGTGAAAGCCTCCTGGTTTAGTCCACGCGACGGCAAAACCAGCCCCATCGGCACCTTCCCCAACAAAGGCACCCAAGACTTCAACCCGCCCGGCGAGACAAAGAACGGCAACGATTGGGTACTGATTCTGGATGCGGCGTAGCGTTTACTGAACCTATAAAACGGAAGAACGTCATGCAGAGGCGGAGCCGAAGCATGACGTGACAGTCTAGCGTTTCTGAGAAAATTCAATGATCAAACGTAAAGCCCTGCGCTTCCTTACTCCGCTGCTTGGGGTCGCCCTGCTGAGTGCGTGCTCGAAGGACGTGTATATGTTCACGTCGTTTCGGGAGCCGGCTACTGACGGGCTACGGCTGCTCTATAGCCACGACGGCTACAAGTGGACGGACATGGGCCGCTCGTTTCTGACGCCGCAAGTGGGGCCGAGCAAGCTGATGCGCGACCCGTCCATTGCTCGCGGGCCGGACGGCACTTACCACCTCGTGTGGACCTGCGGCTGGAAAGGCGACAAAGGTTTTGGCTACGCCAGTTCCAAGGATTTGGTGCACTGGTCGACGCAGCGTTTCATTGACGTGATGGGGCACGAACCGACTACCGTGAACGTGTGGGCACCCGAAATCTTCTACGACGCGCCCACCAAGCAGTACCTCGTCGTGTGGGCCTCCACCATCCCGTTCCGCTTCCCGAAAGGCATCGAAGAAGAAGACAACAACCACCGACTCTACTACACCACCACCAAGGATTTTCAGTCGTTTACGCCCGCCAAGCTCTTTACTGACCCCGGTTTCAGCTCGATTGACGCCGTGGTGGTGCAGCGGGCCGCCAAAGACTACGTGCTGGTAGTGAAAGACAACACCCGGCCCAACCGCAACATCAAAGTGGCCTTCGGGCCGAGTGCGCTCGGGCCGTTTCCGAACGTGTCGGAGCCGTTTACCGGCAACTTCACCGAAGGCCCGAGCGTGGTACGCCTCCCGCACGACGAGTGGCTGATCTACTACGACGCCTACAAGGAAAAGCGCTACGGCGTGATGAAGACTTCTGATTTTAAGTCGTTCACCGACGTGTCGGGGCAGACCAGCGTGCCGGAAGGGCACAAGCACGGTACCATCTTCGCGGTGCCGCGCAAAACTTTCAACACCTTGTTGCAGAGCGCCCCCGCCGGGGCAGCCGCCGCAACGCCAACGAGCGGAACTCATGAGTAAGCACATAGCACCTCTCGCGGCTACTGCGTTAACTGTGCTGGGCAGTCTTTCCGCCCGCGGCCAGGAAACCATCCGCTACACCGGCACCACGCTCAGCAACGTGGACTACCACCACGGGCAGCTGCGGCCGGCCATCGGGACGCACACCCGGCAGGTGCTGCGCGCCAACCGCGAGCAGCCGAGCGCCGCCAACGGGGAAGGGTGGACCTACAACCACGCCCCCATGCTGGCCTACTGGAACGGGCAATTTTACCTGCAATACCTCAGCAACCCGGTGGGGGAGCACGTGCCGCCGGGCCGCACGCTGCTGCTTACCTCCAAGGACGGTGAAACCTGGACCAACCCCACGGTGATTTTTCCGCCCTACAAAATTCCGGACGGCGTTACCAAACCCGACCAGCCCGGCAAAGTCGCCAAGGATTTGGTGGCCGTAATGCACCAGCGCGTGGGCTTCTACGTGTCCAAGAAAAACCGGCTGCTGACGCTCGGCTACTACGGCATTGCCCTCGACGCCAAAGACGACCCAAACGACGGCCAAGGCATCGGGCGGGTGGTGCGCGAGGTGCTGCCCAATGGCAAATTCGGCCCGATTTACTTTCTGCGAAACAACAAGACCTGGGACAAGTCGAAGTCCACGTATACGTTTTACACCAGCAGCAAAGACAAGGGTTTTGTAGCGGCCTGCGAGGAAATTCTGGCTTCGCCGCTGATGATGCAGCAGATGGTGGAAGAGCAGGACCGCGACGACCCATTGATTCCGCTCAAAAAGGAATACAAAGCCTTCAGTTACTACCACCTGCCCGACAACCGGGTGGTGGGCCTCTGGAAGCACGCCCTCACCACCATCAGCCCCGACGGCGGCAAAACCTGGCCCAATCCGGTTGTTCGGGCGCCGAAGTTTGTGAACAGCAACGCCAAGATTTGGGGCCAGCGCACCTCCGATGGGCGCTACGCCACGGTATACAATCCCTCGGAATTCCGTTGGCCGCTCGGCATTTCCACCAGTGAAAACGGGTTGGACTACACCGATTTGTGGCTGGTGCATGGCGAAATCAGCCCCATGCGCTACGGCGGCAACTACAAGTCGTACGGCCCGCAGTACGTGCGCGGCATTCAGGAAGGCGACGGCACGCCGCCCGACAAAAAGCTGTGGGTGACGTACAGCCTGAACAAGGAAGACATCTGGATTGCCTCGGTGCCCGTGCCGGTGCGCGCCAAAGCGGAAACGCAAGCCAACGAGGTATTTGCACAGCTGCCGGCCGGGCAGGAATTGGTGAACTGGAACACCTACAGCCTGGTGCAAGCGCCAGTGGAAATCGGTAAGCTGCCAGACGGCACGAAGGGTCTGGTGTTCAAGGACTCCGACAAGTTCGATTACGCTAAAGCGGAGCGCGTTATTCCTGAAGCCAAGAAAGTGGTAGCGGAGTTTTCGGTGGTGCCCGCCCAAAACGACAAGGGCTTGCTGCAAATCGAGTTTCAGGACGGCAAAGGCACGCCGGCCGTGCAGCTCACCTTCGATGCCGAGGGTAATTTCCGCCACAAAGCCGGGGCTCGCTTCAAGAACATCACCAAGTACCAAGCCGGCCAGCAGTACGACGTGCGCGTGTCGCTCGACGCCGATGCCCGGTCCTTCGCGGTGTCCATCAACGGCAAGCCCTCGGGTACCTACATCTTCTTCGCGCCAGTAGCTTCCTTCGAACGAATCATGTTCCGCACCGGCGAAGCTCGCCACTTCCCCACGCCCGACACCCCCGCCGACCAAACCTACGACCTACCCCAAGCCGGCGAATCAGACCCGTTAGCCACCTTCTACCTCAAGTCGCTGAAGACAAGCGTGCCAGAGGCCGCAACCGGCTCCGCCGCTAATTGACCCCACCCGATGCCCAAACTCCTACTTGCCCTCTTGCTCTGTCTAGCTGCTACTGGCCTCCGCGCGCAGGGCACCGAAACGATGTTCCTGTCTGGTACCGACAAAGACCACACGAAGAAGTGGAAGTTCTACTGCACAGCGGGGCGCAATTCCGGCAAGTGGACCACCATTCCGGTGCCCTCGAACTGGGAACTGCAAGGCTTTGGCAAGTACAACTACGGCCACGACAAAGACGCCGAGCGGGGCAAGGAAAAGGGTCTGTATAAATACGAGTTCAAGGTGCCCAAGAACTGGGACGGTAAGACCATCAACCTTGTGTTCGATGGCTCGATGTCGGATACCGAAGTGAAGATCAACGGGCAGTCGGCCGGGCCGATGCACCAAGGCTCCTACTACCGCTTCAAGTACGACATCACCAAGCTGCTGAAGCCCGGCAAAACCAACCTGCTCGAAGCCACCGTAGCCAAGCATTCCGCCAACGAATCCGTCAACGATGCCGAGCGGCGCGGCGACTTCTGGCTGTTCGGCGGCATCTTCCGGCCGGTGTTTCTGGAGGCGCTGCCCACCACCCACATCAACCGCGTAGCCGTAGACGCTAAGGCCGATGGCAGCTTCCGGGCCGACGTGTACACCCAGGGCACCGCCGCCGATGAGGTAGTAGGTCAGCTCTACACGCTGGATGGGCAAAAAGCCGGCGCCGAATTCCGCAGCGCCGTAGCGGCTGGCGGTGCGGCTACGCGCCTGCAAACCACGCTAACCCAAGCTAAACTCTGGACCCCGGAGTCGCCCAACCTGTACCGGGTGGCCTTCACGCTGCGCAAAGGTGGGCAGCCGGTACACACCGTGGATAAGCGCATCGGTTTCCGGACAGTGGAACTGCGCGAGCGGGACGGTATCTACGTCAACGGCGCCAAAATCAAGTTCAAGGGCGTGTGCCGGCACTCGTTCTGGCCGACCTCGGGCCGCACCACCAGCAAGGCGCTCAGCATCCTGGACGTGAACCTGATGAAGGACATGAACATGAACGCCGTGCGCATGTCGCACTACCCGCCCGACGACCATTTCCTGGCCGCCTGCGACTCGCTGGGCCTCATGGTGCTTGATGAAGTGGCCGGCTGGCACGGCAACTACGACACGCCCACCGGCACCAAGCTCACTGAGGAAATGGTGCGCAAAGACGAAACCCACCCCAGCATTGTGGTGTGGGTGAACGGCAACGAAGGCGGCCACAACTTCGACTTCGACCCCGTGCTTGACCGGATGGACCTGCAAAAGCGCCCCGTTATTCACGCCTGGCAGGTGTTCCGCGGCACCGATACCCAGCACTACATCAACTACGACTACGGCAACGGCACCCACTTGCAAGGCCACAACGTGGTGTTCCCGACTGAGTTCCTGCACGGCCTCTACGACGGCGGCCACGGTGCCGGCCTCGAAGACTACTGGGAGCAGATGTGGGCGCACCCCCGCTCGGCGGGCGGTTTCCTCTGGGACTTCTCCGACGCCGGCGTAGTCCGCACCGACAAGGGCGGCATCCTCGACACCGACGGCAACCATGGCGCCGACGGCATCCTGGGGCCATACCGCGAGAAGGAGGGCAGCTACTTCACCATCAAGGAAGTGTGGAGCCCCGTGTTCTTCGAGCGCCGCGAAATCACGCCGGCTTTCGATGGCTCGTTCCGGGTGCAGAACCGCTTCCACTACACCAACCTCAACCAGTGCAAGTTCACCTGGAAGCTGGCGCAGCTGCCCGGCCCCGGCAGCAAAGCCGCACCCGTTACCAAAACCGGTACCGTAGCCGCTCCATCCGTGACGCCGAACGGCACCTACGGCACCCTCAAGCTCGATCTGCCCACCGACTGGCAGCAGCACGACGTGCTCTACATCACGGCCCAGGACCCCGCTGGCCGCGAAATTTACACCTGGAGCTGGCCCATTGCCCGCCCCGACGCCGTAGCGAAACAGCTGATTCGGATGGACGGCCCCAGCGCCGCCCGCCTCACCGAAACCGATTCGCTGTACACCGTATCCGCCAACGGCGTGGAGCTGACGTTCGGCCGTAAATCGGGGGTGTTGCGCACCGTGCGCAATGCCAAAGGCGTTATTCCGCTCACCAACGGCCCCGTGCTGGCCGAGGGCGAAACTATGTTTGAAGGCCTCACCCAGCGCCAGGACGGCCAGAACGTGGTTGTCGAAGCCAAGTTCGCCAAGAAGAGCCGCTACCAGTCGTTGCAGTGGACGGTGTACCCCTCAGGCTGGGTGCGCATGAGCGCCAAGTACTTCCCCAAAGACTACGATTTCGCGCTGGCCGGCCTGAGCTTCACCTACCCCGAAAAAGAGGTAAAAGGCGCTCAGTGGCGCGGCGACGGTCCCTACCGCGTGTGGAAAGACCGGATAAAGGGCACCAACCTCGGCGTCTGGACCAAAGGCTACAACGACACCAGCACCGGCGAAATGGAAGGCACCCGTGGCCCCGAGTACCCTGAGTTCAAGGGCTACTACTCCAACTTCTACTGGCTCACGCTCCAAACCACCGGCCAGCCCTTCACGGTAGTCTGCGACCAGGAAGACGTGTACCTGCGCCTGTTCACGCCGCGCTTCTCGGCCACGCCCTACAACACGGCCCCGGCTTTCCCGAGCGGCAGCATCTCCTTCATGCACGGCATCACGCCCATCGGCACCAAGTCGCAGAAAGCCGAGAACATGGGCCCGATGGGCAAAACCAACATGTACTACGACTACAGCAAAGACCCTTCGTACGCCAAGGAAATCACCCTCTACTTCGACTTCACTGGTCAGCAAGCTACTCCTGCGGCAGTAGGCAAGCGTTAGAAGGTTAGGATTTAGAATATAGCAGCGGGTAGTAAGCCGATAAGGTTTACTACCCGCTGTTTGTGTGCTGAAGGTAGAAGGTCGTTATTGAGGGACAGTTATAAACCTCCGAACTATCAAGATGGCCAAAAAGCAAGAAGATCTTAAGAACGAATCGGTTAGAAACTATTCTTTCCTAAAAGAGATGTACGAAGACTCGTATTTCCCTAGTACGCTGGTAGACAAAGGCAAAGCCATCTTGGTAGGCTTGTGCTTCAAAATCGAACAAGAACAGCCCAAGTCGTTGGATGAATTGTACGAACTCACTCACGTTGCTACCGACAAGTTCAACGACTTGCAGGAAGATTTCGAGGAAGCCGATAGCGAAATAGAAACAGGCGCAAGAGAGGCTATTGCTGAGGATTTTGCCTTCGTAGCCAAGGCCTATGATTTTGAGGTTGATATAGAAGAGTTGATAGCAACCAGGGAGTGGTAAATTCGATTGCTTGACTACAATTTAGGATACTGAAAATATGAGTAAACAAATGACAAGTGACTTGAGAATAGAATCAGTTATAGCAGCGGTTGCTGATCATAACAGAAATGCTATAGAGCATATAGATAGTAGACTTGAAGGTTTTTTAAAGATATTTAATGAAGCCTTTCCTATAGAAGATGATTTTCTAAGGGGGAGGGTGGAAGCCATAACCTGGAGTTTATTTAGTTCAATATTATCTCTGTACGCAAATCAGAATAATGGCGCAGTGCTTGTTGAATTATATTCATTGATTGAGAAATTTTCAATAAGAGATTTTCCTGGTAAAATCACTGATGATAAAGAAAAGAAAGGAGTAATTGCAAGTTTGATAGAAAGAAAAAATTTAACAGATATTGCTCCATTATATAATACATTAGGAATTTGGGATAGTGACGATATAGCGTTTATTGGAAAAATATCTAAAATAAGAAATGGTATAGCCCATAAGAATGAAAAGTTGATTTCAAAATCTATTAATAATGGCAAAGAAGTTCATTACCTAGATATAGATTCAATGGTCAACAAACATGATGCTTGTAATTATATTATTAACTCAATTAAAATTTTTGTAAAACTTAGTAATGATAAATAGGCCAGGACATATACTATTCCGTACATGCTAAGCTTCTCACCATGCCCAAATCCTAAAGCATCTTGCTAAGATCGTAGAATGAACTAGCCGAAAAATTGGTGAACTATGGGACGCCAAAAGTGCTCTGCACAACCCCGCGTCCCACGCCTGCCAATCGGTAGGCATTCCTGCTCCTGAAAACGGCGGGAACCGGGGGTGAGGCCCTGCCCCATGAACACGAACCGCCTGCTCGCCTTTCTTTGTACGATCTTGCTACTCACGGCCTTCCGGGAACCCCGGCCCGCCGCCGTGCAACTCCAGCGCCTGCGTTGTGAGCTGCTCACCAACCCCGAAGGCATCGACGTAACCGCGCCGCGCCTGAGCTGGGAGGTTGGCAGCCCGGAGCGCAACCTGGAACAAACCGCCTACCAGGTGCTGGTAGCCTCCACGCCCGAGAAGCTGGCCGCCGACGAAGGCGACCTGTGGAACTCGGGCAAGGTGAATTCGGGGCAGTCGGTGCACGTGGCGTATGCGGGCGCGCCGCTGCGGAGCCGGGCGCAGTGCTACTGGAAAGTACGCACCTGGACCAACCAGGGCGAAACCGCCTGGAGCACGCCGGCCCGGTGGAGCGTGGGCTTGCTGAACTACCTCGACTGGAAAGGCCGCTGGATTGGCTTCGACCGGGCGTTTGCCTGGGACAAAGAGGAAAGCCACGCCCGGCTGTCGGCGCGCTACTTCCGCAAGGAATTCAAAACCGAAAAGCCCATCAAGCAAGCCACGGCCTACATTATAGGGCTGGGGCTGTATGAACTGTACGTGAACGGGCAGCGGGTAGGGGAGCAGGTGCTGGCGCCCGGTCCCACCGACTACACCAAGGGCGTGAAGTACAACACCTACGACGTGACGCCGCTGCTCAAGCAGGGCCCCAACGCGCTGGGTACCGTGCTCGGCAACGGTCGGTTCTACGCCATGCGCCAGAACTACAAGCCCTACAAAATCAAGACCTTCGGCTACCCCAAGCTGCTCATGCAACTGGAAGTAACCTACGCCGACGGCACCCGCGACGTCATCAAAACCGACGATACCTGGCAGGGCACCGCCGACGGCCCCATCCGCACCAACAACGAGTACGACGGCGAGGAATACGACGCCACCAAGGAAATGCCCAGTTGGAGCACCGCCGGTTTCGACGCCAAAAAGTGGCTGAAGGCCGAGCTGGTGCAGGAGCCCGGCGGCGCGTTTGAGGCGCAGATGAACGAGAACATGAAGGTGATGGAAACCATCAAGCCGGTGTCCATCAAGCCCCTGGGCGGCGGCAAGTATATCCTGGATATGGGCCAGAACATGGTGGGCTGGCTCCGGCTGCGCACCAGCGGCCCGAAAGGCCAGAAGGTAACCTTGCGCTTCGCCGAAACTTTGCAGAAAAGCGGCGAGCTGTACGTGGCCAATCTGCGCGACGCCCGCGTAACCGACGTGTACACGCTCAAAGGCGGCGGGCGCGAAACCTGGGAGCCTACCTTCGTTTTCCACGGCTTCCGCTACGCGGAAATCAGCAACTGGCCCGGCGCCACGCCCACCGTAGCCGATTTCGACGGCCGCATCGTGTACGACGACATTGCCACCACCGGCGAGTTCACCACCTCCGACGCCACCATCAACCAGGTGTATAAGAACGCCTACTGGGGCATCCGCGGCAACTACAAAGGCATGCCCATTGACTGCCCGCAACGCAACGAGCGGCAGCCCTGGCTCGGCGACCGGACCACCGGGGCCTACGGCGAGAGTTTCGTGTTCGACAACGCCCGCCTCTACGCCAAGTGGCTCACCGATATCGAGCAGGCCCAAAAAGCCGACGGCAGCATCCCCGACGTGGCCCCCGCGTTCTGGCGCTACTACGGCGACAACGTAACTTGGCCCGGCACCTACCTCACCATTGCCGACATGCTCTACCGGCAGTACGGCGACGCCGCCCCGCTCACCCGCCACTACGAGTCCATGAAGCGCTGGCTGACCTACATGCGTCAGAACTACTCGGAAAACGGCCTCATCACCAAAGACAAGTACGGCGACTGGTGCGTGCCGCCTGAGTCGAAAGAGCTGATTCACTCCAAAGACCCCGCTCGCAACACCGACGGCGCACTCATTGCCAGCAGCACTTACTACCACATGCTGGGTTTGATGCAGGGCTTTGCCAAGGTGCTCGACAAGCCGCAGGACGCGCAGGAGTATGCTAAGCTGGCCGCCGACCTGAAAACCGCCTTCAACCAGAAATTCCTGAACAAGGAAACCTGCCAGTACAGCAACGGCACCGTGACGGCCAACCTGTTGCCGCTGGCCTACGGCCTGGTGCCCGAGGAAGACCAGGGCAAGGTGTTCCAGAACATTGCCGACAAGATTCTGGTGGAAAACAAGGGCCACATCAGCACCGGCGTAATCGGGACGCAGTGGCTGATGCGCGGCCTCACCGAGCACGGCCGCCCCGATATTGCCCTGCGCCTGGCCACCAACCGCGACTATCCGAGCTGGGGCTACATGGCCGCCAACGGCGCCACCACTATTTGGGAGCTGTGGAACGGCAACACCGCCGACCCCGCCATGAACTCCCAAAACCACGTGATGCTGCTCGGCGACCTACTGGTTTGGTACTACGAAAACCTGGCCGGCATCAAGTCCGCCCCCGACGCTCCCGGCTTCCAGCGCCTGGAAATGAAGCCCACGCCCACCCCCGGCCTTACGTCGGTACAGGCCTCGTACCACTCGGTGCGCGGCCTGGTAAAAAGCAGCTGGAAACAAGATGCTAAGCGCTTCACCTGGAACATCGCCGTGCCCGGCAACACCAAGGCCCTGGTTTACATCCCCGCCAAAAACGCGAAAGACGTGCAGGAAGGTGGCAAGAAAGCCAGCAGCGCCACCGGCGTGAAGTTCGTGCGCCAGGAAAGCGACCGGGCCGTGTTCGAGGTTGGGTCGGGTGACTACGCCTTCGAAGTGAAATAGAAACTGAATCAAAAAGAACGTCATGCAGAGGCACAGCCGAAGCATCTCGCCCACCAAACTAACTCCTGACGTGAGCGGCAAAGAGGTTGAGATGCTTCGACAAGCAAACGCCAGATCAAGCATGATAATACTGTTC
Organism: Hymenobacter tibetensis; assembly: GCF_022827545.1. NCBI lineage: Bacteria > Pseudomonadati > Bacteroidota > Cytophagia > Cytophagales > Hymenobacteraceae > Hymenobacter > Hymenobacter tibetensis. The sequence continues at coordinate 1,258,507 of NZ_CP094669.1, forward strand.
CAACGTCAGCACGCGGGATGCTTCGGCTGCGCCTCTGCATGACAGACGATTTATCAATGAAACATACCCTCGCCCTTTTACTCGCCACTTGCCTGACTGCTGGCTGCTCGGTGGCGCAGACTCCGGCTGCCAAGCCTCAGCCCAACCCCTGGCAGCGTGCCGTGACCACCAATGAGTTCATCTTGGAGAAGATGCCCTTCCCAGAAAGCCACGCCGCTACCCTGGCCGAAACACCTGCGGGCCTCGTAGCCTCATGGTTTGGCGGCACCAAGGAGCGCAACCCCGACGTGGGTATTTGGGTGAGCCGGATGGAAAACGGCAAGTGGACCGCGCCGGTGGAAGTAGCCAACGGCGTGGTAAACGAAACCCTGCGCTACCCGACCTGGAACCCGGTGCTCTACCAAGTGCCTGGCGGCGAGCTGCTGCTGTTCTACAAAATCGGGCCGAAGCCATCGGACTGGAAAGGGTGGATGCGCACCTCCAAGGATAACGGCCGGACGTGGTCGGCGGCGCAGGCCTTGCCGGAAGGCTACATTGGGCCGGTAAAGAACAAGCCGGTGCTGCTCTCGAACGGTACCCTGCTCAGCCCCACCAGCACCGAGGGCAACGACGGCTGGCGCGTGCACCTGGAAGCTACCACCGACTTCGGCAAAACCTGGAGCATGATCGGGCCGATTGCCAACGGCGAAACCAAAGGCGCCATTCAGCCCAGCATCCTCAAGCACAAAGATGGCAAGCTCCAGTTGCTCTGCCGCAGCCGCGACCGGGCCATCCTGGAATCGTGGTCGTCGGACCAAGGCAAAACCTGGACCCCGCTGGCCAAAACCACCCTCCCCGGCAACAACTCCGGCACCGACGCCGTGACCTTACAGGACGGGCGCCAATTGCTGGTCTATAACCACGTGCTGCCGCCCGGCACCCTGGCCAAGGGCCCGCGCACCCCGCTGAACGTCTCGATTTCCAAGGACGGCAAGGAATGGTACGCGGCGGCCATCCTGGAAGACTCGCCCATCAGCCAGTATTCCTACCCCTCGGTGATTCAAACCAAGGACGGCAAGGTGCATTTCGTGTACACCTGGCGCCGCAAGAGCATTAAGCACGCCGTGCTCGACCTGAAAAAGGTGAAGCTGGTGAAAATTGAAAACGGCCAGTGGCCCGCCCTGAAAGGCTACAAAGCCCCATCCGCCACGGCCGAGATTACACAGGATTAACAGCGCGTCAAAAAGCCTGTCAGTCTCAAAAAGAATGTCATGCAGAGGCGCAGCCGAAGCATCTCGCTCGAATCGTTGAGTTGGCTTTGGCAACGTCAGCAGGCGAGATGCTTCGGCTGCGCCTCTGCATGACGTTCTACATTTCGTTTCAAGCACCACTCCACCCATGCTCCGAACCCTCCGCATCCTTCTTGCTTTCCTGCTGCTGACCACCACGGCCTGGGCTCAGAACTCCGACGATCAGTACCGGGAGCCGCTGCAAACGGTGCTCGACCAGATTCAGCAACGCTACGGCGTGAAAATCAGGCCCGATGCGGCCATGGTGAAAGACAAGTGGGTGACGTACGCCGAGTGGCGTTTTCGGCCGGATGTAGAGGAAACGTTGAAAAACGTGCTGGCGCCGTTTGATCTGCAAGTCACCAAAACCGGCGACAAAGCCTACAAGCTCAAGACCTTCCAGTACCACCTGAAAACGCCTGAGGAAGGCGCCGCGCAATTGACCTACCTCGCCAGCCAGTACCACGATGCGGCCACCTGGGAAAAGCGCAAAGCAGAGTTGCGCAGCTGCATGTGGCAGGCACTTCGGCTCTCACCCATGCCAACCAAGCCCGCCAGCAAGCCCATCATCACCAACAAGCGGCAGTTTGACGGCTACACCGTAGAAAACGTGGCGCTGGAAACCCTGCCCGGCCTCTATATGACCGGCTCGGTGTACAAGCCGCTGAAAGTGAAAGGTAAAGTGCCAGTCATCATCAGCCCGGATGGGCACTTTGGCGACGGGCGCTACCGGGCCGATGCGCAAAAGCGCTGCGCTACGCTGGCCCGCATGGGGGCTATGGTGTACAGCTACGATTTGTTTGCCTGGGGCGAGTCGTTGCTGCAATTCAAGGGTGAAGACCACCGCCGCAGCCTCGCCATGACGGTACAGGCCCTGAACGGCGAGCGTGCCCTCGACTATTTGCTGTCGTTGAAAAACGCCGACAAAACCCGCGTGGCCATCACCGGCGGCTCGGGCGGCGGCAGCCAAACCATGCTGCTTACCGCCCTCGATGACCGGATCAAAGTAAGCGTGCCCGTGGTGATGCTTTCCACTTACCATAGTGGCGGTTGTCCGTGCGAAAGTGGCCAGCCGGTGCACCTCTGCGGCAGTGGCACCAACAACGCCGAACTGGCCGCCATGGCCGCTCCACGTCCCCAACTCGCCATCACCGACGGCGGCGACTGGACCGCCCAAACCCCCCAAGTCGCCTATCCTTACCTCCAGAAACTCTACGGCTACTACGGCAAAACCGACCTCGTGCAGAACGCCCACTTCCCGAAAGAAGGCCATGACTACGGTGCCAACAAGCGCCAAGCCATGTACAAGTTCCTGGCCCAGCACCTTGCCCTGAACCTGTCCGCCGCCGAAGACGCCAACGGCAAGCTGGACGAGTCGAAGGTGACGATAGAGAAGGAAGAAGCCCAGAAAGTATTCGGTCCGAAAGGCGAGCTGCTGCCCGCCAACGCCATCCACAGCTTCGAGGCATTGCAAGCCCTATTCAACAAAACCTCACCTGTCATCCCTACGGCAGAGGCGAAAAACTAGGATTAGACTTCTAGTTCGACACCTCAATAGAAGAGGAGCGAGTGAAAATATGGTTAGCGGTCATGCTGAGCTTGTCAAAGCATCTCTCCCGCTGACTATTGATTGGTAATTCAGCGAAGCAGTAGAGATGCTTCGACAAGCGGACATTAGATAGAGCATGACAGACGGTATCCTTCGGAAAACCTTATTCATATTCCTCAACCTGCTGGCAGCCAACACCCAAGCGGCTGACATCTGGGTGGCGCCGAATGGCTCGGACCGCAACTCCGGTACTGCCGACAAGCCGCTGGCCACGCTGAACATGGCGCTGCGCCAGGCCCGCGACCTGCGCCGCTTGCACGATGCTTCGGTAAATAACGGCGTGCACATCTGGGTAAAGGGTGGCGAATACTGGCTAATGGAACCATGGTTTTTTCGCCCCGAAGACTCTGGTACAGCCGAAAGTCCGACGATAGTAGAGGCGGCGCCCGGTGAGCAGCCAGTGCTGAGCGGTGGCGTGTCGGTGAAGGGCTGGCGCAAGCTGACTGCTGCGCCGGCCGGGCTGCCTAAGGCGGCGCAGGGGCAGGTGTGGGTCGCCGATGCACGGTTGGTAGGTGGCCGGAAGCTGGATTTTCGCCAGTTGTGGGTGAACGGACGCAAAGCCACTCGTGCCCGCACCCCCAACAACGACAACCTGCCCCGCCTGCTCACCTGGGACACCGACAAGCGCGAAACCACGATACCCGCTACCGCTTTGAGCGGCGTGAAGCAGCCTGGCCAGCTGGAAATGGTGCTGCACCAGATGTGGGCCGTGAACGTGCTACGCGTGAAAACCTTAACCGTGCAAGCCGACAAAGCCCGCGTGACGTTCCAAGAGCCCGAAAGCCGCATCCAATTCGAGCATCCCTGGCCCCGGCCCATCATCAACGGCAAAAACGGCAGCTCGGCCTTCTACCTCACCAACGCCATCGAACTGCTCGACCAGCCCGGCGAGTGGTACTACGACGCCATCCGCGGGCAGGTACTGTATTGGCCCCGCGCCGGCGAAAACCTGAGCACCGCCCAAGTGGTAGCGCCGGCGCTGGAAACCGTGCTACGCGTGGAAGGCACCCTCGACCAGCCAGTAAGCCACGTGCAATTCAAAGGCCTGACCTTTGCCTACACCACTTGGCTGCGGCCCTCGCACCAAGGCCACGTACCGTTGCAGGCCGGCATGTATCTGCTGGATGGCTACTCACTGGCCAAGCCCGGCACACCTGATAAGGCTGGCCTCGAAAACCAGGCGTGGATTGGTCGGCCGCCTGCGGGGGTGGAACTGCAAGGCGCGGACCACACGCGCTTCGAGCGGTGCCAGTTCCTGCATATGGGCGCCACAGCGCTGGACTATCAAAGCGGCACCCACGACGATGTAGTTGCTGGCTGCACCTTCCGCGACGTGGCCGTGAACGGCATTCAAGTGGGCAAGTTCTCCGACGAAAGCGTGGAAACGCACCTGCCCTACAACCCCAAAGACGAGCGGGAAATTTGCGCCAACGAGCTGCTGGAAAACAACTTCCTGACCGACTGCGGCAACGAAGATTGGGGTGCCGTGGGCATTGCCGCCGGCTTTGTGCGCAACACCACCATCCGCCACAACGAAATCAGTAAGGTGCCCTACACCGGCATCAGTGTGGGCTGGGGCTGGACCAAAACCGCCAACTGCATGCGCGACAACCGTGTGACAGCCAACTACATCCACCACTACGCCCAACACACCTACGACGTGGCCGGCGTCTACACGCTGTCGGCGCAGCCGGGCACCACCATCACCGAAAACCGGGTGGAGGATATTGCCCATGCGCCCTACGTACACGACCCCGACCACTGGTTTTACCTCTACCTCGATGAGGGTTCCTCAAACATCACGGTGCAGGACAACTGGTGCCCCGCCGAGAAGTTCCTAGCCAATGCCAACGGCCCCGGCAACGTCTGGAAAAACAACGGCCCGATGGTATCCGACGCCATCAAGCAAGCCGCCGGCCTAGAGCCGAAGTACCGAGCATTGCGCACTGGAACCGTACCGACCGAAGCCAAGAAAAAGTAAAGTCTTATGACAAAAGAACGTCATGCAGAGGCGGAGCCGAAGCATCTCGCGTGCTGAGGTTGCAGGGCTAAATCAACGATTCGAGCGAGATGCTTCGGCTCCGCCTCTGCATGACGTTCTTCTATAGAAAACTATCACCCCACCTGATGCTAGAAACCCACTTCCTAAAGCGCTTCACCACAACAGCCGCCGTGTTGGCTCTGCTCACCGCCAATACCATCCAGGCCCAGCAAGCCACTAAGGCCACCTGGATTTGGTACCCCGGCGACTATGAAATCTGGCTGAGCAATCAGATGCAGAACCGTCGCACCGAGCGGGGTACGTTCTTTCCGCCGTTCTGGCGGCTTGATAGCCACTATCCGCTTATCGATTTTCACCAGGATTTCGAGTTGAAGGCGGCCGAGGAAGTGGAGTTGCGCGCTGAGGGCCAGTACAACGTGAAGCTCGACGGCAAACTGCTGTCTGGCTCACCTACGCGCCTGACGGTGCCGGCAGGCAAGCACCGGCTCAACATCAAAGTCTACAACCAAGCCCACGTGCCGACGGTGTTCGTGCGCGGCAAAACCATCGGGACGGACAGTAACTGGCTGGTGACCTACGAGGACAAGGAGTGGATTGACGCGTCGGGCAAGGTGTCGGACCAATCGGGTACGACGTGGCTGACGGCTGGCAGCTGGAACTTCAATGAGGCGCAGGCGCTACCTTCCACCTTCAAGCTCAAGACCGAGCCGCAACGGGCCGCCAGCGTTACGCGCACAGCGGGCGGCGGCATGCTAGTGGATTTCGGGCGCGAAACCTTCGGGTACGTGCAGCTGCACGGGTTGCAAGGCAAGGGGCAAACCACGCTGTATTTCGGCGAATCCAAGGAAGAGGCGCTGAGCACCGAGGGCTGTGAAACGCTGGAGCGCATGGACGTGAACCAGCCGCAGAAAGGCGAGAAGCTGACTTCGCTGTCGAAGGCGTTTCGGTTTGTGAACATCCAGCCGGAGGCGGGCGTGACGCTGGATTCGGTGTCGATGTTGTATGAGTACGCGCCGGTGGTGGAGCGGGGCCAGTTTCGGTGCTCCGACGACCAGCTGAACAAGATCTGGGACGTGGCGGCCTACACCATGCACTTGAACACGCGGGAGTTTTTCATCGACGGTATAAAGCGCGACCGGTGGGTATGGTCGGGCGACGCCTACCAGAGCTACCTGATGAACTACTACCTGTACTTCGACACGCCGGCGGTGAACCGCACTACCTTCGCGCTGCGTGGCAAAGACCCCGTGACCAGCCACGTCAACACCATTATGGACTACACGTTTTACTGGTTCATCGGCATCTACGACGCCTACCAGTACACCGGCGACAAAACCGTGGTGACGCAGCTCTACCCGCGCATGCAAAGCCTGATGGACTACTGCCTCTCGCGCCGCAACAAAGACGGCCTGATGGAGGGCCTGGCCGGCGACTGGGTGTTCATCGACTGGGCCGACGGCCTGAGCAAAAAGGGTGAAGTGAGCTTCGAGCAGTTGCTCTTGTGCCGCAGCCTGGAAAGCATGGCCCTGTGCGCCAACCTCGTAAACGACCAGGCCGGCGCGCAGAAATACCAGCAGCTCGCCACCGACCTCAAAGCGAAAATCTTCGCCACTTACTGGAACCAGAGCAAAGGCGCGCTGGTGCACAGCCGCGTGAACGGCCAGCCCACCGACAACGTGACACGCTACGCCAATATGTTCGCCATCTTCTTCGACTACCTCAACAACGAGCAGGAGCAGCAGGTGAAGAAGTCGGTGCTGCTGAACCCGCAGGTAGCTAAAATCACCACGCCCTACATGCGTTTCTATGAGCTGGAAGCCCTCTGCGCGCTGGGCGAGCAGCCCTACGTGCTCAAGGAAATGAAGAGCTATTGGGGTGGCATGCTCAATGAAGGCGCTACGTCTTTCTGGGAAGAATACGACCCCGCCAAGAAGGGCACCGAGCACCTGAGCATGTACGGCCGGCCTTTCGGCAAGAGCCTGTGCCACGCCTGGGGTGCCAGCCCGATTTACCTGCTGGGCAAGTATTACCTCGGCGTGAAGCCCCTCTCGGCAGGCTATGCCACCTACGAAGTGGTGCCCAACCTCGGCGGCCTGCAATGGATGGAAGGCACGGTACCCACGCCCCAAGGCGACATTGCGGTGCGCGCTACGCCTAAGCAGTTGAAAGTGAAGGGTGCTGTTGGTACTGGCACGTTGCGTTTCCAGAGCAAGACCAAGCCGAGCTGCAAAGGCGCGAAAATCCGGGCGAAAGGCAACGGGCAGTATGAGTTGCAGTTGGAAAAAGGCCGCGAGTACGTGGTGATTTATCAGGCGGTGTAATGAAGGCGCTACCTCGTGTATCCACTCGTTTGCTGGTAACCCTTCTGTTAGTGTTGTTTCAGGGCCTAGGCGCTCAGGCACAGACAAGTGAAAAAGCGTCGATAGTTGAGATTATCGGTGCTGGCAAAACGCCTTTGGCAGCAGAAAACCTGGTGGCGCTGTGCCGCAAGCACCAGGTGCCGGCCACTGGTGTGTACTACTGGCAAAACCACCTAGTGGCTTACGGTAAGACGGAGAATATTCGGGCGCTGCACAAGAACCTCGCGGCTATTTATGCGGGTAGCACCGTCAAGCTCTACAACGCGCCATTCTACAAATTCGACCGGCAGCGCTGCCCCGACAAAACCACCGCCCGGCAGTGGGACAACATCCTGCTGACCTGCAACCTGGTGGAGGACAAAACCAAGCAGCAGGAGTACATGCAGTACCACGCCACCCAGTTCAAACAGTGGCCCGAAGTAGCCACCGGCTTCTGCAACGCCAGCTTCCAGCAGCTATTAGTGTTCCGCCAGGGCCGCCAGCTGATGCTGGTTATCAGCATCCCGAAAGGCGCCAGCCTAGACGAACTGAACCCGCGCACCACCTTGAACAACCCGCGCGTGGACGACTGGAACGCCCTGATGAAGCAGTACCAAACCGGCCTACCCGGCACCAAGCCCGGCGAGGCCTGGGTGTTCTTGCAGCCCGTTGCGCCGGCAGTGAGGCAACTAGCACCCATCAAAAAGTAAATAGAACGTCATGCAGAGGCGTTAGCCGAAGCATCTCGCGTGCTGAAGTTGCAACGGTAATCATACATAAGCACGCGAGATGCTTCGGCTAGCGCCTCTGCATGACACTCAGTTGAGATAAACCAAATAGATACTACTTCTTATGTTGAACCTAGGAATATTGGGCCTGGGCGAAGGCCGCAGCACCATGTCGGCCGCGCTGAATAGCCCCAACTTGACGCTCAAAACCATCTGCGACCGAAACGAGGAATTGTGCCGCCAGCGGGTCGATGAGTTTCAGTTTATGGGCCAGGTCACGGCGCAGTACCAAGACATGCTCGACGATCCGGAAATCGATGCCATTGCCATCTACACGCCCGACCACCTGCACGCCGAGCACGTGGCGCAGGCGTTGCGCGCCGGTAAGCACGTCGTCTGCACCAAGCCGTTTATCGACGACCTATCCAAGGCCAACGAGTTGTTGGCGCTGGCTGAGCAATCGGGTAAAAAGGTCTTTATCGGCCAAAGTTCCCGGTTTTTCGAGCCCATGAAGCGCCAGCGCGCCGACTACGAAGCCGGCCTGATTGGTGAGCTAATCAGCATCGAGAGCTACTACCACGCCGACCACCGCTGGTTTCTGGCCAAAGGCTGGTCCTTAGAAAACAGCTTCAAGTGGCTCTACGGTGGCCTCAGTCACCCCGTGGATTTCATCCGGTGGTACTTGCCCAACATCGAGGAAGTAATGGGCTACGGCATACTCAGTTCCAACGGGCGCGAAGGCGGCCTCAAGAACCCCGACACCATGCACTTCATCTTCAAAGCCACCGACGGCCGCGTGGCCCGCGTGAGCGGCTGCTACACCGGCCCCGTGCAGCCCGTGCAGCGCGACTCAGAAATGAGCTGCATCCTGCGCGGCACCGAGGGCGCCAGCCAAGGCGACTACATGGACCTGCGGTACGCCATTACCGATAAAACGGGGGAGGAGCGCCTCATCACCTGGGAGCACAAGCTCAAGCACTACTTCCGCTTCGAAGGCAAGAGCCACCACGCCGGCGAGTACCAAAACTACCTCGACTACTTCGCCGATTCCATCAACCAGAACTTCACCGCCTACCCTGATATCCGCGAAGGCATCGGCACCGTGGCACTGCTCCAAGCCATGGACCGCGCCCTCACCACCGGCCAGCCGGTGAAAGTGCAGAATATTCTAAAGGAAAACGGGCTGTAAAGAATATAGAAACACCCAAGAACAACCCGAATGGCCGTCATGCAGAGGCGCAGCCGAAGCATCTCGCGTGCTGACTCCAGCAAACTACTCACACTTTTATGAGCTACTGCGTCTACCTGCTGACAAACCCTGCTCGCACCGTCCTATACACTGGCGTTACAAATGACTTGGAGCGCCGACTGTACGAGCACTCCCAAGGGTTAGGAAACGCGGGCAAGTTCACCGGTCGATACCAGTGCAATCTGCTGGTGTACTTTGAAATATGCCCGGATGCTCGGCAGGCTATTGTTCGTGAGAAAGAAATAAAGGGTTGGAGCCGGGCTAAGAAAGAAGCCTTGATTACAGCATTTAATCCGGACTGGAACCCTATCGATTTACGCACTTGGACTGAGTGAATTGACCCAACGTCAGCACGCGAGATGCTTCGGCTGCGCCTCTGCATGACAGACGATTTGCTGTTCCTAATTACATCCCACCCAAATCCCACATTCCCCACCGCATGGGCAACAATCTACTCGGCCGGCTTACCATCTGGGACTACGCTATTGTGGCGGCGTACCTTGTTATCCTGTTCGCTATTGGCTACCGAGCCAGCTTCTCGAAAAAAGCGAAAACTGAGGAATCGTTGTTTCTGGCGAACAAGTCGCTGGGGTGGGCCAGCATTGGGTTCAACATGTGGGGCACCAACGTGGGGCCTTCTATGCTGCTGGCGTTTGCTAGTATCGGGTACAGCACGGGCATTGTGGCGGTGAATTTCGAGTGGTACGCCTTTGTGTTTCTGTTTCTGCTGGCGGTGGTGTTTGCGCCGCGTTATTTGGCCGCCAATGTGAGTACCATGCCCGGCTTCATGGGTCGGCAGTTCGGCGACTCGACGCAAAATATCCTGGCCTGGTACGCCCTGATCAAGATTCTGATTTCGTGGCTGTCGTTGGGCTTGTTCTCGGGCGGGGTGCTGGTGCGCCAGATTCTGGGTATTCCGATGTGGCAATCGGTGATTGTACTGGTGCTGTTTGCGGGCTTTTTCACGTTTGCCGGTGGCTTGAAGGCCATTGCCAAGGTGAACGTGTTTCAGATGCTGCTACTCATCGGCGTTTCACTCACACTGACGGTTATTGGGGTGATGAAAGTGGGCGGCCTGAGTAAGTTGTGGCACAGCGTACCGAGCCACTACTGGAACCTGGTGCAGCCCGCTTCCGACCCGAAATACCCGTGGTACGCCATTCTGCTGGGCTACCCGGTGTCGGCGGTGGCGTTTTTCTGTACCGATCAGGCCATGGTGCAGTCGGTGCTGGGGGCCAAGAGCCTGGAACAGGGGCAGTTGGGCGTGAACTTCATCGGATGGCTGAAAATCCTGTCGTTGCCGCTGTTCATCCTCACCGGTGTCATCTGCTATGTGCTGTTCCCCAACCTCGCCAGCCCCGACCAAGCCTACATGACGATGGTGACCACCCTGTTTCCGGCCGGTATGAAAGGCTTGGTTATCGTGGTGCTGATTGCAGTGCTGGTGGGCACTATCAGCTCGTCACTCAATGCCCTGAGCACCGTGTTTGTCATGGACGTGTACGCCCGCAACATCAACCCCCAAGCCACCGAAAAGGACGTGGTGCGCGTAGGTCGCCTGACAGTGCTAGTGGGTTGCGCCTTCGCCGTACTCGTGGCCCTGGCCATCGACTCAGTGAAAGGCCTCAACCTATTCGACGTATTTCAGGCGGTACTCGGGTTCATTGCGCCGCCGCTGGCCGTGGTGTTCCTGCTCACGGTGTTCTGGCAGCGTACCACCCAGCGGGCCGTAAACGGCATTCTGTCGGTAGGCTCGGCGTTTAGTTTGGGCGTGGGCGTGGTGTATTTGTGGGTGCTGCCGCCCAGTGAGTACAGCTTCTGGCCGCACTATCTGGTACTGTCGTTTCTCATCTTCGCCGTGCTGTTCGTGGCCGCCGTGCTGGTTTCCCTCACCGACCCCGCCGGCCAGGCCGCCCGCCAGGCCGTGGACTACGGCGTGCTGGCCAAGCCTACCCCGCGGGTGCGCCTGCTGTGGGCCTCGCTGGCCGTGGTGATGGTGGGGCTGTACATCGTGTTCAATGGGCACTAGATTGCCGCAATACCTGAGTAAACCCTTCCTATAGCCCTCTGAACCCAAAAACCCCAGCCACCTTATGTAAGGCAGCTGGGGTTTTCACTGAAAACGCAGTTGAGAGAACTGCCCGGCGTGGTTATACCAGTGTGCTCAGAGCTTCGCGGCTGTAGCCCTTCATTTCGTCTGAGCGGCCTTGCTGGATTTTCTCCACCCAGTTTGGGTCCACAATCAGCTGGCGGCCCACGGCCACAAGGTCAAATTCGTTGCGGTCAAGACGACGCAGCAGCTCATCAAGTGAGCGTGGCTCGGAGGCTTCGCCGGCGAAACCAGCCAGGAATTCGCCCGACAACCCCACCGAACCCACGGTGATAGTGGTTTTGCCAGTGAGCTTTTTCACCCAGCCAGCGAAGTTCAAATCCGAGCCTTCGTTCTCGAACTCGGGCTCCCAGAAACGGCGTTGCGAGCAGTGGAAAATATCCACGCCAGCATCGGCCAGGGGCCGGAGCCACGCTTCCATTTCTTGGGGCGAATGGGCCAGTTTTACGTCGTAGTCCTGCTGTTTCCACTGCGAGAGACGCAGGCTGATAACGAAGTCTTCGCCTACTTGGCGGCGCACTTCCTCCACCAGTTCCACGGCAATGCGGCTGCGGGCGGTTAGTTCGTCGCCGCCGTAGCTGTCGGTGCGCTGGTTGAGGCCGGCCCAGAAAAACTGGTCGATGAGGTAGCCGTGGGCGCCGTGCAGCTCCAGGCAGTCGAAGCCTAGGCGCTTGGCATCGGCGGCCGCCCGACCGAAAGCGGCAATGGTGTCGGTGATGTCGTTTTCAGTCATAACCTTGCCGGTAGCTTGGCCAGGCTTTAGCAGCCCCGACGGCCCTTCAAAGGCTTCCGACGGTTTCCAGCCCGAGCCGTTCTCGCTCATCACGCCCATGTGCCAAAGCTGCGGGCCCATTTTGCCGCCGCCGGCGTGCACTTCATCGATAACGTGCTGCCAGCCGGCTAGTGCCTGCTCGCCGTAGAAATGCGGAATGTTAGGATCATTAGATGAGGCTGGGCGCTCTACCACGGTGCCTTCCGACAGAATCAGGCCCACTTGGCCCTCAGCGCGGCGGCGGTAATAAGCGGCTACATCGGGGCCGGGCACGCCGTTGGGGGAGAAGGAACGCGTCATGGGAGCCATGACGATGCGGTTCTTGAGTTGTAAAGACTTTAGCGCAAATGGCGCGAACAAGGCGTTGGTTGACATATACTCGGTTTGTTGAAACAAGAACCGCTACAACCACTAAGCCTACCTGTTTGATTTTTCAACCCAAGAGTATTACTGGAAAAGCCGTTGTTTTCTGCCAGTACTCAGAGCTTAATTGGCCTGTATCAATCCATCAGAATGTCTTTGCGCCTCGACTCCGGCGTGACGCTGATAATCTGGGCTTTACCGTCTTTTATTTCGGCCTCGATGGTGGTTTGATAGGGGGCGTGGAGCTTGAAATGCACGTCCCAGTCGCGGGGCCAGGCGGGGAGTAAGAAGATGCGGCGGCCGTCGGTTTGCAGCAGCATTTCTTGCAAGCCAATCATACCGGAGCCGCCCCAGTTGTGGTCAGGTGTCCAGTCGTAGCCCGGACCCCAGAAGGCAGGGAAACGGCGGCCAGAATCTTGCATTTTCTTCACCGTCAGTTCAGCGGCTTCATCGGTGAGGCCGAGGCGGGCGGCGAAGATGTTGTGCTGCTTCCAGCCCACGTGGCTGCGGAATTTCTGCACGTCGGGGTCGTAGTGGTAGGTGTTGACGGCCGTGGCTAGGTCGGGCTTGCCCAAGCCATAGATTCCCCAGGGAAACACGGGGTACAGCTGCGGGCTTTCGGTGTTATTGGCCCGTTCCCACAGTTTGGCCGGCGCCAGCAGCTTGTGGCCTTCGACCTCCCGTAGGCTGATTTCCGGAATACGGCCCAGCATGGCGGTCCACTGCTGGCGCTGCTCGGCGTTGCCGTAGGTGCTGGGCAAGGCCAGCAGGCGGGTTAGCACGGTGCGCAGGCCGGCAATGGTGGCAGTGGAATTGTAGGCCATCTTGTACGTCTCGGCTCCCGAGCCGGGGTAGAGGACGAGGTGGCCTTCGCCGTCGAGGGCTTTGGCGCCGCGCTGGCGGGCGAGGTATTGGTAGTGCTGGTCGAAGAAGGTGAGGCAGCTTTCGATGAAAAGTAGGTAGGGCGTGGCGTTCTGGCCGGCGTACTGCTCGGCGTCGAGCATCATCAAACAGAATTCCAGTACGGTGTCCCACTCGTATTCCAGCCACGCATTGTGCTCCAGTCCTTTGTCGAAGTCGGCGGGGCGTTTCCAGTTGTATTCGGCGGGGTTCGGTAGGCCGAAGTTTTCAAGCTGCTCGGTGAAGCAGGCGCCGGGGTGGTTCCAGTAGGTTTGGGTGCGTAGCTCGGCGTTGCGCAGGAGGCGCAGGTAGAAGTCGAACTGTGGCTTGAGTAGAGCCGCGTCGCCGCTTTTCAGCAGGGGCCAGTACACGAGGCGCTGGTTTTGGGCGGTGTGGGTGCCGCCACCCCAGTTGCGAAAGTCGGGCGTGAATTTGAGGGTGGAGTCGGTCAGGGCCGGGTCGTAGGTGAACAGGCCGCCATTGAACTTGGTGGGGTACTGCCCGAAAGCGTTGCAGCCCAGCATGTAGCGCATTAGCTGGTAGTTGCGGCCGGCCTGCCACTCGGGCGCGTTGGCGGCCGCTTTGCCGGGCTGAATGTGAATGAAGCTGCGGCCCCAGAACTCGCGCCACCAAGCCAAGGTGCGCGTGCGGTCCGCTTTCTGGTTCTGCCGGGCCGCCTTCTGAATCTGCTGTAGCTCCTGCTGCCACTGCGCCACCGTTGGGGCGACGGTCGTGTGCAACGCCAGCGTGAACGAATGGGAGCGGGCCGGTTGGCGGCTTTTCAGCGCCCAACCCCGGTAGGGCGTGCGCAGATACTGGCCGTCGGTGGTACCGGCCGGCACCATGTTCGGTCCTTGGAGTGCCCCACCGAAAATCAGATTCTGCAACGGGTTGTACAACTGCGTTTTCACTGTGGCTAAGCCTTGCTGCTGCACCGTTACATCGAAGACGGTTTGCGGGCGGTTTTGGTGAAAAAACTCCACGGTTTGGCCCCTAATGCTGATGCTGTCGTGTCGGGTTTTGACCTCGCCCTGGGGTGCCCATTTGTAGGAATTCTGGTTGTTTTCCTTGCCCTTTAGCACTCGGTCCTGAAAGCGCCAGCTTTCGTAGCTGGCTGTGGCCGTCAGCTTCTGGGTGCTGCTCACTTCCACATGCACCACCGGCCGGAATACATCCACCCAAATGTGCACCTGCGCCGACTGCTTGCCGGCCGTACCGGTTAATGTTACGTCGCCGGTTTGCAGGTTGAGTTGCTGCTTGAACGTCCCGCCTTTAAACGGGTTCGGACTCAGTCGCAACCGCACTCGGCCCAGTTTCAGCAGGCTGTTGTTTTCATCGAAAGTGCCGCTACGGGCCACGTAAAACAGCACGTCGTCGCCCTCACTCCACACGTTCAGCCCAATGTCGCCGCCCCCACAAGGCATCGATTCGCCGCTGTTTTTGCTCGAACTGGTCCAGGTGATGTTGTTGGTGGCTAGCTCAGGGCTTTGGGCAGTGGCAAGGAAGGGGAGGAGTGACAGGATTGTGCAGACGAGAGGCCTCACCCCCCGGCCCCCTCTCCGAAAAAGGAGAGGGGGAGCCTGACGCAAGAATCGTTGAACGCACCCCCTCTCCTTTTTCGGAGAGGGGGCCGGGGGGTGAGGAGCTCCGTTGACCATTCTCATTGTGCCCAATCGTCGGTGCGGAACGAGGATACGGGTAGGCCCTCGGTGCTGAACAGGGTGGCTCGCGTGAAGTCCTGGAAGGCATAGCGCACGGCTATGGGTGTTTTCACTGCGTCGGACGAGACGGTGATGCTGCTGCCGTTGATGGTGGCTTTGGCGGGGTAGAACTTCTGGTCGGCGCCGGCTACTTCGAAGCCGGTTAGCTCCTGGCCGAAGCTGGTCATGCCGTTGGGCGAGTTCTTGAAGCGGACGGCTACCGAATTGTCCTTCACCGTCATCGACTCGTAGGTTGGGCTCATGGCGCCGAAGCCTTTGCGCCCGTAGGTTTGGGCCAGGGCTAGCAAGGCCAAGCGGGTGCCGCCGGGCTCTTTGCGCATGGGGTGAATGGACGTTTCCTCGCCAATATCCAGCATGACGGCCATAGCGGTGTTGGGGACTTGGTCCTGCAACTTGCGTTGCGTATCCCGGATGAAAGCCGAGTTGTACTTGCCGCCTTTGTTGGTGGAGGTGCGGGTGTAGTCGAAGGGCGCAATCTGGGCGTAGTAGAATGGGAAGTCGCCCATGCCCCACTTCGTGCGCCACTGCTTCACCATGGCGGTAAACAGTTTGGCGTACTCGTCGGGCCGGTCGTAGTTGGATTCGCCCTGGTACCAGATGGCTCCTTTAATGCCGTAGCCTTCAATAGGGTGCAGCATGCCATTATACAGCGTGGTAGGGGTACGGCTGACTAACTTGATGGTGTCGCCTTTGGCTGGAATCTTCACCCCAGCAAACTGCCGCAGGTTCTCGGCATCCATCCACGCTTCGATGTAGGAACCGCTGTAGCTGCAGTGAATCAGGCCCACCGGTACCTGCAGTTGTTCCTGAAGCAGCCGCCCAAAATAGTAGCCGGTGGCGCTGAAATTGGATACGGCCTCCGGTTCAGCTAGGCGCCACGGCGAGGGTTTGCTGTTCTCCTGAGGCTCCGTCACTGAGGAGCGGGGCACGGTATAGAGGCGAAGCTGGTCGTTTTTCGAATGTAGTATAGCCTCGTTGGAACCCAGTATGGGTTGGCCCTTGAAGCCTTTCATAGGCATTTCCATGTTCGATTGGCCACCGCACAACCACACTTCTCCCACCAGCACGTTCTTCAGCTTAACGGGCGTACCGTCGCTGATAGTCAGCTCGTAAGGTCCGCCGGCCGTTGGAGTCTTCACCTTCAGCCGCCACTTGCCGGCCGCGTCCACTTTGGCGGTGTACTTCTGCTTGCTCCAGCTTGGTGTCACTGTTACGGTGTTGCCCGCCTTAGCCCAACCCCACACCGCGCATTCAGCCTGCTGCTGAAACACCATATTGTCGGTGAAAATGGAAGGCAGCTTGACTTCAGCCCGAAGTAGGAGTGGCGTAAGAAAGAGAAGTATCGTGCTGACGAGGGGCCTCACCCCCCGGCCCCCTCTCCGAAAAGGAGAGGAGGTGCCACGGCGGCACAGTGTAATTGCAACAAGTGGATTTTCTGCTTTCATCAAATCAGCTTCTTTAATCATCAAATAATCGTCAGGCTCCCCCTCTCCTTTTTGGAGAGGGGGCCGGGGGGTGAGGCCCCTCGTCAGAGCTTACCGGCTCACTGGTAGCCATACTTGCATGTCACCTAAGCCGCGGTTGCCCCAGGCGTAGTAGGGAACGAGCTTGAAGGGCACGGGCGTGGTTTGAGGTTTGGTGATGGGGTGGTAGAGCTTGCCTTTCCACGCCGAGTTGTCCACGAACTCGCCCTGGCCTTCCAGCCAGACGATATCGGAGCCGGCTACTGTTGTGTGGCGCGGGGTAAGGGTGGCGCTGGAGGGTATGAGCAAGCCGCTCAGCGGTTTGCCGGCGGGTAGGTCGGCGGCTTCGAGGCAGTACACCACGGGGCCACGCTTTACGGCTACTTGGTTGCGGTTTTCCTCTACCAGCGGGTTGGTTTCCACGAGCTGCGCGGGCATGGGCAGATTCAGCTCCACCTTGTCGCCGGCTTTCCAGCGGCGATTCACCTCGGCATACGTGCCCGGCTTGAGAGTCACCGATTCAGGCTTGCCGTTTACGAGCAGCGTGGCGCCTTCGCACCAGCCCGGCACCCGCAGAAACAGCGAAAACGGCTTCTTCGGGGCCTGACTTAGCGTCAGTTTCACGGCGCCGTCCCAGGGGTAGTTGGTTTCCTCGGTGAGCTTGACCGGGGAGCCATCCTTGAGCTTCGTGTTCAAGTTGTTGCCGCCATATAGGTTCAGCCACAAGCCCTTATCCGATACGCTGTAGAGGTAGTTGTTGACCTCCGAAATGGTGCGTACCACGTTGGGCGGGCAGCAGTTGGAGAGGCTGATATAGTCCACCCGCTCCTTCGACCACCGCTGCGAAAACGGCAGCGCCGCCGAGTACGCCAGCGGGTTGGTGTACAGAAACCTTTGCCCATCCAAGCTGATGCCCGACAACACGCTGTTGTAGAGGGCCGTTTCCAGCACGTCGGCGTACTTGGCGTCGGCGGTTACTTGCAGCATCCGCCAGTTCCAGAGCACGTTGCCGATATTGGCGCAGGTTTCGCCGTGGGCCGTGTGGTTGGGCAGCTGATAGTCGCGGCCGTAAGCCTGGTGGATTTTCTGCACCGTATCGGGCTTGTAGGCCGTGCCGTCCGGCGATACGCCGTCGTAGAGCGCGCCACAGGCCCCGGTTACATACATTTTGTGCTGGGTCACGTCGTCCCACATCCGGTCCAGGGTCGTGAGCAGGGTTTTGTCGCCGGTTTCGGCGTACACGTCGGCCGCGCCCGCAAAGAGGTAATTGGCCCGCACGGCGTGGCCGCCGGCTTTCTGCATCTGCCGAAACGGAATCCGGTCCTGGTTGTCGTCGGTGCCGATTTCGGCGGCCAAGCCCCGAATGTTGATCAGGCTTTGGGCCAGTTCCAGGTAGCGTGGGTCGCGGGTGGTGCGGTACATTTCCACCACGCCCATGTAATGCGAAGGGCAGATGGCATTGCGGGCCAACTCGGGCGAGGCCCTTTGGTAGAAGTTATAGAGGTAATCCGTTGACTTCTTAGCAAGGTCCAGCATAGAGGTCTTGCCGGTGGCGCGGTAGTGCACGCAGGCCGCCGTCATTAAGTGGCCCAGGTTGTAGGTTTCGAAGTTCAGCCGGTCCTTGAAGGCCGCCTTCAGCCCAGGATTGTTCAGCTCGGCGATGGTGCTGTGCGTGCTGATGTAGCCGTCGGACCGCTGCACTTTGGCAATTAGCGCAATGGCTTCGTCAAGCTGCTTATCGAGCTTGGGGTCGTGAGTGACGGCGTAGGAAGCGGCCAGGGCTTCCAGCAGCTTGAAAAAGTCACCGTCGTGAAAGGGTGGGCCTTTGTGCTCGCCTTTCTCCAAGCCGGCGGCAATTTCGAAGTTCTTGTACGCGTGGTTTCGGTCGGAGTGGTACAGTTCCCACATGGTCGGAATCATCGACTTCTGGCACACATCGAACCGCTCGGCCCAGAAGCCGGTGGTCCAGGTCGCGCTGCCCATGTCCACGCTGCTGAGCTTGGCGTGGGTGCTGGCGGAAGTGTTGGTCAGTGCCTTTTGCTGGGCCGCAGCCGGCTGGCCAACCGATGCGCCGAACAGCAGTCCCGCAGCAAGAAATTTATAGGTGGGAAAGGTCATGGTAGTGAGTAGATATGAACGTCATGCAGAGCACAGCGAAGCATCTCGCCTGCTGTTGCTAGAGTAGTAATCTTGAGTCAGCACGCGAGATGCTTCGCTGTGCTCTGCATGACGTTCTATTCTTGTAAAGGCTATTTTGAACGTGTTGATTCAGATGAAATGCCGATGGTCACTGGGCCTAGGAGGCCGGCGGGTAGCAGGGGTTTGGTGGCGGCGGGGGATGGGGCGGGCGTCCAGGTAGGGCGCTGGTCGGCGGGGAGGGCTTGGTCGCCGGTGAGGCGGTTGGCCCAGGTGTTGGTCACGAGGATGCGGAGCTGGTTGTCGCCTTTGCGCACGGCGTCGGTGATGTCGAGGCGGTAGGGAGCAGTCCAGGCGGTGCCGATGGGTTTGCCGTTGAGCTGGACCTCTGCTAGGTTGGCCACCTGGCCCAGTTCCAGCCATACGCGCTGCTGGGGGCGCTTCTTAGCTTTCCAGCGGAAGATGCGGGTGTACTCGGCGGTGCCGGAATAGTGGCGGATGGCGTCGTCGGAATGCTGGCTCCAGTCGGTGAGTTGGCTGAACGTGACGGGTTGGGCGGGGCCACGTTGCTTGGCATCGAAGCTGACTTGCCACGGCCCCGCTACGGTTTGCACCGGCTTTACCGTCGTCCAGTTGGAACCTGCTGAAACGGTAGTTTGCGCGGTTGGCTCCCGGAACACCACGAACACTGACCCGTTGCGGTCCAGATGCAGCGGCAGGCGCGTCCGGCCGTTTTCACCAAGCCAATTACGCGCTGGTTGCATTTCGCCGGTCACAGCATCCCAAAGCTCTGGTTGGCGCCCTGCCACCCGCAACGACAAGTCGATGGTGCGGGCGGAGTCGAGCTGGTTGGAAATGAAGTAGATGTCGAATCCCTCCCCGGCACGGTGCGTCCAGGCAACGCCGCGGGCTTGTTGGCCATTGGCAGTGTTAGCTACCACGTCGCGCGTCAATCCCAGCGCCTCAAACGAGGTAGCCATGTAGGGGCCTTGCACCACCCGGCCTTGTCCGAAAGACAGCGGCGCTACGGCAGCGGAAGCCGTGGGGCCATTCGTGGCGGGCAGCTGCGCCGTGAGTTGCTGAATGGCTTGGTCGGCGGCCGGGAAGTTGCGCAGCTCCGGCGAGTGGGTGGGGCGGCGGTTGAGTAGCACAGTGGCCCCAGCTTGCACCAGCTCCCGCAGGCGTTGGGCCACGGCCGGCGACATAGCGGTGCTGTCGGGGTTCATCTTCTGCGCACCCGGCACCACCAGCAAGCCGTAGCTGGCTCCGCCGGGCAGCACAATGCGGCCGTTTTCCACCTTCGCCAGACGCAGCAGCGCATCTTTGTTGAATGAGTCGTACTTGTAGCCGTGCAGCGGGTCCACTAACATATCGGCGGTTTCCATGTTGGCCGACGCCGACACTTTTTCCGGCTGCTCGCGCATGGGCAGGCCCACGTTGGCGAGGCGCTTTTGTTCCGCTTGCACGGCTTGCGGCCCAAAAATGCCCGGCAGGTCGGAGACCAGCTTGTTGGGCAGAATGGCGCGGCGCGGGGTTTCCTCGCCGGTGAAAACCGCCACGTCGGTTACGGGGTAGCCGAGTTGCAGTAGGGCTTGGCAGCGGCGGGCGTAGTCCACCCAGGCGCGGCCGGGCTTCCACCAGGTTTGGTCGCGCTGGAAGAACAGGCCGATGCCGCTCAGCGTCATGCCCGGCTTGCGGTCTAGCCAGGGGTTGTGCACGAATACGTGGTACACCATCCTATTGACGCACAGCGCGTAGTTGCGGTCCTGTAGGGCTTTCAGCATGCCGGGGTGCTCGTCCCAAGCCAGTTTTAGCTCCGTAAACGCCTCGGCCTGGACGATGTTCTTGCCGTAGATATGCGCGCCTGAAATGGCGTCGAGCATGTCGTTGGGCTTGTCGTGGGTGGGGCTGCGCAGCCAGAACTCGCCCATCGGCACGTCGGCGTGCTGGTAGTGCAGTAGGCCGTCACTCACCATCGTAGGGGCAATGGCCTCGGCCGAAAACGTGCAGCCTTTGGCGTGTGCTTGCTCTTTCAGGGTCACGTAGAACTTGTCGTTCACCAGCTCGGCAATGGTCTGGCGCACGTCAAACAGCACCCGCTCCGACACGTCGGCACTTTGCAGCGGCACCCCGGCCAGCACCGGCAGGTAGGGCAGCAAGTTGTAGCCGCGGCGCTGCTGGAACTCAGTGGCAAAGTTGGCGGACCAATTCTGGGAGCCGCACTCCCAGCTGTCCACATGAAACATCTTCAGTACCCGAGCCGCCAGCTCCGGCCCGCCCTGGCGGATGGCCTCGCCAAACCAGCTGTCGAATTGCAGCTTGACAGCCGTGGGGTTGAACTTGTCGCACTCCAAGCCTCGTGCGCCGCCACCGGTGGTATTGATTTGGCCCGTGGAGCCGTGCCCGACGCGCAGCACCGTCCAGTTGCCGGGCGGTACGGTCCACGTCAGGCGGCCGTTGGCGTCCATCTTGCCGGTCAGGTTGACGACCTTGTTGAGCGGCACACACAGCGAATCGGGCAGTTGCTGGGCGGTGGTGCGCGGGCTCACGCGCCACACTTCGCCGTTTTTGCCTTCATAGTGGTTGATGCGCGCCTCGCCCGACAACCGGATTTCCGTCACCTTCAACGACTGTTTCCACTTGGCCGCATCGAGGTCCTCAGCGCCCGGTTCCGAGCCGGCCGGGTCATACACAAACCGGAAAAACCGCGCCGTAGTGGCTGGAATGGCGTGCGTCACGGCGCTGCTGTCCTGCCAGCCGCTGCGGGGCGGCGTGAGTTGTAGAATGGGCCGGAAAGTGCGGCCGTCGGTGCTGGCTTCCACCCGTAGGCGGTTGGCCTGGTAGTTATAGCCCGTTGACCGGATGCGGATGGAGCGACAAGTAAACGGCTGGGCGTAGGCGTATTGAATCCAGCCCGGCTCACTGGTTCTGAAGCCTTCCTTGTTGCCTGGTACAGCTAGTAGTTCTGACTTGGTGCCTGCTATGCTACTCGTAACCTGTGGTTTAGCGGTAGTGGCCGTAGCGCCCACAGGAGTAGGGTAGGCGTACACCGCAATGTCGCGGTAGTAGTTCTGCACGGTGGTGGCTTTCGACAGCACCTGGCTGATGCGCCGGCCGCCCTGCACCTGGGTTTGGGTGTACACCACCTTCTGCATCGACAGCTCCGGCGTAATCCAGGGGCCGCCGGCCAGCGCAAACCCGTCGCTGACGTGCATGGCGAGTTTCAGGTTGAGACGGTCGGCTTCGGTCATGGCGTGCTTCACCATCTGCCACCAGCGCGGCGAAAGCTGCACGGCCGGCGGCGTAATAGCCGGTGGATTTTCCACGCCCTTGATGGGCATGAGGTAGGCGCCGCCGATGCCGGCCTCGCGCATGGCTTCCAGGTCGGCGGTGATGCCCTCGTTCGTTACGGCGGCGTTCATCCAATACCAGAACACCCACGGCTTGGCGGCCTCAGGCGGGTTCTGGAAGGCGGCTTGCAAGTCAACGGCTGGCGCTTGCTGGGCGCACACCGGAGCCAGCAATCCGCCGCAAAACGGCAACGCGAGCAGTAGGAGGGCCTTAGGAAGCAAGCGGGTTTTCATGTTGTTCTGGAGTGTGACCTCACCCCCCCGGCCCCCTCTCCTCGGGAGAGGGGGAGCCTGACGAGAATAAGGTGTGAGGGGTGGGATTATTCAGGATAAAAGCTGACAGCTAATAGCCAGCAGCTAACAGCTAACAGCTATAAGATAGCTACACCAACTTTCCTTTTATCCGGTAGCCGTACAGCCCAAACAGCAGCACGACCAAGTAGCAGACCAGCGGGATGAGGTAGCCAACCTGGATATTGTCGCCGCGCAGGTCGATGAGGGAACCCATCAGGTAGGGCATGATGGCGCCGCCTACAATCGACATCACCAGCCACGACGAGCCGGGTTTGGTGTCGTCGCCGAGGCCGGCAATGCCCAGGGCGAAGATGGTGGGGAACATGATGCTCATGAAGAAGCCAAGCCCGCCCAGCGCGTAGATGACGTAGGCACCGTCGCCGAACACCGCCACCGCGCACAAAGCCATAGCAATGATGGCGTAAATCGACAGGAGCCGCTGGGAGGCAATGTACTTCAGCAAGGCCGTGCCAATAAAGCGCCCCACCATGAACAGCAGTCCGTACAAGGCCAGATAATTGCCAGCCGTTATTTCATCGACGCCCGCGCCCTGCTTGGCCATCCGGATAAAAAAGCTGGTCACGCACACCTGCGCCCCCACATAGAAAAACTGAGCTACCACGGCCCAGGTCAGGTGCCGGTGCTTTAGTACGGCAAAGAAGCCGCCGCCCTCCGAGGGTTCGGCTTCGACGGCCTTCACTTCGGGCAGCTTGCTGAAAAAGAACAGCACCGCCACGGCCACCAGTACCCCGCCCAGTATCATGTACGGCAGCTTTACGGCAGCGGCTTCGTGGTTGAGGTAGGCCGTGCGCACCGCGTCGGTCATGGCGGCCAGCTGCTCCTTGCTGTACTCCTTGCCCGATAAAATCATCCGAGTGCCAATAAGTGGCGCCACGAATACGGCCAGCCCGTTGAACGAAGCGGCCAGGTTCAGCCGGCTCGTTGAGGATTCGGGCGGGCCGAGGACGGCGGCGTAGGGGTTGGCAGCCGTTTCCAGTGTAGTCAGGCCGCAGCCGATGATGAACAACGCGGTCAGGAACAAACCGTAGGAACGAGCATCGGCGGCGGGCACGAACAGGAAGGCCCCGCCCGCAAAGGCCAGCAAGCCCAGAATGATGGTTGCCTTGTAGCCCAGCCGCTTCAGCAAGATTCCGGCCGGAATGGCCATCAGGAAATAGGCCAGAAACACGGCCGTATCTACCAGCGTTGATTGACGGTTGTTGAGCTGGCAGGCTTTCTGGAGGTGCGGAATCAGGATGGAATCCAGGCTATGCGCCATGCCCCACAGAAAGAACACGCCCACCACCAATATGAACGGAAACAGGTAATTCCGGTTCTGGTCGGTGGCGACGGCAACGGGGGCAGCAGTGGTGGGTAGGGCCATGGGCGAGATAGGTAGGATTCGTTAGGTAAGTGAATTTTGGGCGTCATTCCGAGCTTGCCGAGGAATCTCGCGTGCTGACGTTGTAGTTAGTAATCTAGCACCAGCACGCGAAATTCTTCGACCAACTCAGAATGACGTTCTGGATAGTTCTAAGCTCGCAGCTTCACCACCAGCAGATGGTCGCAGGCCAGCACCACTTCGCCGTGCTCGTTGATGACTTCCACGTGTTCGGTCACGGTGCCATAGCCGGGCTTCTTGCCTTCCTCTTTGTTGGAAATCGTGACTTCCGAATGGATGGTGTTGCCGATGAACACGGGCTTCACGAACCGCAGCCGGTCGTAGCCCTTGGAAAACGCCTCGGGGTTGATTTCGGAAGCCGTGAGGCCGATACCGATGCTGAAAATCATGGTGCCGTGCGCAATGCGCTGGCCGAAGGGCTGGGTTTTGCACCACTCGGCATCCAAGTGGTGAGGGAAAAAGTCGCCGGTGTGCCCGGCGTGTACCACGAAGTCCGTCTCAGTGATGGTGCGGCCAAGGGTCACGCGCTTCTCGCCAAGGGTGTAGTCTTCGAAGAAGGTGGATTTGAAGTACATGGATTGGTTGTTGATTGCTTGTTGCTGATTGTTACCCAGGATAGGCCGTCATTCCGAGCTAGCGAGGAATCTCGCGTGCTGAGGTTGTGGTGGTCATCCTGAGTCAGCACGCGAGATGCGTCGCGGCGCTCTGCATGACGGTCTAGTTTAGAGCGTTACATTCTCGCGT
The DNA here is from genome assembly GCF_022827545.1 of Hymenobacter tibetensis. Classification (NCBI taxonomy): domain Bacteria; kingdom Pseudomonadati; phylum Bacteroidota; class Cytophagia; order Cytophagales; family Hymenobacteraceae; genus Hymenobacter; species Hymenobacter tibetensis. The sequence goes on from NZ_CP094669.1 coordinate 1,282,957, forward strand.
GTGCTACCAACCTGTACCCCACCGGTGTCGCTGGAGGTGTAGGCGGCTTCCACTACGGCCATGGTTTTTATCACGTCTTCCACGCTGGTAGGCAGGGTGTCGATTTCGCCGTTTTTGTACTGCATCAGGGTACCCATCGTGCCCATGAAAGCGTCTGGAAACCAGGAGCCTTCCAGGTCCGCGGTGTGCCAGGTGGGTTGTTCCCCGTCGCGTAGCAGGCAGTATTCAAACTTATCAGGGACGCCGTGGGGGTAGTTCATCAGGAGGCCCATGCGGGCTTTGATGGCGCCTTTCGTGCCTTCCCACTTGATGAAGCTCTCCTGGTTTTCGGGGCCGAAGGAGTGGTCGTGGTTGGTGTTGATGACGGCGTGCATCGTGTCGCCGTAGTCGAAGAGGATGGTGGAGCGCGACGACGACAGCGCCTTGGCCGGGTGCTTCAGGGTTTTGGCCAGTACGCTTTTTGGGTCGCCGAGGAAGCTGCGAATCAGGTCGATGTAGTGGATGCTGTGGTACTGGATTTCCAGGCGCGGGTGCACCATCACGTGCGGAAACAGCTCCCACGGCGTTTCCAGCGTCACGCGCACTTCCATGTCGTACAGCTCGCCAATGAGGCCCTGCCCAATCATTTCGCGGGCGGCACTTACGTAGGGCGCAAACCGCAGCTGGCAATTGATGGCGGCCATCAGGTTTTTGCGGCGGCACACCTCCAGTATCTCCTGGCTCTGCCAGAAATAGTCACCCATCGGCTTCTGAATCAGCACCCCGCAGCCATCAGGCAACTGGTTGAGCGTTTCCACAAACTGCTCGGGCATGATGGTGATGTCGTAGACGGCGTTGGCAGGCGCGTGGGCCACGGCCTCGGCCACCGAGTCGTAGACGTGCGGAATGCCCCAGGCCGCGGCCAGCTTCTCGGCGCGGGCGCGAGTACGGTTGGTGATGCCCACCACCTCGAAACCCGCCTTGCGGTAGGCCGGCAAGTGCGCATCGCCCACAATGCCGCCCGCGCCCACGATGACGATGGGCAACGGCTGCTGGGGCAGCACCGGCAGGTAGGGAATCGGCGTGTCCTGTATCTTAAACATGGTCGAGTAGGTTGAGTTGGCGTTGGCCCTCGGCAAGCAGCTCCGCCACGGGCGTGTTGGAATTGATAGCCTGCAATACCACCTCATCAATAATGGCGGCAATGGCGGCCCAATTCGCTCTCTGCGGCAAGCTGTTAGCTTGTTGATGCAGCATTTCCAGCTTGTGGTAGTAAGGCACCAAGGCATTGATTTCCGCATCGTGCCACGTGGAAATGCGGCAGCCGATACCGCCTTCCAGTGTCAGGAGCTTGTCGTTGGGCGCGCTGACGGCGAAGCGGATAAAATCGTAGGCAACGTCTTTGTGGCGGCTGCCTGCGCCAATGGCGTACAGCCAGTACACATTCAGGGAAGTGGACTGCCCGCCCGCGCCCCGCGGAATGCTGGTGATATCCACCTTGCCTTTGACGGCGGAAGTTTCGTCCACCTCACACACCGCGGCAAAGCCAAACCAGTTGATAGTCATGGCCGCCTCGCCCCGCGCAAACGCCTGCCCCGCCGCCACCGATTCGTAGCTCCCCGACTCGGGGTGTACGGCCGTGGTATCGTTGAGCAGTGCGCGGTAGTAGGTCAGGCCGTCGAGGGCTGCTTGGGAGTTGATGGTCACGCGGCCCGCTTCATCCACAAGTTGGCCGCCGCGGGTCCAGAGGTGCAAACAGAAGTCGAACACCGTGTTGTGCCCATCGGGGTAGCAGGCCGCCACGAGGCCGTATAGGTTGTCAGCGGGCCGGTGGAAGAACTGTGCAACGGTCTGCAACTCTTCCCACGTTTCGGGCACCTGCAACGGGCGGCCGTGTTGCTGCTGGAAGGCGGCTTGCTCGTGTGGGCTGTCGAAGAGGTCTTTGCGGTAAATCAGGCACTCGGGGCCGTCATGAAACGGCAGCCCCACCACCGCGTCGCCGTACTGCTGCATGGTGCGCAGCGAGGCGCTCCAGCCGTGCGGGAAATCAGCCGGCGGATTTTCGTTGATGTACGGGGTCAAGTTTTCGAGCGCGCCGCTGCTGTGTGCTTCCAGCAGCCAGTCGGTGTTGATGTGGGCCACGTCCCAGTTGCCGCGTAGCAACCCCTTGTCGGTCAGTAAGCTGTGGTGCAGTTCGTGCAAATCCATCGGCACCATTTCCACGGCTAGTTGGCAGCCGGAGTACCGGCAGTAGCTGGTCCATAGCTTCGCCAGGGCACTTTCGAAGGGGCCGAACTTGCGGACCGCAATGCGGAAAGTGGACGTATCAGACGCCATAGCGGAATGCAGTTAGGTTGGCTATTTCCTGAAGGATGGCTTCATTGTCTTGCCCTAGTTTGGGTGAGCCTTTCGAAGAGGTCAGCAGCTGGCCATCGAGGCGGATGGGGCAGCGGGTGGTCTGGTACTGGTAGCCGTCCACCATGCGCACGTCCTGCACCATGTCGAGGGCTTTGAAGCCTTCGTGGGCCATCAACTTGTCCCAGCTCAGCACGTTGGCGCACCAGATGTCGGCGGGTTCCAGGATGGCTAGCCAGGCTTCGGTGGTGTCGGTTTGCAGGTGTTGCGCCAGCGTGGCCTTGATTTCGTCGCGCTGGGCGAAGGCCTGTGCCGGCTCGGGGTAGGCCAGTAGGGCATCACACCCCAGCAGCTTGCTCAGCACCGGAATCGAGCCCATAGCCAATGCCAGGTAGCCGTTTTGGGTCTGGTAGATGCCGTAGGGCGCGCCGAGGTAAGCGTGGGCGTTGTTGTGCTGGGTGCGCTGGGGCAGTTGGCCGCCGTCGTTGAAGAAGGTGGTGATGATTTCGAACTGGAAATCAAACGCCGATTCCAGCATGCTCACCTGCACCAGCCCGCCTTCACCGCTGCTACTGCGCCGTACCAAACAGGCCAACAGACCCTGCGCCAGATGTGCGCCGGCTAGCATGTCCACAATGGATAAGCCCATCGGGACCGGGCCGCTGTCGGCATTGCCGCTCAGCCACGTCAGGCCCGAAACGGATTGCAGCAGCAGGTCCTGGCCGGGCTTGTCGCGCCAGGGGCCTTCGGAGCCGTAGCCGGATATTTCGCCGTATACCACGTTGGGGTTCAGGGCTTTCACGCTGGCGTAGTCGAAGCCAAGGCGCTCCATCACGCCGGGGCGGTAGTTGTGCATCACCACGTTGGCCTGCCGTACCAACTCGCGCACCTGCTCCCGGTCTAGCTCGTTTTTGAGGTCGGCGGTGAAGCTTTCCTTGTTGCGGTTGATGGCATGGAACACCGACGATTCCCCGTTCATAATGACGTTCGAGGTGTACAGGTGCCGGCAGATGTCGCCGGTTTCGGGCCGCTCAATCTTGATAACCCGCGCCCCTAAGTCGGCCAGCCGTAAAGCGGCGGAAGGACCGGAGAGGAACTGGCTGAAATCAACGACCAAGTAGCCTTCCAAGGGCTTATACTGACTTGGAACATTGGGAGCAGACTCGGGGAGAAAAGTAGAAGCAGACGCTAATACCTGCGAATCCAATTGGAACTCCTGCTGGATAGTCTCGGTGTGCTGGCCGGGGCGTGGGGCGGCTTTGGTAGAGTACAGCTTCTCACCATCGATGCGGATGGGGCAGCGGGTGGTGGGTAGCTGCTGGCCGGTGGGTAGCTCCACGAGTTGCTGCATGCCGAGGGCCTGGTAGCCGGGGCTGGTAGCGGCCTGCTGGTAGTTGAGCACTTCGGCGCACCAAATGCCCTGTGGTTCCAATTCCGTCAGCCAAGTTGCCGTGGGCTTCTCGCGCAAGGCGGTGGCGAGGCGTTCGGCAATATCGTCGCGGCCTTCAAACCAGGAGCTAGCGGTAGGGTAGTCGGTCAGGATACCACAATGCAGGGTGGCGTCGAGCTTGTCGAGGTTGCCCATGGCCAGCGCCAAGTAGCTGTCCTGAGTTTGGTAGACGCCGTAGGGGGCGCTTAGGTAGGCGTGGGCAGTGCCGCGAGCGGTGCTGCGTTGGGGCAGTTGGCCGCCGTCGTTGAAGTGAGTGGTGAGCAGCTCGAACTGCATATCGAGCACCGATTCCAGCAAGCTGACTTCTACCAGCACGCTCTGCTTGGTTTCGTTGCGCTTGAGCAGCGCCGCCAGAATGCCCTGCGTGAAATGGGAGCCGCAGATGATGTCGGCTACGGCAATGCCGAAGGGCGTGGGGCCAGCGTCGCGGGTTCCGGAGAGGTAGGTCAAGCCCGAGAGAGACTGGATGAGCAGGTCTTGGCCCGGCTTGGCGGCCCAGGGGCCGGTGGGGCCGTAGCCGGTCACCACGCCGTATATGATGCGTGGGTTCAGGGCGCGCACCGCGTCGTAGTCCAACCCGATTTTCTCCATGATGCCCGGCCGGAAGTTGTGGGTCATGATGTCGGCCTGGGCTAGGAGTTGCTTCACGCAAGCCAGGTCATCCGGGTTTTTGAGGTCGGCGGCGTAAGATTCCTTGTTGCGGTTGATGGTGTGGAACACCAGGCTGCTGCCGTCGATGAACAGGTTCTTGATGGCAATCTGCCGGCCCGCTTCACCCGAGCCCGGTCGCTCAATCTTGATGACGCGCGCCCCCAAATCGGCCAGCCGCAAGCCCGCCGACGGCCCAGCCAAAAACTGACAAAACTCGATTACTAAAAGACCTTCTAAGGGGAGGGGCATGGGTGTTGGGTTTTGTTCTGGTGGGGGCGCCTCACCCCCTAGCCCCCTCTCCGAAAAGGAGAGGGGAGACTAGTACTAGTTTTTAGTTTTCGTCTTATGGTCTAGAGCTAAGCTAGTTCCCCTCTCCTTTTCGGAGAGGGGCTAGGGGTGAGGCCCCCGTTAGGCTTATACCATTGCTCTGGACCTCACATACAGCTCGTTCAGCTCCTGCAATAAAGCTTTTTCATCACCGCCATTCATCAGGTACTGGCGTACTGGCTCACCGGCGTGGTCCTGGAAAAACATGTGGCCGTGGTAGCGGGGGCGCAAGAAAGCACGCTGCAAGGCGGGAAGGGTAGCCGCAAAGTAGTTGCTGCTCTGCTGATTGACGTGCTCGTCCTGCCAGGCGGCGAGGTGGCCGGGCTGGCCGCCGTTGTCGAAATACAGGGTCTGCTGGCAGGCGGGCGAGGCCACGAATTCGGCGTAGCGCACGGCGGTTTCCACCTGGGCGCACTTAGCAGAAATAGCTAAGCCGGTGCCGCCAAGCGTGCTGCGCAGGCGCGTGCCGCCGGGCGTGAGGGCCACCATGTCGTGGAAGTGCAGCAGGCGGCGGGCGTAGCCGCGGCGGGCGTAGTTGGAGTAGCCGTATGCAAAGGGGCAGTAGGCCAGCGTGTCGGTTTGGGTCATGGCCTCATACACCTGAATAGGGTTGCGGTGGAAGCAGGCCGGGTCCACTTTGCTGGCGAGCTGGCGGAACAGTTGCAGCGCCTGCACGCCTACGGCTTCGCTCACTACCTCGTTTTCGCGCTGGCACGGGTCTTCGCCCAGCGAGCAGCAGAACATGTAGAAGCTCATCAGCGTGTCGATGGGGATGAGCGAGAAGGCCACCAAACCCCGGTCGGCCAGCGCCAACAGGTCGTCGAAGGTTTCGGGGAGTGCCAGGCCGTGTTGCGCCAGCAGGTCGGGGCGGCTGGCGGCTACGGGTGTGGCCGCATCAATGGGTAGGGCCCACTGGTGGCCGCTGAAGCTGTAGCTCTCGAAGGAATGTCCCACGGTATTGGCCTGCTGGTCGGCCAGGAAATCGGCCGGTAAATGCTCGTCCAGCGGCAAAATGGAGCCAGTACGGGCCGCGAAACCAGCCCACGGATGGTCAATCACCAGCAAGTCGAACCGTTCCGCCAGCTGCTGAATCGACTCGTCGGCAAACTGCTGCAACGAGCGTTTCTCCCAGCTGATGGTCACGTGCGGGTTCAGCTCCGAAAAGCGTTGCGCAGTGGCTGTCATCGGCACGTAGCCCCGGCTGTGGTTCCAGGTAATTCCTTTTAAGTGAATGGGTTCGGTTGACATTGATCGTGAACTTCTATTTAGAACGTGTCATGCAGAGGCGCACTCGTGGGACCTCACCCCCGGCCCCTCTCCTCAGGGAGAGGGGTGCCAGACGACATTCGAATGATTCGTTAGAACGTACCCCTCTCCCCGAGGAGAGGGGCCGGGGGTGAGGTCTGACGTTCCGGTTATTGAGCATTGCGTTTCGATTGACTGTTAAATCGAATGTTTCGGGCCAGCGTTGAAGCGTCTTTCTTGCCGACGGTGGGCAGCAGATAGAAGCTGTAGCTGTAGGGTTTGGCGGGTAGCTGGTACTTGTCGATGGGGGCGGCTTGGGCATCCCAGCTGGTGTTGCCGCCGACGCCCATTTGCGCTAGGTCGATGTTGAGGGTGATGAAACCGGCGTCCTGGAGTTTGTTGGTATGGCGGGCTTTCTGGATGTTCTGCTCAGTGTGGGGCCAGGCGCTCATACTGAGCAGGCTGTCGGCCACTACCAGCAGACCGGTGTTTTGCTTGTCGGCGAGGTGCATCCAGCGCACGTCGGTGCGGTTGGCGTACTCCATGGGCACCACGTAGGAGTCGGCAAACTCGCTGAGCGGCTGGCTGTAGATGCCCGCATCAAAGCCGTAGCGCCGGTCGATGTAGTTTTCCATGGGCCCGCGGCCGTAGAAGCTGATGTTGTTATAGGCACGCTTAATGCCGACCTGCATGCCCACTCGCGGAATGTTAGGCAGACCGGCGGCGGGCGTCAAAGCATAGTCCACCTTCAAAGTGCCGTCGCCGTTCAGGGTGTAGTTCACGCGCATCGTGGTTTTGCCGTCGATGAGCGAGTAGGTGCTGGTGAGGCTGGGCTGGCTGGGGTTCGACTTGTCGAGGGTCAGGTTTTGCAGCTTGGGTTCCGTTGCAAACCACTCCTTCAGCTTCTTGTCGGCCTTCCAGCCGCGCCGGTCGTTGTCGGTGAGGGGGCGGGTGAAGTGCGGCAGGAGCGGAGTGGCTAGCTGCTCGGTGCCGTGGTGGCGGTAGGAAGTCAGCGCGCCGGTGGTCTTGTCAATGGTCACTTGGAAGTCCTTGCCGCTTAGGGTGTAGGCAGCGGCTTCGTCGCGCACCGCTACGGCCGGATGCTTGGTGGTTTTGGTTTGCGGCTGGGCCAAGCCACTCAGGGCGAATTGGTTGCTGGCTACCTCGTGGCCTTTCGGAGCCCAGTTGGTGGCCTCGGGCAGCGTGAAGGAAATGGTGGCCAGATACTCGGCGCCCGCCTTCATCTTCGGCAGGTAGGACTTGAGGTTGAGTACCGTGTCGCGGCCAGCGGCCAGCCGTAACCGGGGCAATTGCTTGGTGCTTACCACCCGGCCATCTTCGCGCACCACCAGCGCCGCCGCGTAGTCAACTGCTGACTTCATGGCGTGCCGGTTCTCGACTTTCATCAGGCTCTTGCCGGCATCGGTCAGCGTGCATTCCAGCGGCTGATACACCCGCTTGCACTCGTAAATGGCCGCGTGGGGCTTGCCGTCGGAAGCCACGATGCCCTTGATGGTGAAGTCGTCATAGTACTTCTCCTGAAAGTCGCCGCCGTAAGCGTAGAAGGCCGTGCCAGCGGAGTCGCGCTTCTGCAAGCCCTGGTCTTTAAACTCCCAGATGCAGCCGCCAATCACGCGTTTGGTGGCGCGCCAGCCGTCCCAGAATTCCTTCATGTTGCCGGTGGCGTTGCCCATGGAGTGGGCGTATTCGCAGAAGAAAATAGGCCGATTGTCGCCGTTTTGCTGGTTGGCCAGCAGCTCGCCGGTAAACAAGCCGGGGTACATGCGGCTCACCATGTCCACGTAGGCCTGGTCGCGGGGCGTTTGGATGCGGTAGGCGTGGTTTTTGGGGTAGGCAGGGTCGTTGGGGTCGATGTAGCCTTCCACGTGCGGGTCGCCCATGGCGGGCTCGTAGTGGATGGGCCGGGTGATGTCGAAATCGTGCAGCCAGGCCGCCATAGCCGCATGGTTGGGCCCGCGCCCCGACTCATTGCCGAGGCTCCAAAAGATAATGCTCGGGTGGTTTTTGTCGCGCAAGGCCATGCGCATGCTGCGCTCCTGATAGGCGGTAGTCCAGGCCGGGTCGTTGCTGAGTTTGGAGCCCAGGCCGTGGGTTTCCAGGTTAGCTTCGTCGATTACCAGTATGCCGTACTCGTCGCAGAGGTCGTAGAAATACGGGTCGTTGGGGTAGTGGCTGGTGCGGATGCAGTTGAAATTGAACTGCTTAAGCGTGCGCACATCTTCCCGAATATCCTCCCGCGACACAGCCATGCCCTTGGTGGGGTGGTGGTCGTGGCGGTTGACGCCGTAGAGGTAGGTTTGTTTGCCGTTGATGAGCAGCTTGCCGTTGTCCTTGGAAAACTCGATGCTGCGGAAGCCCACTTTGCAGCTTTTGGCTTCCAGTACCGCGCCGGTTTTGTCGGTGAGCGTGAGCACCAGCGTGTAGAGGTTGGGCGCTTCGTCGCTCCACTTCAGCGGGTTGCGCACGGTGGTTTCCAACAGCCCGAACTTGGCGTTGTCGAGGCGCGGGTAGGGCTCGTTGATGATGCTCTCAGCGGTGCGCTGCAAGGGCTGGCCTAGCACTGCTTTGCCCGTTTTGTCGTAGAGTTGGGCCGATACTTGGTAGCCGCTTAGGTCGTTGTTGCCGGTCAGGTTTTCCAGGCGCGGACGAATGCTCAGCACCGCGTCTTTGTACTGCTTGTCGAGTTTGGCCTGCCAATGGAAATCGGCGAGCCGGAACTTCGGCTCGGCCAACAGCAGCACCTCGCGGTAGATGCCGCTGAGCCGCCAGTGGTCTTGGTCTTCCAGATACGAGCCATCCGACCAACGGATTACTTGCACCGATACCACGTTTTCGCCGGCTTGCAAATAAGGCGTCACGTTGAATTCCGAGGGTAGGCAACTGTCTTCGCCGTAGCCCAGAAACTTGCCGTTCACCCACACCTTGAACGCCGAGCTAACGCCGCCAAAGTGCAGCGTCACGTTCTGATTTTGCCAACCCGCAGGCACCGTGAACGTGCGCTGGTAGGAGCCCACGCCGTTGTAGTCCTGCGGCACGAAGGGCGGATTCACAGGCCGGAAGGGGTACTTGGCGCTCTTGTAAATCGGCAAATCGTAGCCGTTCATTTCCCAGTTGGTGGGCACTGCCAGCTGTTTCCAGCCACTCACGCGGCTTTTGTAGAAGTCCTTGGGTGCATCAGCAGGCTTACTGGCGAAGTTGAAATCCCAGTTGCCGTTCAGGTTCAGCAGGCGCGGCGTCTTGGTCCGGTCGCCGAGCAGGGCGTCTTTTTCGGTGGGGAAGGAGTAGGCCGTAGCCCGCGTCCGGTCCCGGTTCAGCTCCGTGATTTGCGGAATTTCCCAGGCGTCGCCTTCAGGTCCCGAGTAGATTTTAGGCGGGTTGGAAACGCCCGGAAAGAAGTACACGCTGGCTTCCTGGGCGCTGGCTGCGAAGGATAGTAGGAATAGGAAAGTGGCCCAGACGAGGGGCCTCACCCCCCGTCCCCCTCTCCGAAAAGGAGAGGGGGAGCCGAGTCGGCGTGGGTTTGGGTAGGCGGTAAGATTATGTAAGAAGGAGTCAGTCATTGTGTCTTCGATTACTTCTTTATTCGTCAGGCTCCCCCTCTCCTTTTTCGGAGAGGGGGACGGGGGGTGAGGCGCATTACCGGCTCGTTAAGGTTACCGTTGCAGGCGCAAGGCCGTCGGCGGTGGCTTGGATGGTGATGGTGCCGCCTTTTTCGGTTGTCTGGATGATGGCCAGGCACATGCCGTTGTAGGCCTTGCGCGAGTCGGCTTTGAAAGGCTCTAGGCTGGCTTGGTAGCCGTTGTCCACGCCCGCCACGAAGCCGGGGCCGCTGACGGTGAACTTCACGAGGTTGGCAGCGTCGGGCACCAGGTTGCCGGCGGCATCCAGCACCCGCACCGTCAGAAATGACAGGTCTTTGCCGTCGGCTTGCAGCTTGCTCCGGTCGGCGGTTAGCTCGATTTTGGCGGCTGGGCCTGCGGATTTGATGGTGCGCGTCAGGACGGTTTGGCCGGCTTTGCGCGATACGGCTTTGAGCGTGCCGGGGGCGTAGGGCACGCGCCAGAATACGTGCAGGTCGTTGGGGGCTTTCTTTTTGGTGCCGAGCGACTTACTGTTCAGGAACAGTTCCACCTCATCGGCTTGATTGTAGTAGGCCCACACGTCCACGGGTTGGCTGGGCTGCCAGTTCCAATGCGGCAGCAGGTGCAGCACGGGCTGGGTGGTCCACTCGCTCTGGTACAGATAATAAGCGTCTTTGGGGAAGCCAGCCAGGTCGATGACACCAAAATAGGAGCTGTGCGCCGGCCAAGGGTAGGGCAGCGGCTCGCCGAGGTAGTCGAAGCCGCTCCACACGAAGGTGCCGGTTAGGTACGGGTTCTGCTTGAGGGCGCCCCAGGCCGCCTCGTGGGTGGCGCCCCAGTAGGGCCGGGCGTTGTCGTAGCTGGAAGCCGTGAAGTCGGGGTTGCCGGTGGTGAACTTGGTTTTGCCGTCCAGGGGCCAGATGCGGACACTGTCCGACGGCATATCGTAGTGGCCGCGGGTTTCGAAGGCCGCAGCGGTTTCGGTGGCCAGGAAAATCTGGCCGGGGAAGCGCTGGGGTAGCTTGGGATATTCCGCGTGCTTGTAGTTGAAGCTCAGCACATCAAGCACGCCGGCCTGACTGATGAAGTTCTTGTCGGGCTCCTGCTCCGTGAGGGCCGACGTGACGGGGCGGGTAGAATCGAGGCGCTTCACGGTGGCGGTCAGTTCCTTGGCGAGGCGCGTGCCAGTGCTGTCGAACTGCTCTCGAATTTCGTTGCCGATGCTCCACATGAATACGCTCGGGTGGTTCCGGTCGCGCCGCACTAGGTCCTCCAGGTCGCGCCGGTGCCACTTTGGGAAGTCGAGGTGGTAGTCTTTGCCGTTCTTCTTTTTCTGCCACATGTCGAAGGCCTCGTCCATGACCAGAAAGCCCATCCGGTCGCACAAGTCGAGCAGCTCGGGCGCGGGTGGGTTGTGCGACATCCGAATGGCGTTGCAGCCCATAGCTCGCAGGATTTCCAACTGCCGCTCGGCGGCCCGCACGTTGAAGGCCGCTCCCAACGCCCCCAAATCGTGGTGCTGATTGACGCCCTGAATGCGCAGCACTTGGCCATTCAGCAGGAAACCTTGCGGCCCAAACACAGCCGTACGCACGCCCAGCGGCGTTTCATAGGAATCCACAGCCTTCTTGCCGCGCAGTACGGTGGTCTGCACCCGGTACAGGTAGGGCCGCGCGGTTGACCACAACTGCGGGTTGCTGAGGCTGATGGACTGCGCCACGCGGGTTGTAGAATCTGTCAGGCTGATGTTTTTGGTGAGTTGCCGGGCCACTTCCTTGCCCTGCGCATCCAGCACCACCGTTTGCAGATTCACTGGTGCTTGCCCGCCCGCCGTGTTAAGGATCTGGGTTTGCATGGCTACCGTGGCGGTTGCGGCGCTGATTTGCGGCGTCGTCACGAAAGTGCCCCAGTGGTCTACGGCTACGGCGTTGGTGGTGACCAGCCGCACGTTGCGGTAGATGCCCGAACCGGAGTACCAGCGCGAGTTCGGCTGGGCCGAGTTATCGACCCGCACGGCCAGCACGTTGGGCTGGCCTGCGGGGCGCAGGTGAGGCGTAAGGTCGTAGCGGAGAGAAATGTAGCCGTTGGGGCGGTGCCCCAGGTGGTGGCCGTTCACCCACACGTCGCTGTGCTGGTACACGCCATCAAACTCGATGTAGACACGCTTATCCTTGGTAGCGGGCAGTGTGAACGTTTTGCGGTACCAGCCGATGCCGGTAGGTAGGCCGCCGCCCTCGGGTTTGGCGGGGTTTTTCTCGTCGAATTTGCCTTCAATGCTCCAATCGTGCGGCAAGGTTAACTGCCGCCAGCTGGCATCGTTGAAAGCTGTTTCTTTGGCCTGCGCCTCGTCGCCGAGAAAGAATTTCCAGCCCTTGTTGAACTCCGCTACTACCCGCCCGGCTGGCCGCGGCTTGGCGTCGGCAGCTTGCCGGGTACCGAGCAATAACAGCAGCAGAAGGAAGGGGAGAAGACGGGGCATAGGGTGTGCTATTTATATCAATCAGAAAATTCGCGTGTCATGCAGAGGCGGAGCCGAAGCATCTCGCGTGTTGATGCTGGATTACTAATTCAACGATTCAAGCGAGATGCTTCGGCTCCGCCTCTGCATGACGACCTATTTAGCATCGGCTTTGTCGCCCTTTGGCTTCTTCACGGGTGGGGCGATGAACGTGAGCTTGCTTTTGCCCAGGTCCTTGGAGGTGGCCACGGCAATGCCGCGCTGGTCGGGCTTGTTTACGGCGCAGTAGTAGTGGTATACCACGCCTTTGTGCTTCACCACGAACGACTTGTGCGCGAATAGCTCGTCGTAAGGCTCGGAAGGTTCTATCAGGTTGGCACCGGTCCAGTCGGTCCAGGTTTTCAGGTCGTAGGAGCAGGCGAAGCGGTTCACGGCGCCCGATACGCCGGGGTAGAAGGCGCCGAAATAGAACATCACATACAGGCCCTTATCCACTTGGTCCATTTGCTGGATGTAGGCGTCGCCGGTGATGCCTTTGTGGTGGTTGAGCACGGGGTTGCGCATGTAGCGGCTCCAGTTTTTCATATCATCCGACACAGCCATGCCGATGCGCTCCGCCCCGCGCTTGGTGTCCAGCGAGTCGCCGTTGGCGTTGTAGTACATCACGAAGGGGTGGCCGGTGCGCTTGCTCTTGTCCCAGATAACCGAGCTTTTGTAGATGGTGTGGTTTTCCCACCAGCGCACGTCCTTGTCGTCGGGGCGCAGCACGGGCTGGGCCAGGCGCTGCCACTGGTGCACGGTGGTCGGGTCCTTATTGGTGTAAGCCATGCCGATGGACAGCAGCCCCTTCTCGTAGCCCCGCGACTTACCCCCGAAATACGACATCCAGTACTTGCCCTGGTACGGCTGCCACTCGTAGCTGCCGCCCCATTTATAGTCCTGCAAGGCCACGTAGCCGGCTTTCTGGTTGGTGTCCCAATCGGTGGTATCGGTGAAGGCCATGATTTTGCCTTTGGTTTCCCACTTCAGCAAGTCCTTGCTTTGCGCCAGCCAGGTTTCGTAGCCGCGCCCATCGTAGATGATATAGGTCATCCACCACTGCCCGTTTTTGCGGAACACGCTCGGGCAGTCCATCTTCTTCTTGTTGTCGTCGGTCACCAGTACCAACCCGTACTTGTGGGGCGTTTTCACTTCCTCGTACACCTTTTGCATCACGGCGGCCGGCACCTCTTTGGGCTTGCCGGATTGCGCGTGGGCGTACGTCTGGCTGAGGCAGGCAAGCAGCAAGTAGCAGGCGGATTTCAGTTTCATGCGGAAGGAAAGGCGGATAGGAATTAGTTGGTACTGGCCGGGGTGCTGACCGTGAAATGGTAAGTGCCCGAACCTGTTTGGATGCGGGCTTTGCCGTTTTCAATGCCCAGCAGCTTAAGCTCCGGGTAGCGCGCCAGCGGCTGCGTGCCTTCCAGAATGGTAGAAGCAGCCGTGGCCGGCAGGTAAATAGTAGCGGTGGTATTGGCCGGGATAGTCGTCGTCAGCTCGAAGACTGTGGCGGCTTTCTTCCACTCACTGGCAATCAAACCGTAGGGCGAGGTATGGCTGGCTTTGGCGCTGGTTACGTCACCTACTGACTCAGGCCGGATGTCGATTTTATCGAAGGCCACCGAACCCTCGGCGGGCCGAATACCGGCCAGTCCGCCGTAAAACCATTCCTGCAAGTGTCCCAGCATCAAGTGGTTGTTGGATACAGTCGGCAAAGCGGCCCACGATTCCGTCAGGGCCGTGGCACCCTGGGCCAGCTGGTAGCCGTAGCCGGGCACGTCGGTGCGGTTGTTCATGGCGAAGATGACGTCGGAGCGGCCGGCATCCTCCAGTACGCGCAGCACATAGCGGTACCCGATGTCGCCGGCCGTGAGGGCGTTGTTGCGGTTGCGGATGTCCTGCACAATGTTTTCTACCACGGCCGCTTTGTGTTGGGGCTCCACGAGGCCCATGTACACGGCCATGGCATTGGCGGCCTGGCTGCCGGTGGCGTACTGCTTGGTGCTGGGGTTGAAGAACTTCTGATTGAACGCCGTCCGTACTTCATCGGCCAGCTTCTCATACGTGGCGGCCTCTTGCGGCTTGCCCAGCAGGCGCGCTACTTGGCTGAGAATCGTGAGGTCGTAGTAGTAGGTGGCAGTGCCGGTTACGCCCATGGGGGTTTGCTGCGAGGTGCCCGGCGGCTTGGGGCCGAGGTCGTACCAGTCGCCGAGGCCCTGGCTGAGGATGTGGCTCTGGGCCTTGGTGCCGAGGTAGGCGACGTAGCGCTGCATCATGGGGTAGCTGCTTTCCAGCACCTGCTGGTCGCCGTACCATTGGTACACGTACCAGGGCAAGATGATGCTGGCGCTGCCCCACTCCGGCGAGTCGCGGAACATGTCGCCGCCCCACTCGAACTTCACGTACTCGGGCGCAATTTCCGGCACCAGTCCGTTGTCCAGCTGCGAGGCCTGCATGTCGGCAATGGTTTTGCGGCAGAGCGTGGCAATGTCGTAGCGGTAGCGGATGGAGGCGCCCATCAGATGGGTTTCCTCCAGCCAGCCCAGCTTCTCGCGGTGCGGACAATCGGTAAACACGCTGGCCAGGTTGCTCTTGATAGACCAGTCAATCAGCGTGTTGGTGCGGTTGAACAGGTCGTTGGAACACGAAAATTCACCCACAAACGGCGCGGCGTTGCGGGTGTGCAGGCTGGTGAGCTTGAGCACCACCGGCCGATTGGTGGGGTTGGCTTGGCCCTTCGGCACGCCGCCTTCCAGCTGCGCATACCGGAAACCATAGTAGCTGAAGCGCGGCCGCCAGGTTTCTACGCCGCTGCCACGCAGTACGTACGTGAAGTAATAGGGCCGGCCGCTGTTTTTCTGGTTCACGGTACCATCGGCGGCCAGCAGCTCGGCCGGCGTGATGCGCACCGTGTCGCCGGCTCTGCCCTGCACTTGTAGTTCCACAATACCCGAGGCATTCTGCCCGAAGTCGTACACCCATTTGCCGGGCTGGGCCGGCGTGATTTTCTGGCTGGCGAAGGTTTCGTGCACCTTCAGCGGCTCGGCCATCTGGGCGTTCAGCTCGGTGGGGCCGCTCGTCAGCACCACCGGTTTCCAAGTAGCATCGTTGAAGCGCGGGGCGTCCCAGCCGGGCTGTTCCAGGCCGGCATTGTAATCCTCGCCGCCGTAAATACTGCTGAAAGTGACGGGCCCGGCAGTGGTTTTCCAGCTAGTGTCGCTCACCACGCTTTCCGAGGTGCCGTCCCGGTAATCAAGCACCACGCGGCACAGCAATTTGGGGTAGCCAAACGACGATTTGAGCTTGCGGAAGCGGTTTTTAACCGGCGGCACGTAGTAGAAGCCGTTGCCGAGCAACACGCCTACCGTGTTGGCGCCCTTGCGCAGCTGCTCAGTCACGTCGAAGGTCACGTACTGCGCCTGCTTGTCGAACTTAGTCCAAGCGGGGTCGAGGAAATGGTTGCCGACTTTCTGCCCGTTCAGGTGCAGTTCAAACTGACCCAGCCCGCACACGTAGGCCGTAGCGCGTTGCAGCTTCTTGGGCACCGTAAAATCCTTGCGCAGCAGGGGCAGCACGTTGTTGCCGAGGTAGTCGTCCTTTTTACCGTCTACGGGCAGCACGTTTACCCGCTCGGCAGGTAGCTCCTCGTAGGCTATCCACTTAGCCCCCTGCCAGTCGGCAGCCGAGAGCAAGCCCATCTGCCAGCGCGCCGGCTGGCTCCATGTGGAGGCGTTGCCGTGGTTGTCCCACGTTATCACCTTCCAGTAGTACGTTTTGGTGGCCTGCAAAGCCGGGCCCGCGTAGGGTACCTGGATGGAAGCGCCGGACATCACTTTCTGCGAATCCCAAACGGTGCCGGCGTTTTTGTCGAGGCTTTTCTCGTTGTCGGCTATTAGAATGCGGTAGGCCGTTTGGGTGGTGTTGCGCAGGCTAGAGGTCAGTTCCCAGCTTAAAACTGGTACAGCGCGCTGCACTCCTACAGAGTTGTTTTTGTACTGACATTTTAAAGTGCTGACTGCTAGTTGCTGGGCTGAAACGCAAGAGCAGAAGCATGTGAAAAACAGGAATACGGATGTTGTGCGAAGGAGCAAAGCCCAGCATGTTGAAAAAGGATGACACATTACTTTTTCGTTTGCTGAACAGAAAGTCAGTGGTTCGAGCGAAAACTTGTATTTCAGCGCTTATAATGTCCTTTTGAAAAGAGGCTATGGAATGGCCTTTTCGCAGGTATCGGTGGTATGTACAAATTTAAATTCCTCGCTGCTACG
Organism: Hymenobacter tibetensis; assembly: GCF_022827545.1. Taxonomy (NCBI): domain Bacteria; kingdom Pseudomonadati; phylum Bacteroidota; class Cytophagia; order Cytophagales; family Hymenobacteraceae; genus Hymenobacter; species Hymenobacter tibetensis. Next base: position 1,299,331 of record NZ_CP094669.1, read on the forward strand.
CCTATACTGGCCTTTAGCATCTTGTTGTAGGATGTTAGCAGAGATATTTCAAGTGGGCTGCTATTCCATCTTAACATGGTACAGTGTTGCGTGCAGTTTGCAATCAGTGATACTAGGTGACTGAACCACCGACAACATCAGGTTATGGAGTTGTTTGTCATACTCGTTGCAAGGACTGTGAAAACGATTACGTAAATTTTACCCTACGCTTAAGAAGTAAAAGGCTATCCACGGCACGGTGGAGGCTTATCTTTAACTAGTCAAAAGACCTTTCCAAGCATCCTTCTCAACAAAACGAGGGTAATCGGTTTTATATACTTATGGTAAAATGTATCAAGTGTAATTCGGCTGACGGCGTGATGCGAGCAGGGTTTATTCGTGGGCGTCAACGGTTTTATTGCAAGAGCTGCGCCTACCATTTTACCGATACTAAGGCAGTACCTGTTCCGAAGAAAAAGCCACACCAGAGCACAATTAGCGACGTAGCCCAAGTGCTAGGCGTTGCGGTTTCCACCGTGTCGCGGGCGCTAAACGGGCATGCCGATATCAACCCTAACACTCGGCAAGCCATCATCGAAGTGGCTCGTCAGCTAGACTACCATCCGAGCTTGTTGGCGCAAAGCTTGAAGAGCAGTGAAACCCACACTATTGGTGTAGTCATCCCCGACATTGAACGGCCGTTTTTTGCTACAGCAGTCAGCGGTATTCAGCAAGTTGCGGCCGGGATGGGGTACCGCGTAATCATCACGCACTCCAAAGAGTCGTATGCCACGGAGGTAAGCAATGTGCAAGCGCTGGTGGCGAGCCGCGTTGATGGGTTGCTGATTTGCCATGCGCACGAAACCGACAACTTCGACCACGTACAGCCACAGGCCTGCCGGGGTATTCCCGTAATTCAATTCGACCGGGTAAGCGACGAAGTGGCCAACTCCAAAGTGATTCTGGACGACTGGACCGGCGCCTTTGCCGTTACGGAGCACCTAATTCAGGAGGGTTGCCAGCGCATTGCTGTGTTGGCCGGCTTCGACACCTTACTTATCAGTAAGCAGCGCGTAGCTGGCTATGTGAGCGCACTGCAGCACTACGGTCAGCCGGTGCGTAAGGAGTATCAGCGTCACATCAACTTTGATCAGGAGGAAGCCGCCGCGGCGCTAGAGCAATGGCTGGCTCTACCAGAGCCACCAGACGCCATATTTGCCATCAACTATGTAAATGCGTTCGACCTGATTATTGCAATCAAAAAGCGTGGGCTGCGCATACCCGAAGACATAGCAGTGGTAGGCTTCGGCGACGAATTCATGGCTTCTATGATAGAGCCAGGCCTAACCACAGTCGACTTACACCCTTACCGAATCGGACAACAGGCAGCTCGTTTGTTTCTGGAGCAAGTGCAACAAAAAGAGCAGTTCCGGCCGCGGACTTATATGATTTCAGGCAACTTAGTGGTCCGACAATCATCGCTGAAGGGAAAAGGCTCCCGCTTCCAATTGAGCATTTAGCGCCAAGTTGTAGAGCTGATATACCTTACGAAGAATCCTCTATTGGATTCACTATAAAGCAAGAGCTACACAGATTCTATAGACAAGCACGTAGTAGTGAATCAACAAAAAAGCCTCACTTAGGGGCTTTCTTATTGAATGGATTTCTCAGGTTAGTGCTTGGGTATATAGCGCTCTTTATAACTCCTGCCTGACAAGCATCGAATCCTTAAACTAGGACAGTACAATGCATGATAGATGATACTACACGGTAGTCTTCATTACATGAGCAATCATTATTCATACACTACTTGTCGGTGGTAGTAGGGCAGTATAGCAAGCTTGACAGACGAAAATATTCTTGCGACGGGGCCAGCATATCCCGCTAACTACATGTATAATTTGTAGTTAGTAGTAAGCTAAACTATAACTTGGAATCCACTTAGCTTAAGGCCTGTCTCTACTAATATTCCTGTTCATATCATCCTAATCCGTAATTTTACATTCCCGTTCAGTTGGGCAACCTGCAAAACAGCAATACTTCACTTGTATCGAAACAAGTCATATCATTAGATTAAGTTGGAATCTGGAAGGGTGTGAGCTTGGAGCATAGTTATAGTACTAAATGAAAGCAACTTTTTACGTTCTAGAAGATCCTGCGCTACTCCAAAACGGCATCTTTTTAAACGAGGCTTTTTATGGCATGAAGAATTGCGCGTTCATGTTTATTGCCTTGCGTAACCAACTAGCGCGATACGGCATCGACTTAGCTACGCAAGACATCCACCCACCCGAAGAGTCGGAGTTTGTTATCTCCCTCGACAACAGCCTGCCTTTTCAGGATGCTCCCTGGCAAAAGAGCCGGAAATCGTATCTCATTCTATACGAACCTGCCACCTACTATCCACACAATTGGTACCGTAAGAACCATAAGGTGTTCGACAAGGTATTCACGTATGATTATAGTCTGGTAGATAACAAACGCTACTTCCACTACTACTTTGCTATCGACTTAGAAGAAAACACCAAGTACCGGCCTGTAACGGAAGAGGAATTCAATCAGCGCAAATTGTGCGTGCTAATGGCCGCATCGTTCGGAGTGGTGAGGCCTCCTAAAAATTCCGACTCGCTGCTACACGAAAGGTACCTGACGCTCAAATGGTTTGCAGAGAACCATCCTGAGAAGTTCAGCTTGTATAGCCGTCTGATTCATCCTAAAACCTACGAGAGCTTCCGCGGACTGGGCCTACTACGAAAAGTAGCCCCGTCCACAGTACTTAAGTACGTCACCCAAAAGGTAGCAGCTAAGCGCAAGGCACTTTTTGATATCGTCAACAAAGGTCCGGTCCCGCACGATCAGAAAATAGACGTTTTGCGCCAGTATCGTTTCAATATAGCTTACGAAAACACCAACGGATTACCCGGTTACCTAACCGAGAAGATATTTGACAGCTTTGCAGCATGTACTGTTCCTATCTACTGGGGGGATCCTGACGTAGCTAAATCAATACCTAAAGACTGTTTTATAGATCGTAGGGACTTCAAGTCTAATGAAGAACTCTACCAATTCATAGCAGATATGAATTATTCAGAATATCGGAAATATACCGAGGCAATAGGGCGGTTTGTTGAAGGGGTAGAGCAAGAGAAATTTGGTTCTGAACCTAATGCAACGCGCATTGCGGAAGTAATATTAGCAGACATGTTGCAGCAGGAAGTAGGAGAGACTCCTAAAAAGATTGCATGACAGATCCGAAAACGGATTTCTAATGGATGATATATGCTAATAAACAATACTTGTGTAAACTGGGTCTTGCTTTTTAAATGATTATAATAATAGATAAACTGGTTGCCGCATTGAAAAATAAATCATGTGAATGATTTGAACACTACCAGAAACTGAAGTAATAAATTATTGGGTGCTAGAATTCATTAGGATTTCACTTAACACAGGGTTCAACTAAAATAGTTTTGAGTAGTCAAACACTTATTAGCGTAATCGTCAACTATTTCAATCCTAGTGGACGGGCACATCTTGAAGCGATGACTTTGTTTACGCTCGAATGCGTCAACACATGCACTAGCTCACAGTTTGAATTGATAGTAGCAGACGGATCTGGTAAAGTATCTGAAGTAATGGCTGCTAAATGCCGTGAAAATCAGTGGATTTATTTGCCTTCTGATGTGCAAGAGTCTTTTGCTCAGACCTATAATAAGGGTATGGTGGTTGCAACCGGCGACTACCGGGTGTGGTTGGCGAATGATATATTCGTAACGCGTGGTTGGGACACCGCATTAATTAAAGAAATACAAAGGACTGGGGCTTGGATGGCAGCTCCCTATTTGACATTCTCAGATTACAGCCCGCAGACACGCAATATCACACTGAAAATGCCAACGTTTTCGCCTAGTGCTATAACACTTAATCTGAATATGATTACTCGTGAGTGTTATGAAAAAGTCGGCCTTTTAGATGATCAGTTCAGCGGTTGCTTCAATGATATTGATTATATGATTCGTATTCGCAAGGCAGGAGGAGAAGTTATAATTACTGATGCCGGACAAATTCTTCACTTCGGACAAGCTACCCTTCATATCAGCACGAGCGTGAATTATGCTCAAGATGCTAGCCGATTCGATGCGAAATATCCGTTTATTCCAAGGCAGCGGGATTGGTATAATGGATGCGAATATTTAGCTACCTCATGGTTGTACAAAAAACTTATAAAGCTCAGGTTTTTTATTTTGGACAGAAATAATGCAAATCATGTAGTGCATTTATCACGGCTGCTAGCCAAAATAGAACCCTTCATACATAAAGTATAGTAGGGTATAGTCTATTAAGGACTGGTTACTACTTCAAGTAAAAAGTGATGCCGAATGGAATCCTTATAGAAATAATTCTGCTAGGTTATTATAACAATATAAAATTTTATAGTTAATGTATTGTATTGATAAACAGATGGTTGAAGAGTATTTTCTGTCTTGTATTGCGTTTTGTGTTGTTGCTCAGATATGTGAATAGCTTCATGCTGCGCTGCCTTATGGGTAGGTAATACACGCTTAGTAGATTCGGTAGGTCAATCTTTTTGCCTTACTTTTGTTGCCTCAACTTGCTTAAACGAATACAGTCTGGTACCCTAGGACACAGTCCGTTCGGATATGACTCACATTAACCTTCTGATATGAAAGTAGCCCTGATTACGGGTATCACGGGCCAGGACGGCGCGTACCTAGCTGAACTTCTACTAGAAAAAGGGTACGAGGTACATGGATTGAAGCGTCGTTCTTCGCTCTTCAACACGGACCGCATCGACCATTTGTACCAAGATCCGCACGAAACCAATGTGCGATTCAAGCTGCACTATGGTGATTTGTCGGATTCAACCAATCTGATTCGTATCATTCAGGAAGTGCAGCCCGACGAGATTTACAACTTGGGTGCCATGTCACACGTGAAGGTATCGTTTGACACTCCTGAATACACCGCTAATGCTGATGGTATTGGCACGTTGCGTTTGCTTGAGGCCATTCGTATTCTCGGTCTCGGTCAGAAAACGCGCATCTACCAAGCTAGCACGTCGGAATTGTATGGCTTGGTGCAGCAGGTTCCCCAGAGCGAAACCACTCCTTTCTATCCCCGCTCTCCCTACGCGGTAGCTAAAATGTACGCCTATTGGATTACGGTGAACTACCGTGAGGCCTACGGCATGTATGCCTGCAATGGCATACTCTTCAACCACGAGTCGCCATTGCGTGGTGAGACCTTTGTTACGCGTAAAATCACCCGTGGAGTAGCGCGTATCTCGTTGGGATTGCAGCAAAAGATTTTCTTAGGAAATATTGACGCGAAGCGCGACTGGGGCCATGCTCAGGACTACGTAGAAGCCATGTGGCGGATTCTGCAGCAGGACACGCCCGAAGACTTTGTTATTGCGACCGGCGTGACCACTACGGTGCGTGAGTTTGTGCAGCGGGCTTTTGCTGAAGTAGGAATTGAGGTAGCTTTCTCCGGCGAAGGTGTGGAAGAAAAAGGCCACGTCGTAAGCTGCGACAATCCAGCCGCTGGCTTAGAAGTAGGACAAGTAGTGTTGGAAATTGATCCGCGCTATTTCCGTCCAACGGAAGTGGAATTGTTAATCGGTGATCCAACCAAAGCAAAAACGAAGTTGGGTTGGGTGCCTAAGCACGACCTCACCTCCTTGGTAAAGGATATGATGGCTGCTGACGTAGCGTTGTTCCAGCGTGATGAGTATTTGCTCAAAGGTGGCCACAAGGTTTATAACTACCACGAGTAGGCTGATCGAAGCGAAAGCCAGCTCTCTTTCTTGTAGCAAGTATTAAGATAGTGGCAGGAACCGTCCGGGTGGCGGCTTCTGCCACTATTCTATTATACCCTTTCTAGTGTACAAGCGCCTTCATCAAACAATAACGGGCAACATTCAGCGGTTGCGGCAGAAGGGCTCCTTCGCGCAAAACTTCGCTATTACATTTTCCGGGACAGCAGCAGTGGCTGTGCTTGGCTTTGCTGTTTCGCCAATCATGACGCGACTATACGGTCCGCAGAGCTACGGACTGTTTGCTGTGTTCAACGCTATAGTAAACAACGCTAACTTATTATCGACGCTCGGGTATGCTCCTGCATTTCTACTGCCTCGTCAGCGGAAGCGTTTTCTGGCACTAGTGCAACTGACCTTGTTGCTGAGCTTTTCTGCATTGGTGCTCATGACCCTAGCATTTCCGCTGTTGCACGATGTGCTACTTCGCTGGTTGCATGCAGAAGAGCTAGGTCTGTGGTTTTATGTAATTCCTTTTGCGGTATTCATTTTCAACCTTAATATGCTAATGAGTGCTTGGTACCTGCGCACCAAGGATTTCAAAAAGCGAGCAGGAATTGATGTGGCTACAGCAGTAGCAGGGCGAGGGTTGACGCTTGGAGCAGGATGGTTGGGAAACGGCCCTATCGGAGGGCTTCTACTTGGCGACCTATTTTCCAAGCTAACCATGTTTTTTAGCTTGCTCTTTAGTGGCATTCATCGGCAGCTAAAGGACCTGCGCCGGCCTTTTTCATGGGCGCGCATACGAGCAGTGGCATGGGAATATCGTGAGTATCCATTCTACGTGATGCCTACCGCTTATCTGAATATACTAGCGGGGCAACTGCCCATATTCTTCCTAACCACTGGGTTTGGTACGGCGGCCGTAGGCTTATACGCTTTTTCCACTAGCCTACTCGAGCTTCCGATAAACTTGATTGGAAGCGCTGTATCACCTGTGTTTCTTCAAAAAGCCACTGAAACGCATCAGCAGGATCCTGAACGCCTGAAGCAAATTTGCCTGGACCTTTATAACAAGCTATTTTACTTAGGCTTGGTCCCTTTTGGAATCATTACCGTTTTTGGCGACTGGCTTTTTGGATTTGTGTTTGGAGCACGCTGGGAGCAAGCTGGTGTATTCACAGGCTACTTAGGATACTACTACGTTTTCAAGCTAGCCTCTTACGCTACCAGTCCAGTCTATGCGGTGTTTCGTCGGCAGCGGCTAGCGTTGCTGGGAACGGTGTTACTGGTTTTTGTCAGAGCAGCTAGCCTGTTAATTGGTGTTAGGATGCACGACTTGAACTTGGGTATGCTACTCTTTGGGGTTAGTAGTTTTGTTGTTACGTTTCTAGTGGATATGAACATCCTGCACCTACTGAAACTGCCTGTGCTTCGGGTGGCAATCCGTAGTTTAGGATTGGTAGCAATTACACTGGCTGTGCTCTGGGGCTTACGCTTACTGTTAGAGCGCACTTTCGGGTGAAAATGGCGTTGCTGCGGCATTATGTGAGAAAAGACAGCAACTAAGCGTTGCTCTTACCAGATGACCCAGTCCTTGAAATCCAAGCAGTGGCAGCGGTCTGGGCCGATACGCATGCCCATGAACATGCCAATATTAGAGCTATACGTGCCAATGAACTTGGTGCATCCAGCAGCAATATCGAGCTCGGCAAAGAGACGGAGGTGATGCTCGAACTTTGCTTGTTTGTCTTGTTTGACGAATTCCGTATGAAAATACCCACGCTCTGATGGAGTGCATAATGTGTGGAATTGCCAGCCGGTGTATTGCGACCGTAATTGCTCTACTACCGTGTAATCGTCTGTCATCACGAACGCCGTCTGGTTCGATGAGAACTGCATAGCCGGTACCATGTACTCTCCGAAGTCATAGGTTTTGGTTTCCGTGAACTTGTCTCCGGCCCGTACATGCAGGCAGATATACTCACTCGGCAACTGAATTGACTTAGTGAAAGAAGCTACAATAGGAGCACTTTGAGCGTTGTAACGCCAGAATGCTTTGATAACCTGCTGAGTGGCTACTAGAAGAGGTGTTTGCTGAAAACCTAGCTTAGGAACAGTAAAGGTTTCCTGGGCGAAAGCGGGGTCACGATGAAAATCCCACAAATCCTGGGTCATATAATCCACACCAAAGAACCGTTTGTAGGCTGCAGTAATGTAGCGGTACTTAACAATCTTCTGCAACGGAGCCTCTGTGCTCTGCTCTATTATATAAGGGCGCAGGCTGTAGTCCTTGTTGATTCGCTGCGTGTTGACAGCCTCGAAGGGTAAGAAAAAGTCATTCCAACCGTCGCGCAGTGCGAAACGTGCGTGGTCAGAATAAAGCTCGAATCTGATGTTGTGTTTCAGGCAATAGAGCATTGCCAGAATCATGTTATTGTATTCCGAGAAGAACCCGGAATCCACTCCCAATCGGAATACCAGTCTTTTCTTGAACGAGTTATTGAGGGTATTGTATTGTTGAATCCACTCTTCAGTAGTCATTGGCAAAGCAAAAATCAGGTCTCTATACCGTATAAAATGAGCGCAAAGGTACTTAAATACCGAGCGCTGTGGTGCCTACAGGGAAGTAGGATCTCATAGCGAAAGGTGAGCTACCTTTGCAAACTAGCCTGCTAAGCCCGATGTAGTAGGAGTCCTTTAAAACATCGAGAAGATTTCAGGTAGCTTTTGCTTTTATCCACGTTACGCATGCTTGCTCCATTCTTTACCGTCGTTATCCCAACCTATAACCGTGCTGGCTTTATTGCGGATACACTGCGTTCCGTATTAGCTCAAAGTTTTTCGGCCTTCGAAATTGTAGTGGTAGACGATGGGAGCAAGGACAACACAGCTGCTGTTGTGCAGCAGTTTACGGATGCACGGCTGCACTACCATGCCAAAGAAAACGGCGAGCGAGGGTTGGCGCGCAACTACGGGGTAGCCCGTGCACAAGGGGAGTACGTGTTGTTTCTGGATTCTGATGATGTGTTGCATCCCAACCATTTGGCGACGCTACACGCCGGGATTCAGGAGCAGAACCAGCCCAATTTCATTGCCACCAAGTTCGACTTCAACCGCAACGGACAGCGAACTTCCAGCGACTTGGCGACGCTACCGGCTGGTCGTTACGGCCTGGATTTCTTTTTGCAAGGCAATGCATTAGCCTGCAACATCTGTGTGCGCCGGCAAAATCCAGGACTGAAACTGTTCGAAGAAGACCGATCCTTCGCGGCGGTAGAAGACTGGATGTTTATGCTTGAAAACACCCAGGCAGACACCGTGTATTTGCTGGATGCTGTAACGCTGACCATGAACGACCACGACGCTCGCTCCATGCGGGCCGACAACCAAGGGCTTATTCGGCGGTGGTTGCGGCTTATGCAATGGGTGGCAACTCGTTTGACTCTTACGTCTGCGCAGAGTCAGCAATTGCAAGGGCATATCTATTACCTATGCGCCATTCATTCCTACGCCGACAACCATCGGCGACAGGCTATTGGGTTCTTACGGCAGGCTTGGCCACGGCTGCCTTTGCGTAAGGCGCTGCCGCTAGCCTTACGCATTGTGGCTGGCCCGCGACTGATAGGACTGGTAAAAGGAGCGCGGGGTTGAATTTAAGTTAGAGGTCTTCGCTGATGAATCTGCTTTTTCTAAGTTACTGGGGTCTGGAAGATCCACTTACTATTTCCACGGTGTTTCCTCATCTGCGGCTGCTTCAGCAGTTGCCAGAAGTGAAGCACATTCTGTTAGTTACCATTGAACGAGGGGCCTCGGCAACCAAGGAGTTGCAGTTTGCACCTGGGTTTGCCGTAGACAAGATTACGTTTTCGCCGTTGCGTAGCCGGCAAAACCAGCCGTTGCTACTCAACAAGATTGATGACTTTGTACGCTTTCCCAATGAATTGATACAATTGGTGCAGCGTCATGCTATTGAAGTGATAATCGGGCGGGGCGCCCCAGCAGGGGCCTTGGCGTACTTGGTCTGGAAGAAGACCCGCACACCGTTCCTAGTGGAATCGTTCGAGCCCCATGCCGATTATATGCTCGAGTCAGGAGTGTGGAAAGGATATGATCCCCGATATCTTTTTCAACGGTATTGGGAAAAGAAGCAAAAGCAGCTTGCTGTTGGCCTGATGCCTGTTGCGGAAAATTACCGCCGTAAGCTTATTCAGGAAGGTATTCCAGCCGGCAATATTGTTACGGTTCCTTGCTCGGTGAACGTAACAGATTTCAGTTATGATTCAGCCAGCGGCCAACGCGTACGTGCCCGTTTGGGTATTGCGGCCGATGCGCCTGTTGGTATCTATGTAGGCAAGTTTGGCGACATCTACTACGATGCCGAAGCTTTTGATTTGTTCCGGGACGCGGCGGCCTTCTTCGGACCACAGTTCCGTTTGCTGGTGCTCACACCTAACCCCGAAGCCGAGGTGCGAGCTAAGTTAACTAAGGTAGGATTCACTGCCGAACAGGTGTTTGTAACCAAAGCGCCGCATGCCGAGGTGCCAAATTATTTATCGGCGGCAGATTTTGCCTTTGCCACTATTAAACCTGCTGAGTGCCGCCGCTTCTGCTCGCCCATTAAAGTAGGAGAGTATTGGGCGGCGGGGTTGCCTGTGCTTCTCACAGAAGGCGTCGGCGACGACAGTGACATTATCAAGCAGGAGGGAGGCGGTGCCACGTTCAATCTAGATAATCCTGCCACTGTACCTGCGGCGCTAGAGCGCATTGGAGCGTTGTTGCAACAGCCCGACTACCGTGAAGCTATCCGGGCGCTGGCAATCCGCCACCGTACGGTGGCGCGCGCCGCGGAAGCTTATCAACAACTATTATTGCCTTTGGCTGCGCAACATGCGTAAGGCTGATTTTACCTGGTGTTGTTAGCTACTATTAAACGGTGCCTGATTTCAACAAGAAAGTTGCCATTCTGCAGTCCAATTACATTCCTTGGCGGGGCTACTTCGACTTGATTGCCAGCGTAGACGAATTTATTGTCTACGATGATATGCAATACACCAAAAACGACTGGCGCAACCGCAACCGCATTCGTACAGCGCACGGCACGCACTGGTTGACTATACCAGTACGCCGTACCACCCTACAGCAGCGTATTCGCGACACCAAAGTAATGGACCAGCGCTGGGCTACACAGCATTGGCGCACACTCAGCCAAGCCTACGCCCGCGCGGCACACTTTCAGTTCGGGTGCGAACTATTAGCTGATTTATACACCGCAGCCACTGCACTAGAGCGTTTAAGCGAAATCAACCTGCTATTCCTGACTGCTATTTGCAAGGCGTTGGGAATTCAAACGCGCCTTACCCCTTGCTCTGCCTACGACTACGACCCGGTGGCCGACCGTACAACGCGCTTGATGCAATTACTACACGCCGCAGGCGGCACTAGCTACCTTTCCGGACCAGCAGCAAAGCAGTATGTAAACCAAGAGCAGATGCTAGCCGCTGGTATAACGGTGCACTGGATGGATTACAACGGATATTTGCCTTACAACCAAGTACACGGTGGCCCCTTTGAGCCCGCTGTATCTATTGTAGATGTAATATTCAACGCGGGCCCGACTGCTTCGCAGTATATACGTGCCAGTAGTAATTACGCCGCCGGAACATGACTACGCCAACTGTAACTCCAGTGGTAGAGTACTCCGTAGTGGTGCCGGTGTTCCAGGGACAGGATACGCTACGCCTGCTAGTTGATGAGTTGCAGAAGTTCTTTGTTGGGGCTGGCTACACCTACGAACTGATATTCGTGCATGATGGGGGCCAGGCAGCAGCCTGGAACCGTATAGTGCAACTACGACAAGAGCTAGGACCCGGCACGGTAAAGGCTATCCGGTTGTCGCGCAATTTTGGTCAGCATAATGCGCTGTTATGTGGCTTCAGCTATGCGAGTGGGCGCTTCATCATTACGCTAGACGAAGATCTGCAACACGCTCCGGCAGACATTTCCTTGCTTATTCAGCGTCAAGCTGAGGGTGACTTTGATGTCGTGTATGGCTGCTACTCGGAACCCCAACACGCTGGGTGGCGCAACGTGACATCGGGCTTGCTGCGGCGTATGCTACGCTTAGGCATTCCAGACTTGCATCCTGACTATTCCGCGTTTAGACTCTTGAAAACGACCGTGGCGCGGCACTGTTTGGGCATGCAAAACTCATATACATTTCTGGATGGCTACCTCACGTGGGTAACAAGCAGCATCAGCAGTGTGCCAGTAACCCACCACCCCCGGGTTATTGGCAGCAGCAGCTATACCGTAGGCCGGCTGGTGCGGCATTCGGTGAATATTTTCATCACGTTCTCTGATGTGCCTGTGCGGCTGCTAACCTACACGTCGTTGGTCTTATTCAGTTGCACTACGGGCTACTCTCTGTATATTCTGCTCCGCAAGCTGATCTACAACGACCTGTTGCCTGGTTTTGCCTCGCTCATCATTGCCATCGGGTTTGGGACGGGGTTGCTACTGCTGGGCATGGGAATTCTAGGAGAATACATCCACCGCATCAACCAGAAAATCACCAAGCGGCCTGACTTTGTGGTGCGGGAAACATATACCGACTGATGCCACGAAGATGAGCGACATAGCGCCGCAAGAACCCGTACGCGTTGGCTTTCTGGTATCTGGCAACGGAGGGTCCCTCAAGTTTGTACACCACGTGCTAGCTTATCTGAAGCTGCCTTTTGTGGTGACAGCTGTGTTGGCAGATCGGGCCTGTGGAGCCCTGGAATATGCCCGTGCTGTTGGCTTGCCTTGCCAGCTGTTGGACTATACCCGCAAGGATGCAGGTGCCTTGCAACAAGCTTTACAGGAGGCATCCCCCGACGTCGTGGTTACCAATATTCATAAAATCATTGACGCCGAGACGCTGCGCTTGCTACCTGGCCGGTTTATCAATTTGCACTACTCTTTGCTGCCAGCTTTCAAGGGGCTCATTGGAATGCAAACCATTGATAAGGCCCGGGAGCTAAACGTTACGGTGGTAGGAGCTACTTGCCATGAGGTAGACGAACAAGTGGACAACGGACGGTGCTTAGCTCAATTTGCCGTTGGTGTGGACTGGAGCCGGGATACACTGCCTGAGGTATACGAACTCGTTTTTCGGGGAGCATGCTTGGCACTGCTACAAGGCTTGTTGCAACACCGCCATACCACTTCAAAGCACACACAACACGTAGTGAACCTGCTAGACCGCCCATCAATTTTTGCGCCTGCCTTAAGTTTTCCAGCTGAAGCATTGGACGAGGCGTTCTGGCAGTATTTGAAAAAACACTAAGCTTCAGCAGAAAACGAGTTGCTGCGTGATGCTGCTGAAACTTCCGCTTACCAAATAGTAAATACGTCCTGGCTTCGTTGGAATCCTGCTAGTTTTGTTGTCCGCTTCGCGGTAGCCGACTGTAGTACTATGCTTATTCCATTCAACAAGCCCTATTTCGTCGGTACCGAAACGCGTTATATTGAGGAGGCAGTGCGTTCCGGCAAACTGTCCGGTGATGGTATGTTCACGCGGCGTTGTGAAGAATGGGTACAAGCTAAGCTTGAAGTGCCGCGGGCTTTACTTACTACTTCAGGTACCGATGCGCTGGAACTAGCGGCCCTGCTACTTGATATTGAGCCTGGCGACGAAGTATTGCTACCTAGTTTCACATTTTCCTCTACTGCTACTGCTTTTGCCTTACGCGGGGCGCGGCTGGTGTTTGTAGATAGCAGCGCCTCCAGCCCCGCTTTCGACGCTACCCAACTAGCCTCTTTGGTTACTGCCCGCACTCGCGCTATTGCGCCTGTGCACTACGGCGGCGTAGCCTGCGACATGGCTACCGTACTCGAAGTAGCCAAGCGCTACCATTTGACTGTGGTGGAGGATGCAGCACAGGCGCTTGGTGGCAGCTTCAACGGACAGCCTCTGGGTACACTAGGAGCACTAGGCGCTTTCTCCTTCCACGAGACCAAGAATGTAACGGCAGGAGGGGAAGGGGGCATGCTAGTGATAAGCGACCCAACACTGATAAAGCGAGCCGAAATCCTGCGCGAGAAGGGTACCAATCGGGCCGCTTTCTTTCGAGGCGAGGTAGCAAAGTATAATTGGGTGGATGTCGGCTCTTCATTCTTGCCTGCCGAAATAAATGCCGCTTTTCTGTGGGCCCAATTAGAGCAATTGGATGTTATCCAACAACGCCGCCAAGCCATTTGGACTCGTTACTTCGAGGAACTGCAACCGTTGCTAGCACTTGGGATAAGCTTGCCCGATATTCCTTCCTACACCACTCAAAATGGTCATCTGTTTTATGTGGTGTGTCGCAATTCAAATGAGCAAACCGCTCTAATTGCTTATCTAAAGTCTGAAAGCATTACGGCTATATTTCATTATCAGCCTTTGCATAGTAGTCCGTACTACGCCTCCCGCCACGACGGGCGCGAACTGACTTGGGCAACTCACTACGCCAATTGTTTGGTTCGCCTACCTTTGTATACCGAATTGGAGGTGAGCCAGCAGCAACGCATTATTCGGGCGGTGCTGCGTTTCTACCAACGGTTATAATTATTTCTGATTGCCTTTCTGCCGCGTATGCGCATACTTTTCGTCGTTCCGTACCCAACTGGCAAAGCACCCTCGCAGCGGTTTCGGTTCGAACAGTACTTGGACCTTCTAACGCGGGCTGGACATTCATATCGGCTGGCTCCTTTTCTCTCCGATGCCACTTGGGCCATCCTGTACAAACCAGGGCAAGCAGGTGCAAAGGCGCTTGGTATTCTGGGCGGCTTTTTGCGCCGGATAGCATTGCTATTTTCAGCGCCTGCCTACGATTATGTGTTCGTGCATCGCGAAGCCTCTCCCATTGGCCCACCTATTTTCGAATGGCTACTGGCCAAGGTATTAGGCAAAAAAGTCATTTATGATTTCGATGACGCTATCTGGATTCCCAATACTTCGGAGGCCAATAAGATAGTGGCTGGTGTGAAATGGCACCACAAAGTGGCGAGCATCTGCCGGTGGTCGTACAAAATCAGTTGCGGCAACACCTACCTGCGTGATTATGCCGGGCAGTACAATGCTGCCGCTGTAGTGAACCCAACCACCATCGACACGGTGCATTTACACAACCGTATCCGTGACCAGCGTGCTCCGGGCCGGTTAGTTATTGGTTGGACCGGAACGCATTCCACACTCAAGTACCTAGAGCAAATAGTGCCGGTAATAGCCGAACTAGAAACTCGCTATGATTTCGAATTTCGGGTTATTTCCAACCAACCTCCTGCGCTGCCGCTTAAGTCACTGCGGTTTCAGCCGTGGCGTAAGGAAACGGAAATCGAGGACTTGGTAGGCTTGCATGTAGGCCTAATGCCGCTCGAAGATGATCCTTGGGCGAAAGGAAAGTGTGCGTTCAAAGCATTGCAATACATGGCCCTCGGCATTCCAGCCCTAGTATCACCGGTGGGAATGAACACAGAGGTAGTACAATCTGGTGTGAACGGGTACGTGTGCAACAGTGCAGAAGAATGGCGCAACGCCATTGAATCGCTGTTGCTTGATCCCCAAATGCGTATTCAGCTAGGTGAGGCAGCGCGAGCTACCGTCGTGCAACGCTATTCTGTGCAATCCAATGAAGACAACTTTCTGCGGTTGTTCTCCTGAAAGTGCTGCTTAAAGGAATTTACCTGCCATGCAGTTTACGCTGCTACTGCTCTTCGCGCCTGCGTGGCTTGCGGCTTGCGTGTAGCATCTGCATAAAGAATAATTAGGGCTGATAAGTAGAAAGGCATCAAGGGAATTTTGTAGCGCACCAAGGTGCCAAAGTTGCCGCTGTTAACTCCAACCCCAATTGCAAGGATAATTGTGAATATAAGGCAGAAAGAAAGTACTGGACGAGCCCCAATGAGCCGTATACTGCGCATCACTCCTGCTTTTAGAAGAATGCTCATCGTAAACCAACTAAACCAGAGCGCTTCGAGCGCCGACAAGAACATAATTGGGTTGCGAGATTCCCAGACAAACGGTCGATAGAGCGTTACGAAAACGGCTTGGGGAGCTACACTAGCTATGCTGCCAAGACTTCCATCTAACTTGCCAATGTTGTAGCCAGAGCCTTGGTCTTTCGTCCGGCTATACAGGGCCTGCTGGGTGATTCTGCTTCGCTCGCCAATTTTGTCTACGTCGAAACGTTCGTCTCCTTCCGTAAGATTTACGGAACCGAAGTAACCCACTGTCAGGCCAACTACAACAAAAAATGGCTTAAGCAGGCTGCGAAGGAATGCATTACTAATACGTTGGCTGTTTTCGTTGAATACCCAGAAAAGCGCTGGAGCTAAGAATGACATCAGGATGTACACCTTGATCATAATTAAGAGGTACGCTCCAACTCCCCCGAATAAAGCGGCCCGCAGAATATTACGTTTCAGAATAAGCCCATAATAAAAGCCATAAAAAACCCATCCTAGCGCGCCCAGACACAGGGAGTCTTTCATCAAACCAGAGCCCCAGAAAAACACAGAAGGTAAAAAGAATGCCGCTGTAGCTAATTGTTTATAAGCAGCAGGATACAATCTGATAAAAACAATGTACATAGCCCACACACCGGTGAAGCTTATTAGTGCAAAAAATAACGCAAGAACAGTATAACAGTTAAAGCAAAGTAGCCCTAGCCAAGCTACAATTCGCACCACAAAAAACTCCGTATTGTCGCCGCCACTGGCGCCAAACCAAAACATGCGAGCCGTGTAGCGCGTGATTTCAGGAGAATTTTCACTTGCAGTGATAAGCTTCAAACCAGTGCTAAACGATTCCTTGAAGGCTTCGTTGATGATTGTAGCATGGTAGTGATAATTGAAGGTGTCACCCCCGCCGTAGTAAAACTGATAGATCAGTCCTAATGCAATAGCTCCAACAAATTTCAGTGTAAGAGCTGGAATGAAATATTTTACAGTGAAAACGTTCGTGACCTTCGGTCGTATGGCATACGCTAGCGCATAGAAGAGCACTAGATAGAAAGGTGTAATGAACAGATCCTGGAGTTGCATAGGCGCTAGGGGGTAAGCCTACTTCTTGTTTTTCTTCAGATAAGCCCTTGCCTCCCGGTAAGCAGCCGATTTATTGTCGGCAATGTCCCGCACGATGGTATAGTAGCGGCGAGCAGCGGCAGTATCTTTCTCCTTCTCAGCTATGCGGGCTAAGTTGTAATTGGAGTGCAGGTAGAAGCCTCCTTTCACTTCTTCGGTGAGTTCCGAGAAAACAATGCACCGCTGGTAGTAATCTTTCGACTTCTCGAAATCCTTGTAGCGGTTCTGCATCAACCAGCCTAAAAAATAGGTGGCGTAGCGTCCGCTAGTAGCTTCGTAGCTAGGCATGCCCTGATTGAGCTTGGACAGGATTTCCAGGCTCAGGCGCTCACATTCGCGAAAGTCGCCAAGGTTGAAGCACGACAACGCGTAGAACCGTTGGAAATAGCCGTTGTCGGGGTAAGTCTTGGCTAAGCTACGGGCAATAGGAGCAGCCGCTTCCCAGTTGTTCTCCTCGTTGTTGAGAATGCGCATCAAAAAGACCTTGGCTTCCGGACCCACGTAGAAGCCATTCTCAGCCACACTGCGCAACTGTTGTAATCCTAGCTGCTTGTTCCCTTTCGGAAACAATAGCAATACAGGCTTTAACAGCGGGTAGTTAGTGGGAATCCAGACAGCATAATAATTGAAAAGCGCCTGTCCGAACAAGAATTCTGGACTCAGCCCATTGGCTTCTTTGCTTAGCTCTAAATACTTCAGGGCGCGCTTGGCGCTAATAGTGGCCTTGGGCCAGTTAGAACGCTCGGCATTCAACCGCCCATCAAAGCCATAAGCAGCTGCCAAGAAAAAGCAAGCCTCGTAGTTCTTATCATCAGCATCAAACTGTGCTTCTGCCTTTTGGATGGTGGTATCCATGTAAGCAAAGAACAGTTTGTCGTATTGCTTGGTCTTGATATTAGTAGGCACGATTTTCCACCATTGACTGAGCCCCATCAGAAAATAAGGCATTGGGTGGTTGGGATAACGCCGCCGCAATGAGCGGAACTGTTTTTCAGCTCGGTCATATTTGCAGTTATACAAGTTCTGCACGGCCCCTTCCAACTCAGTCTGGATATCTTTGTCCAGCAAGAGCCAACCTTTGGTGTTGGCTGTGGGCATGATATCGACGTTCTCGGTTTCGATATTGCGGATGGGAGAAGACGACCGGGTGGTATCGGCCCGCTGTGCTAGTGCCAGAAAAGGCAACAACAACAGTAACAGGATAAATCGGAGGCGAAGAATCATAGAAACAGTTACTTGCAGGTACTACTACGGCGTGGGCCGCAGCAGTGCCCCCCAGTGGGACAACTAAAGTATGGCTTTTGTCCTAGTTTTGAATAAATAACTGCTCGTTATGAAGCTTTTACACACCTTATGTCGCATTGCGGCACCTTCCGGAAACGAAGCGCCACTCACGCAGTATCTTTTAGAGTACATCAAGGAACAGCAAAGCAACTGGCTGGTTCAACCTACCATCCTAGCCGGAGACGAATGGCAGGATTGTATTATGTTGGTCTTCGGCGCGCCGCGCACAGCTGTTTTTGCCCATATAGATAGTATCGGATTCACTGTCCGCTATGGTCAACAGCTTGTGCGGATTGGTGGCCCGGTTGTAGAAGCTGGCTCCCGCCTCGTGGGGCGCGATGCACAAGGCGAAATAGAATGTGAGCTAACCATCGACGAGGAAACCGGGGAAATAGGCTATGAGTTCACGCGCGAGATTGAGCGGGGCACCGAACTAACCTTCCGTTGCGACTTCCGCGAGACAGAAACTACTGTACAAAGCTGCTATCTCGATAATCGCCTCGGCGTGTGGAACGCATTGCGGCTTTGCGAAACTCTTGAAAATGGCATTGTTGCCTTTAGCTGCTGGGAAGAACACGGCGGCGGCTCGGTAGCCTATCTAGCCAAGCATATCTACGAAACCTACGGTGTGCGGCAAGCTCTGATTTCGGACATTACCTGGGTAACTGAAGGCGTGCAGCCAGGGCAAGGTGTTGTCATCTCCTTGCGCGACTCACTTATTCCCCGTCGTGCCTATGTAGAGCGCATTCGCCGTATTGCGGAGGCATCTGGTGTAGCGCATCAACTAGAAGTGGAAGGCAGCGGCGGCTCTGATGCGAAAGAATTGCAACATGGTGCCCAACCTTGGGACTGGTGCTTTATCGGTGCTCCCGAAAACAATGTGCATTCTCCTGACGAGATAGTAGACAAGCGCGACATCGCCAGCATGCTGGAACTGTACCAAGTATTGATGAGAGAATTGTAAGGACTATAGAGGAAATATATGGAATCAAGCACAAATTTGAAGTTTACTAATTACTCATCTTACTCAATAGCGTGTCGGTACTAACTTCTACATCCAGTAAAACAGTTGAGCATCTATCGTATCAAGAGCTTGATATTCTGCATTCTCTGCGTGGTTTCTGTGCTTTCTATGTGGTAATATTTCATGCCAAATTTATTCTCTGGTCTGGGGGAAACCAGTATTTACAGATGCACCCGCGTGCCACGTGGCAGATACTCGATTACATTCTTTTCGGGCTTGACATGTTTAGCGCGGCAGGCTATGAGATGGTTATCTTTTTCTTCACGCTATCAGGATTCTTTATTCGGTATGCGCAACTGCGTAAACATCGGCGTCCAATAGCCTTTTATATCAACCGGATAGTTCGCATTTATCCTCCCTATTTGTTTTCGGTGCTATTGGCCTGCGGCGTGTTGCTTGCACTTGGTATACTAGCGCCAGAAGCTTTAACTGGGGCTCCGGAAAGGGAGTTGAATCCTGCTTTGCAGGAAGCAAGACAACAATTATTGAATTTTCACCTTTCCGATTTGCTGCTAGTAGTTGGCTTCTTGAAGAACAACGAGTTTTACACTGGTTACAACGAAGTGTATTGGTCATTGCTACCAGAAGCGTTGTTCTATCTAGGAGTGCCCTTATTCTTCTGGCGAATCAAATGGTACTACATAATCTCTGTGCTGATTTATGTGTTTAATCTCTTCAACTCGTCATTAGTAATTGATAATGCGATAGTCAATTATATGTTGACATATAATTTCTACTTCGCAATTGGGGTAGCACTGTATGACTTGGTGATATTCACTGAATGGCTTCGCTGGGTAAGAAGAGTTTCCAGCAAGCTGCTTTTTGTAGTAGCTGTAATGCTATTCGGGTTGATGCTTGTAGCCGCAGTGACCAAGCTCAAACCTCTATCAGGGACTCTTGCTGCTATTCTAGCATTCTTAAGTATATCTTCTTTGCTAGCGGGTAAGGTGTCGCCTAAGAATTGGCTGGTACGAGCCACGCACTCTATTGGAATATACAGCTTCTCACTTTATCTGTATCATTTCCCTCTCCTGATACTGTGCTATGCAGGGCTAGTATGGCTGACAGGTGATTTAGTTATCTACGCGCGCTATTACTGGCTAGCAGTGCCCTTAGTGACTATGCTTAGTTACGCATTGTATTTGGTAACGGAACGAGCATCCGTGAACTACTTTAGAAAAGTATAGCCGCGGGGAAAGCGCAGAGTGACTTGAATATTAGGTAATAAACTTTATTTTACCCATTCGATTCTTGTTTCTCTACACTTCCAACCCCACCGCTTTATGATGAGTTTTCTATACGTCGTGCCCGCACTTGGGCTACTGGCTTTAGTGTACACGTGGTTTCGCTCTGGCTGGGTAAGCCGGCAGGATGCCGGAGACGAGCGCATGCGCACCATTGCCGGCTATATCGCCGATGGGGCTATTGCTTTCCTGAAAGCAGAATACAGGGTGATGGTGTTCTTCGGCCTTATTGCTGGCGCCTTCCTATTTTATCTGGGCAGTACAGGTGAAAAATCCAGCCCTATAATTGTCATTGCCTTTGTCATTGGAGCCCTGCTGTCGGCGGCGGCTGGGTTTATTGGGATGAAGATTGCCACGAAAGCGAATGTGCGTACGGCGCAAGCTGCGCGTACCAGTCTCTCAAATGCCCTGAACGTATCCTTCTCAGGAGGCTCAGTGATGGGTATGGGCGTAGCCGGCTTAGCCGTGTTGGGATTGGGCTCGCTGTTTATTGTGTTCTACCAGCTATTCGTAGTGAACACGGGAGGTAGTGCTAACGGCGTTGAGATGGAAACCGCTCTTGAAGTGCTAACCGGCTTTTCCCTCGGAGCCGAAAGCATTGCGCTTTTCGCTCGGGTAGGAGGAGGAATTTATACCAAGGCTGCTGACGTTGGAGCCGACCTGGTAGGCAAAGTGGAAGCCGGTATTCCAGAAGACGACCCTCGCAACCCCGCCACCATTGCCGACAACGTAGGGGATAACGTGGGCGACGTGGCTGGGATGGGAGCTGACCTGTTTGGATCCTATGTCGCGACCATCTTAGCTACGATGGTGCTAGGGCGCGAAGTGGTAGCCAATGGCGACCAGTTTCAGGGTCTTTCCCCCATCTTGCTGCCTATGGTAATTGCCGGCATGGGCATTGTAGCCTCCCTGATAGGCATTCTATTGGTACGCGTAAAAGAAAACGGCAACGTGCAAGCCGCCCTCAACTTCGGCAACTATGTGTCGGTAGCAGTGTCGGCAGCAGCATCCTACTTCATCATCCGCTGGATGCTCCCAGCAGGTGACTTGATTATCGGTCGGCCTGGTTCGGTGCCATTCAATTCCCTGGATGTTTTCTGGGCAGTAGTAGTAGGCTTGGTAGTGGGTACACTGATGAGTATTATCACGGAGTATTATACGGCCATGGGAAAGCGGCCCGTGCTGAGCATTGTACGCCAGAGCAGCACTGGGCACGCTACCACCGTAATCGGGGGCATATCGGTGGGCATGGAATCGACGGTGCTACCAATTATCGTGCTGGCGGCTGGTATCGTACTTAGCTTCGAGTGTGCGGGCCTCTACGGAGTGGCCATTGCGGCAGCCGGTATGATGGCCACTACAGCTATGCAGTTGGCTATTGATGCCTTTGGACCTATTGCCGACAATGCTGGCGGAATTGCCGAGATGAGTGAATTGCCCAAGGAAGTACGGGAGCGTACCGATATTCTGGACGCCGTAGGCAACACCACAGCAGCCACGGGCAAGGGCTTCGCTATTGCTTCGGCTGCTCTTACCTCGCTGGCTCTTTTTGCGGCGTTCATGGGCACGGCCAAAATCACCTCCATCGACATCAGCAATGCCCGCGTGCTGGCGGGGTTGTTCGTTGGCGCTATGATTCCTTTTATCTTCTCGGGACTGGCTATTGCAGCCGTGGGCCGGGCGGCTATGGCGATGGTGCAGGAAGTGCGGCGCCAATTCCGTGAGATTCCTGGCATCATGGAAGGCACTGGCCGGCCGGAGTATGAGAAGTGCGTAGCTATTTCCACCCAGGCTGCCATCCGCGAGATGATGCTGCCAGGTGCCATTGCGCTCATCGTCCCTATCATTATTGGCTTTGCTTTCGGTCCTGAAGTACTGGGTGGTACCTTGGCTGGCGTCACGGTGAGCGGAGTGCTGATGGCCATCTTCCAAAGCAATGCCGGGGGAGCTTGGGACAATGCTAAAAAGTCGTTTGAAAAGGGCGTGATGATTGATGGCGTGATGCAATACAAAGGTTCAGATGCGCACAAAGCTTCTGTTACTGGCGATACCGTTGGCGACCCTTTCAAGGATACCTCTGGTCCTTCCATGAACATTCTCATCAAGCTCATGAGCATTGTGTCCCTGGTGATTGCGCCACACATTGCTGCTCCCGATCGTGGAGTTGCCCCTGCCCAAGGAAAACGCCCCATTGATATGCAGGCCCGCCCCCATGTGCGCTACACCGACTCCGGGGCGCACGCGACAGAAGCGCTGTTCGTGCTGCTGCGTCAGCAACTGTAGTACCTGGCTTGAACCGAATGGTCCTAGCTAGTATGCCGCTCGAAGACGGATGGTCCTGCTATCTGTACAGCAGCACTCGGCGGTAACCATTCTACTGGGCTGTAGACAGAAGAGCCGCCTTTCCGTACCGGGGAGGCGGCCTTTTCTATTACCTTTGACGGCTCGCTCCCCTGCGGCCCAACCCCATACGGATGAACCCGGATCATATCTCGCTGCATAACAAACAGTTTGAGCCCTATTTATCGGCTGAGCGCCTTATGGCGGCAATCACTGAACTTGCCGTGCAGCTCAACCAGGAGTACGCCAACAAAACACCTCTCTTTGTGGCAGTGCTCAATGGCTCGTTCATGTTCGCTGCCGACTTGATGAAAGCCATGCATATTCCTTGCGAAATCTCTTTCATTCGAGTCGCTTCGTACCAAGGAACCAGTAGCACAGGTAAAGTACAGGAGGTGTTAGGCCTTACGGAGGATATAGCTGGCCGCCACGTCGTAGTTCTCGAAGACATTGTGGATACCGGGCACACCATGAAAATGCTGCTCGATACACTAGGTGCTCAAGCACCAGCCTCCTTGGAAGTAGCCACATTGTTCATGAAGCCCGAATGCCTGCAGCATGAGCTGGCTATCCGGTACGTGGGGCTCAGTATTCCCAACGACTTCATTGTTGGCTATGGCCTCGACTATGATGGCTTGGGCCGCAACTACCCAGATGTGTACAAGGCAGTGTAACCTACCTTCGGGAATCAGCAGCTAAAATTCGCTGGTGAGCCTAGTAGCTTTAACTTTCCTTGCTTATCTTTCTCAACCCCATCTAATTTTTTCCTGATAAACCCACACGCTATGCTGAATATCGTGCTTTTCGGCCCGCCTGGTGCCGGCAAAGGAACGCAGAGCCAGAAGCTGATTGCCCGTTACAATCTAGTGCACCTTTCCACCGGTGACTTGCTCCGTTCCCAAATTGCGCAAGGTACCGAACTAGGCCTGCGTGCCAAGAAGCTCATGGACGAAGGGTTGCTTGTGCCTGATGAGGTAGTGATTGGCATGATTGAGAGCCAACTAGCTGGCAATACCGGAGTAGCTGGCTTTATCTTCGACGGCTTTCCACGTACTGTGCCCCAAGCCGAAAGCCTCGATGCCCTTATGCAGCGCTACGATACCGGTGTATCCTGCATGATAGCCCTGGAAGTAGCCGAAGAGGAACTGGTGAAACGCTTGCTCGAGCGTGGCAAAACCAGCAACCGCACCGACGACCAAGACGAAACCAAGATCCGCAAACGTGTAACGGTGTACAACACCGAAACGGCGCAGGTGGCTGGATTCTACGCTGCACAGCATAAATTTCATGCCCTAAACGGTATTGGAGGCATTGACGAAATATTTCAGCAAATCTGCACCATCATCGACCAGCACCAAGCTGCTACCACCGAAGATACCCGGCAGGCAACCGACGAAGTAAAAGCGTAACTTTGCGGCCATAACCGCGCGAGTCTATCATCCTGACGCAGGAAGGACCTTATCACGTAAGAACGGTTGTTGTCACAACGACTTTTCTTGTTTGGTAAGGTCCTTTTTTTCAATGTGCCGGCTACGGATGGTAGCTATTTTGGGGTAGGCCCCCTATCAGTTTTAATTCAGCATTTTTCTCAGTGGCTTCTAATAACTTCATCGACTACGTCAAAATCAACTGCCGCTCCGGAGCGGGCGGAGCGGGTTCACACCACTTTTTCCGTGCCAAAGGCCTGCCAAACGGCGGCCCTGATGGTGGCGACGGTGGCCGTGGTGGTCATATTATCTTGGAGGGTAATTCGCAGCTTTGGACTTTGCTGCACTTGCAATACCAAAAGCATTTAATTGCCAAACCGGGACAGGGCGGTGGCGAAAACCTGCGCACTGGCGCGCAAGGCGACGATATTATTATTCAAGTGCCGCTAGGCACTATTGCTCGTGATGCCGAAACGGGTGAGAAGAAGCTGGAAATCACGGAACACGGCCAGCGCCTCATTCTTACCCCTGGTGGCCGTGGTGGCCTCGGCAACGACCATTTTAAATCCGCTACCAACCAAGCACCAACCTACGCGCAGCCTGGTGAGCCGGGCATCGACGAGTGGGTGATTCTGGAGCTGAAGCTACTGGCTGACGTAGGATTGGTTGGTTTCCCGAACGCAGGCAAAAGCACGTTGCTTTCCGTTGTGTCGGCGGCGAAACCCAAGATTGCAGACTACGCCTTCACCACTCTCACGCCCAACCTAGGTGTGGTAGCTTACCGCGACTACAAGTCGTTTGTAATGGCCGATATCCCGGGCATTATAGAAGGTGCCGCAGAAGGCAAAGGGCTAGGCACCCGCTTCCTGCGGCACATTGAACGTAACTCCATCCTGTTGTTCACGATTGCCTGCGACAGCCCAGACATTGCCGCTGAATACAACGTGCTACTAAGTGAGCTAGAGCAGTTCAACCCGGAGCTATTGGATAAGAACCGCCTGCTGGCTATCACTAAATCCGATATGCTGGACGAAGAGTTGGAAAACGAAATCCGCAGTACACTGCCTACGGATTTGCCGAGCGTATTTATCTCCAGCCTAGCGAACAAAAATATTCAGCAACTAAAAGACCTGATCTGGCATGCACTGCATGCATAACAATGGCAAACAAACCGTACTAACTAATTCTTGAACTTGGCAATCAACCTTTTCCCAGGATAGATAACATTTCGGCGGAAATAATATCTGTAGTAGGAAAAGTATTTATAAAGTTTGAAGTAGATATTCTTTTGCAGGTTGCTCTTGAAATGACCTAGCATCAAAATATTATTCACCGAATAGTTGAATAGACTATCCGGTGCGAAATAATCTTCCCAAGCTTTACGGGCTAACCTAGATTTGATAGCCCAGTTGATTTCTTCTCGCTCAAGAACAGCGGGTATGGTGTGGACCTTATCTTCTGGAATGAAAATGGCAAATTCTTCCCAAGTAGGACCAGCAGGCCGCACCCAGTCATCGGATATAATAACGGGTACTCGACCAGCCTGCATTGTCTCGAACAAGCGAATAGAGGAAGTTCCTATACCCTTGGGGCACAGAATGAATTTGGTATTGGCAATAAGATCGGCGTATTGAATCTGTAAATCCTGGGGCTTCTGATCACTGTACATCTTTTGGTCAGACGTAATAATAACTGCACGTTTATGGTGCAGTTTCATTATTTCCTTCCTTGGCTTGGACTGTGGGTTTCCGTAGAAAGAGAAGAGATAGTCAGGCGTTTCCGAAAAGTCGCACCGTATATAGGGGTTTATGCTTTCTATATAGCAGGTTGCGCAAATCTTGTCGCCATCAAATGCATTTTTGGGAATGCATGTGTATAAACCAGGTAATATGAACCACGGTACATCGTGGGCATTATACATGAAAACTTTGTTCGGATATTTCTTAACTATAGGATGACTCTTTAATTTCCTGAAAAAAGGGTCATGGTGATACCTGGAATTCTCTATAAATAAAATAATGTCTGCTATTTCAGGCGCATCTACTATCTGGTGCTGCTTGTATTTGTCTAGATGCGCATCTTTGAGAAATGTACTTAGCGGTTCAGGATCTTCATAAGCAGACGTTATGAAGACCTTAGCAGCTAAACTAGAAACCTGGTTGGTACCCATAGGTATAAGGTTAATGCACTTATAAATAGCAAGTTGCGTACTCCCATATAGCTTCGGGTGGTACGCAACTTACTGTTTATAAATTAGCTAACAACAGAATTGTCGCTGGAGAGAATAGCAACCGTATTGGCCGAATTGAAATGAGCAGCTTGCTCAGCGCGGAGTTGGTCGATAAGGCGACCTTCCGGCAAAATCACATCGTCGTATGTAAGCACTTCGTCGCGTGCTATATCGCGGCGTAGAATGCAGCCTTCCGCAACGCCGATAGGGAGCAAGTTCTCTGTGAGCGTAACGTCGGCATTTTCGGCCAAGCCGTAGGTGTGATAATGGCCAATACCATCTAACTGCTGCCCGGCCTTAAGGTCGATTTTAGCGGCTGTAACTACCTCAACGCGCATAGGGCCAGCTGGTGCTAGCGCCGCATCTTGGAAGAGAACAGCACGTGCCACTGTAGTTGGTGTTTCGAAGTGGCAAAGGTGATAAGGCGTGTAGAAGCAGTACAGCGGCCCAGGGCCTAGCTTGTAGAGCTTTAGGTAGTGCTGCTGAACCGGATCTTCGATAGTTCCCAAGACAAAAACTCCTGGTCCAGGCTCTGCGCCTACTACATAGTCTACAATGCCAGGGCCACCATTAAGTAGTGGCTCATGAGGATACCATTCGGCAGCTTTCGTGATGGGAGTACCTGGCTCGACGGTAGGGCCTAGCATACCACGGCGTGCTACGCGCATATTCAGGGCGTTAGCAATAACGGCCTGCTCGAAGCTGATTTTGCTGCCATCAGCGAAACTAGTAACCATGCTAGGGTTCTGCCCCCATTGCCGAGCAAACCCTTCCTGCGTGGTTGGGTTGCGGTACGGGTCGTGGAGGCCCTTGATGTTACCGCACAGCACTGGCGTCACACCAATTCCTTTCACAAAGCGGGCAAGGTTGAGCGTCACGCCCGGCTGGTCTCCGTCCGAAACAGTGTATACCACACCAGCACGGTCGGCGTATACTTTCAGAATGGCACCTACTGTGCCGTCGAGTTCGGCGTTGAGAAGGATGATGTGTTTGCCGTGTCGGATGGCTTCCATTACCACATGGGCACCGTGCTCCACGGCCCCTGTTACTTCAATTATGGCATCAATGCCTTCGGCACGGCTCACTAGGAGGGCGTCATCGGTGATGGCGGGCTGTCCTAGCTGGATGCAAGCTTCCAACTGCTCAACGCTACCTACTTCCCGAACACCAGTTACTCCGGCATTGGTATAGGCCTGTCGGGCGTTATCGATGGTGCGGTTGGCAATAGCTACTAACTCCATACCCGGAGTGTAGCGGCAAATTTGGTGGGCTACACCACGGGCCATAAAGCCGGCGCCTATCATGGCTACTCTTATAGGCTTACCGGCCAACTGCCGCTTCTGAAGTGCTGTATCAACAAGTATCATTCTAGTAATATTGAAAAGGAGTTAGAAGACCCGCTCATGGAAAAAAGCGGCAACAAGCATACAAACCCGCCAAACAATGAAGTTTGGCGGGTTTCATGTACATGGATAGGCTATTTTGCCTCTAGGTGTTGGGGAGTGAATACAAAATCAGGATGCTGGCTGTCCTTCTCTGAAACTAGGACAGGCTTGGCAGGCCACTGGATGCCGATCGTGGGATCATTCCAGCGCAAGCCACGCTCTGCACCGGGAGCGTACTTAGCGGATACCTGATACGTAACGTCGCTGTTGTCAACGAGCGTGAGAAAACCGTGCGCAAAGCGGCCCGGCACAAATAGCATGCGGAACGAATCAGCCGTTAGCTCAACTCCAATCCACTGGCCATACGTGGGAGACTCCTCGCGCAAGTCCACGATAACATCGTAAATGGCGCCGCGAGTGCACCGTACTAGTTTCGTTTCTTCATGCGGGGCCAATTGATAATGCATGCCGCGCAATGTTCCTTGGAGCGGATTAGACGACAAATTGGCTTGGAGCGGAGGCATATGGATGCCGTGGGCGGCAAACTCGTCTTCGCACCACGAACGGGCAAAAAAGCCACGCTCATCTGTCCGGCGCTCTACATCAATGATGAAGGCACCAGCAAGCTTAGTTGGGGTAAAAATCATATATATACTACTGGGAAGGAGAGGGGAGCCCGGCGCTTAAACTGTGGCAGCCTGAAGTGCGCTCGTGGCGAAGTAATCCTGAGTGTGGGGCAATGCAGTTGCCCAAGTCAGCGAATCGGTTAATTGACCGGTTTCGCGCAGGCGGCTGATAACTCGCAGACGCATCAGCTCTGAAGAGCGGAACTCAGCGTCGCGGAAATTGATGCCGTTTAGACCATCGCGCAGTTCGACAAGGGTGTCGGCAAGGGTGCGCTGTGGCTGATGGTCGGGGGCGAGCTGGCGGAACAAGCTGAAATCAACCAGGTAGGAGCGCTTGTCGGGTGGAGCAGCTGCATTCAGTGACACTTTGGTGCCAGGAATAGCTTCGGCTACAGCTTCAGCAAGGTCTCGCACTTGGTAGTTCCACGACTCGGATCCTACGTTGATGGCGAGGAAGGTGCCACCGTTGCTGGCTTCGCGCTTCAATGCCCATTCAATAGCCCGGGCCATGTCTTGCACGTGGATTAGCGGACGCCACGGCGACCCGTCGCTCAGGATGGTAATAGTGCCGGAGGCTACTGCGCACGCCACAAAATCGTTTACTACCAAGTCCAGCCGCAGCCGGTCGCTCCAACCACAGGCAGTCGCGAAGCGCAAGCAAGTCACCGAGAAGGTATCATCGGCGAGGGGCTGCAAATCCTGCTCGCTTAGCACCTTGGAGCGAGCATACGCCGTCAATGGATTTAACTCGGAAGTTTCGGTTTTGGCACCTTCGCCGCCTGCGCCATAAATGCTACACGAGCTGGCGAACACAAAAGAACGCACGCCGGCTGCTTTGGCCTGCTGTGCCAAACGAATACCAGCAGCATGGTTTACTTCCAGCGTTACAGCCTCATAGGTTTGCCCCATGGGGTCATTGCTGATAGCTGACAGATGCACAATGGCATCTAAGTTCTGAAGTAGTGCGTCGGGGAACTGACGAACATCGCCGAAGATTTGGCGGTCGAGGAGAGTTTCTGGTAACCGGCCTGCTCCGGTAAGGGAGTGAGCAAAGTAGCCTAAGTCGTAACCAATAAGTTCGGCTTTGGGAAACTGCTGTCGCAAGCGTGCAACAACACCGGGCCCCACATAGCCCATGTTACCAGTAATAAGAATACGATTCATTGAAAAATGAAAATAAAGAGGATGAAACAGGTGGTGTCGGGCGTCAGAGGGACGGAAAACGGTAGTTTTTCTGATCGATCAGGAGCAGCGCAATGAGCCGGACGTCATATCAGTGGCCAGCTTACTCTGCTCTTTGAAACAAGGATAGTGAATTCGAAAGGGTTAGTGGGTTATAAGAGCGCTAGGAGCTGGTACCAATACTTCGGCGGCTGGGGCAGCTGGAGCCGTAATGTTGTCCCATACTTTCCAAGGTGCAGTACCTGCCTGCCAGAGGCCTTCCAGCATGTTACGGTCACGCAGGGTATCCATAGGCTGCCAGAAGCCCGTGTGGCGGAAGGCGCTTAAGCGGCCTTCCGCAGCTAATTGCTCGAGAGGACCTTTTTCCCATACGGTGTCATCGTTGGGGATGTAGTCTAATACGGCAGGCTCAAGTACGAAGAAGCCACCATTGATCCAGGGAGTTTCGCCGCCAGCAGGCTTCTCCGTGAAATCTTGTACTGTAGCCGAGCCTTCGCCCAGGTTGAACACGCCGAAGCGGCCAGGCTGACGAACAGCAGTCAGGGTAGCCATAGCGCTTTGCTCGTGGTGATGCTTGATAGAAGCAGTGATGTCTACATCACCAACACCATCGCCATAGGTGAGGCAGAACGTGCTGTCGCCAATGTACTCACGTACCCGACGCAAACGGCCACCCGTCATCGTCTCTTGGCCGGTGTCTACCAGCGTTACAGTCCAGGGCTCGGCATGAGCGCGGTGCACGTGCATCTCGTTCCGATCCATACGGAACGTAACGTCCGCATTGTGCAGGAAATAGTCGGCGAAGTACTGCTTAATAAGATGGCCCTTGAAGCCACAGCAGATTACGAAATCGGTGATGCCATGGTGGGCATAGATTTTCATAATGTGCCACAGAATGGGGCGCCCCCCAATTTCGACCATGGGCTTTGGCCGCACGGCACTTTCTTCACTGATTCGGGTGCCGTAGCCACCCGCTAAGATTACTGCTTTCATGTAAATGATAATTTAGTTAAGTGTGGAAAGAGGTCGGAGTATCAAGAAATCTAGAATCAGCGCTGAGCTCAGAGTCTGCTTTGATGCTTAGCGTGCTGAAAATTAATTGAGATCTTATAAACTTTCAAATATTTTTCATGAAATTTTCAGTGAAGCTTCATAATAATTTTATATCGTCTTAGATCAGTCTCATAGAAATTCTGTTTGTACTCTATATAGTAGCTACTGCGTCAATACGTTACGAGATTTACAGACCAGTTCTAGCCCTAAATTCAGGTTCCAGCAATTATTCAATCTGGTAGTAAACGAAGGAACCTCCAACATGGACCCAGATGTATTTACGGTGAAAACTAAGGCGGCGGGTTCAGCCTCCTGCATAAATTTGTGTCACAATGGCAGCATGGAAGCCTTTGGCAAACTCCTTGCCCCTTATTCTTGCCATTTGGCTTTAGATGAAGTGAAAAACCCGTTCCGACGAATATTCAATAAGATGGCTGACGATAACAACGTACCGCAGGACGACAACTTGGCTGCAGAGCAAGGGCAAGTAACTGGCGAAATGACGGATAATGAAACTGCTGAAGCACTCGGCAATTCTGCTGGTGAAGAGACTTCAACGGCAGAAGATAGCAAACCTGGGGCCGAACTAAACGAGCTCAAGGATAAATACTTGCGTTTGGCTGCTGAGTTTGAAAATTACAAGCGCCGCACTACCAAGGAGCGTGCTGATTTGTTCAAAACCGCCAACCAGGAGCTTATGGTAGCGTTGCTGCCTGCTCTCGATGATTTCGACCGTGCCCGTAACTTCACCAAGGACACGGAGGATGCCAGCGCTGTGCGCGAGAGCATCGAAATCATCTATAATAAGCTGCAGAAAACGCTGAGCCAGAAAGGGCTTGTTCCTATGGAAGTGAAGGGTAGCTCTTTCGACCCTGATCTGCATGAGGCCATCACCCAGATTCCGGCTCCGTCGGAAGAGTTGAAGGGCAAAATAGTGGACGAGGTAGAGCGTGGATACTATCTCGGCGATAAGGTGATCCGCCACGCGAAAGTGGTACTGGGTCAGTAGAGAACTACCGTCATGCCTGGTTTGGCGTCCGTGCAGCGAAGCCTTAATACTGCTTTGTTGCGAACGATGATTGCCGCCTAGTATGGAAATGCCTCCTTCGGGATGGACGCGAGACAACGCATGACAGACGAAGAAATTCAATAATGGCAACGAAGCGAGATTATTACGAAATACTGGGTGTCGCCAAAAGCGCATCGGGAGATGAAATTAAGAAAGCATACCGCAAGGTTGCCATCAAGTATCACCCCGATAAGAACCCGGACGACCCTTCGGCAGAAGACAAGTTCAAGGAAGCTGCCGAGGCCTACGAAGTGTTGTCGGACCAGAACAAGCGTGCCCGCTACGACCAGTACGGGCACCAAGGAATGGGCGGCAATGGGGGAGGCCCCAGCATGGAGGATATCTTCAGCCATTTCGGTGACATATTCGGCGGCGGTGGCCAAGGGGGCTTCGAGGGCTTCTTTGGCGGTGGCGGCCGTGGGCAAGGTGGTCGGCGCGTGCGCAAGGGCTCTAACCTGCGCATCAAGCTGAAGCTCGACCTGGAAGAAGTAGCCAACGGCGTTGAGAAGAAAATCAAGGTGAAGCGCTACGTAGCGTGCAACACCTGCTCGGGCACTGGTGCTAAAAACGGTACCGACCTGAAAACTTGCCAGACCTGCCAAGGCCAAGGCCAGGTAAAGCGCGTGGTAAACACGATGCTCGGACAGATGGTAAGTGCTTCTACCTGCCCAACCTGCGATGGTGAAGGCAAGGTAGTGACCAGTAAGTGTGATGTATGCCAAGGCGAAGGCCGGCAGCTACACGAAGAGGTTATTCCAATTAATATTCCGGCGGGTGTAGCCGAGGGCATGCAGCTCAGCATGAACGGCAAAGGCAACTACCCTGAGCGAGGCGGTGTACCCGGCGACTTGCTGATTCAGATAGAGGAAGAGCCACACGAGCAGCTCAAGCGCGACGGCAACAACATCATGTTCGAGCAGTACATCTCGTTCGTGGATGCTGCACTCGGGGCCAGCATCGAGGTGCCGACCATTGAGGGCAAAGTGAAAATCAAGGTAGATCCGGGCACGCAGCCCGGCAAGATTCTGCGCCTGCGTGGCAAGGGCATCAAAGACCTTAACGGATACGGCCGTGGCGACCAGCTGATTCATCTTAGCGTTTGGACGCCAAAGAACGTGACTGGGGAGGAACGCGAACTGCTGGAAAAGCTCCGCAATGCGCAGAACTTCACGCCAAATCCTGGCAAGAACGAGAAAGGCTTCTTCGAGAAAGTGAAGGAGTATTTCCAGTAGGTTCTACTTCTACTCAGCGTGGTTTGATGAATTCAGATCTGCTACAAACAGAAAGCCCGCCTTCCCCAATGGAAGGCGGGCTTTCTGTTTGTAGGCGCAAGTTGCAGATTTACTGCTTCACGATGCGCTTGGCAATGGTGCCCTCCGTGGGATGCAGGCGGATAGTATAAACGCCACCCGCTAAGCCTTCCAGGTTAAGCTCTTGCCGGATACTGCCTTGCTGCGGTTGTAAAACAAAAGTGCGAACCACCTGGCCCATTGTATTGAGTACTTCGGCTGGCACAGCACCTTGGCTTCTCATCCCTGGTACGTAGAGCAGTGCCGCACTAGAAGCTGGGTTTGGATACAGCGAAGTAGTTGCTTCCAGACCTGTAGCCCTGCGAGTAGCTAGCGTAACGAAGTTGCCATACGAGGTGAGAATTGAATTTACATATAGTCTCAGCGAAGTGTCGTATTCCTGCTCTACCGCCCGGCGTACCTGGTTGGTAGCCGTGTAAGAAAGCAGTGTACGATCTGAATAACTAATAGCCCACGCATTATTATTCCAGGATTCCCCCTGATCTAGGATGAGGTTACCAAAATCATCGTAGGTTTCGGTAATCCGATCATCATTAACCCAAGTGCTAGGAGCCGTGAATTTCTGCTGTGTTTCAACATAGCTGCCATTGGACTGATACACAATTGTGCTACGTTGATCATCAACCCAGGTACTACCGTTCCACTCCTGGTCCTCAAGATAGCTAGGCAGTAAGTTGGCCCAATTATACCACGTGATGTTGCGGGTGCGCCCGTCATTCACATAGGCTCCATTTTCCCACTCTTGGTAGACAACCTCAGCCCACTGGTTGTTAGCATCAACTGTGTAGATAATACGCCTATCAGGTCCCCAGACGCCGGTGCTGGTATTTAGCTGCTCAGCTGTTCTGCTTGTCAGTACATTGGCAGTGTTGTAGGTGTTCGTGAAACGGTAGCCAGACCGTGTTGTCCAGGCTGTACCACTCCATATTTGGCCGATTTGCAGTGTAAAGTTTCCTTGGGCGTCGTACGTGTATTGATACCGTTCCTCATTCACATAAGCTGAACCAGCCCACGTTTGGTAGGTTTCTTCCGTGATTTGTTTGCGAAGGTTATAGGCGTACAGTTCTCTGCTGAGAGGCTGGGACGAGACGGAGTCGGTAGAGACAATCTGCGAGGTGTTGCCTCTCGCGTCGTAGGTGTAAGTCACGATTCTGCCATCCTGCCACCGATTGGTGTTGCTGTTCCAGTTGTGCTCTACGGCACGGCCTGGTACGGTTATATCGGCGTTGATACCACGGTGCGCCTTGTCCGTGGATGCATGACGGTCATGCTGCAGCTGGCCGCCATTGAGGAGTAGCTTCATGGCTGACTGCGCAGTAGTTTGTCCCTGAGCGTAGCTAGCAGGAACTGCGAGTAACGAGCTAAATAAGCAAGAGAGTAGAAGGTGTTTCATGTTACAATATGGATTTGTTTGAATATGCTAGTTATGTACTATTACTGCTTCTTGTCAACAAATCACGGTTAAATAGTGTGAAAATACCTAGAAGTAGGTATGTCCATCTCGGGGAAAGCACGACAGCCAAATAAATTGTGCGGTCCTATGTAATGCCGCAGCAAGACCGTCGATATATGCTTTGAAACTGCTGCCCGCATGAGCACTGCTGCACCCTCCACTGATTTTGTTGCCGTTGTTAATGAATACCAGCCGCTGCTGCGGCGGGTATGCCGCTTGTACTGCGCCGATGCGGATGACCGGCAGGATTTGTTTCAGGAGGTGGTGTTGCAGTTGTGGCGAGCTTGGCCGAAGTACGTGCCTCAGGCAGGAGCCAAGCTAAGTACCTGGCTCTACCGCATTGCGCTGAACGTAGCCATCAGCAACCTGCGCCAACGTACCCGCCGTCCGCAGCCCAGCAGCCTAGAAGGGGAAGCGTTGCAGCTAGCACAAACTTCCGAGCCTACCGGGTACGAGCCCGAGGAAATGGCGGCCCTTTACCGCGCCATTAATCGGCTTTCTGAGGTAGATAAGGCCTTTGTACTCCTTTATTTGGAAGAGCGGACCTACGAGGAAATGGCCGATATCCTCGGTATCACCCAAAACAATGTGCGCGTGAAGATGCACCGCGTACAAGACAAGCTTCGCCACCTGCTTACCCAACCCGCCTAATGGAACTTGATGATTTTCGTAGAGGCTGGAAGCAGCCCACTGCCACTGAAGCACCAGTTGGCCTCGATACAGCCACTCTGGCGAAGATGCTAGCTCGCGCATCCAAGAACCCTATGGCTAAAATGCGCCGCAACGTGTGGATTGAAATTGGAACCGTGGTGGTGTGCCTGGCCGGATGCACTGGAGCCGCTACCACAAGCCGTGACCCCTACTACCTTGCTATGGCAGCATGGCTTGCACTGATTTGCTTGCTGAGTGGCTTCTATTTCCGTCGTAAGCTCACCTTGCTGCGGGGTATCGGAGATGCTAGCGGCGGCGCTGTGCGGGAATACGTGGGGCACCAGCTGCACCAACTGCGCAGCCTGATGAAGCTGTATTACCGAGCTACTATGTGGTCGGTGCCTATGTCGTTTGGTATTACCCTGCTGTTTTTGGGTGGGCGCATCACGCAGCAGGTGGCGGGGCAAAAGCTACTGTTTGGGTTGGGTGTGCTCGGCTTCGTCGTTGGCTTACTGGCGGCTCTCACGTACTTCGGGATGAGCAGATTCACTAAGTGGTGGCTGCAACGCCTGTACGGCCAGCACCTCGACCGCCTAGAAACGGTGCTACACGACCTGGAAAAGTAAAGTAACCCAGCGCTCAGCTTCTTTCTTGCAAGCATAGCGAAATTCCTACATTTAGGCTTCCACATCCATCTTCCTTCCTTTCAAGTCGTGCAACCCATTCTACAAGCTATTGATGTGCACAAGGCCTACGCCGCGCACATTGCCCTTAGTGGCGTCAGCCTTGATATTCCCGAGCGTAGCATCTTCGGTCTGCTGGGCCCTAATGGGGCCGGCAAAACCTCGCTCATCCGCATCATCACCCAGATTACGGCCGCTGACTCCGGCGAAATCAGGGTGCGCGGCGAAAAGTTGAACCCCAAGCATATCGGCCAGATTGGGTATCTGCCGGAAGAACGGGGGCTCTACAAAAAGATGCGGGTAGGGGAACAGCTGCTGTACTTGGCGCAGCTCCGGGGGCTCTCGAAAGCCGATGCCACCCAACGCATCAAATCCTGGATTGATAGGCTCGACCTGCGGCCTTGGGTGAACAAAAATGTGGAAGATCTTAGCAAGGGCATGCAGCAGAAGGTGCAGTTTGTTGCTACGGTGCTGCATGAGCCCAGCATTATCATCTTGGATGAGCCATTCTCGGGCTTCGACCCCATCAATGCCAACCTCATCAAAGACGAGATTCTGGAGCTGCGCGAACGGGGCGCAACCATCATTTTCAGCACGCACCGCATGGAATCGGTGGAGGAACTCTGCGACAATATTGCGCTGATCAACCGCTCCCGGAAGGTGC
Source organism: Hymenobacter tibetensis (assembly GCF_022827545.1). Classification (NCBI taxonomy): domain Bacteria; kingdom Pseudomonadati; phylum Bacteroidota; class Cytophagia; order Cytophagales; family Hymenobacteraceae; genus Hymenobacter; species Hymenobacter tibetensis. The sequence goes on from NZ_CP094669.1 coordinate 1,335,820, forward strand.
TAGATGGCTCTGTGCGTGACATCAAGAACACCTTCAAAACCCAAACCTACGAGGTGGAAGGCCGCGGCCGCCTGATGGTGACGCACCCCGACTTTGAAGTGCTAGAGCACAAAGAACGCGAAAACGGCCACTTCTACGACCGGATCCGGCTCCACGCCAACACCACGCCCAACGACCTACTGCGCTACCTCATCCACAACGTGGAGGTCCATGCCTTTCGGGAGCAGATTCCGAGCATCAATGATATTTTCATCCGCCGCGTGCAGGAAACTATGCCCGAGACGCTGCTCGAGGAAGTGAGAAGCTAGGAGTGGTATGTTCCAGCTCTTAGCCCTGTTGCTTCCTATCAATACTTTCCAACGCTCAGCTTCTATTTCTCATGGATAAAATTTGGTTGATTTTACAGCGCGAATACCTGACCCGAGTGCGCAAAAAAAGCTTTCTGGTTATGTCGTTGTTGGCGCCCTTGCTGCTAGCAGGTAGCGTGGTAGGCATTGCCAAACTCACTAGCTCTTCAGACGCCGATGTGGTGGCCGTCCGCGACGAGAGCGGGCAGCAGCTATTGCAGCGCCTGGCCGCCACCGAAGATGTACGGTTCGTGCCTGCCACCGGCAATTCGTTGGCCGAAGCCACGGCAGCCTTCAAAAAAACAAAGGCCAAGCAAGACGCCTTGTTGTATTTCCCGCCCAGCTTCACTCTCGACAGCACCACGGGCACTCAGTTGCTGGCCAATGGCAACGTTAGTTTGAAGCGCCAAAACAGCATCCGGAAAGCGGTAAACAAAACGATAAGCGAGCTAAAGCTAAGCCGCTCCGGCCTCAACCAAGCCACCATCGACAACCTGAAAGCCGATGTAGGCCTCGACGCCGTAGACCTGACCCAGCAGGGCGGCCGCAAGAACAACGTGGGAGCTACCACCGGCGCTGCCTACATGCTGTCGATTTTGGTGTACATGTTCATCTTCATTTATGGTGTGCAAGTGATGCGCGGCGTGAGCGAAGAAAAATCAAGCCGCATTATGGAGGTGATGCTGTCTTCGGTGAAGCCGTTTCAGCTTATGATGGGCAAAATCCTGGGCATTGCGGCGGTGGTGTTCACCCAGTTTGCGTTGTGGATTGCGCTGTCGTGGGGTCTGACGACGCTGGCGGCACCTTTGCTGGCGGATTCGGTTCGGAAGTCGCCGCCGGTGGCTGCTGCTGCGGGCGTGCAAGAGGCGGCAGCGGCGCGTGACGTGGCGGGTGCCACCGCAACGCCTGCCCCCGACCCAACGCCGATGGTGGCGGGTAGTCCCTGGAACTTCCTGGATGGCCTGCCCGTGGCTACCATCATTGGGGGTTTCCTGTTTTTCTTCCTGGGAGGCTATCTGCTGTACTCCTCTATGTTTGCCGCCATTGGGGCCGCCGTCGACGACCAGACGGACGCGCAGCAATTCATGTTTCCCGTCACAATTCCGTTGATTCTGAGCTACATCGTCAGCATCAATGTTATCATCAACGGAGACCCAAGCGGCCCGCTGGCTTTCTGGCTCTCTATGATTCCGTTTACCTCACCCATTGCCATGGTGATGCGTCTGCCTTTCGGCGTGCCGGTGTGGCAACTGCTGCTTTCGGGTGTGCTGCTGGTGGGTGGTTTCATCTTCACAACGTGGGTGGCCAGCCGCATCTACCGGGTTGGGGTGCTGATGTATGGTAAGAAGGTAAACTACCGCGAATTGTCGCGCTGGATGTTCTATAAAGGCTAGAGTTGCTTCTCGTCAGGCGAGAATCCCCGCAAAAGAAAGGCTTTGTTACCTGTGGTAGCAGGGCCTTCTTTTGCGGGGAGGTAAGCCCAGCCAACAACATTTACGGGGGTGGTGGGGTATCTTCGTATATGCACTTCACACCCCACGTTTCGCACGTTATCCGTCCGCTTGCCTTGTGGCTGCTGGTAGTTTTCCTGGCTAGCTTCACCACGGCCGACAAGCCCGCCTACCGTCTGTTCACCGCTATCGGCAAGCCCGCCGACTACGAGAAAGCACTAAAAGAATTGGCCCAGGCCGATGTGGTGTTCTTCGGGGAGCAACACAACGACCCCATTGGGCACTGGCTGGAACTTCAGCTTACCAAAGACTTAGCGCGCCTCAAGCAAGGCCAGTTCGTGCTCGGCTTAGAGATGCTGGAGCGTGATGTGCAGCCCCTCGTAGACCAATACAGCACCGGTGAACTGGACGACAAAGCCTTTGAAGAGCAAAGCCGCCCCTGGCCCAACTACGCCACCGACTACAAGCCGTTGTTGCAGCTGGCAAAGCAGCAGAAATTTCGGGTGGTGGGCACCAACGTGCCGCGCCGGTACGCTTCTCAGGTGGCCAAAGGCAGCTTAACTGCTCTCAATACCCTGCCGGCAGAAGAAAAAGCCTGGATGGTCCCGCTGCCATTGGCCGTGGATTACGAGTTGCCGGGTTATAAAAATATGGCCAAGATGTTTGGCGGCGACGCAGCCCACGCAGCCGGCGTGCAAAACATCATTCAGGCCCAGGCTCTCAAAGACGCCACGATGGCGCACTTCCTCGTGCAGGCCCGTGCCGAAGGCCAGTTGCTGCTCCACCTCAACGGCAGCTACCATTCCGACAACCATGATGGTATTGTGGCCTATCTGCGCCAAACAAATCCGAAGCTGAAGGTGCTCACCGTCAGCACGGTGTCGCAGGAGCAACTCGACAAGTTGGACAAGGAAAATCAGCAGAAAGCCGACTTCGTGCTGGTGGTACCCACCGACATGACCAAGACCTATTAAAACGAACCATGCGCTTCGGCGTGTACCTTGCAGGGCGAAAACGGCCCGAAGGTCCAAAGCGGCATCTGCAATGGAGGCCACGCCACCCGTTGCCAGCGCCGTCCCCAATAGCCTGTCACGACTCATAGTAGAAGCCAGAACAAGCTCTTATGCAACACCAGCCCATCATCTCCACGCAGAATTATACCGCTCTACCAGACAGCAAAGTCTTGCAGCGCCTTTGTAAAGCCCTGGCGGTGCTTGACGCCATCAACTCGCCCGATGTGGAATACCGCTACCACACCTACGATGCCGCTTGGGACCAGGGTGAAGAGTTTTTCGAGATGAACGATGGGGAAGGTGACCAAATGCAGGTGCTGTTTCGGGAAGACGGCTGCGCAATCAACGGGTATGCCGACGGCCTAGAGCAACCCGACAAAGCGCGCCTCACGCGCGGCTTGCCCGAGGTGTTTGACGAGTTTATTTTTGGGGAGCCTGTCAGTTCTATCGGCACCACGTTTTGTCTCTGGTTTACGTCGCGCTACGGCTGGCAGACTGGTTTGCTTGAAAACGAAGAGGACGGCTCCGAAGATTTGCTCTACATCTTCGACGACCAGCCCCAGACGTACGTGGATTGGGCCACCGAGTACTTCGACGAAGACGAAACCAAGCAGGCCATCAACCCCGACACAGTAGCGCGCATTTATCAGGGCGAGGTATTAACCAAGGGCATGGTGCTGAGCATCGTAGACAAGGTGGAAGATTGGCTGCAACTAGAGTCCGACTTGCAGGTTATCGGCTATCCGTACGATTTTAGCTAGCTGGTAGGGACTTGCTAAAGCAGCAAGGCAGTCGATTTCCTGTGCATCTTTAGCGCATGAACTTTCGCGAAGCCCAACTTGCTGACATTCCAGCCCTGTTTGATGTTCGGTACTCCGTCACAGAAAACGTACTGCGCGACCGTACGCTGGTAACGGCAGCGAATACCGAGGACTACCTGGTTCGGCGGGGTAAAGGCTGGGTGTGTGAAGCAGATGGGCAGGTCGTTGGTTTCGCCATTGCCGACTTGCAAGACCATAGTATATGGGCGCTGTTCCTGCGGCCCGAGTACGTGGGGCAGGGCATTGGCAAGCACCTGCACCACTTGCTGCTCGACTGGTACTTTGCGCAAACCTCCACTGCCATCTGGTTGAGCACCGGCCCCGATACCCGCGCCGAAGAGTTCTACCGGCGGCAGGGCTGGCAAGAAACCGGGCAGACAGCTAGTGGAGAAGTACGGTTTGAAATGACAGTACAAGCGTGGCGGACGCCAAGGGCCAGGCAGTAGAAAGTTCTCTTTACCTGTGTAATGTCATGCATTGCTATTTCTGGAGTTTCTTGCTTGCGCTGTTGGTTGCCTTGCCCGCACGAGGTCAGCGTACCGAGCCGCCAGCTTTCACAGTGGTTCCGCTTGGCGTGAAAGGCGGGATAGAGGAAGGCAACCTGTCGGCGTATATGGTGGCACCGGTTGGTAGTTCGTCCTACGTCTGCCTCGATGCGGGGAGCCTGCGCCAGGGCATAGAAAACGCCGTGCGCAACAAGGTGTTTTCAGTGCCCGCCGATACCGTGCTACGCAGCTACATCAAAGCCTACCTGGTTTCCCACGCCCACCTCGACCACGTAGCCGGCTTGCTGCTCAACGCTCCTGACGATGCTCCCAAAGACATCTACGGCCTAGCAAACTGTCTCACTACCATCCAGAACGATTACTTCAACTGGCGGGCGTGGCCCAATTTCGGAGATGGTGGCAATCCACCGGCACTGCGCAAATATCGGTTCCGGGAACTGGTGCCTCAGCAGGCTGTGCCCCTGGAGAGCACCCGCCTGAGTGTCCAGACGTTCGTGCTAAGCCATGCAAAGCCCTATCAAAGTGCGGCCTTCCTCCTCAAAAGCCAAGACAGCTACCTGCTCTACCTCGGCGACACAGGAGCCGACGAATTAGAGCAGGCGCACAACTTGCGTGCGGTGTGGCAGGCGGTGCGGCCATTGGTAAAGGCGCATCAGCTGCGGGCCATCTTCATGGAAGCTTCCTACCCCAATGCGCAGCCTTCCACGCAGCTGTTCGGCCACCTTACCCCAGCGTTGCTAATGCAGGAAATGAACACACTGGCCCTATTAGCTGGCCCTGATGCCCTGCGCGGATTGCCCGTTGTTGTTACTCACCTCAAGCCAACCGCCAGCAACGAGCAGACAATCAAAAAGCAGCTGGCAGAAGCCAACAAGCTACAGTTGAAGCTAATCTTTCCGGTGCAAGGGCAGCGCCTGGAGTTTTAACGGCATCTCGGCGCTGCGGAAATTGTGTGTTGGAGGCTATAGCGCGAAGCATGCGCTTAGCGTACCGTTGAACGGTGTTGTTGCTACGCCAGCAGTTCCAGTCGTTCAACGAGGCGCCAAGCGCAAGCTTCGCACTACACCCTCTGCCACAACCTCAGCAACGACGAAACGTGAACTGAGGATTGGCGCAGCCAAGTGTTGCATTTCCGCATGTGCACGAATCGGCAAAGCGCAGTAAGCCTACTGCTGCCCCGGTGAATAGGTGCGTTCCGCGTTCTTTTTCACGTCCTCCGGGTAGAACAGCACTTCTTTGAAGTTCTCCTCCACATAAAGGGGGGCTTGATCGGTGAAATGAGGGGAGGAGGGGTTGTTGCTGTTGCCCCCTGCCAATACCGAGCGCGCTTTGATGCGCGGGCCAAATTCCACTACGGCAATAAAGCTATTGCCTACGTTGCCGTACCGCTTCTTGGTGCCCGGATACGTCTTCGAGCCAAACGCGGCCAGTGAGCCCCAGGCCGAGGAAGTAAAGGCCACTGGCAAGCTAGGTTTCTGGTCGTTGTAGGTTTCCTGAATGTTGCCGGTGAGACGTTGGAAGCGGTTCACTTCACCCCAAGGCTGTTGCCAGGTGCCGAAGTCCCGGGTTAGCTCGTCCAGCGTTTCTTGCAGCGCGGCCACCTTCTCCTGCGGGGTGGTTTTGGCGATGGTAAAAGCCATCAGGCTCATATAATCAAGGCGCTGATCGGGGGCTACGCGGGTGCGGGCCAGGCGCTGAATCTTCTCGCCCCAGTATATAGCCACGGTTTGCGCCACCGATGATTTGCTGTAGCGCTTGTCCCAGGTACGCAGCAGCTTCATGGCGTCCAAGATTTCACCTTGCGGCGGATTGGTGCCATCACTCACAAACTGAAAGTCTTTCACCAAGGCCGGAATCAACTCATCAAAGCCAGCCAAATACGGGTCTTTGGCCGCCGCAATAAGGGTGTCGAGGGTAAAGGTGCGCTTGCTGCCAAGCACCCGCACCGCATTGATGCCGCGGTAATTTTCAGCGTCAGGAGCCATGTACACAGGGTATTTTGCCTTGGCCGGGCTGCTCGGCCCCGATACGGTGAACGGGGTGGAGTTGCAGTTCTGAATCCAGCCGCTGGCCGGGTTCATCACCTGTACCAAGTCTTCCACGTTGTGTAAACCTTGCCACTCGGTTTTGGGGTTGCTGCCATCTACAGGCTGGCTCCAATCGAATTGGGGGTCGCGCTTGGGCATGAAATTGCCGTGCCAGTAGGCAATGGTGCCTTTGCTGTCGGCAAATACTGTGTTGTTGGAGGCGTTGCCGTTGAGCGCCATTACCTTCTTGAAGCTGGCGTAGTCCGTGGCTTTGGTACGCAGATAAGACTGCTCCAGCGCCTCCAGTGGCGTATCCATCATGCGTACCGCCACCCACTTATTATCGGCTTGCTGGCCTACTACGGGGCCGTGGTGGGTGCGGTAAGTGGTGAATTCTTTGCGCGCTAATTTGCCGTCTTTTTTGTAGGGTATCGATACGGTGGCTACTTGCACGGGACGCTGCTTCTGGCCGTACCGGTAATAGAACTTGCCGTCTTTCTTCTCAATTGTCTCCAGATATTCGTCCATGGAGTCAGCGCTGCTGGAAGTGTGCATCCAGCCACAGGTGGGGTTGAAGCCCTGGTACACAAAAAACTGGCCCCACGTCACGGCGCCGTAGGCGTTCAGGCCGGTTTCGCTGGTTACCTGCACCTCGGGCCGAAAGTAGAACGACGTATGCGGATTGATGAGCAGCAGCGCGTGCCCGCTGGCACTTTTGGCGGGCGCCACCGCAAACCCATTCGAGCCTACCGGCTCCCGGTCCAGTTCCTCTATATCCTGGCGGAGCCAAGACGAAGACTTCTTTTGGCTGTAGAATGCTTTCAGCCGATCCACGGATACCACGCTGATATTGCCGCCAATGCTGCCTTCGCTGAACATGAGAGGCATCCAGGGCTGGAAGCGGCGCAACAGCTTGGGCTGTACGGTAGGGTGGGTGTGGAGGTAGTAGTTGGTGCCGTCGGCAAAGGCGTCCAGCAGTTGCTTCATCCAGGCCGGGCTCTTCTTGTAAATAGCAATGGCCTGGGTGCTGTCCATAAACAGGCGGGCGCGTAGGTCGTCGTAAATAGCCGCTTCGCCCTCTACCTCGGCCAACCGCCCAATCGAGGTAATATAGTTGTCTTCCACCCGGGCAAAATCGTCTTCGCACTGCGCGTACAGCAACCCAAATACTGCGTCGGCGTCGGTTTTGCCGTAGACGTGCGGCACGCCCCACTTGTCACGGACGATGGTTACTTGCTTGGCTTGCTGTTGCCAACGAGCTATTTCAGTTGGTGCAAAGGCTTGAGCATCTGCCCCGACAGCAGACAAAAAGGCACCCAGAGCAATGAGGTAACGCATCAGGCAAGAAGTGAAACGGCGAACAGAATGAAGAGGCAGCGCCTCTTCTAAAGAGACGCTAACTTACCAGCAATATCTTCCATCGTCTCAATACAAAAAAGCAGAATGGTTGAAGTAACCACAGATGGCACTCTTGCCACGTTCGAAGTTAGAGGCTTGCACAAGCTCTGGGCCTTCAAAAGTCAGATCCAGATTCCGCTGGAGCATATTCGTAGGGTCCGCCAAGATGCCGAAGCGCTAAAAGGCTGGTGGCATGGCTGGCGGGCACCTGGCACTCACATCCCGGGTTTGATAACGGCAGGAACTTTCTACGAGGCCGACAAGCGAATTTTTTGGGATGTGCACAACGCCGAAAATGCCATCATTATTGATGTGGTGCACGATGAATATAACCAGCTGATTGTGGAAGTAGAAGATCCGGCGGCTGTACTAGCGCTGCTAGGCGAAAAGTAAAGGCCCGGTATGTTCCCGCAAAAAAGTAAAAGCCCTGACCGGGAGGCCAGGGCTTTTGCTGCTTGATGCTGGTGAAATCGAAGGTAGTGAGGCTACAAGAAAACGGTTCTTTATGCCGAGAACGAAGAGCCACAACCACACGTGCTTTTAGCCTGCGGGTTGTTAAAGACGAAACCACGGGCGTTCAGACCATCCTGGAAATCGACTTCCATGCCCATTACATACATGGCATGTTTCTTATCCATGATGAGCAATACGCCGTCTAGGTCGAAGGTTTCGTCCTGGTCCTTGGCTTTATCGAAGCCAAGCAGGTAGCTCATGCCGGAGCAGCCGCCGCCCTGCACGCCTACGCGCAGACCGTACTCAGCAGGCACATTCTTATCGCGCAGAATAATACGAACCTCTTCCAAAGCGCGGGGCGTGAGGTTGATCGGAGCAAGTTTCGTGGAAACGGCAGTTGCCATAGTGCGTTCGTGTTTAGGGAAGTAAGGCAGCAAAGATACAAAGTTGGCTAGTATTGCACGGGCAATATTCCCGAAATACTACCACCCACCGTGGCTGCTCTAGGGCTACAACAGAAGAGGGGCCCCTGCGGTTCACAGTGTATCTTTGCCCAGCCAAAAATATGCCTAGTTCGTATGGAAACATGCGGTAAGGCTGATACTGCTTGCTGGATGTGTGGTTGCCGAGGCAAATAGTGAACCGTAGTGCCTCTCTTTATCTTTCGAATGCCCTTTCTTCTGGTCTGTAAAAAAACCTAATGAATACCACTGCTTACCTCTTCGACCTACTCAAAATTATTTTGCCAGCACTCATTGTTGCAGGCTCGATTTTCTACCTCATTCAGCAATACCTAGAGAAAGAGCAGCAGCGGCGCTTAATTGAATTACGCCTAGAAGCCACCAAAACCACCTTGCCACTGCGTTTGCAAGCCTTGGAGCGAGTTACGTTGCTGCTGGAGCGTATCACGCCCAACAACATTCTTATTCGCCTGAATAGCGCCGGCCAGACGGCCCCCGATTACTACCGGCTGTTGCTGCAGGAAATTCGGGCAGAATACGAGCACAACCTGTCGCAGCAACTCTACATGAGTCCTGAAACCTGGGCAGAAGTGAAAAGCGCCAAGGAGCACATCCTCACCGTTATCAACAAGTCGTACCAAGGGTTAGCGCAGCCTCAGCAGGCCCGCGGAACCGAGCTAGCCAAGCGGGTGCTTGAAACGCTAATCAACGAGGAAGCTGACCCAACCGAACGCGCCTTGCACGCCGTGAAACGCGAGGCAGCCGGCTTGTTCTAAGTTCCCTGAATCGGTACGCAACCAACCTGCCTGACTGCTCTTAGGGTGCCAGAAAAGCTCATATGCTTAGCGAGGCGCTGAGTTTGATTTGCTTCCGTTACCAACACAGTACATGATAAAAGCACGCATTGCAGTGGACATGGACGAGGTAATAGCCGACTCCATCGCTCGGTTTCAGGAATGGTATGGGCTTGAATACAACCTTGAAATAACGCGGGAACAACTGCGCGGTAAAAAGCTATATGATACGATAGCGCCCGAACACCAACCTGCCCTGCGTGAGTACCCCAACCGGCCCGGCTTCTTCAAAGACCTACCCATTATTGCCGATAGCCAGCGCGTACTACGCGAAATAGCGCAACAACACGAGCTGTTTATTGCTACGGCTGCTATGGAGTTTCCCAACTCCTTTGTCGACAAATACAACTGGCTCAAACAACACTTCGACTTTATTTCGTGGCGGAACATCGTTTTCTGTGGCGACAAAAGCATCCTCAACGCCGACTATCTCATCGACGATAATGCCTTCAACTTCGAGGGTTTTCGTGGCGAAGGCCTGTTGTTCGACGCGCCGCACAATGCCAATGAAACCCGTTATCGGCGGGTCCACAACTGGGAAGAAGTAGGGGCGATGTTTCTGTAGACTAGGTGACCTGCCAATAGGAAAAACGCCGGTTTCTTTCCTTTCAGGGAAGAGAAACCGGCGTTTTGGTTTTCGTATAAAACGAAGTTGCTGCCTTTACACTGCTGCTAGCTGCGCATCAATAGCCCGCTGATAACATTCCTCGTAGCGTGGTACTATCTTATCCGTCGCGAAGGTTTCGGCGTGGGCGCGGGCAGCCGCTTTAAAGCGCGGTAGGTTGTCGTCTTGCAGGACGTATAACGCATTCTTGACCATGTCGGCCACGTCGCCCACGTTGCTGACCATGCCGGTTATGCCGTGCTCGTTTAACTCCGGGATACCGCCAGCATTGGTGCTGATGACTGGCACCTCGCACGACATAGCTTCTAGCGCCGCCAAGCCGAAGCTTTCTTTCTCTGAAGGCATCAGGAACAGATCCGATACGCTCAACACTTCCTCTACCGCTTCGAGCTTGCCCAGGAAGCGCACATCGTTGCTGGATAACCCCAGGTCGCGGCAGAGCTTCTCAATGCGGGGGCGGTCGGGTCCATCACCCACCAGCAACAGCTTGGCGGGCACCTGCTGCCGCACCCCGTCGAAAATACGCACCACGTCTTCCACCCGCTTCACCGAGCGGAAGTTGGACGTATGAATGAGCAGCTTTTCGCCGTCGGGTGCAATGGCTGCCCGGAAGTGGTTTTTGTCTTGCTTCCGAAATCGGTCTAGGTTGATGAAGTTTGGAATAACCTCGATGTCTTTCTCGATGGCGAAGTACTCGTAAGTTTCCTTGCGCAAGTCCGCCGAAACGGCCGTCACCCCATCCGATTGGTTGATGCTGAACGTCACAACGGGCTCATAGCTGGCGTCTTTGCCCACCAGCGTAATGTCGGTGCCGTGCAAGGTGGTGATTACCGGTACGCGGATACCCTTCGTGACAAGAATCTGCTTGGCCATGTAGGCCGCCGACGCGTGCGGAATGGCATAGTGCACATGGAGCACATCTAGCTTCTCGTTCTGAACAATGTCCACCATCTTGCTTGCCAAAGCCAGCTCGTAGGGTGGAAACTGAAACAGCGGATACGGCGGAATATAGACTTCGTGGTAAAACAAGTTCTCGTTGAAAAAGTCGAGACGCACTGGCTGGCTATAGGTGATGAAATGCACGCGGTGGCCTTTCAGAGCCAGTGCCTTACCAAGTTCGGTGGCTACGACCCCGGAGCCGCCAAAGGTGGGGTAACAGACGATGCCAATGTTCATGAGAGAGGAAAAAGGTTGTCGTTCCGACGCAAGAAGGACCAGAGGTAGTAGTTGAAAACGAATGCTCGGGTTCTCTCTTGACGGAAAGACAACGAAAAATAAAAAAGGCGGCAAGCCATCCCGATTGGATGCCTCACCGCCAGATGCAGGTCAGGGGAAAATCAACTTCGAACAACAAATCATGACTTCAGGAGCGACTTGTAGATGACGTCGTGAATACGCGTACGAATGTTGTATTGACGCAGTTTGTTGTTGCCAGCGTCGGGGTACACTCGGTTGGAAAGAAAGATGTATAGGATTTTGTTTTCGGGGTCCATCCAAACGCAGGTGCCCGTGAAACCGGTGTGGCCAAACGTGCTAGCCGGCGAGAGGTTGGAAGTGGGGCCTTCGGGCTTGCTAGGGTCGCCGTGGTCCCAGCCTAAGCCGTGTCGGTTGCCAGCTACCGTGCTGCGCGCAAACTCCGTCACAACGGGAGCTTGAAAGTAATTGCGCCCTCCGTACCGGCCATTTTGCAAGTTCATCTGCATCAGAATGGCTAGGTCATTGGCATTGGCAAACAAGCCTGCATGGCCACCGACGCCCCCAATCATGGCAGCGGTTTGGTCGTGTACGGTGCCTTGCAATTGCGTCCGGCGGTAGTACGTATCGTTTTCGGTGGGCGCAATGCACGACTGCGGAAACTTAGCCAGCGGGTTGTAGGTCATGGTGCCTAACCCCAGTGGCTTATAGAAATTCTTATCCAAGAAATTCTCAATGGGCTGATTGAGTAATTTCTCAGCTACCCGCTTAAGAATGATGAAGCTTAAGTCGCTGTATTCTACTGGGTATTTGCCTTTCACCTTCGGCAGCAAGCTAGAGCGTTGCACCCACGTCCACACCGAATCTTCGGCAGTCTGCACGCTGAACAGGGTGGGCGTTACCTGATTGGGAAACTCGGTTGCGCTGGTGCTGGCGTAGAACGTAGGCTTTGGGCCCGTCTTGGTAATGGTCTTCTCCCAGGTAGGAATGCCCGCCTTCAAGCCTGCTTGGTGGAGCAGCACCTCCCGCACAGTCATGTCTCGTTTGTTGGTTTGCTTCAGCTCCGGCAGATAAGAGGCTACTTTGCTGTCCAGGCTGAGCGTGCCTTGGTCTTTGAGGTACATGATGGCCTGCAACGTGCCAGCTACTTTGGTCACGGAAGCCAAATCGTACAGCGTGCTGGCACTCACCGGATTGGCCTTGTCATAGGTGCAGTAGCCGTAGCTTTTGTCAAACACTACAGCGCCGTTCTTGGCTACTATCACCTGGCAGCCTGGAGCGGCGGCATACGCCACTGTTTCCAAACCGATGTTGTCAATTTGAGCTAGTACTTTAGAATCTAGGCCTTCGCTTTCTGGGGTGGCGTAGCGTAGGCGCCGCAAATCCGGTGTGGGAATACCTGTGCCGGCTTTAAGTTCCGGAGTAACCGTTACGGGTAGGCGCCCTTTGGCTGGCAGTGCGCCAAACAGCACCTGCGGAACCACCAACTGCGCTGCATACGTGTCTTCGTAGCCGCATACTAGAGTACGAGCACTGTCGAGGCTTTTGAGAGCGTACGCATTGCCCATGGCTACTACCACGGTTTTTAGCTGCGGATTCGCTTGCAGCGCCTTTATAAATTTGAGTGCCCCATCCCCAATGCCATAGTTATGGGTGGGGGTGTTGTTCATGTTGTGAAGCGTCACAACTACCGTGTTGTAAGGCGCTAGGCGGGGCAGCAAGCGGGCAAACGTGGTATCAGGAGCATAGCGGTTCGGCACCGGATACACTGGCCCGTTCTGATACTTGCCCATGATTTCGCCCACCGTGCTTCCAGCACCCGTGCCGATGGTCACGGTGGCAATGCGGAGCGTATCGAGGCGCAAAAAGGGGAGGAGGTTGTCTTGATTCTTGACAACGGTAGTGGCGTGTTCGAATATTTCCTGCGCTACCGCCCGGCTTTGGGGCCGGTTTAGGTTGGTCATCAGGGTTGGCACATTGATGGGCTGGTAATGGTTGAGCCCCGCCCAGTACTTGGCGCGCAGAATTTTGCGGACCCGCTGGTCGACATCTTCCTGCGTAATGGCGCCTGCCGCTATGGCTTCCTTGATTTTGGTCAGGGCTACCGGTACATCTTCCGAAAACAGCAGCACGTCGTTGCCAGCTAGCAACGCCAGCGCATCCAGTTGGCCAGGCTTATACAGGTTGGCCACGCTCTTCATGTTGAGCGCGTCCGTGAAGACCAGGCCTTTGTACGCCATTTTCTCTTTCAGCAAGCCCGTTACAAGGTTGCGGGAAATGGTGGCACTCACCGAGCGTACCGTATCAAATAGCGGCATGTAGAGGTGCCCAACCATCACGCCCATCACGCCCGATTGAATGGCTTGCTGAAACGGATACAGGTCCACGTTGGTGAGGTGGGCCAGGTCGGAGTTGATAACTGGCAACGCTACGTGCGAGTCCACGTCAGTGTCGCCGTGACCAGGGAAGTGTTTTACTACCGCAATTATCCCGTGGTCTTGCAGGCCCCGCAGATAGCTGACGCCCCGCTTGGCCACTTGCTCTTTGTCTTCACCAAACGACCGGTTACCAATAACCGGATTGTCGGGGTTGGAGTTGATATCCATGACCGGCGAGAAGCTGACATGCACGCCGAGGGTTTTCATCTTCAGGGCAATTTCGCGGCCCATCTGATAGATGTACTGGTCGTCGTCCATGGCGCCCAGCGTCATTTGCTTGGCGAAGTGCATGCTGGAGTCCAGGCGCATGTCTAGCCCCCACTCGGCATCCAGCGAAACCAGTAGCGGCACCTTGGCTGCTGCCTGGTACCGGTTGGTTAGAATAGCTTGTCGGCGCGGCCCGCCTTGCAAGAACATAAGTCCGCCAATGTTCTGGTTACGGACCAGGTTCTCGATGGATTGGGCGTGGCGTTTGTCTTTGTTGGAGTAGGCCGCCACCATGAAGAGCTGGCCCAGCCGCTGATCGGGAGTGAGCGAGGTGAATACGCTGTCCACCCAGTTCTGCTCGGCCACTGACTGCGGGCGGGCAGCATCGTCGTAGGGCACGGCCGATGTGATGAGTAGACCCGTCGCGGCCAGGAGCAACAGGAAGAGTCTAATCCGAAAATCCTTGAGCATCGGCTCCCGTGGTAATATCTGGCGTGATAGAGTCAGGTTGAAAGCAAGCGGAATTCGCCCTACTTTTGCCCAATCCGTGTAGGAGAAAGTGAACGGGCCGGATAGTCCGGCGGTTGGCATAGCGGGCCCGCGGCATCCTTTCTTCTACTCTTCCCAAAGCATTGATTCGGCAATTCGAACAACGCTTCGCACACGAATGTTGATCGCAAACTTACGGATAATTTTTGGTGGCTGGATGTAGAAGCGCCGCCGTAATGCAATTTTTCTGCTCTCTAACGTGTTCATTTTCACCTTTCGTATCTCTTTTCTTCCACTGGCATGGCCGACATAATTCAGCTGCTTCCCGAATACCTGGCCAACCAGATTGCGGCCGGTGAAGTGGTGCAGCGCCCGGCTTCAGCGGTAAAAGAATTGCTGGAAAATGCCGTTGACGCCGGAGCCACGCAGATTCAGCTCATCATCAAGGATGCTGGCAAACAGCTCGTGCAGGTGGTCGACAACGGCGCCGGTATGAGCGCCACCGATGCCCGCATGAGCCTTGAGCGCCATGCCACCAGCAAGATCCGCACGACCGATGACCTATTCCGGATCCGTACGCTCGGCTTCCGGGGCGAAGCCCTGGCTTCCATTGCGGCCGTGGCTCAGGTAGAGCTGCGCACCAAGCCCCGCGACCAAGATACGGGCACGCTCCTGCTGGTAGAAGGCTCCCAGATTACCAGTCAGCAGCCCGTGGCCTGCCCCGATGGGACGAGCATCAGCGTCAAGAATCTGTTCTTCAATGTGCCTGCCCGCCGCAACTTCTTGAAAAGCAACGCGGTGGAAATGCGACACATCCTCGATGAGTTTCAGCACATAGCGTTGGCTAACCCCCAGATTTCGTTTTCCTTGTATCAAAACGACCTGGAAGTGTTCAATTTGCCATCGGGCAAGCTGAGCCAGCGCATTGTGAGCTTGCTTGGTAATGGGTATAAAGAGCAATTGGCGGCTTGTGAAGAAGTGACGCCTTTCATCACCGTGCGGGGGTTCATTGGCAAGCCCGAATCTGCCAAGAAAAGCCGCGGCGACCAGTTTTTCTTTGTCAACAACCGCTTTATCCGCTCGGCTTACCTCAACCATGCTGTTCTAACAGCTTATGAGGGACTATTGCCCAAGGACACCTACCCGTTCTATGTGCTGTTTCTGGACCTCGACCCGAAGTCCATTGACATCAACGTGCACCCAACCAAAACGGAAATCAAGTTCGAAGACGAGAAAACCGTGTATGCTATTGTGCGCGCTGCCGTAAAACAGTCACTAGGCTTGCACAACATGGCGCCGTCGTTGGATTTTGATGGCGACGTGAATTTTGCGCCTATCCAGCCGTTGCGCTTGTCAGACGATCAGAAAAGTTCGTTCGACAGCAGCTTCCGACCCGACGCGCTGGCTTCGGCCGCTTCGCAGGCAGCCCAGCCGGCCTCCCGGGAGCCGCGTCCCAGCAGCGCTGACCGGGGGGGCAGCCGTTCGGATGCGTACGAACGGCAGGTGCCGCCCCGCCCAACCGACCAAGCCAAACGCGAACTAGAGGCGTTTTACAAATCATTGAGTGAACTCAATGTGCCTGACGTGGAGCGGGAAGCCACCGCGAAAGGAGTGCCGGTGCCGTCGGCGGCGGCGCTGGAGGCCGCGCAAGCGGCCGCTACAGAGATGCCAGCGCCTGCACCAACTCCAACCCCAACCCCAACCGCAGCAGGGCTACCTGTTATGCCAGTTGCCGCTCCGGTTGCGCCGCAGCTGCCGCTCCGCGAGAGTACCGCTGGCCCGGGCGGCAAGGTGTTGCAGCTGCACCAGCAGTATTTGTTGGTGCCAGTTAAGTCGGGCCTAATGCTGATCGACCAGGCGGCAGCGCGGGAGCGGATTCTGTACGAGCAATATGCTCAAGAATTGGAGCGCGAAACCGGCACCTCCCAAACGTTGTTGTTTCCGCGTACGATTACGTTTTCTCCGCAAGACTTTGCCGTGCTACGCGAAGTGGAAGAGGCACTACGCGCGTTAGGATTCCGTTTCACTGATTTCGGCAAGCATACTATTGCGGTGGAAGGCATTCCGGCCGATGTGCTAGCCCGCGACGAAAAGGAACTGCTGGAAAGCCTTATCGAGCAATTTCGCAACAGTGCGGGTCCGGTGAAGCTGGAGCGCCGCGAGCAAATGGCGCGGGCCTTGGCGCGCCGAGTAGCCACTACGGCCTCCACTGCCCGTCTCTCCGATACTGAAATGACGGCCTTGGTTGACAAGCTTTTTGCCTGCCAAGTGCCTGGCTATACTCCCGATGGCCGCCGGACGTTGGTGATGCTGGAAATGAGCCAGTTGCAGTCCTTCTTTACGCGCTGAATAAGCTTGCTGCACCTGCTTGTCATGCTTTGCAGGCAGGTGCAGCTACCAGCTAGCTTCCAAAAAAAGAGGGGATGGTGCGCACCGGCAAGCCGACGAATTCCGGGCAATCAGCGTAAGGAAAAATAGTCAACGAAATTACCTCAACCAGCGCAACTCAGCACTTCATGTTCCGACTTACTCCGACCGTTCGCACCTTGCTCATTATCAACGTGCTGGTGTTTTTCTTGCAAAGCCAATTTGGCGCTCAAGTTGATGTACTAGGTGCTTTGTACCCGTTCAGCTCCATCTATTTTAAGCCATGGCAGTTTGTAACGTATATGTTCATGCACAGTGGCTTCGGGCATCTGCTCTCCAACATGCTTGGGTTGGTGTTCATCGGGGCTTCATTGGAAGACGTATGGGGGCCTAAGCGGTTCCTGACGTATTGGCTGATTTGCGGTATTGGAGCGGGTGTACTCTACCAAGGAGTGCGCACATATGAAATTCAGCAGATGAACGCGGACCGCATAGAATTTCGTGAAAATCCATCGGGTGTTGCCTTTGTAGACTTCTTTAGTCAGCATTTTCCGGCTTATGAGCAGTCGGCTAAGTCAATGGGTGTCTCGCTCGACCGCAATCCAGGCAATGCATCTATGATAGATCAGGCCGCTGATGCTATTGACGACGCATATCAAAGCTTACTGGCTAGCCCTAACGCAGGTATGCTAGGCGCTTCAGGTGCCTTGTTCGGGGTTCTTTTCGCTTTCGGCTTTCTATTTCCACAGCAAACCCTCATCATATTCCCTATCCCGATTCCAATCAAAGCGTGGCTGTTCGTATTTCTATACACTGCCTACGAACTATACTCCGGCTTGCACCGGACACCCGGCGACAATGTGGCGCACTTTGCACATTTGGGCGGAATGTTGATTGGCTTTATTGTCCTGAAAATCTGGCAACGTAATGGCACGCATTTCGGTTAAGTAAGCAGCCAACAGCTCTGTTGGTGGTCACTGGAAACCGGAGGCTGTTGTTGTGCTTCTATAGCAGCCTGGTTTCCAATTTTTCCTGTTTCTACGTTCTACTTTCCATGAGCTTTATCGACGATATCCGCACAGCCTTCAGCCGGCGCGACAATGCGCTGAATCAGCTGCTGCTGCTGAATGCGCTGGTGTTTGTGGGGCTGATAGTGTTTGGAGCCATCATGTTTGTGAGCACAGGCTCTACCAACCATGGGCTGGTGTTGGATTGGATTGCTGTGCCTTCGGAGCCCATGCGCCTACTCACCCGCCCCTGGACGCTGCTGACGTATAGCTTCACCCACATCGGGTTCTTTCACATCCTTTTCAACTTGCTCAACCTGTACTGGTTTGGCTCTTTGGTACGTGAGTACCTCGGCGACCGGAAGCTGGTGAGTTTGTACGTGTTGGGCGCGCTGGCCGGCGTGGTGCTGTTTCTGCTGGCGTTCAATCTGCTGCCTGTTTTCCAAGGACGCCCGGCTATCTTGTACGGTGCCTCGGCTAGTGTAACGGCCATCATTGTGGCGGCGGCCACCCTGCTCCCCGACTACACTTTCAGTATCATTCTGATTGGCCCCGTCAAGATCAAATACATTGCAGCAGTAGTGGTGCTGGTATCGTTGGCTGGGCTTGATGGCAGCAATGCTGGCGGCGAAATTGCCCACCTGGGTGGCGCGCTGCTCGGCTTTCTATATATAAAGCAGCTGCAACGCGGCCGCGACTTAGGTACTCCCGTGCAAGCTGTTGGTGATTGGGTAGGAGCACTACTTTCCGGTCGGCCGCGGCTGCGAGTCACGCACCGTGGGGGAGGTACAAATACTGCTGCGGCCAAGAAAGGCGCCATGCCCAAACCCGAGCAAAACGACATCGATACCATCCTCGACAAGATTTCACGCTCCGGTTACGAAAGCCTTTCCAAAGACGAAAAGCAAAAGCTATTTCGCGCCAGCCAAAAGTAACCTCACTCGACTACCGACTAAAAAGCTCCACTGCTTTTCGCAGTGGAGCTTTTTAGTTGTGCATATGCCAGTGTCGCCGCTCAGGTGGCAGCCGCTCAATGGCGTAACGCAAAGCGGTGCGGGGCATTTGGCCCCGGTAGTCAGCTAAAAATTCTTCGAGGGCGTCTTCGTTGCGCTTGCCTACCTCGCGCAGCATCCAGCCCATAGCCTTGTGAATCAGGTCGTGGGGGTGGGAGAGGAGTTGGGCGGCCAGTTGGAAGGTGTCAGCGAATTGGTTTTTGCGAATGAAGGTTAGCGTTGAAACCAAGGCCATACGCTGGCTCCAAAGCTGTGGCTCGGCTGCTAGCTCATAGAGTGGCTCCCGGCTTTTGTCGAGCAGGTAGGTGCCCACTAGCATGGGGCAAGTAATGTCTACCAGATTCCAGTTGTTGACGAAGCGCCGATTGGCCAGGTACCGTTCGTGAATAACGCGCTGCCCGGCGGGGCCAGCCTTCGGATACTGCAGCGTCCAGACAATAAGGGCTGTCTGCCGACATTCGTGCCACGGACTTGCCAACAGCTTCTCGACCTCGGCCAGCGGCAGCGCCCGAAACTGCCGGGCCAGCTGGCGCTGTTGCGGCAAATCAAGGCCTAAAAACTGGTCGCCAGCGCCGTACTCACCAGGCTTGGTTTTGAAGAAACGCTGTAGAAGAACGACTCGGGCTGGATTGGCGAGGGTGTGAAGGGCAACTTCGAGGTCGGCGGCAGTCATCGGAAGCAAAGTTTATGTTCCTAACAGCAAGCTGGAAGTTACTTGATATTGTACTTCAAGTCTGACTCGTTGTGGGTATAGAAGTAGGCGTAGTTGGAGCGCAACTCTTCCCAACCGGCTTTAGTGGCATATTTCTGGTGTATCACGTCCTCCCAAGCAATCCGCATTTGGCGGGCGCATACCAGCGGCCGCACCTGCCCCACCCCGGTACCTAGACCTGGAATGGCTACACTCTTGATGGTTGATTTCACCGATTCGCCAGTAGGCAGTACCCCGTGCTCCAGCAAGAGCAGTAGGGCTTTCATACAATGATACACATTGGGCCCACGCGTAATAGTCATGGGCGTGCGCATGGTAGGAGCTGAAATCAGGTAGGGAAATAAGTCGCTGCCTGTAGGCAGAATGATGGCCTGCCCAACCAATAGTTCTCCGTAGAACTTCTCGCGGATAATGCGCTGCAAATCCTTCTCGATATGCCAGCCTAAGTGCTTGGATATCGCAAAGTCTATGCCCCCGTTCATGAAGCCGAAACTGTTGGCCGGGCTGACAATGGCGTCGCACGGAAAGTCGAAGATGGAGCCGTGGCGGACTGTTACTGCATCGACGTCGGCAAATACTTGCTTCCAGGCGTCGGTAATCTCTTGGTTGACATCAATAAGGTGAAAGTGCATGTAAGGATTTTAGGCTAGCAAGGTAATAAATACCTGCCTTTCGCTATACTCGGTAAACGAAAATCGGCCGCCCCGCTAGTGCGGAACGGCCGGTTTCAATTAAAGCGGAAACTAGAACTAAGCTGAAGCCTGGCTCATGTTGTCTAGCGCATCCATTACCTCTTTTACGTGGCCGCGTGAGGTTTCCAGCATTGCCTTTTCCTCGTCGTTGAGTTGCAGCTCGATAACCTTCTCGATGCCGTTTTTGCCGAGAATAACCGGGGCGCCCAAGTACACACCATTGATGCCGTATTCGCCCTGCAGTTCGATGCACACCGGGAATACGCGGCGCTGGTCGCGCACAATGGCTTCTACCATCTGAGCGGCGGCAGCACCAGGTGCATACCACGCCGACGTACCCATCAGCTTCACTAACTCACCGCCACCCACGGCCGTGCGCTGTACAATGGCGTCCAACTCGGCCTTACCGATTAGCTCGGTAACAGGAATGCCGCCCACGGTGGTGTAGCGGGGCAGGGGCACCATGGTGTCGCCGTGGCCGCCCATCAATACCGCTTGGATGTCTTTGGGGCTTACGTTCAGAGCTTCGGCCAGAAACGCACGATACCGAGCGGTGTCGAGGATACCAGCCATGCCAAATACCTTCTCGCGGGGCAAGCCCGAGGTGAGGTGCGCCTGATAGGTCATCACGTCGAGCGGGTTGCTCACTACAATGATGATGGCGTTGGGCGAATACTTTACCACTTGCTCCGTCACCGTTTTCACGATACCGGCGTTGGTCGAAATCAGGTCGTCGCGGCTCATGCCGGGCTTGCGGGGCAGGCCCGAGGTAATAACTACCACCTCCGAATCGGCGGTGCGGCTATAGTCGCCGGTGACACCTACGGTGCGGGAGTCATACCCAATGATGGGAGATTTCTGCCAGATATCCAGCGCTTTGCCTTCGGCGAAGCCCTCTTTGATGTCAACCAGAACAATTTCGTTGGCGATTTCGCGGGTGGCCAATACGTCGGCGCAAGTAGCGCCTACGTTGCCAGCCCCAACTACGGTAACTTTCATCGAGTGATGGATTGGGTGTACGGTTTGGGTTCGGGGGTAAAAGTAAGCGCGAGAAGTGAGAGTTTCTGCGAAAGTTTATCTACCCTTTCCACCAATTGCCCTCAATCTAGAGCTACCGAATCTTCAGCTCTGTAATAGTAAGGCCGTCAGCGTCCTGCCTCTGAAAAGGGACTCGGCCTACCCAGCCGAACTAAAGATAGCCTCATGGGCATTTGCTAGGAAAGCTAAGTAGGAGGCTGCTCCTCTACATCCGCTTCACCACCAAGACCCGCTCAGTGGCTTCTGTCACCTTGAACCGCTCATCGGGGCGGAAGCCAACCACCCAGGCAATTTTGCCGTCGGCGGATACCAGTACAAACACGTTGTCTTTGAGGTTGAGCGGTACTTTCTGATCAATCAGAAAGTCAGACAGCTTCTTCTTGCCTTTCATGCCAATAGGCATAAACCAGTCGCCTTCCTGCCAGGGGCGCACGATAAGCGGGAACTTCAATAAGTCGGCATCCAGCGCAGCCACGGCTTTGCCACGCGGAATAGTAAGGCCAGCAGCTTCAGCTAGTTCTAGGCGCAGGTGTAAGCCGTCAATTTTCAGCACCTCCTGGCCCGCCTGAATCTGATGCGTGCCGAATTTGGTGAGTACCTTCCGAGTGATAACCAACTGCTCCCGGTCCTTCACCAGGCGGTGCGTTGGCGACTCGAAGCGGCGGCCAGGCTCAGCGGGAAAGGAGGCCACAATGTCTTTTACCACTGGAAAGCTGAACCCAAATGGCCGCAGTAGCTCGTGCAGCACCAGCGTGGTAGCGGCCGTGCGCTGGAGCGTGGCTATGTTGAGGTAGGTGACTTCCTCCTCGGTGCGTTGCGCCTGCGCGGCCGTATCCTGCACGTAGCGCCGCACAATCTCCTCGGCTCCACCCACGCGCTCCGCCGTGAATTGCAAGGTCTGGTCGAGGTTGGGATTGATTTCGCGTAGCACGGGTAGCACCTCCTGGCGCAGGCGGTTGCGCTGGTACACCGGGCTGTCGTTGGAGGCATCTTCGCGCCATAGCAAGTGCTGCTCCACCAAGTAGTCAAACAGCTCAGGCTTGCCAATACCAAGCAGAGGGCGCACGAGGTACCCGTTCTTGGCCGGAATGCCGTGCAAGCCCGCCAGCCCAGTGCCGTGGGTGAGGTTGAGCAACATGGTTTCGGCCGCGTCGCGCTGGTGGTGGGCGGTGGCAATGTAGGCCAGGCCCTGGGTCTGACGCAGGCGCTCAAACCACTCGTAGCGCAAAGCGCGGGCCGCCATTTGCGTGGAAATGCCCTCCTGCTCGGCAAAGGCTTTGGTTTGGAAGAACTCAGCGAAGTAGGGAACTTCGTATTTCTTAGCCAGCTTGCGCACAAACTGCTCGTCGGCGTCTGCTTCTTCGCCCCGCAGCCCGAAATGGCAGTGGGCAACAGCAAACTGCACGCCCAACCGGTGCAGCACATCCGCTAGCGCCACCGAATCCTGCCCGCCACTAACGGCAACTAGCAACGGGTCTTCGGTGAGCGAGAAAAGCTGGTGTTCTTCGATGTACTGGCGGACTTGGTCGAGCATATAAAAACGATAAGCGAGGCGCAAAAATACGGACGCCTCCTTATTGGACGTTACGCATCAGAAACCTAATCGGAATGATTGATTTACGAGACCAGCTTGTTACACGGCCGCGGCATACTTCCTACTATTGGCTGCGGTATATTTCTTTGTTGATAAGCTGGCCCTTCTTGCTGGTGGGTTGCGGGCCATCGACCAAGCCGTTGCCCATGGGTAAGCAGCCGTTGGTGATAGGGCACGCCGGTTCGGGCTTCCTGACGCCAATCAACCCGTTCAACCCGTTGCCCCCTAGCAGCATGGCCAGCATTGAAAAGGCTCTAGCCCGTGGTGCCGACGGAGTGGAAATTGATATTCAGCTTAGCCAGGACAGCGTGCTGATGCTCTACCACGACCAAACACTGGAGTCCATGACCAACGGGAAAGGCTGTATCTACGAGCAGCCGGCAGCGGCCATCCAAACGCTAGACTATAAAGGCGGCTGGTTCTACGATTTGTGGCACGATGAGCATCCGGCCACGCTCGACGACCTGTTGGGCAAGCTCAGTAAGCGCCCTACATTACCGTATCTGCACTTCGACCTGCACGAAACCAACGTTTGCAACACCGAGCAGCCGTTAGCGCGCGCGCCGGCTTTGGCCCGAGCACTAGGCAAAACGCTGAAGCGTTACGCCTGGCCCCCAGACCGGCTTTTGGTTTTGACCATCAATCAATCGTCGTTAGCGGGCCTGCGCCAGGAATTGCCGGGCATCCCTCTCGGGCTGGAAATAACCGATGATTTCGAGCAGCAACTGCAAGCCGCAAAAGCTGAAAACGTGCAGGCCATCATCGTCCGGAAAGACTTGATAACGCCGGAGCGTACTGCTCAGGCACACGCCGCCGGCTTGCAGGTGGTTACGTTCGGTGGCCGCGCCAGTGGCACGGTGCAGCGCCTGATAGACTGCCAACCCGATGCTATTGAGGTCGACAATGTGCCAACTATGCTGAGTTTACTCGGCCGTAACTAACACGAAGGCTCAACTTAATGAATCGTTGAGGCACTGGCGCTGTTGCAGTAGGGCAGCCTGGGGAGTCGCCTAGCAGTGCTAGCGGCGGCATATTTCATTAGCACTTCCTCCACTGGAGCTTCGCAGCACAACCCCATACCCCAACGCGGAAGCAGATTTCCTACCTTTGCTTAGCAATGCCCTTATCTAGATTTCTTTTTTTGTTTTTAATGGCGTGGTTGCCGCTGTTGGCCTCGGCTCAGCGCAAACCCGCCCCCCAGCCCACGCCTCCCAAAGGCCAGCGTATCGAGCTGTTGCCGGGCACCGAGCGACTGGTAGGAGGGACGTTCAACGGGGTTGAAATCCGCAAGTTGATCGGCAACGTGAGCTTCCGGCAGGGCACCACGCTGCTCTACTGCGACTCGGCCTACCAGTACACGGATAAGAATGCGCTGGAAGCCTTCAGCAACGTGCGCATCATCCAGAACGATACTATCACCATCACCGGCGACCGGGCTACTTACAACGGGGATACACGTAAGGCCCGCATGATTGGCAACGTGACCATGCGCGACCCCCGCATGACGCTCACCACCAGCCTGCTCGACTACGACCTGAACAGCAACCTAGCCTATTACAGTACCGGCGGCCACATTGTAGACCCCGAAAACACGCTCGATAGCCAATACGGGTACTACAACACCACCACCAAGATATTCAGCTTCAAGCGTGATGTGAAGGTGCTCACCAAAGACAACACCATCGACACCGATACGCTGCAATACAACACCATTTCGAAGGTGGCATACTTCTTCGGCCCGACCCGCCTTACGGACCGGCAAAATCAGACGCTGTACGCTGAAAACGGTGTGCACAACACCATCACGGGCGTATCCGTGTTTCAGCGCAACGCTAAAATCGAAACCCCCAACTACCTGCTCACCGGCGACAAACTGGTGTACGACCAAGCCAAGAAATACGGCGTAGCCACCGGGCACGTCTCCATGACGTCGAAGAAAGACAACGTGGTCATACGCGGCGACGTGGGGCGTTATTGGCGGCTGTTAGGCAAAGTGAAAGTGTACGGCGCCCCCGTGATGCGCAACATTTCCGGCAAAGACACGCTGTATCTGGCCGCCGATACCCTTATCAGCCAGGAAGGCCGCCCACCCCTCAACGCGGCGGGTGTAATCTATGCTTTCCCTCGAACGAAGATTTTTCGCACCGACTTGCAAGGCAGCTGCGACTCGCTCACCTACAACCGCCAGGATTCCATTATCTACCTCAACAAGCGGCCCATCCTGTGGAGCAACAAAAACCAGTTAACCTCCGACAGCATGGAAATCCGGCAGCGGAAAGGCAGAGTAGACCAGATGCGGCTCTACGCCAATGCCTTTATTGTCGGGCAAGACACTCTATTGAACTTCAACCAAGTGAAGGGGCGCCGAATGATTGCCTACTTCCAGAGCAACGCCATAAAAAAAGTGGACGTGCTTGGCAACGCCGAGAGCCTATACTATGCTCTTGAAGGTGATACGGCCGTGAGTGGCATGAACAAAGCCCTGTCGGCTACGATGGTGCTCCGCTTCGCCAAGAGCAAGCTGGAAACCATCAGCTTCATTACCAACCCCGATGCCAGCTTTATTCCGCCCCATGAGTTAAAGCCCGCAGACGAAAAGCTGAAAGATTTCGCTTGGCGCCCCACGGAACGCCCCACGCGCCGCCAAGTGTTAGGCAGGCATTTCGCGTTGCCCGTGAAAGCGAAACCGAAAGCCAAGTCGAAGTCCACCAAATCGAAGGCGAAGCCCAAAGTTGCCCCAAAGACCAATACGAAGCCCAAAGCCACACAAGTTCCCAAGCCTCCGGTTACCCGTGTGACGCCTTCTCCATCAGGGGCGTCGGGGCTACCTGCCAAGAAATAGAGCCTCTTTAGGGCCTTCGTTTATTTTCCGCAAGTGCCTTTCACCAAACAGCTCGTTCGCAGTTCAGTGATTCAGGCAGAAACCGTTACCTTTGCGCCCCTTATGCATTCATTCCGCCCAACTCTTTTTGTTCTCTTGTTGAGTACGTTGCTGCTTGGCTCCTGTACCGGCTATCAAAAGCTGCTCAAGAGCGGCGACGTGAACAAGAAGTACGAAGCTGCCATCAAGTACTACGACAAAGGCGACTTTTTCAAGGCTGGTACGCTGCTCGAAGATTTAGTGCCGCTGCTGAAAGGCCGCCCGGAAGCGGAAAAGGCGCAGTTCTACTTCGCTAACACCAACTTCCGCCAGCGCAACTACACGCTCAGCTCGTACTACTTCAAGTCGTTTGCCGATACCTATCCGAACTCCACCTACGCTGAGGAGGCTTCCTTCCTACAGGCGAAGTCGTTGTTCCGCGATTCTCCGGAGTACGAACTCGACCAAACCAACACGTACTCTGCCCTGGAAACTATCCAGGAATTTATCAACCGCTATCCTAGCAGCACGTTCCGCCCCGAAGCCGAGAATATGTCGCAGGAATTGCAGAAGAAGCTGGAAAACAAAGCGTACCAGGGAGCCAAACTCTACTACGACCTGCGTTACTACCAGTCGGCGGTGGTGGCCCTGACCAACTTCCAGCAGCAGTTCCCGGCTTCGGCTTTCAACGAAGAAGCGGAATACTTGAAAGTGAGTGCCCAATATGACTTGGCTCGCGAAAGCGTAGAAGAAAAGCAGCGCGAGCGGTACCAAGAGGTAGTTGCCTTCTACCAGCACTTCATTGACACCTATCCGCAAAGCCGCCGCCTGAAGGAAGCCGAGCGTATGTACACCGACGCCACCGCGCAGGTAGCTAAGCTCAAGCCGAAAGACGCGGCGGCTAATTGATTTTAAACATACATGGCTGAGTTGTTTGATTGTTGAATAGCTGCTCTGGTTCTAACAGCAGAAGAGAAATTCAACGACAACAAGTAGGCAATTCAACAAGTTAACCATTCACCTCATGAAGACCCCAAGCAACCTCTCTGCTTCTATCGTTACCCGCAATATGTCGGAGTTCGCCAACGAGACGGGCAATGTATACGAGTCTATTGCCATCATCTCAAAGCGTGCCAACCAGTTGGCTATCAAGCTGAAAGAAGAGTTGAACGGCAAGCTGGCCGAGTTTGCAACCACCGTCGATAACCTAGAAGAGGTGTTCGAGAATCGGGAGCAAATCGAAATTTCCAAGCACTACGAGCGTCTGCCCAAGCCTACCAACCTCGCTATCGAAGAGTTCTTGGAAGGCAAAGTGCATTACCGTACGCCTGCTGAAGAAGCACCTAGCCCAGTTGCTAAGGCAGAGTAAAGCACGGATTCAAACAAGACAAACGGATTACACGGGTGCATGTAGTGCAGTCCAGTGTAATCCGTTTGTTTTTCATTGCTTTATATCCGGCTTAATCGGGCAACAACTGTGATGGGTGCGCTCATCTGTCAGAAAATGGCATTCTCAATCCGTGAAATTCAATGAATCCGCCTGAGTTAGTGCTTGAAGGGCGCAAAATCCTACTGGGAGTTTGTGGCAGTATTGCGGCGTACAAGGCGGCCCCACTGGTGCGGCTACTGACGAAAGCCGGTGCCGAGGTACAGGTGATTCTTACGGCTTCAGGGGCGGCGTTTGTCACGCCTCTCACGCTAGGAACCCTCTCCAAACGACCCGTGCTGCAAGGGTTCCTGAAAGATGAGCAGGCTGGTGAGTGGCACAACCACGTGCATCTGGGCCTTTGGGCCGATGTATTGCTGGTAGCCCCAACTTCGGCCAACACGCTAGCCCACTTCGCCCATGGCCTCTGCGACTCGCTGCTGGATGCCGTGTATCTCTCGGCCCGCTGCCCTGTGGTGCTGGCTCCGGCCATGGATCTGGATATGTACGCTCACCCGGCCACCACGGCGAACCTAGCGCGGCTGCGTTCTTACGGCAACATCATACTCGATTCACCGGCCGGAGAGTTGGCTAGTGGCCTTTCTGGTCCTGGCCGTATGCTGGAGCCGGAGGATATCGTAACTGAGTTGGCGCGTTTCTTCATGGAACTGCACGACAAAGCCTAACCACTTGGCCGCATGCTGTTTGGCTTTGCGCATGCTGATGGACTGGCACTAGCCGTTCGCGCTGTTGAAATTCGATTGATAGTTTTCTGTTCTCACCTACCCTCATGCGCGTCTTAGTTACGGCTGGTCCCACCTACGAACCTATTGATCCGGTACGCTTCGTTGGCAACCATAGCACCGGCAAAATGGGCTACGCCTTGGCCGATGCATTTGCGGCCACCGGCGCCGATGTAACGCTTATCAGCGGCCCCACCAACCTCCCTGATCCGGCGCACCCGCGTATTCAGATTCAACGCGTAGAAACAGCCGACCAAATGTATGCCGCCGCCGCCGCGGTAGCTCCGCTGGCGGACGTGTGGGTGTTTGCGGCGGCCGTAGCAGACTATAAGCCGGCGCACGTAGCTGAAAACAAGATCAAGAAGGAAGGCAATACGCTCACATTAGAGCTGGTCAAGAATGTAGACATTGCCGCCACGCTAGGTAAAACCAAGCGGCCCGGACAATTTTCGGTGGGTTTTGCGTTGGAGACCAACAACGAAGAAGTAAATGCCCGCGACAAGCTCCACCGCAAGAATTTCAACCTGGTAGTTCTTAATTCTCTGCGCGATGCTGGGGCTGGGTTCCGCCACGACACCAACAAAGTGACGCTGCTGGACGCGCAGGGTGAAATGATTATCTTTGAAGTGAAGCTGAAAGCCGCCGTGGCCCACGATATTGTTCAAGCTGTTCTTGCCCGCCTGCCCCGTGAAGCGTAACTCCCTGCTGTCGTCTGTTTTAGTTGTATTAGCTTTCCTGCTTGCGGCCCCTGCCAGCCAAGCCCAGGAGATACTATCCGAAGTGCGCGTCACCACCGAAAACGTAACTATTTCGGACCAGCAGTTGGTGCAGCAAATGCAGAAGGATATTCAAGCATTTTTGAACACTCGCTCCTTCACCAACCAGGAGTACCGGCCAGAGGAACGCATTAAGATGCGGATGTTCATTGGCATCACGGGCATTCCGCAAAACGGCCAATATATAGCCACGGCCCGCATCGTCACGACGCGGCCCGTGTATGGTACTGGTTTCGAGACCAACCTGCTAAGCTTCACGGACCGCAATTTTAGGTTCAACTACTCGCCCCAGAACCCGATTGACTTCTCGGAAAACACCTTCGTTGGGAATCTGTCGTCGTTGCTGACTTTCTACACGTACATCGCCATCGGACTCGACCAAGACAGCTTCTCTCGTCTGGGCGGCTCGCCTTACTACGACCAAGCGCGCATTGTATTGCAAAATGCTTCTTCCCAAACCGTGACCAACGAGTCGGATGAGGCCTGGAAGGATGGCAACACGCGGAACCGGTACTGGCTGCTCAACAACCTGCAAGACCCCCAGCTAGAAGCGCTACGCACCGGTAGCTACGCATATTACCGCCAAGGGCTCGATATTTTCATTGAAAAGCCCGAAGATGCGCGTGCCAGCATTTTCACGGCGCTACAGAGCGTACAGGTTGCTGCAACCCGTCGGCCGGGTACGTTGCTAGCCCGGGCGTTCTTCGATACCAAAGCCGAGGAAATTGCCAACATATTCCGGAGTGGAACTGATATGCAGCAAAAGCAGAACCTGGCGAACCTGCTCACAGAAGTAGATCCTACCAACTCGTCCAAGTACCAAGCTATGCTGAAGCAACAGTAAGCAGCTTGTTGCCATTCCGGCACCAAAGAAGTATGGATCAGGGCAGTTAATACCCTCACCCAATTTACTGTCTCGCTCGGCATGGCACGCTTGCGAATTCATAAAAACTTGATGCGAATATAGTTGGCATAAACCTAAGTTAATTAGTAGGTTTGTAAAACCCGTCCTGTCTGGAAGTTCCAGCGCGGCGGGTTTCTTGTTTTTCAGCTACGGCCGATACGGGCCTTCATTTCATAGTATGCTGGTTGATCTTCGCATCCGCAATTACGCTCTAATCGAGCAGCTGGAGCTGCGGCCTTCAGCGCTCCTCAACATTATAACCGGCGAAACTGGCGCCGGTAAATCCATTATGCTCGGGGCCATTGGGTTGCTGCTCGGCAACCGCGCCGACTCCCGCATGCTTTTCGACACCGAGAAGAAATGCGTGATTGAAGGGCAGTTTGATATCTCCAGCTATCAACTGCAAGACATATTCGAATCCGAGGATCTCGACTACGATACCCAGTGCATACTACGCCGCGAAATCAGTCCGGCGGGCAAGTCCAGGGCCTTTGTGAACGACACGCCCGTGACGCTGGAAACGTTGCGCCACATCGGAGCCAACCTCATGGACATTCACTCCCAGCATGACACGCTGCTGCTCGGAGATGCTGTTTTTCAGCTAAACCTGCTGGACCTGTATGCTGGCTTGGTGCCCACGCGGGGCCAATACAGTGGCGCCTATCGGCAGTATCGTAAGCTGGAAGCTGATCTGAAATCCTTGGAAGACCAAGTAGCGCAGGCCAACAAGGAGCTGGATTACCATAGCTTTCTGCTAAATGAGCTGGAAGAGGCTCGCCTCGACAACGAACAGCAGGATGATCTGGAGCAGGAAGTGAAGCAGCTCGAACACGCCGAGGAAATCAAGTTCAAGCTCACGCACGCGCTGCAAAGCTTAAGTGAGGGCGAATACTGCGCTACCAGCAGCCTGAAAGATGCGGCTACACTGCTCGGCCAAATAGCACCCTATGCCGATACGTTCCGCGACCTAAAGGAACGCCTCGACAGCTGCGTCATCGAAATAAATGACATTGCTGCTGAAGCTGAAGCGGCCGAGCGTCGTACGGAAGGCGACCCCGCCCGCATCGACGAACTGCAAGGCCGCCTCAACGTCATCTACAACTTGCAACGCAAGCACCAAGTGCGTGACGTGGTGGCACTGCTTGCCGTTCGCGACGAATTGCGCGACAAAGTGAGTTCGGTGCTAAACCTCGACAAACAGATTTCTCGCCTGCGCCGCGACGCCGACGGAGCCTTAGCCACGGCCACCAAGCTGGCTACTCGGCTGTCGGAAGCTCGGCGCAAGAGCTTCCCAAAATTCGAGAAAGAATTAGTGGCCTTGCTAGCCGACTTGGGCATGCCGAACTCACGGCTGGTGGTACACCACCAAGCGGGACCCTTGGCTGTGAGTGGCATGGATATCATCAGCATACTGTTCACAGCCAACAAAGGCGCGCAGCCCCAGACGCTGAGCAAAGCAGCGTCGGGCGGTGAGTTCTCGCGCCTGATGCTGTGCATCAAGTACATGCTAGCCGACAAAACTGCCTTGCCCACTATAGTATTCGACGAAATCGATACGGGTATCTCCGGAGAAATTGCCGTCAAAGTTGGCCGCATGATGCAGCAAATGGCCCACAAGCACCAGCTCATTGCCATTTCGCACCTGCCTCAAATGGCCGCGGCCGGCGACACGCATTACTTCGTGTACAAGCAGGACCGTGCCGACCGGACCATCAGCTGCATCCGGCAACTGAACCTAGACGAGCGTATCAGCGAAATAGCCCATATGATTGCCGGAGCCAACCCAAGCCAACACGCCTTCCAGAGTGCCCGCGAGCTGTTGGCGATGCGCGGCGAAGAATTGGTAGGGTAGGGCAAGAAGTTGAAACGTCATTCCGGCTGGCCGGAGAAACCTGAATAGTCGCTCTTGAAGCGCATTCGGATTCCTCCGGCCAGCCGGAATGACATTTTTTTACCTCTTTTGTAACTCCAACTACTCTCAACTGCTCAAACACTTCTTTCCCCATATGTCCAACAACATACTAGCTGGCAAGGTCGGCATCATTTCCGGCGCGCTCAACGAAGAATCAATTGCCTGGAAAGTGGCGCTCAAAGCCCACGCCGAAGGAGCCCGCTTTGTGCTTACCAATGCGCCGCTAGCCATGCGCATGGGCGAAATCAACAAGCTATCCGAGCAGTGCAACGCCCCCATCATTCCGGCTGATGCCACCTCCATGGAAGACCTGGAGAAGCTGTTCAGCGGCGCCCAAGAGCACCTAGGCGGCAAGCTCGACTTCGTGCTGCACAGCATTGGTATGAGCGCCAACATCCGGAAGGGCAAGCACTACGGCGAGCTGAACTACGAGTGGTACCAGAAGACGCTCGACGTGTCGGCGCTGTCGTTTCATAAGATGCTGGCCGTGGCTGAGAAGCAGGACGCCTTCAACGAGTGGGCCTCGGTCGTAGCCCTGAGCTACATTGCGGCCCAGCGTGCGTTCCTCGACTACACCGACATGTCGCAGGCAAAGGCTGTGCTGGAAAGCATTGCGCGTAGCTACGGCCAGCGCCTCGGCAAGCTCAAGAAAGTGCGCGTGAACACCATCAGCCAGTCGCCAACCAAAACCACGGCCGGTACCGGTATCAGTGGCTTCGATGCATTCTACGAGTATGCCGACCGCCTCTCGCCGCTGGGCAACGCCCCCGCCGAAGCCTGCGCCGACTACTGCGTAAGCCTGTTTTCGGATTTGACCCGCTACGTAACCATGCAAAACCTCATGCACGACGGCGGCTTCAGCACCACTGGTATTTCCGAGGAAATTGTGGAGCTGATTACGAAGTCTAATTCGTAAACCATCAACTCGATGAAAAGCAAAAGCCCGACCAGATGGTCGGGCTTCTTTATGCTTGAATATGTGGAAGTGTCAGCGAGGTTATTGCTTGATAAAAGGGACTTCTCGCACTTGTACCACAATTGTGTCGCCTGTGCGAAGCTGGTTAAGGACAGTGGTATTAAATATGTTTCGCACGCCGTTATACGCGTTACTACAATAACCTAGACCCTGCTGATTTTTAATCAGCCAGCTGAAGAAGGGCAACCGTAAATTGCCATCCTTGACAAGCAGCACTGAGGTAGGCCGGTATCGGCACTGTTGCGAAAAACCAGTAACAGGCGGAAGAGCCCGACACCGCTTGTTGGGTAGCTCTAGCATCATATTCCGAGATAATTGTTCGCATCGGTCTGAAGACACAGAACTAGCTAGGTTTACGGAGTCAAACTCCGCTAGTACA
Source organism: Hymenobacter tibetensis (assembly GCF_022827545.1). Taxonomy (NCBI): domain Bacteria; kingdom Pseudomonadati; phylum Bacteroidota; class Cytophagia; order Cytophagales; family Hymenobacteraceae; genus Hymenobacter; species Hymenobacter tibetensis. Next base: position 1,368,503 of record NZ_CP094669.1, read on the forward strand.
AAATGATCTTGCAAGCGGGATAGTATTTCAGCTTTCAGGATGTCAGGGCTACGCGGATCATTAGGCGCCATAGACACGAACGTCGCCTTATTGTCTGAACTGATAGAGAGCGTAAGAGAATTGCCAGCGGGAACAGGAACGTCAATGCGCGAGAAGTAGGAACCCACCTGGTGTCGGCGGATAAATTTATCTATCAGCGTGTTGTTGTTTACCTGCCCGTTGCTAGTGTACATGTTGATAGCAGTGGCTACAATACGGTTCTCGGCCCGATACTCGCCGGGCAGGCTGAGTTCAGGTGCATCGTCTTTACCACAGGCACTGAACAGGAGTAGGCTAGATGCTAATAAGTAACTGTGCTTCATATACAGAAGAAAAATAAGGCATTGTATGGCTTGCAGGATAGCGCAGCAAAATACAATATTCTCTGCGTAGTAGGGCTAAAGCGGCCTGTTTTGTAGCATTCTGCAAGGACGCTGTAGGCTAGGTATGAAGGCTAACTGACACCGTTATTTTTAAGCGAAAAGTGACCTCCAAGTGAGAGGGAAAGCCTATAGTTACCAAGCTCGTCTGCATCCTGCTAGAGGCTAAGTCGTAGGAAGGGGGGCCGGCTCACTAGCTACCCGGCCTTTCCTTATGCCACAAATCATTCGCGACCCTAAGTTCGACAGCACGTTAGATGTGCTTCGCCAGGGATATACCTTCTTATATGACCGCAGCCGGAAGTTCGATTCCGACATTTTCCAGATTCGTTTGATGGGTATGAAGGCTATCTGCCTGCATGGGCCCGAGGCTGCGGAACTGTTCTACGACCCAGAATACTTCATCCGCAAGGGAGCCATTCCACGGCGGGTGCAAACCACCCTGATGGGCGTGGATGCTATCCAGACGCGAGACAACGGGGAGCATCGTTGCCGCAAAGAGCTATTCATGTCGCTGATGACGCCGGAAAGCCGGCAGCGGCTCATGGGGCTGCTAGCCAAGGAGTGGCAACGGTACGCCCAAAAGTGGGAGCAGATAGAGCAGGTGGTATTGTTCAACGAGGTGCAGGAGATATTGTGCCGAGCCGCCTGCGCCTGGGCTGGCGTGCCCTTGCAGGACGAAGAAGTGCCGACCAGGGCGCGGGAATTTGGCAACATGGTAGACGGGTTTGGCGGCGTTGGTCCGCGGCACTGGCGCGGCAAGCAAGCCCGCATACGTGGGGAGAAATGGATGCGCGGTATTATTCGGGCTATTCGCGCTGGCGAGCTACAACCCACAGTAGACACGGCGGCCTACAAAGTGGCCTGGCACCGGGAGCCCGACGGCAAGCTGTTGGATGTGCAGATGGCTGCTATTGAACTGATGAATGCGGTGCGGCCCATTGTGGCTATTGCCACGTACATCACCTTCGCTGCGGTTGCCTTGCACGAATATTCACCGTATCGGCAGCGGCTGCGCAATTCCTCGGAAGACTACGCCGAACTGTTCGTACAGGAGGTGCGGCGCTATTTCCCGTTTACTCCTTTTGTAGGAGCCATTGTCCGCGACGATTTCACGTGGCACGACTTTCACTTTCCCAAAGGCACAATGGTGCTGCTGGATGTATACGGCGCCAACCGCGACGAGCGGTGGTGGCAAGACCCGGAAGTTTTCTGGCCCGACCGGTTTCGCCACTGGCAAGACAACGCCTACGATTTTATCCCGCAGGGGGGCGGCGACTTTCTTACTGGCCACCGTTGCGCTGGAGAGTGGATTACGATTGAAGTTATGAAGCAGGCCGTGCATTTTCTCAACGACGGCATTACGTATGATGTCCCGGCCCAAGACCTACGCTACGACCTAACTCGTATGCCGACGCTACCTGCCAGCGGCTTTCTTATGACTCGCGTGCACCGGACCGGCAAAGCAGCTCCAGTTGCTGCTGCTGCCCCCGCAGCCACCGGAGGATGCCCGTTTCACCACGGCTAAACAGGTACAGACAGTGGTAGGTAAGACAAACGTTGCTCAAGGCAGCTTCTCGGCCAGGTAATAATAGGGTTCAAACAGATGATGGCGGAAGATCTTGCCTTCCTCGTCGGGGAACAGTTGGTAGTAGGGCTTGTCGGCGGCTAGAACAATGGTGGAGCCGGTCCGCACGTAGTGGCTGCTTGGGTAATAGGAGGAGGGCTGGTAGCCCGGCAATTGCTTGGTTACCTGCTTGCCTACCAAAGTGCCTAGGTATTTCTGGTAGGCCCGTTGTGCCTTGCGGGTTGGGCGCTCCAACTGGTTGTAGAGGTAGCGTAGCACCAGGCGCTGAGAAAACTTCTGCTTACCAATTGTGTGCTTGGCGCCTACAAAAGGATTGGTTGGATTGAAGTCTTGAATGGTCTGGATGGAAATAGGTACTTCTGGCACCCAGTCGGCGGAGTTTACCACGTTGCAGGCCCAACTCCCTAGCGCGGTCTGGGCCTGCGCTTCGTAGTCGTAGGCGTAATAGAGGTTACCGGGTTTGGGGCCAGCACTGCAATAGGTCTTCAGCCTGATGTCAGCGGGAAGCTTTTGTTGGCGCTGCAGGGCGCGCACATGAGAGGTAAGTAAGTAGGCAATGCCACCTCCCTGGCTATGCCCCATCACCACAACATCCCGAATGCCCCGGCGGTAGCAGGAGTCAAGCTGCTGCACAATGCCATCGGAAAGATAAGCCATGCCTAAAAGCCAGCCGGCGTGCACCGCTGCCTGCGGATGGCTAGACAATTCGTACGGAAAAGTGCGGGACGGCGAAAGGCGTAGCTCCCCCTTAGCAGGCAGCATGGCCGCATAGAAATTCTCCAGCCAGCTAACCGAGTTGGCCGTGGTGCCCCGGATGCTTACCACCGCTACCGAATCGGGGCTGGTCCACAGTTCCCAGCTGTTGTCGAGGCCGAGCACCGGGGAACGGTAGGCTCTGCGAAATCGGCTAGGACGCGGAATCTTGCCGAAAAACGACGTGTCGGCCATGCGGGCGTGCAAGCGCAACAGCTCCAAGTATTCGGCCTTCTCGAAACCAGGCCGCAGGGGACGTGCCTGCGCAACTTGCGTTAGGGCAAGCAGCGCTACTAGCCAGCAGAGTAGTGAGGATGGTTTCATATGGCCAATAAGAGGAGGTATGCGCAAGCAGCTACTTACTTAGTGCCTGCTTTCAGCTACATAAAGCCTAAACAAACGAGCTTGTTTTTAGGGAAGTCCGTGGGGGAGAAGCTTGAAACCAGCAGGATGTTGGACTTCATCCAAGGCTATACGGGCGCTGCTCAGTTATAGGAGAAGGATGCGGTAGCGCATCTCAACCGTAGATTATAAGCCAATAACCTTCCCGAAAAGGGGCCGTTGAATGGAATTACTATCGATAAATCAAGCAACTCCCATTCTCAATTCCCCGGCGCTATGCAGTCGCAACATTCCCTCGAAGACGTATTAAACACGCAGCAAAAGAAGTTGGCTTTCTTTCAGAATCTGATGTTGGTGGCCGCCGCCGATGGCCAGCTAGACGAACAGGAAGGACAGTTTCTGGTGCAAATAGGCGACCGGCTTGGGTTGTCGGCTAAAGAAGTGCAGCCCATTGCTGACAACCTGCAGGTGCTTAGCTTTATAGTGCCATCAGAAGGCATTCAACGGACTTTGGAGCTGCAAACGTTGGTGCAGATGATGTTGCAAGACGGCGAAATTGACCCGCGCGAATATGGCCTCTGTATGGAGTACGCCAACCGCATCGGGTACAGCAAAGGCATTCTGGACGACATGGTGAGCCAACTGACCGGCAACGGACCCGTGACCAACCCGAACCCACCAACTGTAAGCTAACCGAAACTTCGGAAGCTACGAACACCATACATCCTGCTTCGTGGGCTTACTTCTGGACGTACTGCTGCTGTCAGTGCACCTTCCAGGTAGGCCTACGGAGCAGGATGTAGTGTTTAGGAGTACAGCGGTTAGTTTTCTTCTTCAACTAGCGCATCGGCCTGCGTGGTGGCTTCATAGGAATCTGCGTATTTGAAATCGTCCAGCCAGTAAGCTGAACTCACAACTTCTAGCGTGATACTGGAGGCTTCTTGTTTCACGGTGCGAAGCTGCCACACAATGTCTTTTGCTTCGGGAAAACTGGTGCCTGCTAGCTGCTCTCCGAAAAGGCGTTTGAGCAGGGTATTATCGGGCATGCCTTGGGCCAGCAGGCGCAGAAGCGGAGCCTCGGGTTGCGCTTCGAACAAGGATATACTCTCCGCGTCTTCCGCGGTGAGCTGCACTTGAAACTGAACTGCTTCAGCCCGCGGGAATTTGCCGTTGTAGGCTTCGTAGAGCAGTTGGGTGGCTTTATAGAACCCTTGGTGCTGGCTCAGCTCAGGGTTTTCTTCCCACAGCTTTTCGGTAAGCATCTGGTGCGCTAGGTTCTCGATTTGACCACTAGTGAGCTGCTCAGAGAAAAGGTAGCCAAGAACGAGTTGCGCCGCTTCAGTGGGCTCCAAGTCGGTCAGTGACATTAGGCACATGGCTTTGAGTTCGGCTGGCTCTATTTCGTCGGGATTGTCGTAGCCGGTTTCCCGCAACAGGTCTTTGTAGTCTTGGTTTTGCCAAGAATCGGGCAACTCAGTGAGAGAATCAAAAGACAAACGCTCTACGGTGAAGTTCTTCATGGAGAATGTAAACGGGTTGCAGCCATTGATGGCCATTAAAAGGCGCTGTAGTTGCGCTTTATGCGCTGTTTACGACTGAGCTCAATAAATACACATGTTATTTTGAGAATAAAGCCTACGAGCACTAGTTCAGCTTCCCGCTCAAGCGGAACGAGCGTATATAGTAAGCAGGCAATTTTCTATTTTGCAGCCCACCAGTGAGCTTATAAAGCTGCCAGCATCATGGATATTCAGCAAGCGTACAATGCCTGGGCTGCCACCTACGACACGGTCCGTAACAGAACGCGCGACTTAGAGGCACATGCCATCCAAACGGTGCTGCACGACACTACTGCTGAGGAAATACTGGAGCTAGGCTGCGGTACGGGCAAGAATACCGCGTGGCTAGCCTCCAAAGCCACCCACGTCACGGCCGTAGACTTCTCGCACGAAATGATGGCCAAAGCTCAAGCGAAGTTGCCCTTGCCTACTATAACCTACAAGCAAGGCGATATCACGCACGGGTGGCACTTTGTGGAGCAGCCCGCCAACCTTATAACGTGCAGCCTGATCTTAGAGCACATCCAAGACCTCGGCTTCGTCTTCGGGCAAGCCTACCAGGCACTCCACCCCAATGGCCTGCTGTACATCGGCGAGTTGCACCCATTCAAACAATACCAAGGCACAAAAGCCCGCTTCGACACCGAGACAGGCTTGTTTGAACTAGAGTGCTACGTGCACCACTTGTCCGACTACACCGAAAACGCCCGCCAGCACAACTTCACTTGTGTAGCGCTGCAGGAGTGGTTCGATGACGACAACCGCAGCGGGGTACCGCGCATAGTCTCGTTTCTGTTCCGAAAAGGGTAGCTAGCCTATAGAACTGTTCGCCTGGCAGCTTACGCCTATAGAAAATGTCGTTGAGAGTGTAACGCTATGTGGCACGGATAGAAATTCTTGCCCACCACGCGGCGGTACGTGAAAAATTACGTCACCACCTAAAACTCGATGCCAAGCTACTTTTCTGTTTAACAAGCCCGAGCAAAAGCCGATGTATCGTTATATAAGCAACGTAAAATCCTCAAAGAGACGCTGATATAAGAACAGCGCAAGAATACAATACAACTAGCTGGATTTATATTATCGAGCTTACATGCGCGGCAATAGATTTTAATTTGGCAACTACAGGTTGTGCAAACTTCTTGATATGTTCAATTTTTAATTGGAATACGTACATTGCACCGCTGCTACAGGTTTGGCTCCACCTCTTGCCTAGCAGCACTATCAATACAGACAGACAACGCCCTTCCGCAGGACAATAGGTCCTGTACCAACCTTGTGCCATGCGCAGGGCTAGGGACTTGCATTCCATAACGGGCCAAGGCAGAAAGTTAAGGCCACCCAATACTTCTTACCGCAACTTCATCACTATGCCTTGTTGCTGCTGTTGACTAGCCCGATAACCCTAAAATTCACTTTCTGCATTGCAGGCGTGTCATTCACTACGCTTCCCTGCAATTCGTTTGTGTGTTAAAATACTTTCAAAACACCAACCATACTTCTCTTTATTTTGAAACCCTCTAATAATTTCTGGCTCTTTTTCTTTATTCTACTCTGCCTGCACGCAATTATTGTTTGTACTATCGATTTTTTTCCATTTGCAGATGTGCCTAGCCACTTGGCAGAAGGCGCTATTTACAGATATTACAATGAGACCTCTAATCAATTCAATCAGTATTACACTTTAAATTATCTTTTCTATCCCAATACATTTCATTTATTCTTTTTCTCTCTGCCTATCTTCAGTGATGTAGAAATTGCTAATAAAGTATTGCATCTCGTTCTCGTTGTTACGCTGCCGGTGTTAGTGCTACTGATAATCAAGGAGCTACAAGGGAATAAATGGTTTGCAATTATCTCCTTCATTCTAGTTTATAATTACAATCTCACTTTCGGGTTCACAGGCAATGCCATAGCCAACAACGTAATACTACTGATCCTATGGCTCTGGCTGCGCACTATTAATAGAAAGTCGAATCATCTCATTAAGATGGTTGCCATATCTGTGCTGTTGCTTGTCGTGTATTTCTCGCACGCTATGGTAGCCTTGTTTGGTATGATGATGGTTGGTTGCTTTTTATTATATAGATACAAGAGCGACTTTAAAGCCCTAGTGTTGAATTCGTTTGCGGCAGTGCCGTTGGGGTTGTTGGTTGTGTACTGGTGGTTTGTTCTGCAAAAATCAGCCGAGAAAAGTGCTGGCTTTACCACCCAAGAGACATCCACCGGGGCGTTTATGAAAGAATATTACCAACATGAATTCTTACAGACGTTTTTGGTTAGAGCCAAGTTTATTGTGGCAGATAATGCACAATTGTTTGGTGGGCCACTCGGAAAAATAGTAGCTCTCCTTTTGGCTTTCATTATCCTAGTTCCCTTTATAGTGTTTTTATATAAATACAGCACCGCTAAAGCAACTACAGATAGGCAGAGTTTATATCCCGCTGTAGATGAAAAGCTGATGTATATTTTCATTCTTCTTGCAGTAAGCTGCTTCTGCTATTTCCTGTTGCCTCAGCGCATTCCTGGTCAGGAACCGCTGTATGAGCGGTTTTCCACTATTGTGCTGTTTGCTCTTATTTTTATTGGAAGTAAAGTGCCGCAGGTGGATAATAAACTGTTCGGTTATGCGGCTACCCTCGTTGCATTTGTGCACTTAGCGCTTTGGGGCCAGTATTTCTATCAGTTTGATCAGGAGAACGAAAACTTCTCTAGCGTGTTGCCGCAGGATAACACCAAAACTCTTTCCTATATGAACTATGATCCTAATTATAGAGGGAGAATGATTTATGACCACTTCCAAAATTACTTTATCACGCGAAGCAAGGGCATATCAACCACTAGGATAATTGATTATAGATTTGGTATGATCAGAAGAAAAGAAAGCGGCGGCCTTCCTTACCAAGGCTACATGTACAACAAGGAGAGCCCAAGGAATATGATGTTGAAGTCTGATTATCTGTTGGTGAGAGGCGATATTGCTGCCAGGGACCAAAAACTCTTAGACTCACTAAACACCTTTAAAATGGTGAAAAGTATTAATAAATGGCACTTGCTGGAAAAACAATAATATACGGCAGTTGCTTAGCAGGCTATTTCTAAAATAGTTCTGCGGGCACGGTATCCTGACGCCCGCTGCAATTGCGCAACAAGCGTCAGGATACCGTGCCCGCAGGAAAATATATGACTGGTGTCAGGATACTTATCTGCCGAAAATCAAGTGCTTGCTTTTCTTGACAATACTGTACAGCTGAGCCGGTAGTTTATGCTGCCATTTCATGTGCACAATAGTTTCAGTTAAAAGAGCGTAATTCTTTTTGTAAACTACTTTGTGCGAAACGGTCTTGTAAATATTATAGTCGAGACCTATAACAGATTCATTTGCCACTGCCCGGTAGGATGAGGTAGGCAGCAACGGGTGAATGGCCAGTGTGTAAGCCAGCGGGCCGGTTAGCCTCAATACTCCTATGCCGCCTGTGCCGTGTAGCCACGGGCGGTAATTATCAATGTTGGTAAGTACGGATTCCAGCACTGCCTTCAGGAACGGGTGGCCGGGAGCAGCAATAACGTGCCATTGCTGATACTCACCGCCCTCGATGTGCGCTACCTCTGCCGATAGGCCATAGCCGGCGTATGGTTCACCCGGCTTGTTTTTCCACTGAGCCAAAATGTATCGGTCGTCTGGACGCAGCACCTCATCGAGTGGGCGGAGGCAGGTGCTTTTAATATCCAAGTACACGCCACCGCGTTTGTACAACAGCAAATAGCGAAATAAATCGGCTCGGGCTGCGCCATACCTAGGGTTTATGCGTTCGTAATAACCAAGTATTTTAGGTCCATAATTGTCTTTTATGAATTCTACTATATCAGCATCATCATAAATAATGTATTCCCAGCCTGGATTTATTTTTTTTAGATTTTCAACATTGCTCTGTAGCTCAGGCGTCAAATTCTTTGTCATGAACGTCTGGTGAATCACACGCGGAATAGCAGTGCCTTCGTCCAGCAGAGGCAAGTGGGAGTGTTTGCCATTGTATGTGTTAGGAGAATCTGCTGCTTTCGTCATGACTGTTTAAATGAAATTTGATGCGCCTAGCCAATTACTGACCGGCAACGATATTGTAAATCCTATGCAAAGAAAAGACGCAAAAGGAGTAAGAAGCTACACACAGCAGGAAAACATGCTGCGCCTTGTTATTTAGTAACGATGGAGGTGGCTGTTTGTCACAAGGACCACACTACGGTAGCACGCCGCTCGTGGTAGCAGACTCACTGCTTGTGCTACTTGCTAGGAGTAGGACTCACGCGACCAAGTCCTAATTCCTAACAGGCAACAACGGGCTGCTCTAAGTGCCTGAAATCCGACATACACAGCTCCCGACAAGCAATGGTGGTGTTGAGGCTGAGGCACTCATTGCGTCGTTGTCATTGCCAAAGAAGAGCAGCCAAAACGAGGGAGACGCCACTATATGAACGCACTCCGGTCCTGAACCGGGCGTTGGCTAGCCATGGCTCAACTCTTCATATTTCAACGCCCTTTGATGCCGGGGTACAGGTCCTGCACAATGTCGCTTTGCACAAATTCCTTGGTACGAACATTCATCAAACTCAGGCAGCCGCTGTAAGCAGCGCCTTGGTCGAGGTTCCATACGTTGGCTTGCTGATAAGGGACTGTGCTGGCTGGCCAAGTGGGCGTGTGGCCAATAAAGCATTCGTTGTAAGCCGTAGCTTCTAGCCCATACCGCCACAATGTGCGCGACCAAACAAGGTCGTAGGGATCTTGCTCGGCAATAGGGAGGGTGGGGTCATACCCGGCGTGCACGTATAGGTTGCCGGCTTCGTCTTCAAAATAGGGGAGTTGCTGGCAGAAAAAGTCAAGGAAATGATGCCGGATGTACTGGCTCGGATGACGTTGGTAAGCTTCATAAGTGGCCTTTCCGCCTTGGGTGTACCAGCTCCTGTCTAAGTCAAGCAGCTTCGGTTGAGTGGCCATCCATTCGGCTGTCCACCAGTCGTGGTTGCCTTGCAGCCAGATGCTCCCCGGAATAGCTAGCAGCCGCTCTACGCACTGCGGGGTTTCGGGCCAGCCATCGGCTACATCCCCTAAGTGAACAAGCCGGTCGATGCCAGGGCGGAAGGGGCTGCGCTCCAACACTTGCTCTAGAGCTTTGAATGCGCCGTGAATATCGCCAAGAACGTACGTTTCCATGAGCGTACTACGCAGGCAATGCTTGCTTAGGATACTACTGCTGAGCGCGTAACCAGTCCTGTGTGGTTTCTAGCGTGTCGAAGAGATAAATATCCAGCTGGTCGCTGATGCGGAACTTCAAATCTTCGATGGAAAGCTGACTGAAAATATCCGGCGACACCACCTGCCCGATAAAGCGCAGACCTTGCTTGATAATGAGCGGCGTCCAGACCTGCTGAATCCATTCGTTGGCATCGGTGAAAGTGCCGACAAGGTCGCGGTGGTCGTTGAGTAGCTTGGCGCAAGGTGTCTGTCGTAGCAAGTCTAGGTACGTCAGGCCCCCGTCCATTACGGTTCCGAGGGTCTGGCGGCCATACCAACGGGCATGAATCCAGTCTTCGACTTGGTTGTACTCTATGGTGAGGTATACGCTTCCGTCTCCTCGCCGCAGGGAGTCTATCATGTGAGGGGTACTAGGTAAAGGTGTATGCCGCCCGGTTCAGGCAGACATGGTTGCAAATAACGGCGCTCCTCCGCTGAGAGTTGTAGTAGGCTGCGTCTTTGCCACGAGCAAGCCTGAGTGCAAGTGCCGCCGGGCCCGGTTGCCACACCAGACAAGCACGCACCGGAAGTTTAGCGCGAAGGGGGCAAGATGGTGCGGGCCTTGAAAAACGTATCCACCTTTTCGTTGAACTCATTGGCGTGCTCGTGCAACGTGGCGTGGCCGCTGTTGGGCAGTATCCAGAGCCACGCGCGGGGCAGATTCTGGTAGATAGCCACCGTATGCTCGGGGCGAATCACGTCCCGGTCGCCGGCAATAATGAACGCCGGGGCCTTGACGTTAGCCAGCGCCGATAGTGGAATGTGTGGATGCCGCCAGTCAAGCAAAAACACCTTCCAGTCGTTTTTGCGACCGGCGTCGGTGAAGGTTTGCGTGCGGCCTTCTTGGTAGCCACGCTTCATTTGTTGCCATAGTTCCGGCGTTAAGGCCGTGGAATCGGGCCAGAGGTTGGCGCCGGTGGCAGCCAGCCGTTTCACCTTTTGCGGATGCCGCAGCGCCAGCACCAGCGCCGTGATGCCCCCGTCGCTCCACCCGAGCACGTACGCCGAATCGAGGCGTAGCTGGGTGAGCAGGGCAGCACAATCATCGGCTAGCATCTCGAAACTCAGCGAGTCGGCGCGGTCCACGGATTTGCCGTGCGCCCGGCTGTCCATGGCAAGTACGCGGTAGTGTTTGGCGAAGTAGGGAATGGTCTTGGCGAATTCCTTGCTGCTGCCGCCGTTGCCGTGCAAGAGCAGCAGGGGTGGGCCAGCACCGTAGGCTTCGTAGTATAGCTTCACGCCGCGCACCGTAGCGTACTTGCCAGCAGCGGGGTTGTTGCCGTACGGTACCGCTGTTTGCCCCAGCGCCACTTGGCAGACCAACAGCAAAAGCGCAAACAGGGAAGTGCGAAGCATGGGTACGGGACTGGATAACAAGCAAAAAGAACGTTGTACTGCACTTGCCAAAGCATTTTCACCACAGCGGCAAACCCGTTGTGAACCGAAATAGGCTTAGCGCGGTGTAGTTGGCAAGCAACCGCAGTACAACCGCTCTAGCTGGCGGAAACCGTAGCCTGGCAAGCCCTTACTTCTTCTGAAGATACAGCAAAGTCGATTGGTTGGACGGGCCGTACTTGTCGTTGATTAGAAAATAGCCGCCCTGGTAAGCAGCCAATCCTTCCCAGTTGTAGGCCATGTATTCCTTGGGCAGCTCAAACAGAGGCTTCCAACTCACTTTGTCGCCTGTGTAGTGTAGGCTGATGAGCCGGCAGTAATTCTGGTAGCTGGCACCGTCGCGGATGAACCGGGTGTTCGGGTCGTTGGCCGGGGTGCGGTACACGCTGTCGTCTTTGCCGCTGTAGAAGTAGTTGATGGCAGTGAAGCGGTTTTTGCCTTCGTACACCAAGTCCGTTACGCGGAAGGGGAGGCGGGCCACTGGCACGTACTGCGGAATATCGGGGGGGCTGGTCGCGTCGGGCAGCTGGAAGGCGTAGTTATCGTGCGCGAAGTAGTTGTACTCGAAAAGAAACAGCAGGCTTTTGTTGTAGCCGGTGGCGGCCTCAAACCCCGCGTTGCTGATGTGGGACCCGTCGGTGAGGGCTGGTTTGGCGAGCGGCACCAGATAGGTGGTGTCGATGGTGATGGTAGCGTTGGTTTCGTTGAGCAGCCCCTTGATCAGGTAGCAGTAAGCGGAAGGCGTGGTCGTTTCGACAGTGAAGTAGGCCGTGTTGCCAACCATGGTCAGGCCTTCCAAGCCTTCATACTCCTGGCAGGCCTCGTCCATGCGAGCTTTCATCTGGTCGAGGTTCTGGATGCTGTATTTTCTGTAAGACACTTCTGCCGACTTCTGCGCTAGTTGTGCGTCGATGCTGGCCATGTCCAAGACGTACACTTTGGCCTCGGCGCGCTCCTGCAAGCGGCTCTCAGAAAGCAGCAGCAGGTGGTTGCCGTACCTGAATAGCCCGGAGAACTGGTTGTTGCGGTCGGCAATTTCTTGGGGCAGCGTGATGGTGTGAGCAGTGAAGGCGGGCTTTTGGGCGCTGGCAAAGGCCGCTTGCAGCACTAAAACAAAGAAGGCAGCGCGTTTGAGGCAGGGCATCTGTTGGCAAGACAAGGGGTACACGCCGACATAAGAACGGCTCGGCGCACAAAGGTCGCCACCGACGGAATAACTACGACTTATACAGTGTGTTTCACTGGCCATTTCAATCACCATTTCTTACGCTGCCGTGTCGCCTACCTCGTCTTCGTCGTCTACCATCACACGGGCCAGCTTCTCGATGTTGAGGCTGCGGGCCGAAGCGTCGAAGATTTCGCGGTAGGTGCCGCGCAGGTCGTAAAGCTGCTCATGGGTGCCGCTTTCCACCATGCGGCCTTCCTTCATAACGTAGATGCAGTCGGCATCCACAATCTGAGCGAGGCTGTGGGAGATAATAACTACGGTGCGGCCCTGCTTGATGGCGTCGAGGGAATTCTTGATCTGCTCGGTGGCAATGGCGTCGAGGGAGGCCGTGGGTTCATCCAGAAAGATGATGGGCGGGTTTTTGAGAAACAAGCGCGCAATGGCAATACGCTGTTGCTGCCCACCCGAAAGCTGCTGGGCGTCGGCTTCATAGTGCTTTGGCAACTGCATAATTTGCTCGTGCAGGTAGGCCTGCTTGGCAGCAGCTTGAATCTGCTCGAAGGTGGCGTCCATTACGCCGTAGCGGATATTCTCTTCGATGGTGCCCTTGAAGATGTGGTTTTTCTGGAGCACCAGTCCAATCTGTTGGCGCAGGGCGTGCGTGTCGTAATCGGCCAGCGGCTTGCCATCAAGGAGCATCTTGCCGTGGTCGGGTTGGTAGAACTTGCAAAGCAAGTTGATGATGGTGCTCTTGCCGGCGCCGCTTAGGCCCACTAAGGCCGAAGTTTTACCGGCCTCAATGGTTAGGCAGACATCATGCAGCGCCTGGGTGCCACTGGGATACGTGAAGTCAACGTTGCAAATCTCGAAGGTGCCGCGCAAGTGGTCGGGTTGCAACTGGCCAGTCGGTTCCACAGCGTCTTGCGCGTCGAGGATATCAAAGAAGCCTTCGGAATACGTGAGGGCGTCGTTCATCTCGTCGTATATGCGGTGCAGTTGCCGGATGGGCGCCGACACGTTGTTGAAAAGCAGAATATGGAACATGATGGCCCCAATAGAAATCTGCCGGTCCAGTACCAAGTACGCCGTGAGAATAATGATGAGCACCACGCCTACCTGCTCGGTAAACGTTTTGAGGCCGTCGAAGAGGAAGTTGGTTTTGCGGGTTTGTAGCTGCGCATCTTGGAGCTGTTGTTGTACGCCTGCCTGTTTTTGCTGCTCGTAGTCTTCGCGCACAAAGCTTTTGATGACCACTGCCGAGTCGATGAGGTTGACGAGGCCTTGGCTTTTGGCTTCGCGCAAGCCGCGCAGAGCTCGGCGAGTACCATTCAGTTTGTCGGCTTGCCGGTAGCTGATCCAGAAATACAGCGGCATGATGCATACGGCCACGAGCCCCACATACATGTTGGCCGTGAACATGATAATCAGGGCCACTATCGAGTTGGCAAACAGCGGCAGAATATCGATAAAGAAATTCTGCACCAGTTTCATCAAGCTTTCCACGCCCCGGTCGATGCGGGTTTGCAGCTTGCCAGTCTGGTTGCCATTGTCGGAGTAGAAGCCGAGCTGGTAGCTCAGGATTTTGCGTACCGCATCCTGCGAGAGGGTACTCGACACGTTGATGCGGATTTTCTCGCCGTAAAACTTCTGCCCGAACTGGATGAAGGTGTTGATGATTTCCTTGCCCAACAGCAGCCCGCTCACCAGCAACAGCAGGTTGGCGCCCTCCACCAAGCCCTTGTTCTGGTTTAGCAGGCCCTGCACGGTGTCCACGGTGTAGCGCAGCACAAACGGGTTGACCTGGGCCGCCAACGACCCTATCAGCGTCAGCAGCAGCGTGCCGATAACCAGCGGGCGGTAGGGCCGGACGTAAGGGTAGAGGCGCTTGATAATCTCCCAAAGGCTCATGCGTCGGTAGCGGCTAGTGTGGTGGTAGCCGGTTAGACGAGCTTCTGTTGGAGGAGGTTATTTGCAGAGGCGTAGCACGGTCGTTTTTGCGGGCGAGTACAGCCGTTAAAATCTGCGGACGGATGCAGGCTGCTCTATCTTTTCATAGGGTAGCGGCATGGCACCTTATACAAGCTTCGTTGGCATAGAGGGCTCTGCCGCCACTCAACCTACGCTGCCATGAACGCCTCAATAGCCTCTAGCGTCTCAAACGGGGCGCTTACGTGCGGGCAGTGCCCATTAACCGGCAATGTGATGAGCGTAGAACCAGGAATGGCTGCCTGCAAAAAACTGCCTACTTCCAAGGGGGCAATCAGGTCTTGGGCGCACTGCACCAGCAGGCAAGGCGTGTGCAGCTGGCTTACATCAAGCCGGTTGTCAGACAAAAACGTGACGCGAGCAAATTCCTTGGCAATAGTCGGGTCGTTCTGGCAAAAGCTGTGCGCTAGGTCAGCGGCCAACGAGGGGCGGTCAGGGTTGCCCATGAGAAAGGGAGCAAAATGCTCGGCCCAGCCCATGTAATCCTTTTCCATATATGCAAGCATGGCCTCCACATCGGCCCTTTCGAAGCCACCGTAATAGTCGGGCTCGTTGAGGTAATAAGGAGAAGGGCAGAGCAACAAGAGCTGCTGAAACAGGCTAGGATTTTTGATAGCAGCCAGCATCCCAATCATGGCTCCCACCGAGTGGCCGACTATCGTTACGTTGGTTAGTTGCAGTTCCTCGCAGATGGCCAGCACGTCTTGCGCGTACCCATGGAGCGAGGCGTATTTCGCGGGCTCGTAATCTGATGCGTCAGAGGAGCCAGCTCCGATATGGTCGAAAAGCACCAACCGGAATTGTTTGGACAGAGCGGGCAAAACAAAACGCCAAATGCTTTGGTCGCAACCGTAGCCATTCACGAACAGAAGTGTCCGCTGCCCTTGGCCGATTACGTGGACGTTATTGCGTTCTAGCACGTTCATACAGTGATAATATAAGTTTCTTACTAGTAATTTATAGTTAAAATCCTGTGGAAAGTTTCATTATGTCAAAAT